>CAYLRV010000059.1:0-22438 GCA_964386395.1 uncultured Chitinophaga sp.
GACGTGTCTTTTTTCTCTGCAGGGTCAATCTGCGCAAAGGTTGCTGTTCCGGCATAGAGGAGCAGGAACAACATCAATCTCATTTTTAGCATGTTAGAATTTTTACAAGGGGGCAAAAGTACAATTGTTAGTATTATGCTATTAAAAAAGATAGACACATAATTATTTGATAACGCTGTCCATCTCTTTAGTTCTTGTGATCGTCAATGCTTTCAGTATTTTCGCCCACTTATTATTAATCTGAGTATGAAAAAAATCGTATTTCTAACGCTTTTCGCTGCCTGTGCCCAAACCGTTTTTTCGCAGAAAGCTGATTATAAACCAGTTATTGTCGGCTTTTATAATTTGGAGAATTTATTCGACACCATTGACAATCCGCTAATCAATGATGACGAGTTCACTCCGAATGGCCCCCGCAACTATAATGGCGCTATTTACAAGGATAAACTGGAGAAATTGGCCACCGTTATTTCCCAAATGGGTACGGAAATGAACGCTGATGGGCCGGCCGTACTGGGCGTGGCGGAGGTCGAGAATGATACTGTTCTCCATGACCTGGTAAAACAAAAACTGTTAGAAAAAAGGAACTACAAAATCGTTCACTACGATTCAAAGGATATCCGGGGAGTGGATGTGGCCTTTTTATACAATCCCAAATACTTTACCGTAGAAGCAAGTGATAAACTATATGTACAATTACCAGGTGGTGCAAAAGATGCTTACTATACCCGTGATATTTTGTGGGTAAAGGGAAAGCTGGATGGCGAAACCATACATATATATGTAAACCACTGGCCCAGCCGTGTTGGGGGTGAAAAACGAAGTGAACCGGGCCGATTGGCCGCAGCGCAGGTTTGCAGAAACCATATTGACTCCATGGCGAAGATTGAACCGGATGCAAAAGTGGTGGTAATGGGCGACCTGAATGACGACCCAATTAATAAAAGTATCACCACGGTAATTGGTGCCAAACCCAAAACAGAAGATGTAAGAAAAGGCGGCTTCTATAATCCATGGACAGATCTGTATAAAAAAGGGACCGGCACACTGGCCTACCAGGATGCATGGGGCCTTTTCGACCAGATTATAATTTCATATCCCTGGCTTAATAAGGATCAGAATGGTTTATTCTTTTATCAACAACATATATTCTTTAAAGAATACCTCGTGGAAAATAAAGGGCGCTATAAAGGTTATCCAATGCGCACCTGGGATGGCAACACTTATCGTGGCGGGTACAGCGACCACTTCCCTACCTATTTGGTTATGCTCAAGAAAGTGAAAGCGGAGAAGAAATCTTTTTAGCAAACACAATGGATTTTGACCGGCCAGATTAACACGGAGTCATCTTCTTTTGGTACCAAACTCAAAAAGGTGAATCGATTTTGATTTAATCTGGTGATTATTGTAGATTTGTCAGGACGGTTTAATTTTTCGTTTGACCACCTCAATCACCAAACAAATGTCACCTGCAAAGCACTCCACTTTGCCAGATTCTGTTGAAAAAGAATTGGCAATCTACCACGCATTATCAAAGTCTATAAAAAGCAAAACTGCTCAAACTTCCCGAAAGGCCATTACTCTCGGTGCAGCTTTTTTGGGTGGCGCTGCTTCGGCCCATGCCGGTATAATCTATTCCGGGCTTCAAAACGTTAGTTGTAATATTCCGATCAATTCCAACCGGTGTTATGCCAACATCAACAATGCGGGTGGTAACGATCTTGAGATACACCGGAATGTGGTGGCTGGTAATGCATTTATTCAAATAGATGAGGTGCCGGGTGGCGGATTTGAGATCAATGGGTTTGTAGCACAAAACGCAGCCGGATATGTATACCCGTATGCGCTTGCTGCCGGGGTGGTAGTGGGGCCGGCATCTCCCTGGGGTTTTCAGGCAGGCCAGGGCAATACTTTGTCAGAGCAAAATAATATCTACCCCAATGATAAATGGACCGCACTGCCGAATGGAACAACCCGTTTTGTGGGCATAAGAGGTTTGGTAGGCGGACTTACCCGGTATGGCTGGGTGAGGATCCTGAAAAACAGCTTTGGCAACCTTACACTTATTGACTGGGCCTATGAGGATACTGGTGCGCCCATTACTACGTTATCGACACTACCAGTTGATTTAATGTCCTTTGCTGTTACTAATCAAAATCGTGCAGCGAGGCTCAACTGGGCCACTGCTTCAGAGCAAAACAATGCAGGTTTTGAGGTGGAGCGGAGCGAGGATGGAGCAACTTTCCGCTCTGTTGGTTGGGTAGCCGGAAAGGGTAACAGTGCTATTCGCCAGGAATACCTGTTTGATGATAAAAGCATACGGACAGGTAAAACATATTACTACAGGCTCCGCCAGGTAGATATAGACGGCCATTTTAAATACAGCACGGTAAAATCTATTGTCGTTTCAACCGACAACTCGATGGCAGGGGACTTATATCCCAATCCGACACAAAATGGAAAGGTGATGATTGAATTCAGTGCTGCTGAAAAAGGCACCTGGAATGTAAGTGCATTTGATGCGTCAGGAAAAGCGGTGGGGTACCAGCAAATAAAAGTATTGAAGGGCAATAATACCATTCCGCTTGATTTTGGTAAATTACCAGGTGGCATTTATTATATCAAGTTTGATGACGGCCTCACGCATTTTTACCGCACCCTTCAGTTGAACCCATAGGCGAACAAACTGATTATCGTCCACCTGTCATTCGCATACTTTTTGTTGTTGTACAACGAAACTATTCCACCATTATTTAGCATGGATACAACGGCTCATGAAATAAACGCAGAAGAGAGTTCGCAACCACCTGCAATACTATTTACCGAAACGGGTGAGGCATATCAAATACCGGAAGGCGGATCCCTGGGTATTCTTGCATTGGGTTATGCTGGTGTTATGCTTTGGAGGCTACAACGCAAAAAGCTGATGCTTACGGAAAGATCGGAAACCAACAGCGAACCGGAGTTAAAAAAATCATAGCCCCTTATGCCTAAAGTGTTACTGATTGGCTGGGATGCAGCTGACTGGAAAGTAATTAATCCGCTCCTTGATGCAGGGCTGATGCCATCCCTTCAATCGCTTATTGAAGGTGGTGCCCGCGGGAGGATGGCTACACTGGACCCACCGCTTTCTCCAACCCT
This sequence comes from uncultured Chitinophaga sp., assembly GCA_964386395.1. GTDB lineage: Bacteria > Bacteroidota > Bacteroidia > Chitinophagales > Chitinophagaceae > JJ008. The sequence continues at coordinate 3,142 of CAYLRV010000059.1, forward strand.
CTGGACCAGTATTGCAACAGGGAAAAGGCCCTATAAGCACGGCATTCACGGATTCACAGAGCCAGATCCATTGAATAAAAGCGTAAGACCTGTTTTCATCACAAGCCGAAAGTGTAAAGCTATCTGGAATATACTGACACAACATCAGAAAAAAACACATGTGGTGGGTTGGTGGCCTTCGCACCCTGCAGAGCCTATTAATGGGGTAATGGTGTCCAATTTCTACCAGCGTGCAGAGATGCGCCCTGGTAAACAATGGCGCATGCCTGATGGCACCGTGCACCCGGCAAACAAAGCAGATATATTTGCCAAGCTCAGGTTACATCCTTCTGAGATAACCAGCAATCATATCGCCGAGTTTGTTCCGGGTTTTGAAAAAGTAGATCAGAAAAATGATAACCGGCTCCTCCCTATAGCCAAGAACCTGGCAGACTGCTCCTGTATACATAATGCTGCCACCTATATCATGGAAAATGAGGAGTGGGATTTCCTTGCTGTGTATTATGATGCTATTGATCATTTCTGCCATGGATATATGCGGTATCACCCGCCAAGGCAGGCCCATATACCCGTTCAGGACTATGAATTATACAAAGATGTGGTAAGCAGCGCCTACCGTTTTCACGATATGATGCTCGGAAGATTACTGGACCTGGCCGGGCCTGATACAACAGTAATGCTTATCAGCGATCATGGTTTTCATCCGGACCACAATCGTCCAAAGCTTGTCCCGGATGAACCAACGGGACCAGCCATTGAACATAGTCCGTATGGTATTGTTGTGATGAAAGGTCCCGGTATCATACGGGATGAACTGTTGTTTGGAGCCAGTCTCCTGGATGTTACCCCCACCCTCCTGCATATATTTGGCCTGCCGGCAGCTAATGATATGGATGGGAAAGTACTGATACAGGCATTTGAAGACAAAACCATATTATCACCCGTGCAAAGCTGGGAAAATATCAATGGTGAAGATGGTCGTCATCCGGAAAACTTGCAACTCTCAGAAGAAGAAATGCATGCAGAGCTTCAACAGCTGATAGAGCTGGGCTATATCAAAGACCCCGGCGAGAATAAAGAGCAAGCCATAAAAAACACGGTGGCAGAAAACAATTTCAACCTGGCCAGGGCTTATTATAACGGACAGCAGTGGAAAGAAGGCATTTCGGTTTTGGAAAAATTACATAATGAGTACCCGCAAACATTACGTTATGCCACCTACCTGGTGAATGGTTATCTTACTACCGGTGCCTTCAGGAAAGCCAGGATACTGATTGAACACATCAGGAATATTACCGACCGGGAAAGCCCACAATTTGACATTCTTGAAGGAACACTGTTACTTGCCGAAGGGCGCACGCAAAGTGCCCTGGCCTTATTTCAGAAAGCGGAAAAGGATGCGGGAGATCAGCCCCAGTTACAACTGCGCATAGGTAATGCCTACCTTCAATTGAACCAGTTTTCCAAAGCCGAAAGCGTACTCCATGCTGCGATTAAGACCGATCCCGAAGATTTTGCCGCCTGGTATTCCCTGGGTATATGTTCGTATAATACCGGGGACTATGAAAAAGCAGTGAAGAACCTGTTGCGAAGTATCGGCCTGCAATATTATTATCCACCAGCACATTTTTATCTTGGCGAATCCCTGCTGGCTATGCAGCGGTATGAAGACGCTGCGAATGCATTTGATATATGCCTGCGTCTGGCTCCGGCTATGAATATGGTCAGGGACCGGCTAATTGCTATTTATGAACAGTTTCTGAACAAGCCCGGACTGGCGCACCAATATAAAATTGATTTTGACAAGACGATTAAAGGGGAAATAACAATCGTGAGTGGCCTTCCGAGAAGCGGAACATCTATGATGATGCAAATGCTGAAAGCAGGTGGTTTAGCATTATTTGCCGACAATGAAAGGCTTCCCGATGAGAATAATAAAAAAGGATATTATGAGCATGAACTGGTGAAAAACCTGGCTAAAAACAAAAGCTGGCTGCCTGACGCAAATGGAAAAGTGGTAAAAATCGTAGCACAACTGCTTCAATATCTGCCCATGAATTTCCGCTATAATATCATATTTATGGAAAGACCGGTTGGCGAAGTGATCAGTTCACAACAGAAGATGCTGGCCAGAGATGGAAAAAATATAAAATCTGATACCGTATCGCTTGAATTAATCAATTCATTTGAAAAGACAATCAAACAAGTTAAGACCTGGGCAGCTAAGCAACCGAATGTGCAGATAATATACGTGGATTACAATAAAGTAGTTAACAGTCCTTTTGAGGAAAGTATTGCAATTAGCGCATTTCTGAATAATAAACCATTGGCAGAAGCAATGGCCTTAACTGTTGATGCTACTATGCGAAGAGAACATCAGGTACCAAAAACTTCATGACAGGTTAATTGTAGGCCGGAATCCGTTCGCTTATTTCCTTTGAAAGGCATTTGCCGACCCGTCAGATTGTTGCTCATCCTGGTTTTGCTTTTCTCCGTCCTTATTGTCAAGGTCTGCGGTCTTCTCTTCTTCTTCAGACTGAGGGTTAATCGTCTTATCATTGGCGGGCCCATGCGGGTAGCCTTTGAAATCCTCATCAATTTTGTTATCGGGATGGCGCTGAATATCCTCTTTTTTAAAATCCTTTGTGTTCTTATCCATATGTGACAATTGATTTATATCCTGTATTTAAATTATTATGCCAAAATGGGATGGTTATGAAGAAAATCACTGTGCGTATTAAAATAGCCACAACTAAAATGATAAATACTTAGTAACTAGCCCCTTATAGTTTAAAAAAGATGCTCTGGTATGGGTTAAGAAAAATGCTTCAAAGCATCGCCTTCTCCCTGCAATCACCTATCTTTGCACCCCCAAATCCTGCCGGTAGCAGGATTCTTTGCCGAAAGCAATTCCGGCAATGTCCAATGGGATAATTATTTTTTTAACCCTTTCCGGCAAAAGTGCCGGGATAAACACAGGTAAAATGAACAACTATGAACTGATGGTGATCTTCACCCCTGTTCTCAGTGACGACGAGTTCAAAGCCGAGCAAAAGAAATACACCAAGATGGTGACTGATGCTGGTGGAACTGTAGTAGCTGAAAACGCATGGGGCCTGAAATCACTGGCCTACCCCATCCAGAAAAAAACAACTGGATTGTATTGGGTACTTGAGTACACTGCTCAAAGCGATTTCAACGAGAAATTAAAAATTCAAATGCTGCGTGATGAGAACGTATTACGTCAGCTGTGCACTAAACTGGATAAATACGCCGTCCAGTACAATGCTAAGAAGAGAAGTGGTGTAGCTACAGGAACTGAAAAAGCAGTGGAGGCTTAATATCATGGCAAAAAATGAAATAAAATACCTGACGGCGATAAAAAGCGATAAAAGGGTAAAAAAATTCTGCCGTTTCAAGAAGTACGGCATCCGTTACATCGATTATAAAGATGTGGAGTTCCTGAAAAAATTCCTGAACGAACAAGGTAAACTGTTGCCACGCCGCCTTAGCGGAAATAGCCTGAAGTATCAGCGCAAAGTATCTGATGCGGTGAAGAAAGCCCGCCAGATGGCATTGTTACCTTATGTAACCGATCTTTTAAAATAAATTATTCATCACACCCTCTCTAACCCCCGTTATACCAAATTGGGGAGACAGCCAAAAGCTGGGATGCGGACGGTGATAAAAACAAAACAATGGACGTAATATTAATTCAGGACGTAGATAACCTGGGTGCAAAAAACGAGGTGGTAAAAGTAAAAAACGGGTATGCCCGTAACTACCTGTTGCCCCGCCAGCTGGCTGTGGAAAGCAATCCCAGCAATAAAAAACAACTGGAAGAAAGGTTAAAGCAGGTTCGTAAGAAAGAAGAAAAAATGCTGGCTGAAATCAACAACGTTATCAGCAAACTGAAAGAAGCCCCTGTTAAGATCGGTGCTAAAACCGGTACCAGTGGCAAAATCTTCGGTAGCGTTACCTCTTTACAGATCAGCCGTGCTATCCGTGAGCAGAAAGGATATGAAATTGATCGTAAGAAAATTCATATCACGGATGAAGTAAAAGAACTGGGTAGTTATAAAGCTACTATCGAATTTGGTGGCGGTCACAATACCGAGCTGGATTTTGAAGTAGTTGGTGAATAAGATTATTCCTTGAAAACATGACTAAAGCCTCCCGTTGGGAGGCTTTTTTATTACTCAGGTTATTTGTAATCAACGACTTATCTTCAATTTTCAAAGTTTTTACCATATATCGGGAAAAAACCCTTATTTTGTTATGTATTTGGTGCTCTTTCAGTTTCACAAGTCCGGAACGTTTTGGAAAAACCTCAGATGTTCATTGGGTACTGTTTACTGTTTTGACACTTTTATTTTTTTAAACATCTCACAAAATGAACATTTACGTAGGAAACCTCAGTTGGAACCTGAAAGATCAGGATCTGTCTAACCTCTTTGCCGCACATGGTGAAGTAACTTCAGCAAAAATCGTTACCGACAAATTCACTAACCGTAGCAAAGGCTTCGGCTTTGTGGAAATGGCAGATGATGCTGCTGCACAAGCGGCCATTGCTGCATTGAACGGCACTGAAGTTGACGGCCGTAACATCGTGGTAAACGAAAGTCGCCCGAAGCCTGAAGGCAGCGGTGGCGGCGGCGGCTTCAAGAAACGCAGCTTTGGTAGCGGCGGTGGCGGCGGCTACAAAGGTGGTAGCGGCGGCGGTGGCGGCTTTAAAAAAGGCGGCTTCAACCGTGACCGTGGCGGATTTAATAACGACTATTAATATCTAACACATAAAGACGCTTTAAAAGCCGGGTTCGTAAGAGCCGGGCTTTTTTTATTTTATGGGAACCTGCCTACCGGCAGGCAGGCGAGGATGAAGCGGATTGAGCAGATTAACACGAATAGTATTTTCCGCTTTCATTATTTACTTTAATTAAAAAAGGTATCAAAAACTCCTTGTCTGCCGCAGTAAGCATACATGTAAATCCTTGTTGCCTAAGCCTGGTTTTCATTGCGGTAGGATCAATTACTTAATTTTTGCAGCCGCTTCTTCACCCGTATTGATCGCCCCTTCCATAAAGCCCTGCCAGTCGGCCAGGTGCTCACCGGCAAAGTGTGTATGTATATGCGAACGCTTGAGTATTGGCATTACCCGGAACCATTGCCCTTTGCCATAAAGCGCATAGGCCCCATGCGAATATTTATCATTGCCCCAGTAATAATTCGTCATGCGTTCAAACTCTTCCTTTGCATCAGGGAAATGAGGTTTTAATGTTTGCATTACCATCGACTCCCTCCACTCATCTGATTGATTAGCCACCACGGCCGCCTTCTCCCCGATTGTATAAGAAATCAGCACGCCTTTTCTTGAGTCCTTGTTTTTGGTGGCATGATAGAAATAGTGTGGCGACTGATCGGTAATCATATCAAAACCCTCATCTTTCCAGAATCGCTTTTTAAACAGCAAGGGATTCTTATTGATACGGGCATATTGCAATTCGTTCATCGCATTAATCTGATCAGCTGGCAGGCCCGGTTCCCATTTTATTTTCTTCACCGCAAATGTGGGAGCGGTACAAATTATTTTATCAGCTTTGAAAATTTGTCCGTTATCACAATGCACCTCCACCCCACCTTTTATATTCTGTACTATGCGGGTTACCGTATGTTGCAGCTTCACTTTGCCTTCACCAATGGCTGCCACAAATTTTTTCGCCAGCATACCATTGCCGCCTTTTATCTTCAGGTCCATTTCATTCTTCTCACTGCTCTCTGCATATTCTGCCAGGGCAGCAAAGGCTGATACACTGCGTATCGTTTCACCGAAATCAGTGCTGTCCAATAACTCACGAATATCCAGGTCACGCCCCTCACAACCGTTATTGACAAGAAAACGCCACCAGTCCATTTTATCCAGTTTCAGTTTATCTGCTTGTGTCAACTTTGGGTAGTTGTCAATAATGGATTGAAATTTTGTTTTCCAGGCTTCGCTGTAATCCCATTCACCACTCTTATAATAACGGCCCTGGTATATCAGGTGCGAGTCGAACTGGTTATTCAATAAATCGAGGCCAAATTCATTACAGAGATTTTGCAGGCGTTCATGCGAATTACCGACCCACTCAGCCCCCAGTTCAATCACCAGATTTTCTTTTTCATCCATGGTATGTGAAAAGACCCGGCCTCCAATTCTGTCGCGGGATTCCAAAACCACAAAATCAATTTTCTTTTTATGCAGGTAATAGGCAGCAGATAGTCCTGCGAAACCAGAGCCGATAATAATCACTTTTGGTGTCTTCGGAATAAAGAAACCGGAAAATGCAGAGGAGGCAAGTGCAAAACTGCCGGCGGCTAAGGAGCCGTCGCGGATAAACTGTCTTCTGGTACTCATAAGTAAGGTGTTGGTCTGGCCTGAAGTTCTATAATTTTCGCATACCAGCCAAAGAGGTTGATTTAACGGTAAACTAAGCCGGTTTATTTACCTTTGCACGCAATTAACCGCCGTTCCAACGCAGGCTCATTAACCCCGACTACGAATGACTGAAAAAATCCTGATTCTTGATTTTGGCTCCCAATACACCCAGTTGATTGCCCGTGCAGTAAGAGAAGCGAATGTGTATTGTGAGATTATTCCTTTTCACAAGCCATTTGAATTTGAACCTGGTCTTAAAGGCATCATACTTTCCGGCTCACCTTGTTCAGTAAACGAAGATGGGGCACCTGATGTGGATATACAAGCGTTTATTTCAAAATTGCCGGTGCTGGGTATTTGTTATGGGGCCCAATTAACAGCCAAACGTTTTGGCGGACTGGTAGCAAAAAGTAATAAGCGGGAATATGGCCGTGCCATTCTTCATCAGAAAAAGGAAGATGTATTACTGGAAGGTGTATCTGCACAGAGCCAGGTATGGATGAGCCATAGCGATACGATAAAAGAATTACCGGAAGGTTTTGAATTACTGGCCGATACCGAAAGCATTCCCGTCGCGGCTTTTAAAAAGTCTGAAATAGTAGATCCCCACTCCCCACTTGCCACTAGCCATTCTCTCTACGGAGTACAATTTCACCCCGAGGTTTATCATAGCAAAGAAGGTAAAAAAATACTGCGCAATTTCTTAGTCAATATTTGCGGCTGTTCACAAGACTGGACACCGGCACATTTTATTACAGATACCGTTGAAGCCCTCAAAAAACAGATTGGCGATCGCAAGGTTATCATGGCGCTGAGCGGCGGAGTTGATTCTACCGTTGCTGCCACATTGATTCATAAAGCCATTGGCAAAAACCTCTACGGCATATTTGTCGATAATGGGGTGCTGCGCAAAGATGAATTTCAAAGTGTATTAGATACCTATGCAAAAATCGGCCTGAATGTAACGGGCATTGATGCGAAAGAAAAATTCTACACTGAACTAGCAGGCAAAACGGAGCCGGAAGAAAAAAGAAAAGTGATTGGCCGCCTGTTTATAGATGTATTCCAGGAAGAATCTAAAAAGATAGATGGAGTTGGTTTACTTGGCCAGGGCACTATCTATCCGGATGTGATAGAGAGTGTATCGGTACACGGTCCTTCCGTAACCATCAAATCGCACCACAATGTGGGCGGCCTGCCCGACCACCTGCACCTGGAACTGGTGGAGCCGCTCCGTTCCCTGTTTAAGGACGAGGTGCGCAAAGTAGGCCGAGAGTTGGGTATTCCTGCAGAAATGATTGATCGTCATCCCTTCCCGGGGCCGGGTCTGGCTATCCGTATCCTGGGAGAGGTGACCGAAGAAAAGGTACAGTTATTGCAGAAAGCAGACCACATATATATTCAGTCCCTGAAGGATAACAATTTATATGCAACTGTTTGGCAGGCAGGTACTATCTTACTGCCGGTAAAAAGTGTGGGGGTGATGGGTGATGAGCGGACGTATGAATTCACCGTGGCACTTAGGGCGGTAACCAGTGTGGATGGTATGACGGCGGACTGGGCACACCTGCCCTATGATTTCCTGGCTAATGTGTCCAGCGAAATCATCAATAATGTAAGAGGTATCAATCGGGTGGTATATGATATCAGCAGTAAGCCACCGGCTACTATCGAGTGGGAATAAGAAAGACAATATGAAGAAACTAGCATATATCGCGGCAATTATCACTGTATTTTTTGCAGGACAGTTTAAGGGATTTGCCCAGGAAGAAATGATGCGGCATAAGGTAGCCATCCTCGCACCTTTATACCTCGATTCTGCTTTTAATGAAGCCGGCAAATATCGTTTTGCTGCTACCGCTTTTCCCAAGTACATCAATCCGGGTCTGGAATTTTATGAAGGTGCCCAATTGGCCCTTGATTCGCTGAAAAAAGAGAAAGTGCCGGTGGAAGTATTTGTGTATGATACAAAATCTTCGGCTGAAAGCTTTACGGAAATACTGAATAAACCTGAGCTGGCCGATGTGGGCTTAATCATTGCCCACTGCAATACGGCAGAAGCAAAACAGCTGGCAGAACTGGCATTAAAAAAGAACATCCCCGTTATCAATGCCAATCTCCCGAATGATGCAAGCACGGCGGAAAATCCTTTTTATGTAGTATTAAATCCCACCCTGAAGACCCAGTGTGAGGGTATATACCGGCACCTGCAAAAATTCTATTCGCTTAGTCCGCTGGTGGTATTTCGTAAAAAGGGTTCCTTAGAAGACCGCATCAAAATGTATTTTGAAGATTACAGCAAATCAACGATGGCTGTGCCCCTGAAAGTGAAATATGTTGAGCTGACAGATAGTTTTACTGTTTCACAGTTACGTGTGCATTTGGATACACTGGTATCAACCGTATGTGTGGCCGGCAGCCTGGATGAAAATTTTGGCAAGCGCCTGGTGATGCAGTTAGCGGCGCTGCACAAGCAGGACTATAAAACAACCATCATGGGTATGCCCACATGGGGTGGAATGCCTTTTACCAAGAAAGAATATGCCGGTCCTGAGATTGTATATAGCGATCCATTCTATAATGCAAAAACAGACAAAGTAAGCAAGAGTATAACCGGCTATTTCAATAAGGTAATGTATGCCCGCCCCAGTGATATGGTATTCCGCGGCTATGAAGCCACCTGGAAATATGTAAAACTCCTGGTGCAGCATGGCAAGGATTTTCCTTCCAACCTGGGCAGCAAGCTGCATAAAGTATTTACGGATTATGATGTACAGCCTGTGCTTAATAAACAAAGTATGACGCTGGATTATTTTGAGAATAAAAAACTTTACTTCCTCAAATGGCAGGATGGCGTATTGAAATCCATAAATTAATTCAAAAGAATCAGCCGCTAGCTGATTTTTTTTTATGCCCTTTCCTATTCGCATTTTTTAAGTGCTTCGGTTCTTTTCCCCAAAAAGTAAGGATAGGTTGTGGCCCACAAATTGTACTTAACTTTCCCTTTTATTCCCGTGGACGTACAGCAAACAACAGGATACCGCATCATTGCGGCGTGGTTAGAAAAGAAAGGCTTCTCCCCTTTTTTATTTCAGCAGCAGGCCTGGCAATATATTGCCGATGGCGAAAGTGGCCTGGTGAATGCACCGACCGGTTGTGGCAAAACCTACTCTGTGTTTCTCGGTGCTGTCATACAATTTATCAATCAGCATCCGGACGATTACCGGCAACAAAAAAATAACGGGCTGCAACTCTTGTGGGTTACACCCTTGAGGGCATTAGCGAAAGACATTGGCCGGGCTATGCAGGAAGTAGTGACTGAGCTGGGTATGCCATGGGAGATTGCTATCCGTAACGGCGATACCAGTACGGCAGAAAGAGCCAGGCAAAAAAGGAAAATGCCGGAAGTATTGATCATTACACCTGAGAGCCTTCATTTATTATTAGCACAGAAAGGACATGCAGAAATATTCCGCACACTGCAAATTATTGCGGTGGATGAATGGCATGAGTTGCTGGGAAGTAAGAGAGGGGTGCAGGTGGAGTTGGCCTTGTCGAGAATTGTGAATTGTCAGATGTCAGTAGAGAGTAAACAGCCCGGCGTTTGGGGCATTTCCGCTACCATTGGAAATCTTGATGAGGCGAAAGAAGTATTACTTTCTCCCTTGCAGAAAGAGGGAATAATTGTGCGGGCGGACGTGAAGAAGAAAATAGAAGTGGAATCAATATTCCCGGATGAGATTGAGAAATTTCCCTGGGCCGGGCATCTCGGTATTAAGCTGGCACATAAAGTTATTCCGATTATTCAGCAGAGCAGGACGACACTTATATTCATCAATACAAGGGGTATGAGTGAGATTTGGTACCAAACCTTGCTTGATGTTTGTCCTGAGCTGGCCGGCTCTATTGCACTGCACCATAGTTCTATTGAACGGGAAACAAGGGAATGGATTGAGGACAACCTGCATACAGGTAACCTTAAGGCCGTAGTATGTACGGCAAGCCTTGATCTCGGTGTTGATTTCCGGCCTGTAGAAACAGTAATACAGGTTGGTTCACCAAAAGGTGTGGCGAGATTCTTACAACGGGCCGGGCGCAGTGGCCATAGTCCGGATGCTGTGAGTAAAATTTATTTTCTGCCCACACATTCCCTGGAATTATTAGAAGCAGCTGCGTTGAAATCTGCCATGACAGATAATATTATCGAAAGCCGCTTCCCGCAAGTATTATGTTACGATGTGTTGATACAATACCTGAATACAATTGCCATTTCGGATGGGTTCAGGGCGGATGAAACATTTCAGGAGGTTAAATCAACTTTCTGTTTCAGGGAACTGACTGAGGATGAATGGCGGAATATTCTTCACTTCATAACGGAGGGCGGCAATGCCATGCACCAGTACGACGACTTTAAAAAAGTGGAAATTGAAGATGGCCTGTTTAAAATCAACAGCCGCAAAGTAGCTATGCGCCACCGCATGCATATCGGCACCATTGTCAGTGATGCCATGCTGAAGGTAAAATTCATGACTGGCGGCTATATCGGTGTGATTGAAGAGTACTTTATATCCCGCCTGGAACCGGGTGATGTGTTTACCCTGGCAGGTCGTAACCTGGAGTTTTTACTAATAAAGGATATGACGGTACTGGTAAAAAAATCCGCCAAGAAAAAATCGAAGGTACCCAGTTGGAATGGCGGACGTATGCCCCTGAGTGCGAACCTGGGGAAAAAACTGAGGGCAACATTGAACCAGTTAAGTATAAAAAAAGCTATGTTGCCAGAAGAGCTGACAGCATTAGCCCCGCTCTTCAATCTGCAGCGTGAGCTTTCGCATGTACCCAAAGAAAATGAACTGCTGATCGAGCATATTGAAACGGGAGATGGTTTTCATCTCTTTGTCTATCCCTTTGAAGGACGGCTGGTGCATGAAGCTATGGCGGCTATACTGGCTTATCGCATCAGCCGTATCCGTTCCATCAGTTTTTCTTTTGCCATGAATGATTATGGTTTTGAACTGCTGAGTGACCAGCCTATACCTGTGGATGATACGAATGTGTATGAGCTATTTTCACCTGAGAACCTGCTGGCCGATATACAACGCAGTGTAAACAGTACCGAGATGGCAAGGCGTAAGTTTCGGGATGTAGCCGTTATCGGCGGCCTGATATTCCAGGGCATGCCAGGTGAAAAAAAGAAAGCCCGTCATTTGCAGTCTTCTGCTTCTTTATTGTTCAATGTCTTTAGTGAATACGATCCCGGCAACCTCTTACTCCGCCAGGCCTACCAGGAAGTACTGGACCAACAAATGGAAGAAACCCGTTTGCGGGATATGCTGGAGCGGATACAACACTCTAAAGTCGTTATAACTTTCCCGCAGCAATTAACGCCTTTCTGTTTCCCGATTAAGGTGGATAGCATGCGGGAAGATCTTTCTTCGGAGAAGCTGGAGGATAGGGTGAGGCGGTTGCAGGCTGCGTTGGGAAATTAGAGTTAGCAAACAATAAGCTACCGCTATCGGATTACCGTCACAGTTCCCTTTCTATGAATTTTATTTCCTTTATCATCGACTCCATCCGCCATCCATATATAGGTTCCGGCATCCTGTGGTTGACCATTCAGTGTTGCATCCCATCCTGATGAAACAGATTTTGTCTCAAATATTCGTTGCCCCCAGCGGTTATAGATTGCAAAACTAAACTGCTTAATACCCACCGTTACAACTTTCAATATATCATTCTTACCATCATTATTAGGCGTAAAGCCTGTGGGCACATATATCGCAGGCCCTTTATAAACTTTCAGAACAATCTCATCTGTCCCTTCACAGCCATCCGGCGTTGTACCGGTAACCTTGTAATGCATATCCTGGTTGATTATTGAAACAGGATTTTGGCTGACTGGATTATCCAGGCCGGTTGACGGTTGCCATAAATAATTCACAATGCCACTACTGTTGATATCTGCTGCATGAAGCTGGAATGGTTGGTTCATTACAATAGCAGTATCCCTGCCTGCATCAATCTTAACAGGTGGTGTTACGATTACTGTAACTTCATCATCAATCAGCGAGGTACAGCCATTCGCATCTGTTACATTTAAACGATAGGTTATATCCCGGGTTGGTTTTACTACTAAAGGATCACTTACGTTGGTACTGCTTAAAAAAGTAGCAGGCGACCAGTTGTACTGCAACCCACCACTACCTAATAACTGTATATTCTTTCCATAACAGATGGTAGCATTTGCGCCAGCGTCTGCAATAGGGGCTGGAAGAATGTTTACCGTTACCGAATCTCCTTTCGTACATGCACCGAGAGTGGCCGTTATATAGTATTTTGTAGTAATCGAAGGAGATGCGACTGGATTCAACACGGCGCTATTGCTTAGTCCTGTTGCGGGAGACCAACTGAAATTGCTCCCATTGGATGTTGCTGGCAAAGTGACACTCTTGCCTTCACAAAAATTTATGCCCGTATTATTTACTGTAACTAATATAAGATTATCCTGTAATGCAATTACCGCTGGTTGCAAGGTAATACAGCCATTGGCATCTTTAATATAACCGGTGTAACTGCCTGCAGCTAAATTGCTGAAGGTATTTTGTCCGGAAAAATTATTCCCATCAATACTATATTGTAAAGGAGCTGTTCCACCTGCACCTGACAAAATAATTGTTCCATCAGTATTAATACAAGTTGCGACAGAAGGGGTTGCTGTTACCACGGCGCCGGGATAGGCATTTACTGTCACGGTTGTGGTGTTTAGCAAATTGGCAGCATCCCTCACCGAAACTGTATACGTCCCACCTGGAAGGTTACCAAATATGTTTGCAGTTTGGAAATTAATTCCGTCAATAGAATATTGATACGGGGTCACGCCATTGCTGCCAGTAGCTGTTATCACACCGTTTGCAGTACCGCAATAACTATGCGTAACAACCGCTGTTACCTGCGGGCAGGTATTATGTATGGTAGCTGCTGTTGTATTCAGTGCACCCAAAGCATCCCATATCGTGATGGTGTAAGTGCCGGCATTCAATCCTGAAAAAACAGGTGATGGTTGATAATTTATACCATCACGGGAATATTGATATGGTGGCGTACCTGCCGAGCCTGTAGCCGTAATACTTCCATTGCTGCTGCTACAGGTTTCATGTTGAACAGTTGCTGTTACTAAGGGGCAGTTTAAAGGGACCGTTGCTGATTGTGAAGTAACACAACCGTTTCCATCCCGGATTGCAATCGTATAGCTTCCGGATGCCAGTCCTGTAAATGAGTTTCCTGACTGGTATGGACCACCGTTGAGGTTAAACTGGAAAGGCAGCGTACCTCCGGTACCACTAATAGTAATTGCACCACTATTATTACTGCAAAATGCCGGTGTTATGACTGCCGACACTGCTGGCCCTGCTGCATTGTTCAATGTATAGGTACCAGTGCCAATACTATTGTTCAGATCTTTTACCCTTACAATGTATATACCGGCAGCCAACCCGGAGAAAATATTGCTTGCCTGGTAATTTATCCCGTCTAAGGAATATTGATAAGGAGGTAAGCCGAGTGTAGCAAAAACGGTTATTGACCCATTACTGTTTCCGCAGGTTGGGTTGGTAAGGGTGGCGTTTACATTTACACATTGGTTGCTAACGGATATATTTCTTACATCGGTGAAGCCCAGTGCATCCCTAAGTGTGATGGTATATGGGCCTACTGACAGGCCAGTGAATACATTACTGGTCTGAAAATTTATCCCGTCTTTAGAATACTGGTAAGGCGGCGTACCATTGGAAGCCGTGGCGGTAATGGTGCCGTCATTATTCGCACAACCTGCACCGGTAGCGCTGAGACTTAATTGCGGGCACCGATCAAAAAGTTCTGCATATTTCGAGTCCTTTGATCCATTTGCATCCTTTACGGTAATATAATAATTACCCGGTGCAAGCCCATTGAATACATTATTCGCCTGGAAATTAATTCCATCCAGCGAATAAGTATAAGGCGGGGTGCCAAAAGCTGCAGTAACGGTAAGTGTACCATCATTCTGCCCGCAGGATGCACTGGCAGCGACATATTGTATTAACACATCACACCGTTGCAGTATAGTAATTAAAAAAACATAAACATTCCCCAGCGCATCTTTAAAATGTACAGGATAAAAACCTGAGCTCAGGTTATTAAATTCAGTAGACGATTGATAATTAATGCCATCTATTGAATAGGTATAGGGGTGATTGGGGGCAAGGGGAAATGCTCTTACCGATAACTGTCCTTCGTTCTGGCATACAGCATAAGAATAGGTAAGCCCGATGGGTATGCCACACCCGAATGGCTGCAGCTGGTTAAGAATGGTAAAGCTTGATAAAGATCCGACACAGCCATTGGCATCTTTTACGAAGAATTGGTATGTGCCGTAGTATAAGCCGGTAAAAGTGGGGCTAGCCTGGTAGTTTACATTATCCTTGCTGTAAGTATAGGGGGGCAGTCCTCCGCTGGCCGATATTGTAACTGACCCATCAGAGGCTGTACAACCGGATGGCCTGATTATATTAGTAAAGGAAAATGTGGGGGGCACATTTGTATTGGTGACCGTTATATTTTGTGAAGCCGTTGCACCCAGCGCATCCGTTACATCAATTACATGGTTGCCCCCGAAAACAAAAGGATAGTTACCGTTATTAAACGGCGGCCCTCCATTTAAACGATAAACGTATGGTGCCGTACCACCCGTAGCAACAGCAATGATTGAGCCATTATTCTGATTACAGGAAGCCCCGGTGGTGGTTACATTGATATTAATGGCTTCTGAAAAATTAGCGGCTGGCAAAGAAGCGTCCCTGTTTTCCAAAAAGTTGGGGCTCTTACTAGCTGTCTGTGCGGTGGTTTCCTTCATCTGCCAAACACCATTACTGTCAACCCTGATGGATACTGTTGTCGGCGGAGTCTGCGCATGCACAAATACTGCTGTTAATAATAACAGGATCAGCATAAACAGTTTTCCGGTTAGGTAATATCGCCTGGTTGTCTTCATCAACTTATTCCTTCCTAAAAATATTTAATCCCTTCCACCTGCGCTAAAATTATAAGAATATCGTAATGCGATACTGCTGGCCGGGCCATTTTTATACAGCAACGACTCATAACGCAGGGAGATATCCGACTGTCCTTTTCTGCCGGCTTCAAAAAGATAGCCCGTGCCTGCCGACCATAAAAAGCCATTAAAACGTTCATTTACATCCAGCCCTCCATCTGCCTGGTAGGACTTGACACCATAGACGTTATATCCTACCTGTGGCTCCACGTAAAAACCGGAGCCGCTGCCATTGAGTGTATAGCGGTACCCAACTTTCAGGGGAACGTAGGCTAAACCGTAGGTATCCCCGTATTCCTTCTCCAGGAAATACCGCAACCCTCCTTCTGCAGTTACGGCGGCTGCCTCAGAGACAGGAAAATCAAATTTGAGGAAGGCACCAACGCCGAAGGAATAATCTTCGCTGTTTTTGCCGACCAGTTTTGAGACTTCGATTTGGGCGTTGCCTTTTGAAAAAGAATAAAGCAAAAGGAATAATACTGTTAATTTTCGCATTTGTGTTAATTATAAAAACAAATTACTTTACAAAGAAATCCGCTTACAGATAAGATATAGTGAATTCAACTAAATTATTAAGGCTTTCTGAGACAGTCTCATCAATGAATATATCCAGATTTACTATTGCATTACCATGTCCTGCTTGTTAGCAGACCATATACAGACTTTAACCCAATTATTGTGTTTGAAAATTCAAAGCCCTAAAGAAGACTTAAAAGATAAACTTTAATCAACTTAATATATCTATAATAACATAATAGTAGGTTTCCAATTTTTGCGAAAAATCGGTAAAATTAGTAAGCAGAATAAACCAACAAAATCAAAACACTATTGTTCCTTACTTTCTTCTTTTATTAAACCTCTATAATACTCAAAACTTTTCAAAGTTAAATACAACGTAGATTCCGGTTGCAAATCATTAATAAACTGCGAATAAAAATCTGGTTGCTTTATCCAATCAGCAAATAGTATTTGTACCTTACCTCCGCTACTTGATATCTGCCAATATTTTGATAATTCAGGAGAAGTAATCTCAAAATAATCCAGCAAATAAATACTTGGGAAATAAGAGGATTCTCTTTCTGCTATGTAAATAAATGTTTTACCATCACTTATTTCGATCCCATATACGTCATGCTCAATTTCTGGAGCAATAAAATCTGGAGAATCATATCTAAAATCCTCTCCCTTATAATTTCTATCTATATTTTTCTTAAGAATTACCTTCATTCTATTTTCGCTTGATTGCTTTTTTAAATCTTTCCATCTCCTTTTTAGTATCATCTACGTACTTCCTATACTGTAATCTCACTTGCTTTCTGAGCATATTTTTATACCTATCTATAAAGGACCTATTCCTTGACCTTGCTTCAATGTCAATAAATTTATAATTTCGAGTTTCGCCTGTTTGAGTTTTTTCATAGTGAATTTCTATATCACTATTTCCTTGTTTTTCAGAATAAGAATATTTGTCAATTTTATTACCTTCCTTATCTTTATATTGCTGGATTCGACGCCCTTCACCCGATTTGGCTTTTTGCATTGCATCACTTTCAGTATTGTTTTTAGGCTCACTATATGATTCTGGCTCAAGGTTAGGCCTAACATTTTTTTCATACGTTTGTCTGAAATACTCTTCTGTAGCCAAATCAACCCATTCTTTTTCATTTTTAGTTAAGTCGTTAACCTGATTCTCCAAAGTGGTTATAACTTGAGTTGCTAGGTCAGCAAATTCCAAAATACTTTCCCTATTTCTCCATAGCCACTTAGCTGCTGGCCAAATTAATCTTTTGCCAACAAAACGAGCAACAACCCACCAAGGTATGGTACTAACACTCATTCTAGGACTGATACCAACCTGTGGAACAATTGAAACACTATTAAATATTTTTGTCAACGAGTTAACAGCATACAATCCCATACTTACCGTTACTCTATTAATCAAATTACCAATGCCAACTCCTAATCCTAAACCTGCGCCAATGAGAGTTCCAGTAAAACCATCCCCTCCACTTATTAAATCGACAGCAGTCCCAATTATAGCACCTCCTAAAGTCAGAACCAAAGCTGTTCCTGCTTTTGTAAGTCCAGCAATTGTAAATCCCCCAGTTGGATCAGTCAAATTTATCGGGTCGGAACCGAATCCTACATAAGGTGATCCGAACTGATTAAATGGATCCTGTTGCACCCAACGCCCAATCTGCGGGTCATAGTTACGCAGGTAAAAATCATTCCAGCCGATATCATCATCCATCTCTGCAAAAGCACCCTGGTAGAGGTAATTGTTTTTCAGCTCCCCTTCATAGCTATTGCCCAGTTTTTTCGAACTCAGCATCGCAATCTTCAGGCCGTAGGCATAATAATGGCTTTCTTCTATAATGTTCCCTGCAGTAATATTTACCAGGAAGTCATCAAAATATACATCGTTATTACTTTGGTTGCTGACATATATAAAAGCATAGCCATTCTTAGGCGCCTTTATATTCGGTATAGCCAATGGGGCACCACCACTACCCACCGTGGCTGCTACCTGATCCTGGTATACACCTCCCTGCGCCGCAGGTATGAAGTTAAACCTTTCATCAAAGAATAAAACGGTTAAAAATGCCTGGGGGGCCGTGCCCGCCGGGCTGCTGCCATTGGGTTGTACAGCATTGATAAAGCCGGTATTGCTACCCAGCCCGCTAGTAATATTACTTGCATTATTTTTTACCGGGTTGCCAGCACCTGCACTGCCCGTGATGGCCTGTAGCAGGCTTCCCGTTACCGTGTTTACAAAATTGCTGTTATTACCCCCGGATGCATTTTGGTGATAATATAATACCGAGGCGTTTATTAGATCCCCTGCCATTACTTTTTGCAGGGTGTTTGGCCCGGTGTTATGCCCGCAGTTGGTTCCGGTCTGGCTTACCTTTGCGCTGGCATTGCCCGTCCAGCCCGATGGTGTAGGGTAACGGGTCACAGCTACTTCATTACCACCACCCGTTTGCCCAAATATGCTTTCTTCCAGGGTAGCCCTGGCTGTTTCCATGGTAGCCGTATTCTGCGCCTGGTTTATTTCCTCCGTCAGTACCATGCGCACATTGCCCAGGTGGTCGGTTATAAAATAATCCCATACGCCGCTGCCACCACCACCACCCGGCCAGGCTGGCAATGTCATATTACCGCTAACTGTCAGGGCATCAAAACCATTGCTTTGGCTGGTCGGTGTTATTACCCGTATGCGGCCTTCCTCAAACTGTATATGCTGCAACTTCAGGCCGCCACCAGCACTGCTTTCCTGGTAGAAATACTGGTTAATATAGGTAGCGGTTATTACAGCACCGGAAGGCTCTGGCGTAAATACCCGTTGCAGTTTTTCTCCATCAGCACTATAAATGATGCTTACCGTTCCTTTACCTGCTATGCGTATTTCCTCGGGCTTGTCCAGGTAATTATATTTAATGCCGTTAGCTCCGCTTACATTCCCCAGGTCTTTCGCATTCTTATTCAGATCGATAACGATATTACCATTGTTATCATATACATAATCTGGTGTGCTTGTATTTGTACCATCTTTAAAGTCGCCAAACAAGCCATTCACCGTAGTGTTGGTCATATTATCCGTTACACTTTGCAGCTTATTGCCAGATACCCCACTTACTACATTGTAACTGTAACTGAGGTTATCGACCGAAATCGGCGTGGCATTGCCCGGTTGCACACCTTTGTGCAGCATATTCAGCAGGTTGCCATTCAGATCGTAGGTTATTTTGCCACTGGTGCCATTTACACTGAAGTCCATCGTACTGTTGCTC
>CAYLRV010000060.1:0-21847 GCA_964386395.1 uncultured Chitinophaga sp.
ACGTTGATAAAAGCATCAATGGTATCCCTTCCAATGGTATCGAATATATTCCTTACCCAACGGCCAGAAGATTTCAGCTGAGTTTGAATCTGACACTTTAATGAAATAACATTTCAAAACTTGAAATATGAAATACGGAAATAAAATAATAATTGCTGCGGTTTCACTGGTTTCTCTTTCTGCCTGTACTAAGCTGGAGGAAAAACTGAATAGTGAAACATCTAGTGGTAATACGGGTGGTACAACAGTAAATGTTGCCTCACTATTAACCGGCGCATATCGTTCATTTGAGCCGATTTTTATGGATCAGGCCCGCATGTGGGCAGCCCAGGAACATTCTTCTGACGAAGCAGTAGGCCCAACAAGGGGTGGCGACTGGGATGATAACGGTATCTGGCGTGTATATCACAATCACAAGTGGACATCAGAACATGAGTTCCTGACGGCTACATTCCGCCAGTTGGCACAGTCCCAGTTTGCAGCTACAACAGTTCTGGATAATAGCCCTTCGCCACAGCAGGCAGCCGAAGCAAAATTTTTAAGGGCTTTTGCTATGTGGAATGTATTGGATGGATGGGACCAGGTTCCTTTCCGCCCCACATCTTTAGGCGACCTATCTCAATCACTGCCGGAGGTTAAAAAAGGAAGTGCAGCTGCTGATTTTATTATTGCAGAATTAAATGCAGCTATCCCTAACCTTCCTTCAGGTGCGGGTATCGGTATCGCCAGCAAAGATGCAGCAAGGGCATTATTGATGAAAGTGTACCTTAACCGTGCGGTATATGCCAATCGCTCTGCACCTGCTTTTGCAGCAGCAGATATGAACCAGGTGATTTCACTGGCTGACCAAATCCTGGCCGGTTCTTACTCGCTCGGTACAAACTTCTTTGACAACTTTGCTCCTAATAACCACTCCATTGGTACAGAACTCATCTACACACTCAGGGCCGACAACGGTTCAGGTGTGGGTGGTAATGGTGCCATGTTCACTGCATTTTGCGGATTGCACTATAACCAAAACCCGAGCGGCTGGAATGGATTCGCCACGCTGGGTGATTTTTACGATAAATTCGATGCGGCTGATAAGAGAAGAGGCGGTGCTTATGCTGGTTTGACCAACGTAACTGGTTTAAGGACTGGTTTCCTCTTTGGTCAGCAATTTGATCAAAATGGTACAGCTTTGCTTGACAGGAAGGGTAACCCACTGGCATTCACCAAAGCTGTAGCATTGAAAGAAACAGGTAACAACCTGGAAGTAACCGGTATCCGCGTTATTAAATATGCTCCTGACCTGGTTCACCAATTCCCTTGGGATAATGACCTGGTTATCTTCAGGCTCGCGGATGTGCTCCTAATGAAAGCTGAAGCAATCCTGAGAGGCGGAACAGGCACTAATGTTGGCCCTTATGGCAACACAGCTGCTTCTATTGTTAACTATATCCGTACACACGCCACCCGCGGTGTAACATCCCTGGGTACAGTTGATTTGAATGCAGTATATGATGAAAGAGGAAGAGAACTGTATTGGGAAGGATGGAGAAGAAATGACATGGTACGTTTCGGAAAATTCCTTGCTCCAAGGGCATTGAAGCCAAATACCAGTGATGCCGCAAGATTAATCTATCCTATTCCTAACGAACAGTTGACGATTAACCCGAACCTGACACAAAATCCGGGTTATTAAATTCTGGCTAAGCAGTTAGTATAGCATATAGCAAATCCAAAAAAGCCATTTTCGAATGGCTTTTTTTATTTTATGCCTGTCTGTTTTGAGGTAAATTTGACGTTACACAGTATGATTACCCCTTTCACGTATTATAGCAGAGCGGTTGCTTTTTTTTCTATTCTTCTTTTTATTGCCTGCAGGCAAGCGAAAAAAGACCCGCCATTATTTTCATTACAGGAGAAAACTGGTATCCTGTTTTCGAACAATATTCAAAACAGTACAGACTTCAATATATTCAGTTACCGCAACTTTTATAATGGCGGCGGTGTGGGGATTGGCGATATCAATAATGATGGTCTTGCCGATGTACTGCTGACGGCCAATATGGGCGGCAATAAATTATTTTTAAATAAAGGGAACTGGCAATTTGATGATATCTCACAAAAAGCAGGGTTCCCTGCTGACAAAAAAGACTGGAGTACAGGCGTGGTGATGGTGGATATCAATCACGATGGATGGCTGGATATCTTTATTTGCAATGCAGGTTATATTGATAGCCAAAAACCAAAATGCCAGCTCTACATCAATAATAAAGACCTGACGTTTACTGACAAAGCTGCCGAGTATGGCCTGACCAATGAAGGGGGGTATACCACCCACGCTGCTTTTTTCGATTATGACCAGGATGGTGACCTCGATTGTTTTATTATCAACAACAGTTTTATCCCGGTCAACACATTAAACTATGCGAATAAAAGAAACCTGCGGGCAACGGAGTGGCCGGTAGCTGATTTTTTGAAAGGCGGTGGGGATCATTTTTACCGGAATGACAACGGAAAATTTACGGACATCAGCAAAGAATCCGGCATCTACGGGAGCCTGATAAGTTTTGGGCTGGGTGTTACCGTGGGCGATGTTAACGGTGATCACTACCCTGATATTTATGTCTCAAACGATTTTTTCGAACGGGATTATCTCTATATCAATCAAAAGAACGGCACATTTAAAGATGAGCTGGAAGACTGGGTACAGCATGTCAGCCATTCATCCATGGGTGCTGATATGGCTGATGTAAACAATGATGGATATCCTGATATTTTCACAACAGACATGTTGCCGGATGATGATTATCGTTTGAAAACAACGACCTCATTCGATAATATAGATGTGCAGCGGCTCAAACAGAAGTCGGGATTCTATAATCAGTATACGCAAAATACACTGCAGGTAAATAATAAGAGCGGCCGGTTTTTAGAAACTGCTTTTTATAGTGGTGTGGCGGCCAGCGACTGGAGCTGGGGCGGATTGATATTTGACGCCGATAATGATGGCCTTTCCGATATTTTTGTTTGCAATGGTATTTACAACGACGTAACCAACCAGGATTTTATTGACTTCTTCGCTAATGACGTTATACAGAACATGGTGATGACTGGTGAAAAAGGAAAATTCGATGAGATAGTCAAGAAAATGCCATCAGTACCGGTACCCAATAAATTTTTCCGGAATAAAGGCAACCTCATGTTTGCAGACGATGGCGAGACGGCTGGGTTGGCACAGCCATCGTTCTCTAATGGTTCAGCTTACGGAGACTTAGATAATGATGGCGATCTGGATTTGGTGGTCAATAATGTAAACTCCCCTGTGTTTGTATATAAAAACAACAGCCGGGAAAATACACCTGCCCAGAACTATATCACTGTACAGCTAAAAGGTGAAAAACAAAATACCTATGCCGTTGGCAGTAAAATAAAAATTTACCAGGGCAATCAGATTATCAACCGGGAGCTGATACCTACACGGGGCTTTCAATCCTCAGTTGATTATAAACAGGTGATAGGTCTTGGTCAAGGGGTTGCAGATTCGATGGTAATTATATGGCCGGATATGCGACAAACGGTTATACAAAAACCTGCGGTAAACAAAACACATGTGCTGTCCATTGCTGATGCGGCTAAAGGGGTTTTTGCGATAGCTACAAACATGAAATGGTTTGAGCAGCTTACTCAGCCCTTTGAAAAACATACCGAGGATGATTATATTGATTTTTATACGGAAAGAAATATACCGGTGATGCTGTCCCGGGAAGGCCCCCATGCAGACACCGCCGATGTAAATGCAGACGGCCTTACAGATATATATGTCTGCGGTGCGGCAGGACAGGCAGGTAGTTTATACCTGCAAACAACAAGTGGCTATAAGAAACAATCACAACTGGTTTTTGAGGCTGATCGGGCCTTTGAAGATGTTGCTGTGGTATTCTTTGATGCGGATAAAGACGGAGACAAGGATTTGTTTGTTGGCGCTGGTGGCAATGCGCAGGAGGCCAGCAGTGAACTCTACAACCACCGGTTATATATAAATGACGGAAAGGGTAATTTTTCAAAATCGGCCGGTGCTTTACCATCTTATCAATACAACTGTGCCGCTGCTATAGCATTTGATGCCGACGGTGATAAGGATATAGACTTATTTGTGGCCAGCCGCAGCGTACCGCTAAATTATGGACAGGACCCTGAAAGCTATCTGTATATTAACGATGGTGCCGGCAAATTTTCTCCGGGGGTAGCTATAAAAGCTGGTATGCTGACAGATGCAGCACTGGCGGATATTGACGGCGATAGCAAACCGGAAATTATTGTTGCCGGCGAATGGATGCAGCCAAAGGTCTTTAATGTAGAAAAGAATAAACTAACAGAACGGCAAACAGGAATGGAGCAATATAAGGGCTGGTGGCAATCTGTAACGGCGGCTGATATTGACAGCGATGGTGATATGGATTATATACTCGGGAACGTTGGAGAAAACTGCTACCTGAAACCCAGTAAAGAGAAGCCGGTAAAATTATGGCTGAATGATTTTGATCAAAATGGAACGACGGATAAAATTGTTACCCGTACCATTGGCAAGAAAGATGTTCCAGTGTTCCTGAAGCGGGAACTGACAGAGCAAATGCCTTCATTAAAAAAGCAAAACCTGAAATTCGAGGAGTATGCTCATAAATCGGTGCAGGATTTGTTTACGGCTGCTGCAGTAAATAAATCAGTTGTAAAGGAATTTGTTTTTGGCGGATCCTGCATTGCTATAAATGATGGAAAGGGAAAATTTAGCCTGCAGCAATTACCTGTGTTTGCACAATTGTCCTGTATCAATGCTATTATATGCACTGATATAAATGGAGATGGAAAAAAGGATTTGCTCATGGGTGGCAACCAGTTCAATTATCAACCACAGTTTGCCAGGCTCGATGCCAGTTATGGCTGTGTGTTTTTAAATAAAGGAACAGATAAGGGGAATATAATTTTGGAATGGGCAGAGCCCTCTTTAACTGGCCTGGATGCAAGAGGCGAGGTCAGGGACATGTTATTAATATCCTCACCATCCGGAACAGACTTACTGGTGTTACAAAATGATAGTACACCGCTTGTTTTCAGAAGAAATAAAAAATAATGCTGACCAAAGCTGCTAGAATAATTTTGTATGTGCTGCCATTGCTGGCCTGCCTGGTTTCCTGCAAGCAGGCGTCTGAAAAGCCGGCACCTCTCTTCGAAGCATTAGAAAGTAAGGCGACTGGCCTGAACTTTACAAATAGCCTGAAGGCGAGGCCTGATTTTAATATGCTGAAGTATATGTACTTCTATAATGGCGCAGGGGTGGGAGCCGGGGATTTTAATAATGACGGGTTGGTTGATTTATTTTTTGCATCGAACCAGGGCCAGAATAAACTATATGTAAATAAAGGAGGCTTACAATTTGAAGATGTAACCACTTCGGCCAAAATACCTGATGATGGCGGGTGGTCGACTGGCATTAGTGTGGCGGATATAAATGCAGACGGTTTACTGGATATCTATGTCTGCCGTGTTGGCAAATATGAAACATTGCAAAGCAAAAACCAGTTACTTATCTGTAAGGGTATTGGCGCCAACGGCATTCCGTATTATACCGATGAAGCAGCAATATGGGGTGTTGATTTCTCCGGCTTTAGTACCCAGGCCGCTTTTTTAGATTATGACCTGGATGGCGACCTGGATATGTTCCTTTTGAATCACTCACTCCGCTACAACAGCACATTTTCCCCCCGCGAAAGTTATATTGGAACGACGGATTCTTTGTCAGGTGATATTTTGTACAGGAACGATGGCGGGCGGTTTACAGATGTATCTGCAAAGGCAGGTATATTACAAACAGTAATTGGTTACGGTCTGGGCATTGTGGTATCCGACATAAACCTGGACGGATGGCCCGATATTTATATCGGGAATGATTTCCATGAAAATGATTACTTGTACATCAATAATAAAAAAGGGGGCTTCACTGAGGAGCTGACACAACAGACCATGCACACCAGCCAGTTTAGTATGGGCGTGGATGTGGCTGATATTAACAATGACGCATGGCCGGAAATAATTGCGGCAGACATGCTTCCTTCCGACCCGTATATACTACGCCGGTCGCTGGGAGAGGATGAATACAACACGTTTCAAATTAAAATCAGGAATGGCTATAACCACCAGTATGCACGGAACACGCTGCAACTGAACCGGGGCAATGGCCTGTTTAGTGAAATAGGTTTATATGCAGGCATCTACGCCACCGACTGGAGCTGGAGTACATTGTGGATGGATTTTGACAATGATGGAATGAAGGATTTATTTGTTTCTAATGGTATTCCCAAGCGGCTCAATGATATAGACTATGTAAATTATGTTTCTAATGATGAGATACAAATGAAAATCAGGGCAGGTGAGATGGGCGATAAGGATATGGCGCTGATCGATAAGTTTCCGCAAATAAAATTACCCAACCGCTTCTTCCGTAATAAAGGTAATGCTGCTTTTGATGATGCGGGTGACTGGATTAAAGACAACAAGGATAGCTATTCAAACGGTGCAGTTTATGCCGACCTCGACAATGATGGTGACCTGGATATTATTGTCAATAATATTGATGAACCTGCCGTATTGTATAAGAATACAACGAATGACAACAAGCAAAAGCCAGCGGTACAAATAGTATTGACTGGCCCTGCCAATAATAAACGGGCCCTTGGTTCCAAACTGGTCATATTTACAGATAGTAGTAAGCAGGTATATGAAAAATTCCCGGTCCGTGGTTTTCAATCATCGATGGAACTGCCATTACAGGCTGCGGTTCCGGCTTCCTATGATTCAGCAATACTAATATGGCCGGATAACAGTTGCCAGCATATAACACTTCGCCGGGATTCGTTGGTTGTAAAGTATAGCTATCAGCCCGGGCTGCCTGCCTTTGATTACCAGCGGCTGAATCAAAGGCAGGAAGATGTTGCCTTTTCATTCGAAGAAATAACAAAGCAGTATGGACTGACATATTTCCATAAGGAGAATTTATTTGTTGAATTTGATCGTGAGCCGCTCATGCCTTTTATGGCTTCGCAGGAAGGGCCTGCACTGGCAGTTGGAGATATCAATGGCGATAAACTGGATGATATATTTATTGGTTCTGTGAAATGGGAGAAGAGTGCTGTTTTCCTTCAGCAACCCGGGGGAACTTTTTTGAAATCTAGCCAGCCGGCACTTGATAGCGATAGTACGTATGAAGATGTGGACGCTGCCTGGGCGGATTTTAACAGTGATGGTTTTTTAGATTTAGCCGTGGCCAGTGGTGGCAATGAATATTATGGCAAGAGCGAATATTTATTGCCAAGGTTATACATGAATGATGGTAAGGGTAATCTTACTAAGAAGACAGGTGCATTTATGGATATTTTCATGACTGCTTCATGTGTACTGCCTTACGACTTCAACAATGATGGAAAACAGGATTTATTCATTGGCGGACGTGCGACCCCTTTTCAATATGGCGCTGTCCCAAGATCATATATTTTACAAAATGACGGCACGGGTATTTTTAAAGATGTAACAGGCAGCTATAGCGTTGACCTGGAAACACCCGGTTTTGTAAAAGGTGCAACACTTACCGATTTAGATACTGATGGCGATATGGATTTGTTACTGGCGCTGGAGTGGGGGACGCCAACAGCATTTATTAATGAAAAGGGAAAATTTAAAAAGAAAGCCCTGGTTAACGAGCTCGGGTGGTGGAATTTTGTATTGCCTTTCGATGCAGATGGAGATGGTGATATGGACTTCATGGCGGGCAACCAGGGGTTAAACAGCCGTTTTGCGGCAACAACAGATAAACCTGTTCGCTTTTATTACTTTGATGCAGATAATAATGGAAAGAAAGAACAGGTGATAACCTATTACCTGCAGAATAAGGAACTGCCTTTTGCAAACAAAGCAGAATTAGAAAAGCAAATACCTTCTTTAAAAAAGAAATTTTTATATGCCGAAGATTTTGCCAAAGCTTCACTGGGGGACATATTCGGGTCTGATAAGTTGAAGAAAGCAGATGTATATACAGCGAACTGGTTTGCCAATACAATTTTTATCAATGAAGGAAACCTCCGGTTTAAAGCAATTGCATTGCCCTGGCAGGCGCAGCTTACATCATACCGCGATGCCGCAGTAGTGTACGCCAACAATGACAGCCTGCCCGATCTTTTACTGATGGGTAATTTTTATGCAAATAATATCCAGATGGGGCGATATGATGCTGACTATGGAACGGTGATTGTAAATAAGGGCGGAGGTAATTTTGAATACCGGTCAATGAATCAAATGCAAATTAAAGGGGAGGCCAGAAAAATCCGGCCAATCAATCTTGGTGGTACAGGCCAATCGTTTGTTATTGCACGGAACAATGACAGCCTGATGCTGGTAAGGAAAAGGGAATAATTAAAATACCGGGTAATAGATTTTTAACTGCACCACCTGGTCATCAGCAAAATCATATCCGTCGCTCATAAATTTCTGAAAAGGAATGGCCATACTGGTTAGTGTGTGATCAATTTTAAATGCCTCCAGTGCATTCAGTGCTTTATAACTGTCCTTAAATTTCCCCTGGTAACTGGCCACCAGTAGGTTTTTGCCGAATGGCATTCTTTTATACTCAATACCAGATGACGCAGGCGGCTCAACCATATTGGTAACTCCAATGCTGGCAAAAATGGTTATTTCATCACCGGCTGTCAGCGTATGGTATATGCGGGTGCCATTATAGCCGGCATTGTGTTCATTGGCATAAGCGATCAGGCGTTCATAGATTTTTTTAGTAGCAGCCCTTCTTTCAGATACGGGTACTGTTTCTCTTATAAAAAGAAAAGCTGTATCCTGTACTGTCACTTCCTGTATTTCGAATCCATAGAAGCGATGGGTATCCGCCATAAAATCTTTGAGGTTATCAAGACTCTTTTCGGCCTCCCTTTCCAGTGCGCTTTTGGATATCCATTTTCTGAATGGCGTGGTGGAATAGGACAATGTGATATTTGAAACCCCCATTTGTGCAGAATCTTCAACTGCAACAAAAGAAAAGGATTGTTTTTTTGAACCCTTCTTTAGCTGAATGGTTGAACCATACATAGTGATGTTAGCAATCTCTGCACTAAGCGTTGATGAGCGAAGCAGGTGCGAGGTTTTTGTTTTTTGAAGGGTGGCAGAGTCAGCTGGTATAAATGATGAAAACCATTTTACCAGGTTTGCCCCATTGTTTACCTGCTCTGCCGATTTGTACATGGTATAAGGAACCTGTATAGTTTTTTTAACCCGGACGGGATAGAAGAAAAAAGCAGCAACAAGTAAAAGCAAAACGACAATGCTTAAGAGGCCGATAATTTTTTTCATATGTACAACCAAAATACTGGACAATGAAGATACTCCGATGCCTTCATCCGGCAATAAATGAGACTTGTTTTTGCTCACAACAAACGTTTGCATATAGCTGAAAAGCAGGGACTTAGTTGTCGGGTCGCCCTTTTTTTCTACTTTTCATAGCACTTAAACGACTGCTTATGCCGCTGCAAAAACCCCGCCTTAGCTTTTGGCAGATTATCAACATGAATGTCGGCTTCTTTGGCATTCAATACAGTTTTGGTTTGCAGCAAAGCGCCGTCAATCCAATCTACGATTTTTTAGGTGCCAAGCCGGATGAAGTGCCACTACTGAACCTGGCAGGTCCATTGACCGGATTAATCATTCAGCCAATCATTGGTGCATTGAGTGATAAAACATGGCACCCAAGATTTGGAAGAAGAAAGCCATACTTTTTCATTGGAGCATTACTATGCAGCCTCGCTTTATTTCTTTTTCCGTTCAGTTCTGAATTATGGATGGCGGCGGGCCTTTTATGGATATTGGATGCTGGTAATAATACTGCCATGGAACCATACAGGGCTTTCGTGGCTGATAAACTGGATGCATCGCAGCAGGCAACCGGATTCCAGGCACAGAGTTTTTTTACAGGTTTTGGACAAACGTTGGCAAACTACTCGCTGGCCATTTTCCCTGTAGTATTTGTGGGCTATTCCGGCAAATTGCCCACCTGGGTATTTGCCTCTTTTTTTCTGGGCGCTGTTTGTTCTATCGCCTCTGTGTGGTGGAGTATGCGTACCACTGCCGAAATTCCGCCTACTGAAGAAGAGTTGGCTGAAATAAAGAAAAAAAATGAAGGGATGCCACACCCGGTTGTTCAGTTTTTCCTTTCGATTATTACCACCATCATTGCATACATCGTAATATTAATCCTGCTTATACCTTCACTTTTTATAAAAGGGTTATTGAAAAAAGTTATTGGTAAAGTAGAGAGCAATAAAACAACCAAGATTCTCTTTGCCCAAAATATCGAAATCATTGAAGCTATAACCGTAATGCCAAGGATTATGTGGCAACTGGCACTCGTTTATTTATTTCAATGGTATGCTTTGTTTTGTTACTGGCAAAACAGCGCAAAAAGTATAGGCCTGTCGATTTATAATACCACGCCTGAAGATAAAGTCATGTATGAAAAAGCGGTAAGCCTGGCTGGTGAAGTGAATGGCTGGTACAATATCGTTACATTCATAACTGCTTTTGCTCTGGTAGGCTTCGCAAAAAAGTTCAGCCCGAAATGGGTGCATTTTTTCTGCCTCTTGCTGGCGGGTGCAGGTTTTATTGCATTCCCTTTTATAGAAAATAAAATACTGCTGTTCTTTGCCATCACAGGTTTTGGTGTGGGCTGGGCCAGTATGATGGGTATTCCATACCTGATGGTGGTGGGCGAGATTCCCAAAGAAAGATATGGGGTATATATGGGGGTTATAAACATGATGATTGTTATCCCCATGCTTTTACAAACAGTAACTTTTGGTTATATACTCAAACATATGTTGGGAAATAACCCGGGCAAAGCAATCTTGTTTGCCGGTGTATTGTTGCTGCTGGCAGCTTTATGTGTAACGCTGATAAAGACCAAAAAACCAAACGGTGAAATTGCAATGCCTGCCGGCGGTGGTCATTAGTTTTAAACTGTTTTATCATGAAACAAACCTGTGCAGCTGTTATCCTTACTGTTATATTATTCGCTTCCTGCAAAAGCAAGCCGGTTAATAATGCCTCAGCTACAGAAAAAAAATGGTGGAAAGAAGCAACAGTATATCAAATCTATCCCCGCAGTTTTAAAGACAGCGATGGTGACGGCGTAGGAGATTTAAAAGGAGTTATTTCCAAACTTGATTATATCAAGAGCCTGGGTATAGATGCGGTATGGCTGAACCCCATTTATGCCTCACCGCAAAAGGATAATGGCTATGATATCAGTGATTACGAAAATATTTATCCGCAGTTTGGTAATATGGCTGATTTTGATACCATGCTGAAGGGCTTTCACGACCGCGGCATAAAAGTATTGATGGATATGGTATTGAACCACTGCAGTGATGAGCACAAATGGTTCCAGGAAGCAAAGAAATCACGAACAAGCCCTTATTACAATTACTTTCACTGGTGGCCTGCAGAAAAGGGTGAGCCGCCTTATCGCTGGAGCATATTTGATGAAAAAGCATATGGCTGGGAATTTAACAAGGCCACCAATTCCTATTACCTGCATTATTTCGCCGATTTTCAGCCTGATCTGAACTGGGAGAACCCGGCCTTGCGGCAGGATATTTATAAGATGATGCGTTACTGGCTGGACAAAGGCGTTGATGGCTTTCGTATGGATGCACTCGCATTTATTTCAAAAGACACCACTTGGCCGGCCCTGCCAAAGGAATACAATGGCGACTGGGGATTGTACTATGCCAGCGGCCCTAAGCTGCACGATTATATACAGGAAATGAACCGTGAGGTATTGAGCAAGTACGATGTGGCTACCGTGGCTGAAGCCATGGGTGATGTGGCCCGGGTCAAAAAATTTGTGGACGAGGATCGTAAGGAGCTGAATATGGCGTATAATTTTGAAGCCATTGATTTTGGTTACTTGCGCGGCGAATATAAAATGCCTGATCCGAATGGCTACGATTTTGTAAAATGGAAAAAGATCTACAAGAAATGGGATTCGGCGTTTATTGGTAAAGGCTGGGGTACTATGTACCTCGCCAATCACGATCAGCCTCGTATGCTTACCCGATGGGGCAATGATGCACCGGAGTTCAGGGATTACTCCTCTAAACTGCTTACAACACTTATACTGAGCATGCGGGCCACACCTTACTATTATTTTGGCGATGAAATCGGCATGAGCAATATCAAGTTTGACAGGGTGGAACAGTACAACGATGTAGAACTCCTGACCAACTATGCACAGGTGAAAGCAAAGGGTGGCGATTTGAAACGTTTCCTGGAAGGAATGAAAATTTCTTCCCGCGATAATGGCCGAACGCCTATGCAGTGGGATACTACAGCCAATGCAGGTTTTAGTAGTGGTAGGCCTTGGCTGCCTGTAAATCCCAATTACACTACTATCAATGCAGCGATGCAGGAACATGACAGCAACAGTGTTTTGAATTATTTCAGACGTATGCAAAAATTACGTAAAGAAAGTGAAGCATTGATATATGGTAAATTCGGCCTCGTGGATACTGATAACCCGGATGTATTTGCCTATACAAGGGAAATGAATGGCAAGAAATTGCTGGTGTTGTTGAATTTTAGGAATAAAACCGCCATAGTTGAAACGGGACTTGATATCAGCAAGGCAAAAGTGCTGATAAGTAATTATGGCAATGCTTCCATGGATGGTTCACTGAAGCCATACGAAGCCGTTATATACGCACTGTAAATATTTTTGAATGGGTAAAATACTTTGTATCGGGGAGGCGCTGATCGATATGATTTGTACGGATAAGGGTAAAGCTTTATCTGCAGGCGAGAACTTTTTGAAAAAACCTGGTGGTGCGCCAACGAATGTTGCTGCCGCTATTGCCGCATTGGGCGGACAGGTGGAACTGGCAGCCAAGGTTGGGGTTGATCCATTTGGCAAACACCTTATTGAAGTAATGCAATCATTCGGGGTAAGCACCCGGTGGATGCTGCAGGACGGGGCACACTTTACTACGTTAGCCTTTGTATCACTTATGGAAAATGGGGAAAGAGATTTTTATTTTAACCGCGGCGCCGATGGCCAGCTTAGCCGCGAAGAAGTTGATGGAATAGACCTCGAGAATTTTTCAATTGTTCATTTTGGTTCCGCTACCGGTTTTCTACCGGGACCATTGCAGGCTGCCTACCAGGGGTTACTGCAAAAAGCCTTGCGGCAGAATATATTTGTAAGTTTCGATCCAAATTATCGTCACTTGTTATTCCGGCATGACCAGCAGGCTTTCATTGATCAAAGCTGGAATTTTTTAAATAATTGCCATTTCTTTAAAGTAAGTGATGAAGAAGCGATGATGCTGACGGGACGCTCAACAGTAGCCGATGCAGCGAACGAATTTTTACAAAAGACAAAATCCCTTTTTGCGATAACACTTGGCAAAGAGGGAACAATGCTTGGTATGAAAGGAGAAACCAGCCTCGTGCCCAGTATTAATATTAAGCCGGTTGATACTACCGGTGCCGGCGATGCGTTTGTAGGAGCTGTACTTTACCAGCTATCAGCAATGACGATGGACGAGATAGGCGTCTTGTCAAAAGAGCGATGGATGGAAATGGTTTTAAACGCTAATAAAGCTGGTGCCCGCACTTGCGAATACATGGGGGCAATGGAGGCATTCAAACATTTAAATAAGGATATATTTAATTGACAGGTATGACGGGCGGCAAAAGGAAAATAGCGACACCAGATATCGGCAATCCTGTTTTTGAGCAGGCTTTTAATAAAAGATTCCAGGATCACCTCGGGGAGTTGAGCAATCTCTATAACCAGGTGTATCGCTTTCATCCGGACGCCGTACCGGCGCTTGAACAACTATTGTCAGTCATAACAAGTGCATTTCAAAAACGCCCCCATCGCTTAAAAGAAAGAGATGCCCGGAAACTTGCGCATGAGCCGGAGCATTGGTTTCTGAGCAACAGCATTACAGGAATGAGCCTTTATACCGACCGGTTTAGCGGCACATTACGAAACCTGAAAGATAAGCTCGGTTATTTTGAAAAGCTGGGCGTAAATTTTCTCCATCTCATGCCTGTGTTTGAGAGCCCCGCAGGAGAAAGTGATGGCGGCTATGCTGTTTCAGATTTCAGAAAAGTGGATGAACGTTTTGGTACAATCGAAGATTTACATCTGTTGCAAAAAGAATTGCAGGAACATAATATGTACCTGATGCTGGACATTGTCTTAAATCATACATCACATCAGCATGAGTGGGCAGTAAAAGCAAAAAGGGGTGAACAAAAATACCAGGACTATTATTATTTTTTTTCTGACAGGAATGAACCTGATGAATATGACAGGGCGATGCCAGAGATTTTCCCCGAAGCTGCTCCCGGAAATTTCACATGGATACCTGAATGCAACAAATGGGTGATGTCGGTTTTCCATAATTATCAATGGGATTTGAATTACCGCAATCCACGGGTATTGGTGGAAATGGTGGATAATATACTTTTTTATGCGAACCAGGGCGTGGATATACTTCGTATAGATGCACCCGCTTTTATCTGGAAGGAAAAAGGGACCACCTGCCAGAACCTGCCTCATGCACATCTGTTACTGCAACTGATAAAGCAATGCGTACTTATTGCTGCACCCGGTATGGCATTACTCGGTGAAGCTATCGTGGCACCGGCTGAGATAATGAAATACTTCGGTACTGGCGATAAAAAGGCACAGGAATGTGATTTTGCTTATAATGCCACGCATATGGCTTTACAATGGGATGCATTAGCCACCGGGGATATACGGGTGATGATGGAGGCCCAGTATTTATTATTGCAAAAACCATTTGGCGCATCATGGATTACATATACCCGCTGCCATGATGATATAGGCCTCGGCTATGATGATTATATGATTGCTAATGCCGGTTATAATCCGTATGAACACCGGAAATTTTTGAAAGAGTACTATACCGGCATGTATAACGGTTCGCCTGCCAGGGGCGCTTTATTTTCAGTGAATGAACGAACGGGTGATGCCCGTATCAGCGGATCACTGGCTTCGCTTTGCGGACTGGAAGCTGCTTTGCAAACAAACAATCAGGCAGCTGTGGATACGGCAATAAATAAAATATTACTGATGCAGGCCCATAGCTTTTTTTTGGGCGGCATACCTATGATTTTTTACGGAGATGAATTAGCACATATTAATGATTACTCTTACCAGCAAGAGGAGGGTAAAAGCTACGATAACCGCTGGATGCACCGGCCTGTGATTGACTGGTCAAAAGAAAAAAGGATTGATCAGGATGGTACGGTTGAAAGCCTTGTTTTTTCAGGTACACAACGACTCATTGCAATAAGACGAAACCTGCCTGTTATCGCTGATAAAAAAAATCTTACCTGGCTTACACCACACAATATTCATGTGGCAGGTTATTTGCGGGCCTGGGATAATGACCGGGTGTATTGTTTATTTAATTTCAGTGATAAGGAGCAGTTTTTGACCTGGTATACATTTAAGGAAAATGGTGTGCGGCCGGTGAAACTCTATGATCATTGGAGCAGGAAAAACTTCAATGTAGGAGCGGATGATGAATATTTTATCCTGGCACCCTATTCATTCTTCATCCTTGAGCCGGTTCAATAAGATCCCAGAGGTTGCCATACAGGTCCTCAAATACCGCTACCCTTCCGTAAGTTTCGGTAACCGGTGGCCTGGCGATTTTAATTTTTTGTTCAAGCAGGTTTTGATAATCCCTCTCAAAATCATCTGTGTGTAAAAAAAGGAATACCCGGCCGCCGGTTTGATTGCCGACACGTGTGTGTTGTTCTTCACCGGCTGCCTTTGCCAACAACAAGGAACAGGTTGATCCTTTAGGTGTTACTAATACCCATCTTTTTGTTTCACTGAGTGTGGTATCTTCTGTCAGGTCGAAGTGCAATTTCCGGGTGTAGAAATCAATTGCTTCGTCATAATCTTCTACTACGATTGCAATATGCGCCAGTTGTTGTTTCATTTAAGCAGGACCTCCGTATTTTGTTATCAGTGCCAGTAATACACCATTGGTCCAGCCAAAACCATCCTGCCCGGGGTATTCTCCACCGCCGGCTTCCAAGTTAGTATTCCGCACATTGTATTTCTCCATCAGTTTGCCGGTATGCTGGTACACATCATTGTTTAGTTTTATCCAGCGGCGGGCTATTTCAGCAGCCAGCTCTTTTTGCCCTGTTTTATCAAGTCCGCCAATAACTATCCATTGCAAGGGCGCCCACCCGTTCGGCGCATCCCATTGCTGGTTGTTGACTACGGTGGTAGTGCATACACCACCTTTCTCCAGTAGTTCTTTGATAATCTTTTCAGCCGCCTTTCTGCCATATTCTTCGGCATGTTCAGCAGGGATGGCCGACAGCCACAGGGGAAACAGGGAGGCTGGTGTAAATTTCAGTGTTCGCTTTTGTTCCTTCCAGTGGTAGTCGTAATAAATATTTTCCTCTTTGTTCAAACAATACTCCTGCAACAGGTAAAATCTTTTTTCGGCCCTGTCCGTATAAAAATTTCTTTTTTCTTTGTCTCCCGCTTTGCCAAAAAACTCAGCCAGTGTTATTTCTGTATGGTAGAGCAATGCATTCAAATCTACCGGAATGATATCAGCTGTTTCAATTGTGGCCAAATCATTTTCATCGGACAACCACCGGCTGCTGAAATCCCAGCCACTTTCGGCAGCTGATCGGAGATGGTTGTAAATAATTTCTTTCGGACGGTTATTATTAGCAGCTGTTTCAATATCCTCGGCCCAACTTTCCTCCCTTGGTATACAGCGCTCATCAAAATACCTGTTAGCAATGCTGCCATCGGGCAGGTGTACCAGTTTTTTATATGTATTACCGCTGCTCATGGTATCATATCCGTCCATCCAGTAGGCATATTCCATTTCTATGGCATCCACATATTTGTCAAAAACAGCGTGCCCCGCAACAGCTGCGTACAGTTCCACCATCAGTGTAAAAAACGGCGGCTGGCTTCGGCTGAGATAATAGCTGCGGTTGCCATTGGGTATATGGCCATATGTGTGAATGAGAAAAGCAAAATTGTCAACCATGCTACGGATGGTTTCAGTTTCGCCACTTTCTTTTAAGCCAAGCATGGTAAAATAAGAATCCCAGTAATACACTTCACGGAAGCGGCCCCCGGGCACAATATAGGGATGTGGCAGGGGCAGCAGCGATGAACCAGCAACCGTTGTGTCTTTTTTTCTTTTTAAACAGCTCCACAAATTTTTAATATGCTCTGCAATATCTTTCTCCTGCTGTATATCGTCTGTTGCAGGCGGAGGTGCCGGCAGCTCAAAGTTTTCTGTTATAAAAGTTTTTAATGAAAACCGGATGGCCGGATTGTTTTTAATAGCCAGGTAGTCTGCGAGTATAGCTGCTGTATTTCGCCGGGGCACACAGTCCACAAATGTTTTCCCATCAGGAAAAATCTTTGCTTCCTGCACATCCTCAAACAGTGGAGTTAATTCATAAACCTGCATGTCGTCAAATTAATCATGTGTGCCTGTACCTGCCATAGCAGGATTTTTAGGCTGCAACCGCTTAAACAAAACTAATAATACAACTAAAATGGATACAGGTACTAGCGATGAGTAGAAAGCAGTTTGTCCGCCATAAGCATCAAAAATATGCCCCGTAATTATAGAACCTGTTGTTCCACCCAATGCTGAGAAAACAACGATTAATCCAGACATGGCTGCATGTTTTTGTACCGGCAGGTTACTAAGTATAACAGAGTTAATGGCGGGA
Organism: uncultured Chitinophaga sp.; assembly: GCA_964386395.1. Classification (GTDB taxonomy): domain Bacteria; phylum Bacteroidota; class Bacteroidia; order Chitinophagales; family Chitinophagaceae; genus JJ008. The sequence goes on from CAYLRV010000060.1 coordinate 17,866, forward strand.
TAAATAGGCGCCAGGAATAGCCCAATCAACGGAAAGGCAAAACCCACCAGTGGAATATCAGCAAAGGAATTAATAGCGCCTGCCGAAACATTGTTTGTTAATGGTACGGTAATCAGGACAATCGCAGCAGCGCCGGCCAAACAAAACAGGAGCACTACGAGCCAGTCTACTTTTTTTAGAACAACACCTGCCAGTAATCGCCCCAATGCAATCGTACCGGATAAGATGCTGGCCATTTGTATACTCATACTGGTAGACAGTTTCAATACATCTTTGTTAAACGTGGGGAGCCAGCTCATGATGCTTTGTTCCATGAGTACATAAAAGAAAGCACTAAAGATAAAGACAAGCACAAGTGGCAGGATAATCAGCTTAAGCATGCCCACAAAATCCTGATCGAGGGATTTCCCTTTTTCTGTTTTTTGAACAGACGATTCATCCAGCCGGGTGGTAAGCAGCAATAAAAATGCCAGTGCAGACAACGCTGCAAGCAGGTAGTATATATTAAACCATTTGGTGGACTGGGGATTGTTGTCATCAACAACTGCTGCAAAGATGAAGTAACCGGTGAGTACACCCACCATAAAGAATGACTCCAGGAAGCTCATGAGGCTGAGGTGTTCTTTTTTGCTTTTTGTAACCAGGCCAAGTGTCGCAAATACTGAAACCTTAATCAGGGCAAAGCTAATCCCAACTGTCGCGAAAAGCAGTTTGGTCATGAGGAAAGACGGAAGGGAGGGCATTATGGTGCACATGATGGTAACCAGGGCCAGCGCAATAAGCATTGTTTTTTTGTAACCAATCCTGACCACATACGATGCAATCAGAAAAGATGTAATGGCGATGGGTATGTCTTTAAACCCTTCAAGTATACTGGCTGATCCTTTGGATATGTTGAAATTGTTCTGAACCTGGAGAATAACGGTGCCCACACTATTGAGCAGCATGGCAAATACAAAATAATTGAGGAACAGCGACAGCTTGATTCTGAAGTGCTGCATAGCAAGCGTTTTAGTAAACGGAAAGTACTGTATAAATTATATAGAACCGCCTTCTACTAATATTGCTTCCAGAAAAACTTCCTCCGAAATCGTTTTCTGTTGTAAACTTTTTAGCATCTGCGCAAAGGCGAGCTTGCCCAGTTTATAACCACTGGTTTCAACATAGGTTGTTTTGGGAGAGAATAGCGCTGGTATAAGTCCGTTACTAATACTGATGATGCTTACATCCTCGGGCACTTTCAGGTTTAGTTCATGAACCGCCTGCATAACGCCCATGAGTATTAAATCGCCCATGCAAAAAATTACATCCGGCTTTTGCTTTTGCTGAAATACTTCGAGGGTGACTTTATGAGACTCGGTAATATTTTCAGGATAGAGGGATGTGATATTTATTGCAGGATCTTGTTGGGCAAATGTCTGGAGGAAGGCATCATGCCTTTTTTTAGTTATGCTGAGGTGCGGATGGCCAAATAAAGCAAGCACATTCTTCTTCTTGCGTTTGATAATGGTTTCGGCAGCCATTTTAGCAGCAGCTTCATCGGGCTGGCATACTTTGTTGTAGCCGTCTTCTTCTGGTACACGATCGAAAAATACGATAGGAATTTCTGCTTCCTTTAGTTTTTGGAAAACAGTCATGTCTTCTGTTTCAATGGAGATGGAAGCAAATAAACCAGATACCCTGTTTTTGCGGAAAAGGTACAGGTTGGAATTTTCTACTTCTGCACTATCCCTCGATTGCATGATAAAAACAGTATAACCATGCAGCCTTGCTTCTTCTTCGACGGCAGCGATAAAAGTGTCATAAAAAAAATTATCTATACATGGAACGAGGATGCCAAGAATATTACTTTGTTTGGTACGTAGCTGCACTGCATAGTTGTTTGGCTCATACTCCAGTGCATCCGCCAGCTCTTTTACTTTCTGCTTGGTTTTGTCAGAAATATCCGGATGGTTGCGTAAAGCACGGGATACAGTGGATACACTAATGCCCAATGTTTCAGAAAGAATCTTCAGGGTGCTTTGTTGCATATAGCGGTGTTTCAGGCAATCGATAAAACAATCAACCCGCTAAAGATAAAGGTTTATCAACTTGAAAAATAATTTCCTATCGCTTCGTGCCGGGATTAAATGTGCGCCAGCTATGCCAGAATTCCTGGTAGGCCGGAAGGGGTGTTAGTGAATAAGCGGTATCGATACCCCGGCCATCTATGGAGAAAAACCGGTTTGCATAAAGCAAAGTGTCTCCCTGCAAAAAGAAGGTATTCTTATAGTCCGGTCGTTGAAAGGCAAAGAAGCTTTTGTTGTCTTTGGCCAATACAAGCAAGATCGGTGTATCTCCAATATTATCTGCAATCAGTCGTTTTGTTTTCAGTTGATTCCAGTCATAAGCTTTCGTGTCTTTACCGGCCCTGATACCTACCACCCACGATTTATCTTTCCAGGAAAGACTGTCGGTGCCGGTAAGCTTGTCACGGCTGGTGCCGTCTTCGTAGGTTGTAGTTTGGCTGTATGATTTTGTGAATGCGGAATCCGGCTGCATAATTTTTGAAGTGGGGTGCAGCAATAGCCATTGCTCAAGCGATGTTTGCGTACTCAGTACTTCTGGAAGTTTCTGGCCTTTTCGTTTTCCGGTAATAGCTTCCCCGGTTGCCTGTCTCCACCAGCTCTTTGTGGTTCGATCTTCCAGCATGGCATTGAAGTGATCCATGCCGACGAGCCGGAAGTTTTCCTGTTTGCCATTTACAACAGGTTCATAAACCCTGCCTGTGCGGCACACTGTGCAATAAGTCACCAGTAGCCGCTTGCCGCCTACCGTATCTATAATGTGATGATGATAGCCGATTAGTTGGATGGGGTAGGCTTTAGCTTCACCATTGATAGTGATACCTATGATCAGCCTGTTTTTGTCAATTTTGTTATTAGTACTATCAGCCATTGTTACGCCATGCGGTTGTTTAAACATTGCATCGGCAGCCATTTTAAAATTGGCCATATAAATAACAGCTATCAATATTAATAAAGGCAGCGCTAATCCCCATTTCCATTTTCGGTGCCATTTCGCCCTGAGTAAACCAGTAATAAGCATAAGCCCGAATAATAGCCGTAATATCCATCTCCATTTGTGCAGGAAATAAGCGAGGTCAATGCTGTTCATACGCTGACTGCCCGGCATCGGCATAATAAAGTAGACGAGGGCAATTTCAAAAAGAAGCAGGCCGGTAAACCCAAACCAGAAAAGTTTTTTCATTTAGAACAGTTTTAAAATAAAAAAGGCGTCGGCAGGGAACTGCAACGCCGTATTGCTTTATGTCTGTAAAAATTTACTCTGCTCCGTCTGTCCGTGCCCTGGCGATTGCATAGTCTCCCACTTTTCTTCCGGCTATCAACCCTTTTTCACAATCGCTGCGATAGTGGATAGCCCCGTACATACGGGAAAGGGATGCTTCCTGCGCCATAGCGTCATAGTCGGCCGCCCTTGGTTTTACAATATGTCCGAGTATGGTTGCTGCAGCACCGCTGAAGGTGGAGTGGCCTGACGTATATGATGGAAAATTGGGCAAGCCTGCTACTGTCTTAATCCGTGCATCCATTTGTGATGGACGCGGATTAAAATAGAAGTACTTGGAATCCCAGCAAGTGACGGCGGCATCCATTAATGCCATGTTCAGCAGCCCCATATTTCTTGCCCAGCGCACTTCACTGTAGTTTTGTTTTACAAAATCTTCGGCAGCAATGGCATTCCAGTGGCCTGGTGGTGTATATGTGCCGATACCATCTGCCCAGAAATGGGTAATGCGAATTTGTTCTTGTGTAGGGTTCTTGCTGAATTGATAAATTTCTTCCAACTCATCCCTGAATTGTTGTGAAGAGGTAGATGGTGGTGGCACGGCCCTGATGGTTGTTACCATTGTTAATGAATCAAACAGCCATGTACGTACACGGCCAAACAAAACAAGCATTCCGGGGCGTTTAGGGTTTTC
>CAYLRV010000061.1:0-21829 GCA_964386395.1 uncultured Chitinophaga sp.
GGCTTTGTCAATTAATCCCTGCTAATCAATAATCTGTTAAGAATCTGATGGGCAGATTTCCTTTTCCCGATTTTCAGTTTACCTTTACAATACGTTGAAAAAGGCCATTTTTGCCATATCAGTGCTTGTATACCTGGTGATGACATCCGGGGTAGTCGTGAATTTTCACTACTGCATGAAGCGCCTTGATTCGGTCAAACTTTTTCAAACAAGTACGGATGTATGTGGCCGTTGTGGTATGGAAAGCCATGAGATGGATGGCTGCTGCCACGACGATGTGAAAGTGGTAAAGATGGATGAGGATCAAACTAAGGCTGTATCCATCTCTTTTGAGTTGCAACCGCCGGAGCCGGTTATTGTTTATACATCTTCGTTCTTACTGGCGGGTTTAATCAATGAAACGAAAAACCGCCACCATCACAACCACTCTCCGCCTTTGCTATCAGGGCAGGATACTTATTTGCAAAACGGCGTTTTCAGAATTTGATACCAGTTACCCTCGCTAAACAAGCGGGGCATGCTTATTTGAACATCGGTGATCCGCCTGTTCAGTTCTATTCCTTTTTTTTAATTATCTAACTTATCAAATACATAATATGAAAGCGATTAAATCATTTATGACACTTGCTTTTGCTGCAGGGTTTTCAATTGCCGTAAACGCACAGACAAAAACAGAAACCTTTAAGGTAGCCGGCAACTGCGGTATGTGCAAATCAAAAATTGAGAAGTCAGCTAAAGAAGCTGGTGCGAAAGATGCGACCTGGAATGCAGAAAAACAGGAAATTACGGTTACCTATAAAGCGAGTACCACGAATGCAGCAAAAATCCAGCAAAAAATTGCTGATGCGGGATATGATAATGCAGGGTTTAAATCCACCACAGAATCGTACAATAGGCTGCCTGGCTGCTGCAAGTATGAAAGGGCTGCTTCATCAGAGGCGAAAACTGCCTGCTGCACCGGCGAATCAAAATGCGCACATGATAATCATGCGGCAAAGATGGATTGCTGCAAAGACGGTAAATGTACCAAAGAGGGGCATAGTGGTGCCGATTGCTGCAAGCATGATGCAAAAGCTGATTGCTGCAAAGATGGAAAATGTACCAGGGAAGGCCATAACGGCAACGATTGCTGTAAGAAAGAAGGCCATCATTAATTATTTTTAAAACGAGGTGATATGCGTAAAGTAATATTGCTGACCGTTGCATTATGCACAGCTTTTGTGCTGCAGGCACAGTTCAGCAAGGCTGTGCTGCAGGCTACAGGGCTTACCTGTGCTATGTGCAACAATGCCATTAATAAAGCGTTGAAAGAAGTACCGTTTATAGAATCAGTCAGATCGGATATAAAAAATTCTGCGTTTAATATCGTCTTTAAGGCAGGCAGTACGGTGGATATTGATGCCATGCGTACGGCTGTGGAAGATGCTGGATTTTCCGTAGGCGGACTGAAACTGACCGGTAGCTTTGATGGTGTAAAAGTAGCCAACGACCAGCATGTGAAAGTGGGAAGCCAGACATTTCATTTTGTGAATGTGCAGGAGCAGGTACTCAACGGTGAAGTTGTAATTTCGGTGGTGGACAAGAACTTTATAACCGAAAAACAATTCAAGAAAATGGCAGCTGCTACAAAAATGAGTTGTATGCAAACCGGCAAGGCAGGCGACTGCTGCACGAAAGCAGGCATTCCGGAAGGTACCCGTATCTATCATGTCACTATTTAAATCACCAGCGGTCTGCTGTATGGCAGGCCGCTCTTTTATTATATGAAAAGTATGTGTAAGAAAATAGCATGGCCCTTATTTGCCCTGCTCATCAGCGGTACAATGGTGCTGGCACAGCCTAAACAAGGTATGCAGGCCTATGAATTAGCCCTGCCCTCATTGAAAGGAGATACTATCCGGTTGTCATCATTGAAAGGTAAAGTAGTGTTGCTTGATTTTTGGGCATCCTGGTGCAAACCCTGCAGGGTTTCCAACAAAGGCCTTGTAAAGCTATATTCAAAATTCAAGGACAAAGGTTTTGAAATACTTGGCGTATCACTGGATGAGGATGTAAAGGACTGGAAAAAAGCGGTATCGGCCGATAAGATTAGCTGGTTGCAGGTCAATGATTCCCGTGGTTGGGAATCAGGAACGGCCTTAAAATGGGGCCTGTATGCCATTCCTACATCATACCTTATTGACCGAAATGGACGGTTGCTGGCAATGGACCTGGAAGGAAAGGAATTGGAAAAAGCTTTAAAAGAACTGATAGATAAATAAAATCATGAAGCAAAAAAGGATAGTACTGGGTTTATTTATCGTCGTACCCTTATTGGTCCAATCACAGGAACTGTATGTGTTTTCAGAACCGGCTTCCAATATGCCTGCCCGTTCTATCAGTGTGAAACTGACGAATCATTTTGTAACGGCTGATAAAATCTATGGGCGTTTTTCCCACCGCATCATGCCACAGGTGATGATTGGCGTGAGCAAAAAGCTGATGATGCATGTTGGCGGCACCATTGCCAATATGCACACGCCTGATTTTCGCTATGAATCAGTAAACCTCTATGCAAAATATCGTTTTCTGTCGAAGGACGATTTGCATAAACATTTCCGGATGGCTGTATTCGCTGAAGCATCAGCGACGGCAGCCCCTTTTCATTATGATGAAATAACGCTGATGGGCGATAAGAGCGGCATTGAAGCCGGCCTGATTGCCACACAGCTCTGGCATAAGTTCGCTTTGTCAGGAACCATTGCACATATACAGGTACTGGATAAATCAAGAAAAGACAAAACAGTTATTTATGTGCCCGAGAGAAAGTACTCATCATTGAACTATTCCCTGTCGGGCGGCTACCTGCTTTTTCCGCGGGAGTACACGGACTACAAGCAAACGAACCTGAACCTGTATCTTGAATTGCTGGGGCAACAGACATTGGATCAAAAAACCAGTTATGTGGACCTTGCACCTGCGTTACAAGTAATCTTCAACAGCAATTTTAAAATCAACCTTGGTTACCGGTTCCAGGTAAACGGCGATATGCAGCGGATGGCGAATCAAAGCTGGCAACTAAGCCTGGAGCGTACATTCCTGAATGCCCTCAAGAAGAAATAAACCCCTGAAAAAACCAGTGAAGGCGGCCCCGGCCGCTTTTTTTATTTGCAGGCACCAAAAAAATGTTATATTTGTCTAACAATAATTTTAGACATGTCTAAAATTATTGTTAGACAACTTGAATAAATGAAACAAATTTTACTTTTCTCAGTATTGCTGGTTACGCTCGATGCAGGTGCACAGCGCCATGTACAGGGCATTGTAGTAAACGAACAGACGGGTGAACCGGTGGCTGGTGCCACTATCTATTTGCAGGATAGCAGTGCTTCTACTGTTTGTGATGATAATGGGCTTTTCAGTATATCATTTACGGGGAAATTGTTACTGGTATCGGCTGTTGGTTTTGAGCCGTCTCAAATTGCGCCCGCTGTACAACAAACGCGGATTGCATTATCACCTTTACAAAAGGAATTGGATGCGGTCGTTGTGTCGGGCACATTAAGACCGGTAAAAAAATTAGAAAGCCCCGTGCCGGTGGAAGTATATACCACCCAGTTCTTCAAAAAAAATCCATCACCCAGTATATTTGAATCATTGCAAAATGTCAATGGTGTGCGGCCGCAATTGAATTGCAGTGTCTGCAATACCGGCGATATACATATCAATGGTCTTGAGGGACCTTATACCATGATCACTATTGATGGTATGCCTATTGTAAGCAGTCTTGCTTCTGTATATGGATTATTTGGTATTCCTTCACAGCTAATCGACAGGGTAGAGATCGTTAAAGGCCCAGCTTCCGGCCTGTATGGTTCAGAAGCTATTGGAGGATTGATAAATATTATAACCAAAGCGCCTGACAAAGCCCCCGCTTTTACTGCCAATTTCATGACAACATCCTGGCTGGAACATAACCTTGATCTCGGCAGTAAGTTTAAGCTGGGAAAGAAAGCATCTTCGTTGCTGGGTGTGAATTATTTTAACTACCAGCAACCATACGACAAGAATAAGGACGGTTTTACTGATGTAACATTACAGCATCGTATCTCGGTTTTTAATAAAATCAAATTTGAACGCAGGCAAAACCGCATCGCTACACTGGCCGGCCGGTTTTTTTATGAAGATCGCTGGGGTGGTGAGATGGATTGGAATAAAGCTGTACGGGGTACCGATAGTATATATGGTGAAAGCATTTATACCAGGCGCTGGGAATTAATTGGTAATTACCAACTGCCGGTACAGGAGAAAATGTTTTTCTCATTCTCGGCTACCAGTCACAACCAGGATTCGTATTATGGTACTGTTCCGTACATCGGTAAACAGCGAATTGGATTTGGCCAGCTTACCTGGGATAAGCAGGCAGGGGCAAGCCACCAGTTATTGTCCGGACTAACAGCAAGATATAATTACTACGATGATAACTCTACGGCAACGATTGATACACTGACAGGTGCAAACAGACCAGACAATTTCATTATCCCCGGTTTGTTCGTACAGGACGAATGGAAAATTAATCCGAAGCACCTCCTGCTTTTGGGTATGCGCTATGACCATCATCCGGTTCACAAAAGTATTTTTACACCAAGGCTTGCGTGGAAATGGTCAATGACGGATAAACAGGTATTGCGGCTTAATGCAGGTACTGGCTTCAGGGTGGTAAGTTTATTTACCGAAGAGCATGCAGCACTTACCGGGGCAAGGGCTGTGGAATTAAAGGAATCGCTTGACCCGGAACGCAGTTATAATGTCAATCTCAACTACACCATTCACCAGCGATGGAAAAAACTGGCGCTGAATATAGATGCTTCTGCCTGGTATTCGCATTTTACTAACCAGATCATTGCCGATTACGATACAGATCCGAATAAGATTATTTATAAAAACCTGGATGGCTTTTCTGCCTCAAAAGGATTTACCCTAAATGTTGAACTGAACAAAGGCAACCGTTTTAAAAGCCTTGTGGGTGTAACAGTACAGGATGTTTATAAAACAGAGACAAATGCTGATGGAAGTAAACTGAAACAGCAACCAGTATTAACAGAAAGGTGGAGCGGTACCTGGGCGATTACCTATATATTCCCCGGCGCTGGTATTTCCGTTGATTATACCGGCAATGTATACGGGCCGATGCGCTTACCATTACTATCTGCATTAGATCCAAGGCCTGCCCAATCTCCCGTATGGAGTATTCAAAATATACAGGTAAGTAAACAAATGAATGGAAGGCTTGAACTATTTGCCGGAATTAAAAACCTGCTGAACTGGACGCCTGCAAAAAACACACCCTTTATTATTGCACGTTCACATGACCCGTTTGATAAAAATGTGGAATACGATCCTGCCGGCAATGTAAAAGCCACTGCTGAAAACCCCTATGCACTTACGTTCGATCCTTCTTATGTGTATGCGCCAAATCAGGGCATTCGTTTTTTTGCAGGGGTAAGACTGATAGTGAAAAAGTAAACTGCTTATTTACCCCGTCTGCGTCCCAGTAACAATTTGAGAATATGCTGATTTGAGTTTTCCGTGAGCCCGAACAAAAGGCCGCCCTGTATTTCCCATTTGGGATGAATATAAAGATCGAGAATGGGGCCGATAAGGTGTTCCTGCATATTACCCGGCAAAAGTTCCCTGAAAGAACCCAGGCCGCCATAATATTCAAATCCAACGCCAATCTTTTGATTGAAAGTATAAACGGTTTTAAACTGGGGCGCAATCCCGGCACCTTTATTTTCACCAGTAACCACAAAATCTATATTTGGGTTAAAGGCGAAATACCAGTTGCCGATAGTTTTATCAATGACGGGCCGCACTTCTCCCTGCCAGGCGAAGGCGCTTGTATCATCTGGCCGAAAAAAACCAAATTCCATCGACAGGCTGGCACCCACTTTCCACTTCCATCTTTCTGGTACGGTAACGCGGGGGCGTACCTGGTTGCCCAGGTATTGAAATTTTCCGGCAGGGGATATTCCTGTGAATGTATAAAAACCAATTTCGAAATTTTTAGCAAACCCGTGTGTTATTTCCAGCGTTTCGTTTGTCCAGCGGGCGGATTCAGGATTGGTCAGCAGTTTACTTCCTTTAAACGTATAGTTACTGTGCAGCTCAAATATGGTCCATTTATGCTGAATGGTGGGGGAAGCATAGACCTGGATTTCGTTATCAGCCTGCGGCTTTGCTATCAAGCAAAAATGCAGGAAAAGATATAAAAGAAAGGCCGTTTTCAAGCAGCTCAATTTTATGTAATCTTCGCAGTTAATTTCAAAAAAACAAATTTTTTTCTTTTCACAGGGCTGGTACATTTGCTCCCCTCCGGATAAATCCTCCGGGTTAAAATGTCAAAACTCTATGGATATAAAATACTCCCGGCATATAGCGGGTACCCTCAATTTATCGCTGAAGCAAATCAACAGTGTGTACGAACTGCAGCAGGAAGGCGCTACCATTCCTTTTATCTCCCGATACCGGAAAGAAGCCACAGGCAACCTGGATGAAGTAGCCGTAGGTAATATCATCGAACAGATAAACTATTTTACCGAACTGGAAAAAAGAAAAGAAACCGTAGTTAAAACTATTGAAGAGGCAGGTAAGCTTACGCCTGAACTGAAGAAGCGTATAGAAGATTGCATCAACGCCACTGAACTGGAAGATATTTACCTGCCGTATAAACCCAAACGTAAAACAAAAGCAACAGTGGCCATTGAAAAAGGGCTGGAGCCGTTGGCGAAACTGTTATTTGATCAGGGCAATGAAAACCCGGAGGAAGAAGCGGCTAAGTTTATCAATGACCAGGTAAAGGACACAGCAGAAGCTTTGCAGGGCGCCCGTGATATTATTGCTGAATGGATCGCTGAAAGTGAGCAGGCAAGAAACCTTGTACGTAAGTTGTATACGGAAGAAGCCGTGGTGGCCTCCCGTGCCCTCACCACCAAGAAGGATGAAGAGGAAGCACAGAAATACCGCGACTATTTTGAATTTAAAGAACCGCTGGCCGATTGTCCTTCGCACCGTATCCTCGCCATGCGCCGCGGAGAAAAAGAAGGCTTCCTGATAATGACTATTACTATTGATAAAGAAATGGCACAGGGAGAACTGAAACGTGTATTTGTCAAGTCAGGTGCTTCGGCGAAACAGGTGGAATTGGCCACAGAAGATTCGTATACACGTTTGTTGCAGCCATCCATTGAAACAGAATTCCGTATGGCAAGCAAAACAAAAGCGGATGAAGAGGCCATACGTGTATTCGCAGAAAACCTTCGCCAGTTATTATTGGCTTCTCCATTGGGGCATAAACGGGTCATGGCTATCGATCCGGGCTTTCGTACCGGTTGTAAAGTAGTATGCCTGGATGAGCAGGGCACTTTCTTAAAATACAATACTATATTTCCACATGCACCACAGAATGATAAAATCGGTGCAACGCAAACCATACGTGAACTGGTGGCTGCCTTCAATATTGAAGCCATTGGTTATGGAAATGGTACAGCAAGTAAGGAAACAGAACAGTTGGTCAGAAGTATCGATTTTGGCAAACCGGTTTCTGTATTCATGGTAAATGAGAGCGGTGCATCTATTTATTCTGCCAGCGAAGTGGCCCGTGAAGAATTTCCGGATGAAGATGTAACCGTACGTGGTGCTATTAGCATTGGCCGCCGGTTATTGGATCCACTGAGTGAGCTGGTAAAAATTGATGCGAAGAGTATTGGTGTGGGACAGTACCAGCATGATGTAAACCAAAACCGCTTAAAGGAATCGCTGGATAAAGTGGTCGAAAGTTGTGTGAACTTTGTGGGTGTGGATGTGAATACGGCGAGCAAACACCTGCTCATGTATGTATCCGGCTTAACCGCAACGGTGGCGAAAAATATTGTGGAGTACCGTACTAAGAATGGTGCGTTTAAAAGCAGGGATGAACTGAAAAAAGTATCTATGTTAGGGCCAAAGGCATTTGAGCAATGTGCCGGCTTCTTGCGTATCCCCAATGCCGCAAACCCATTGGATAATTCAGCCGTACACCCGGAGAGCTATCATGTAGTGGAAGCGATGGCTGCCAAGGCCGGCAGCAATGTGCCTGAACTGATTAAGAATGCTGAAATCCGCAAGCAGGTTAATGCCAAAGAATTTGTATCAGAGACGGTGGGGCAGTTTACCATTGAAGATATTCTAAAGGAGCTTGAAAAACCGGGCCGTGATCCCCGCAGCCCGATTGAAGAATTCCGTTTTGCAGAAGGCGTCAGCAGCATGGATGATCTAAAACCAGGTATGAAAGTACCGGGTATTGTTACAAATATTACCAACTTCGGCGCATTTGTGGACGTGGGCGTAAAGCAGGATGGACTGGTGCATATCTCGCACCTGGCCAACCGGTATATCAGCGATCCGAATGAAGCAGTGAAACTGGGGCAGAAAGTAATGGCTACGGTAATGGAGGTGGATATCAGCCGCAAACGCATTGCGCTCTCCCTCAAAGATGGCAGCAGGCCCGAAGCGTCGGGCAATGGGAAAAAACCTGGCACAGGGCAGTCAAAACCGCTTACTAAAGGGAATGCACCACTCAATAACTTCCAGGCGAAGCTGATGGAATTAAAGAAGAATTTTAAGGACTGATTTTTCAGGGGCCTTTTATCATTATCAACCATTAAACATTAAACCTTTTATGATTAGCCTTGAACAATACGCAGAATTATGCGTAGCCATGTCCGACACCGGTGGCGATGAGTCAAAAGAAATCGCCATAGCTGAAGCGGCTGGTGTAAGTGCTGATGAATGGAAAGCATCCAAAGCGGGCTACACGGCCAAAATGACTGACCCGGCTGATATGGGTAAAACAGCCGTGGCCTTTATGCCGCTTTACCAGGCAGCCCTCGACAAAAGGAGGGGAGGTGGTGAGCCCTGCACACTTGAACTTTATTCAAAGATTCATGCAGAGATGGCTTTTCGCAAAGATCCCAATGACAGCACGAAGAAAATTGATTACAATATTGTACTAGCCGAAAATGGTTATACGCACCAAACATGGCTGGAATGTGAAAGCTACTGGACGCCAAGGGTAGGTTCACCTGATCAACCGAAATACGATCCGGTACTGGGTCAAAAATTCAGGGAGCTGTCACAAAAAGAAAGCGACCGGATATTTGGCATTGTACGGGATTAAGATACTTTAAACGTTGTGGCGTTGTAGTGGTGAGCCTTTTACAGGTTCAGCCGCTGCAACGCTTTTTTCACTTAGTATTGATGTTGCTGAACAGGCGAAGTAACTATATGTGAACATGCCTATAGTATGCCTATAACAGGCCTATAATACGCCTATAATGCGCCTGTAACCTGCCTTGTTTCAAGACTTTTTCGCTTTTCCGCCTCTCAATACAGCAACGGGCAGTAAAATAGCAGCACCGATGAGCCAAAATATAGGGCTCATATACCATTCGCTGCCTGCTTTCTTATCAAGATTGTTAGCTACTCGATCTTTTTTTCTTCTTGTGCTTTGGTTAGGAGGTTAAGTAAAAGCATCGTACTGTTATCCATGCAAATTTTAATTTCTTTGCGCTGTTCATTTTCGTTGATTTTAGTAAGTGGCAACGAACATCATGCAAGAAAAGCATAACAGATTTTACTATCCCCAAACCCTTATTTACGATCTAATCTGAGAAATTATTTCTGCAGGACGCAGCTTGTGTGGTGTTGAAAAGAAAAGCCATGCGGAAGAATATTTCCAGCGTATTAATCAATGCCGAGGTCATCTGTAAATGATTTTTCAATTCCTACATCTTCATAATCAACACCTGTTTTATCGACGGTAATCCTCATGACAGCGATATAAATCTCATATTTCGAAGTGTATTGAATTTTAGGGTTCAATTTGTCCAGGTTGAAGGCAAGAATAATATTGATATACTTTTTCCATGTGATAGTGCTGAAATCAATCTTCTCAATATAGCGAAACCAGTGCTGAAGCCTGGGCAATATGCCGGTTGGGTTATTCATAGTTATGTCAATCCCGGGCAGTTGTAGTTGCAATTCGTTTTGAAGGGATGATAAAAACGGTATATCATCTAAATCTATCGTTTCCGCTACTTTGGCGCTTAATGAAAAGTCAGGTAAGCCGGGTCTGAGGGTTTGTAATGTTGACTTAACTAACTGGAAAAATTTATCCCGGATTGTAAAATCATACTTATCTGCGCCAATAATGTTTGCTACACAATCCACCATCTTCCCAACGGTATAAACTTTTTCAGCTTCCCGGTCAGGAATGATAATTGAAAAATGTTTTTCCACTTCCAATACAAGTTCTATACTATCGAGTCCCATATGAGTGGTGTATTACGATTATAATAATTTATTACAATTTTGATCCTATTATCGTTTTTTCATCAACTGGTTGCCAAATCCTGACTGCTATAAACTTTTCTTTTGCAAAAGTGAGCGCATAAGTTCCCGGCTTTTCTAATCGAACCATATTGGCTGGTAGGCTCAGCGAAAAAAGAAAAATTGCAAGGGCAGGGTGTTGTTCCATCAATGGTGAATTCTAGTTGTCTGCTACTATTAACGTAATTGTAATATTTAGCGTTATGATTTATCGTGTCAGCTTTTCGTTATTTCAATAATGTATTTACCCGCTTCATCTTGTCTTGCCGGCCTGCCCTTGATGGAATATTGCTTATTCTCCCATCTAAATTGATAGCTATGCTCCTCCACGGGCCCGGCAGTATTTAGTTTGGTATCAATCAGTGCTTGTAAAGAGTCATTTTCAGTGTCTGCATTTAGCTTTCCGGTATGTATATCGTATTCAGCAACATTTTTCCAAGACACCGTTTTTACAAGCAGCCTTGCATTGGCTGTGTCAACCCAATGCCCTCCATACGGATGCTGAAACTGTGCTTTCCAAATAATTTTCCCTTCAATATCAATGGTGGAAATATCACCCAGATAGGAGCAGTAAACAATTTTATCAGCATGGAAAGATGCGGGCTGGGTTGCAAAAGCCTCAACGGGTACACGCCAGATAACGAGCCCGTTTTTGGGATTCAAACAATACAGGAAATTGGCATCGCCCCCCACATCAATCGTATTGCAATAAAGCCTGTCACGATAAATAACGGCGTTTTGCAATCCCCTTTGGTCAAATTTATCCGGCCAAAAATCTCCGGGATTTAACAGCGGGTACGGAACAGAGGGGTCATGCACAAATTTTGATTTGCCCGAACAGGAGGTGAGCAACAGCAAAAATGAACACACTATTAATTGTTGCCGGAGCATTCTTTAATTAAGTATTGCAGTTATAATCAATATTTATTGCGAACGATAATCCTCCCGTACCGGGTTAAACACATCAATCACCTTACAATCCGTAATAGCATCAGCACCATGCATCACATTGGATGGAATAACATAGTACATGCCAGCTGTGAGTTCATAAAGTACTCCACCGATCTTCATGTTTAGTTGACCTTCCAGTATATAGGTTATCTGTTCGTGCGGGTGACTGTGTTCAGGTAAAATGCTGCCGGCTTTTATATCCACCATGCCGAGTGTCATATTCATACCGTGGGCATAATGGCCGATAAGACCGGGTGCGAGTTCTTTACCGGGTATTGATTGGAGTAAAGGCATATTGATTAATTTATTTGAAATTGTAGCCAACACCTCTTGCCATCAGTCCGGCAATAAAGGGGATAATAGCAATGATGAGCAATTCAATCCGCAGCATCCAGAATAATTTAGCAGGTAACAAAACCTTTTCATCAGCCTGTCCTTTTCGTTGCTTCAAAAAGAAAACGGTAGGCCAGATGGATAAGATGCCAACAATGGCAAATAGTCCCAACTTTACATGAAATACCCAATTCTTTGTATAAAAAAATGACGGCTTACCAAAACCACCAAGCCACAGTGTAAGACCTGCAGCAAGTAATGCTACTGCCGCTAACCCATATACGGCATCAATCTTTGCCAGGCGGCCAATCTCAGCCCTGGTCATTTCTTTTTTCATCAGCAAATGTTCAGCCGTGAGCGAACCAACGATTGCAAATATGCTGATGAAGTGAATATAGCGGAGCAGTATTTCTGTGGTCATAAATTTATCTTATTGCTATTGGCGATGCTTTACATCATTGATGACATTACTTCTTTAAGACACCAAAGCGCCCTTTAGGGGTTTTGGGGGCTTTCAAAATAGCAGAAATTTCCACCCACCCATTCCTTGTCTTTATTATAACGCACACCAATCATCTTTCCTTTACTGAGGCGGCCCAGGTTATTCGTTGCTACCGGCCTAGCGGCTCCATCTTTCCAGAAATAAAACATCCTGATTTCGGCTTTTGCTGGCACATCCGGTGTTTGTATCACTTCTGCGTATTTTACTTTGCGCTGCAATATCCAGTTCTCCGGATCTTTTACATTATCAATGTCTGCCTGCGTTACATCTATCACCACACCCTGCCCGGCAAAAGAGAACAGCGGTTTCAGCACATAGTTCTCCAGGTCGGTTGGTATTTGTTTTATCTGATCCAGGAAGAATGTTTGTGGTACATAGGGATGACGTATCAGTGGCAATGTGTATTTACTGATGCGGTAAAACCAGTTCGGGTGCGGGCACCATTCCACCTCCAGTTCTTCAAAAAATATTTTTCCCTTTTCCTGTACTTCCGGACTTTGTTGTTGCAGGTCATCAAAAATCACCCGGTTGTAAATTCGTTTTACTTCCGTTTTTTGTCCGTCTTTCAAGTAATACAATTTTTTACCTTCTTTTATCAGTTCCGTCAGACAAACAGGCTGGATACCGAGGTAGTCCTGCGTACAATAAAAATCAATCCTTGTTTTTTGCTGGTGCGGAAATATTTCCAGCAATATTACATTTTCAGGATTGTGGTTGCCAACAATAATTTCTTTCAGCAGTTGCAGATAGCTTTCCCGGTTATACCCACTGAGGTAACAATCAAAATTTTCAGGCACCGTATTGTGTTTTCTGAAAACCTCATCCAGTAAAACTTCATAGGCGAAGAGGGTGGGGAAGCCCTGCATTTCGATAAGTTGGGGTTCATATTCCCCTTCTTCATTGATGCAGATGCCAAAGTCAAATGCTATAAAGTGTGAGTGTTCATTCTCGCCGGCTACCTGCAGCCCTTTTGGAATGGCGTTTTTAGTCAGCTCTTTAAAATTGGGAGCGGTAATAATATCTACAATGCTTTCGCAGGCATCCAGTATTTTATTTGTAAAATCTTTCGGAACAAATATGGGCGTCTCGGCTACCCGGAATTCAATTGCACCCGGATGCACGGCATGTAAATCGGCCAGGAACGCTTCATATTTTTCTTTGGTAAACGCCTGGTTGTATGCTTTGCGCAAAGCAGGGATCATATCAATTGGTTTTAATTGAAAGGTAATAAATGACAGGAGAGTGGCAAAGAATTTTACGGCTTAGATTGTTCCGGAGATCGTAATTGTCTGGAAAATGATCAATACACAATATTCAATAGCTGAATATTCAAGTCAGTTTTCGCAACCAACTTGAGCATTGATATGTTTAGCATTGAATATCGGGTATTTTATACTAATTCCCCGTGCACCTGTTCCACCGCCTGGTTCAGAAAATTAGGAAGTATATGCGAGTAAGTCCAGGCAATTTTATCAGGGTCTTCCAGGTGCTCCAGCATACTGCGAAGTTTGTCTTCGCCATGGTTTTCAATTACCGTTTGTCTTTTCTCTTCCGTTTGCAGGTGATGGCTCATACCTACGGGATCAGCTTCAGGGTGAAACTGGGTTCCAATCATATACTCATTAAAGCGCATCCCCATTACAGCTCTTTCATAGGGCACATGCGGGCGGCTTTTTTCAATACAAAGTATGCTGGCTCCCATTTCATTCAGCAGATCATGATTGGGTTGGATAACTTGGTAGTCGCGGCTGTCAACTGCATAGAATGGATCCTGCAAACAGTCGAAAACTGGCTCATCTTTACCGGCTTCCAGCATATGAATGGGAAAAACGCCAAAGGAGGTAGACTTGCGCTTGCAAACCAACCCGGTATTAAAATAGCGGCTGGCCAACTGAAAGGAGTGGCAAATGAAAAAGATATACTTCTTTTGTTCAGTGGAGGGGTTCGCATTCCAGCGTGTCATTCTGTCCAGCCAGCGGCACCAGCTAATATCCCAGTCTTCATACCGGCTTATCAGAGGGTCGCCTGGCCCACCGCTGGAAATATAAATATCAAAGGAATTGTCGGGGACTTCATTGTTGAGACGAACATCAAACTCTTTTGATTCAAGTTCGAGGTTATTGGCCAATGCCCATTCGTGGAGGATGGTGCGGATACAGCGCATGCCCTGATTGGCTTTGCCTTCATAGAGATCCAGGATTGCTACCTTAACCCGCCTTTTTTCCGAAAAGTGCATCTGCAAATTTAATGATTTTTTATTGTTCAGGTTTTTCCGGACTGCCTGTGGTTGTCCACAAATGTGGATTAAACACCCGTAACCTGTTATTACACATCCTTTTCCTGGAATGAAAGGGTAAGAGAATTGAATGAAACATTCACTTTCCGGCAACTGATACCAGCCCGGCCGAGCATATGTTTCGACGCCTTGAAAACATCTGTACCGGCATATTTATCGGACAGGTATATCACTTCTTTTATCCCCGATTGGATGATAGCCTTGGTACATTCATTACAGGGAAACAGGGCTGTATAGATTTTACAACCTTTTAAATCCATGCCGATATTATTGAGAATAGCATTTAATTCTGCGTGGCATACATACGGGTATTTCGTTTCCAGGAAATCACCTTTTTTCTCCCACGGAAACTCGTCATCATCGCAAGCGGCAGGCAGGCCATTGTACCCGGCGCCCACAATCTTATTTTGCTGATTGACAATACAGGCACCCACCTGTGTGCTGGGGTCTTTGCTGCGTCGTGCAGACAGCAGGGCCACCCCCATAAAATATTCATCCCAACTGATATAATCGGTTCTTTTCTTTGACATAGCCCGTTCTTTATAAAAACAGAAATGGCAACCTGTTGATAAAGTTGCCATTTCTGAATTGTATTACAACGATTAGTTTATTTTTTTCTTCAGGTTCGTATCTATCGCTTCCAGGAACTCTTCGGTGTACAGGAAATGTTCGCCGTGTTTCACTTTATTGCCATGGATACAAACTGCCAGGTCTTTTGTCATTTTACCTTCCTCTACCGTTTCTATACAAACCTGCTCCAGTGCATTACAGAAATCAATCAATGGCTGGTTGCCATCTAATTTACCACGGAATGCAAGTCCTCTTGTCCAGGCAAAAATGCTGGCGATAGGATTGGTGCTGGTGGGCTTACCCGCCTGGTGGTCGCGGTAGTGACGCGTTACCGTACCATGTGCGGCTTCTGCTTCCATGGTTTTGCCATCGGGCGTAACCAGTACAGATGTCATTAATCCTAATGATCCAAAACCCTGGGCCACGGTATCACTTTGTACATCACCGTCGTAGTTTTTACAGGCCCATACAAAATTGCCGTTCCATTTTAAGGCACTGGCCACCATATCATCGATCAGGCGGTGTTCGTACACGATACCCGCGGCATCAAACGCTGTTTTAAATTCGTTCTGATATACTTCTTCAAAAATATCTTTGAAGCGGCCATCGTATTTTTTTAAGATGGTGTTTTTAGTAGAAAGGTATAAAGGCCATTTTTTACTCAGGGCCATATTAAAGCAACTGCGGGCAAATCCGTAAATACTCTCATCTGTATTGTACATGGTCAGCGCCACACCATCACCCTTGTAATTGTATACTTCAAAAGTTTGTGCTTCCCCACCGCCTTCTGGTGTAAAGGTCATGGTCAGTTTGCCTTTTCCTTTTATAACCGTGTCAGTAGCCCTGTACTGATCGCCAAATGCATGACGGCCCACAATGATGGGGGCTGTCCAGTTGGTAACGAGGCGTGGTACATTACTGATAACGATTGGTTCGCGGAAAACAGTGCCGTCGAGGATATTACGGATAGTGCCGTTCGGGCTCTTCCACATTTGTTTCAGGCTGAACTCTTTTACCCTTGCTTCGTCGGGTGTAATGGTGGCGCATTTGATGCCTACACCGTATTGTTTAATGGCATTGGCTGCGTCAACAGTAACTTGGTCATCGGTCTGGTCGCGGTACTCAACACCTAAGTCAAAGTATTTAATATCAACATCAACGTAGGGAAGGATTAATTTGTCTTTAATGAATTTCCAGATAATCCGCGTCATCTCATCACCGTCGAGTTCTACAACCGGGTTGTTAACCTTTATTTTTTCTGCCATATAAATTGTAATTTAGGTTGCAAACGTACAAGAAATGACCGGTTTTGCAAGGTGCTTTTTTGATGATTTTACCCGTTAGATTTGCAAACCGATACAGCTCTTCGTACAATCATACAAAACCATTAAGCAAGCCAACGTGGATCCCTACGCCGCCCTCTCCAGGTTTCTCAACAAGTTCATCCTGCTTACCGATGCAGACCTGGCTATTTTGAAGAGCAAGACGAAGTTGGTTCATTTTAAAAAAGGGCAATTGATAAGTGCTGCAGGCGATACTGAACTGCATTTATATTTTATAATCAAAGGCCTGATACGGGAATATTTTTATAAGGCCAATGAGCAAGTAACTACTGACCTTATTGTAGAAGGAACTATCACCGGTGCCGTTACCTCCTTTCTGACGGGTACACCTTCCCATTATTGTTTGGAAGCGATGGAAGCAGTCACCGCTATTTCGATCCAGAAAGCAGATTTGGAAGAACTATACCGGAGCGGTAACAAATGGGAAAAGTTTGGGCGTATTGTAACCACCCATTTTCTATTGCAGCAGGAGCAGCATATCATTGATACCAGCCGGTTTACAGCCAGGGAACGGTTCATTCATTTCGTAGAAAAATACCCTGAACTGCTGCAGCGGGTGCCGCAAAAATTCCTCGCATCTTATTTGGATATCAAACCGGAAACATTCAGCCGGATGAAACACCTGTTAAAAACAAAGCGCCAAGATACGGACGCAGATAAAGTATGAGCCAATCATCAAAACTTACCAGCACAGCGCTGTCAGAAAGTACCCTGCGTTATTTCCAGTCCTTCATGCCTGAACTCACGGCTGAAGATTTGGCCATGCTGATACCTTATTGTGAAGTCAGAAAATTTCCCGCAAGGGCCAAAATTTTACGGGAAGGGGAGAAGGAGATATACCTCAATATGGTGGTGAAAGGCCTGGTACGAAAATACCTCGTGGCCAATAAGCGGGAGCAAACCCTGCAATTGGCTACAGAGGGGCATGTGGTAAACGCAGAACATTCCTTTCTGACCGGGGCAAATTCGCAGATGGTGCTGGAAACCCTGGAGCCAGTCGTGCTGCTGTCGCTACGGCAGGATAAAATGCAGGAAGCACTTGAACAATTGCCCTTTGGAGAAAGGCTGGGACGCTTAATACTTACAGCGATGTATATCAAGAAAGATGAACGGCGTTATGCACGGGCATCTAAATCCGTTCGTGACCGTTTTCTCGACTACCTGACACATCACCCGCATATGCTGCAACGCATCCCACAAAAATATCTCGCTTCTTACCTGAATATAAAGCCTGAAACCTTTAGCCGTATGAAACACCTGGCGGCCGGGAAAAAATAAATCGCCCGGTTTTCTTGATTTGTATCAAGGATTTCGTATCTTTTACATACCTCAAGGTTATGTTACACGAATTGCAACTATTGAAGTATTTGCAAAAGTTTGTTCCTTCTTTGACAGAAGAAGAGTTCAGGGCCTATATTTTACCCGACGTACATATCCGTAAGTTTAGCAAAAAGGAAATAATTACAGAAGCGGGCGTTATTGAGAACTATTACAATTTTATTATTAAAGGACTGGCCCGTAAGTATTACAAAAAAGGCATGGAGGAAATAAATACACAAATTGCCTGCGAGGGGCAGATTATTCATTCGCAGGAATCATTTTATAGCCGCACTCCGTCTGAATATATCGTAGAAGCCATTGAGCCCTGTACCTTTCTTTCGCTTACCTATGATGCACAGGAAGCCACCTATGCCCGGCACCCCAAACTGGAAAGAATGGGGCGGCTTGCTATCACCTCACTTTTTGTAATAAAAGACAGGTGGCAGATGCAACTGATCAAATTGAATGCAAAAGAAAGGTTCCTCTCCTTTGTACAAAAGAACCCGCACCTTGTACAACGGGTGCCGCAGAAATACCTTGCGTCTTTATTGAATATAAAACCTGAAACGTTCAGCCGGTTTAAACACTTGCTGAAGAAGCCCGGGTTACAGGCTTCACAGGTTCACTACCAGCACCGGGATTTTTAATTCATGCCTTACTGCATCGACGGTTTGGCCATAGAGAATATCTTTTAATCCTTTGTGCCCATGTGCGCCTATTACCAGCATATCCGCATTATTTTCTTTCGCAATCCTTGCAATTTCTTTGGCCCTTTCATTAAAGCCAAGAAACCCGGAAGCAACGATGTTTTTGTCTTTTAGTTGCGCTACATAGGTGTCCAGGCGTTGCTGATCCTTTCTGGTTTCCATATCATCAGTATCCCTTTCCATCAGGCGGGTGGTGGCGCTTTCCACTACATGTATAAGCAGGTAGGAAGTGTTATCATTTCCTTGTCCTATGGCATGGGCTATCAGCCTGGCATCATCGGAGCTAAAATCGAGGGCGATTGCAATTTTTTTATAAACAGGAGATTCCAGTGCATGCAGGGGAACTGGTTCATTATGTACTTGGGATTGAAGGGCTGGCTTTTGGTTCCGCAGGAAGGGGTAAACAATCGTAACGAACAGCAATGCGAGGAAGAAAATGCCGGCCAGTATGATCACCACTTTCCAGAAAACATTATCCGATGTGGCAAAGAAATCGGCGGCCTGGCCTGTCACCATACGTATGTTAAGATAAACAAGGATAGCAGCAATAAGTGATGCAAGGAAAATAGTGAAGGGCTTAATTGCGAACTTGCCCATTGTTTTTTTGTCGCTGGTAAAATGGATCAGTGGAATGATGGCAAAACCCAGCTGAAGGCTCAATATAACCTGGCTTAAAACAAGCAGGCTGTCTATATTTTTTTCACCATTTACAAGAATAACAATCACCGCAGGTAGTATAGCGATGACACGGGTGAGCAAGCGGCGCACCATGGGGTTGATGCGCAGGTGCAGGTAACCTTCCATAACGATCTGACCGGCCAATGTACCGGTGATGGTGGAGCTTTGACCAGAAGCAATCAGCGCAACAGCGAATAAAACAGGAGCGAGGTTGGTGCCCAGCATTGGAGAGAGTAGTTCGTGCGCCTGTTTTATTTCTGCCACATCTGTTCTTCCCGTTTTATAAAACACGGTGGCTGCCAATACCAATATGGCCGCATTGACCAGGAAAGCAAGGTTGAGTGCAATCGTGCTGTCAATAAAATTGAGCTTTAGTGCTTTTTTTATCCCGGCATCATCCCGTTTTATTTTACGTGTTTGCACCAGTGCAGAGTGGAGGTACAGGTTATGCGGCATTACAGTGGCACCAATAATACCAATAGCAATATATAATGCTGTATTGTTGGGTATCGAAGGCACGAAGCCGGTGGCCACTTCTTTTAAATCTGGTTTTGCCAATACAATCTCAATCAAAAAAGAGAGGCCAATTACGGCGACGAGTGCAATGATAAATGCCTCCATTTTGCGCATACCTAAGCGTTGCAGCAATAAGAAAAGGAATGTATCGAGAACCGTAATGCTAACACCCCAGATCAATGGAAGGCCTGTAAGTAACTGGATACCGATAGCCATACCGAGTATTTCGGCCAGATCGGTGGCTGCAATGGCAATTTCGGCGAGGCCATATAATGCATAGTTGATATATCGGGGATATGTTTCCCGGTTAGCCTGCGCCAGATCCCGGCCACGAACAATACCCAGCCTTGCCGATAAGCTCTGTAACAACAAAGCCATCAGGTTACTCATTAATAATACCCAGATAAGCTGGTAGCCAAACTGGCTGCCCCCTGCGAGGTCGGTGGCCCAGTTGCCGGGATCCATATAACCTACGCTTACTAAATAGGCAGGCCCGAGAAAAGCCAATGTCCTTCTCCAGCCTTTTCGTTTGGGATTGGTGGTATCCACACTCTCGTGTACTTCGCTCAGCGAAGTATATTCATGCCGGTTACTCTTCATAGGTTACAAAAATGTTTTCAGCCAGCAGGCTGCTGATGGTGAAGGCAGGCTGACGGCCAGTTTTAATTTCCAGCGAACCGTCAAAGGCAAATTTCTTTTTAATCTCCAGCCTTGTGCCGATAGTAATTTTTTTGTGTTCCAGCAATTCCAGTATTGAACTGGATTGATCTTTTACGTTACTGACCATTGCTGTTGTATTCAGCGGTAATTCGGTCAGCGGAGTTTTCTTCGTAATTTCTATTTTCCCGTTTGCATCAGGAATAGGGTCGCCATGCGGGTCCACCCGGGGAAAGCCGAGGTATTCGTCTAATTTATCAATCAATTTCCGGTTGCTGACATGTTCCAAATCTTCGGCCACTTCATGCACTTCATCCCAGGAGAATTTTAATTTCTCTGCAAGAAAAAATTCCCAGAGACGGTGCCGCCTGATAATACCAAGCGCCACTTTAAATCCCTCGGCCGTAAGCCGGAAACCCTGGTAAGGCTGGTAGTGAATAAGCTTTTTTGTTTTCAGCTTTTTCATCATGTCCGTAACAGAGGCGGGCTTTGTTTTTAGCTCGTTGGCCAGCTCGTTAGTTGTCACCGTGTTATCCTGCCGCTGCAGGCGATAAATGGCCTTGATATAATTTTCCTCACTTGTGGAGTAGTTCAGCATGGCTAAAAATAAATTTAGACAAAGCTAAAAAAATGTTATGGTATCACAAAGGGTTTTGCCGGATGGGGCTGATACAGTACATTCGGGAACTAACAAAGCAGCTATGTACAGGGTATACCCGTTTCTTTTCTGTTGTTTTTTTTCAATTAGTATTATCAGTTGCGGCAAGAAAAAAAAGCCCTCCCTGTCGGGTGAGGAAAAAGTGGAATTCAGTGATTTCAAAGACTATTTTCCGGATCAACAACCGCCGTATATCATCGCTGACACCTTTCTTTTGCGGAAAAGCAAAGATTCTTCGCTGATAAGTTATAAAGTACTGACTGGTTTTGTACCCGATTCGGTATTAACCAGTTTGTTTGGGAAAAACACGAAGATTAAATCTTATCCACTGGGAAAAATTGAAGCCCCTGCGGGTGAAACCTACTTGTTCCTGAAAACAGTGTCTGGCGATAAACGTTCAGCCTGGGTTTCCGTTTTTGATAAGAAGGAAAAATTTGTTGCAGCGATGGCGGTGTTGAAACCTGACAACAGCAGCAACACAGGCCAGTCGGCCGTATTCGACCGGCGTTTGACGCTAACCAAAAATGTGCAACGGAAAAATGCAGACGGAAGTCTCAGCGAAGGTAAAGATGTGTATGTGCTGAATGAAGCCGCCGGCCAGTTCACCCTGATCATGACCGATGTACTGGATGAAAAAAATGTAGCGTTAATCAATCCCATTGATACGCTGGCCCGCAAACACAAATACGCTGCCGATTATGGTACAGGGAAAACAAACCTGGTATCCATTCGCGACGGCCGAAAGCCTGACCGTGTAACGTTCTTTATCCATTTTGAAAAAAACAATAAACAATGTACCGGTGAATTGAAAGGGGAGGCTTTCTGGCGTTCGGCCAATGTAGCAGAATACCGCGAAGATGGTGATCCCTGCGTACTCCGGTTTAACTTCAG
>CAYLRV010000062.1:0-21114 GCA_964386395.1 uncultured Chitinophaga sp.
TCATCCTGGAAAGAGGTAAAGATGTTCGGGCCCGCCGCAGGGATCTTGCAATCCTGAATAAAGAAGGAGAAGTGAACCCGGAAAGCAATTATTGCTTTGGCGAAGGTGGCGCAGGAACCTATAGCGATGGAAAACTATATACAAGAAGCAGCAAAAGGGGCGACATCAACCGCATACTCAATCTCTTTGTACACTTTGGCGCAGAAGAAAAAATTTTGTACGAAGCGCATCCGCATATTGGCACCAATAAGCTTCCGCAGATTATAACAGCCATGCAAAAAACTATCAAAGATTGCGGTGGCCTGTTCCTCTTTGAAAAAAAACTGACGGATATTATTATTTCAGGTAATAAAATTAAGACAGTAAGGACGGCTGACGGAAATACATTTGAAGCAAATGCTATACTCTTGGCCACGGGACACTCCGCACGGGATATTTTCCAACTCCTGCATGCAAAAAAAATACTGATTGAAGCAAAACCATTTGCTCTTGGTGTGCGGGTGGAGCATCCGCAATCACTTATCGATCAGGCACAATACCATTGCACAACCCGGGATGCATTTCTGCCACCCTCTGCCTATAGTTGGGTACAACAAGTGGATGGCCGTGGTGTATTCTCCTTTTGTATGTGCCCGGGTGGCATTATTGCACCAGCTGCCACCTCACCTGGTGAACTTGTGGTGAACGGATGGAGCCCATCCAAACGCAATAATCCCTATGCCAACAGCGGCATCGTGGTTGCTATAGAAGAAAAAGACTGGCAGGTTTTTGCAAAACATGGCCCGCTTGCTGCCATGTATTTCCAGCAAATGGTGGAAGCAGATGCATTTAATGCAGGCGGAGGCAAATTTGTAGCACCTGCACAGCGTCTAGTTGATTTTGCCAACAATAGAATATCGGCAACATTGCCAGACTGCTCGTACCTGCCCGGCCTGCTGTCCACTAACCTGAAAAAGGTCTTACCGCCTTTTGTTATGCAACGATTGCAGGAAGGTTTTAAAGAAACGGGGAAAAAAATCCAGGGCTACTTTACGAATGACGCGGTGGTGGTAGCCACCGAATCAAGAACATCATCCCCCGTACGTATACCAAGGGATCCAAAAAACTTGCAGCACCCGCAAATCAGTAACCTCTACCCTTGCGGTGAAGGTGCCGGTTATGCCGGTGGTATTGTAAGTGCAGCCATGGATGGCGAAAGGGTGGCCATGGCAATTTGTAATTCCTTCTGAGCCCTGTTATTGTTTTATAAACGGATAGGTTTTATGCGACAGGTTACTTCCTGTTGCTTTCACAAAATAATTTCCGGAAGGCAGATTTTTAATATCAACATTTACCGTATGAGTGGCGGTATTTATTTTCCAGTTGCCATGCATCACGCCGGTGGCTGAAATTATCGTTATGCCGGTAATGTCAGTATTGCCGCCGGCTGATATTGTAATATTGTCAGCAGCCGGGTTTGGATAAAGCGATACGCCAATTCCTGCTCCGTTATACTTTGCAAACAAAACGGGAGAGTAATAGTAATTGCCGCTTTTCTCCTGCACCTTCAACCTGTAGTATGCAGATGCAGTAAACCTTGCATCGGTAAAAGAGTAATCAGCAGTATTGGCAGAAGCAACAGTACCTATTTTTTCAAAATGTGCTCCGTCTGCTGATTTCTCCAACTGGTAGGCTGTTACATTATTGTACTCATCATCCTTCCATTGCAACAACTGGCTGCCATCCCGTTGTTGTGCCTTTACGTCAATGAATTTTGCCGCCAGCACCAGGTCTGTATGAAAAATACCGGGAGCTGATGCCAGGTCCATACCGCCATTCGCACTAGCAGTGGTTGTAGGGAAATAAGTATTATTTGTGAAAGCAAGCAGTTGTGCACTGGTGGTCGCAGTTACATCATTTCCCATCAGGCTATAGCCAAATACAGTCGTATTGGCCGGCACACCAAGGTCGCTGAACCGGATAAAAACAGCTTTGATTGCCTGAGACGTAACAAATGAAAAAGGACGGAGGGTATTATCCCCAACATCTTTACGCATCACATAAGTAAAAGCATTGGTAATTGCAGCACCGTAGGCCGACGCAGCCACCGATAACACAGGGCCATATGCGGTTGGATTGCCATTTGCATCAATCTGTAAAATAGCTGCCACTTTAAACGGATCATTACCGCCCCGTTCAGCAACCAGGAAACCAGCAGAAGATGCTGTTTTTGCCGCTGTACCTGTACGATGTACAAAATCCACCCGTTCAATATTATTAAAAGTCAGATCAGAACTGGCGTCGTTGTTAAATACGTTATCACTACCCCTGTTGATATAACCTTCTTTCATAACCCGCTCCATAAAATTATAATTCGTTACCTGCGGAAATGCTACCGGGAAAGGCATGACATGTGTAATATTATCAACGGAAGAATTGCCCTGGCAATAAATATGCTGCTTATTTCCATTCGTGGGCTCCCAGCTGTTTGCCACCCTGCGTACGATAACCGTATCAAAGAATGCATAACGAACATAGGTTTTGGCAGAATAAGCGAAACTGGAAATAGCTGTATTGCCAACATTGGTATAACCTACGGTATAGTTTGTAGATGGCGTAACTGTATTAACGCTGCTGTTATGTGAAGCCACGCTTTGCACGGCTGTACCGCCGGCTACTGCTACGTTGGTTACGGTGGTTACTGTATTTACCGGCACCTGGCTGCTACAAATACCTGGTATAAACAGCATAGCAGCCACAAGGCCTGTTACGGAGTAATTTTTCATGAAGTACAGATTTTCTACTGCAAAAGTAGATGCTGTTTTTCCCATTGTAAATAGTAAAATCACTGTCTGTCTATGAAAATTCACTAAGTTGTTTTACTAAATACATAGACTGTGGTTGTATAATCGCTTACTTATCAATCATATTATACCCGCCAGCGGGTATAGTGTTTCCCGCCCTTTATAGTATATTGAAATATGAAAAAAATCCTGGTTGCTACATTTTTCCTCGTCCTGCACGTAAAAATCACGGCGCAAAATCAGGCTGCTGCATTTGAAAAAGTAATACGTGAAGGGAACAGTGAGAAAGCGTTTACGTTTGTGCGCAATATATTCGGCTTGCCCGCCCTGCAGGATCCTTTCCTGCATTTTAAAGAACGGGGCATCCGGCAACTAATCAGTTTTTGCAGTTACAGGGAACAACGGATAGAAGCTACTTCATTAATTAAGTTCAGCCAGACGAAAGAATTTTGGAAAAACTATGCTAACCAGTTTACCGCCGGCAAATGGAATTACCGGAACCTGTATCAAACAGACTCGCTTGCCTGGGAAGCGGCCAACTACTCCATTATATTAATATATGCCCATGAAATGGGCCATTATATGAGCTACCGCTATGTTAATGCTGAAACCTCCAGCTATACCTGTGAAGAAGTGCTGGCCAATGAGTGCCTGGCTGCATTTGCCAACCAGTTTAATGGCCATAAAAAAATGGACCAGCACAAACAGCTGTTTATCGAACTCTGCCGGCAAACCGCCAGTGCCATCCCTGATTCAAACAAAACAAATTTCAGCCTGCCCCTGGATAATTGGTGTGCACCCAGTCCTATGGATAACTTTTTCCAGTACTATGAAACGGATGAATCCAGGTTCTTAAGGCTGTATGGTTACATACAATTCAGGATGATGGAACACCTGTTAACCACATCGACCCAAAACCTGGCCGCCATCACAGATCAGAAGTTTTTACAGTTCAATGCATCGAGGACCGGAAAAAACAACTTTAGTCCTTTACGGTACAGGGTTATAAAAGAAGATATAATCCCTAAAGCACCCTCGGCACGGTTCTTATTTCATAAAATAACACAGGAGAGTACGGCTTGTTATAAAACAATTTTCTACACAAACAATGTATTGCACCTGGCCGAAGATGGTACAATCATCTCTTCTGAAGCGAAGAAAAAAAATGTTTACCCCAAAGCAGATTTTAACAGCCCTGAATTTGAACTGGAGCGTATTACCGTATGGAACCGTACCGTCAGAAACGGCATGCTATATCCGCTGCAGGGGCTTGACTATCTCGACTCCGTTCGTTATACCAACCTCTACCTGCTTTCTGCCGGCAAAGCGGTGAACAGCTATTGGTACCTCATGCGTCGTATCAGTAAAAAATACGACGCAAACATATACCGCAAGGAGAATATGAATACCGATTCGCTAGACAAGTTGCCGGAGAAATACACCTACGAGTTCCTCTATATGCAGCCAAAAGCTGAAGACAGGATCAGCTATAAATATTTTGAACTTCCCGACTCACTTACTAATAACGACCGTGTTTATTACCGAGACCTGGGCCTGGCTGTTTACAATAATGCTGGAGCTATGCTGGTAAATAATGAATACTTGTACAATAATAAACAGCGGCTGACATTGTACCCCATTGATACCTCGATCATGGCCGTAGGCAGCCCTGTCTGGCAAAATGAATCAACTGACAGCAGTTTTTTTAATATTGAACTCCCTTCAGTTTATATAGACACGGGTGCCCGCTCTGTCAGCCTTGCATTTTTTAATCCTGTTACAGAACGAATATACATGGTAAGCATAAATGAAAAGAGAAGTAAAGGCTATTTTCTCTATAACCAGTCGCTTGGCGCAGCCTATGGGCCACAAATGAAAGTAAGTGCCCTGCGTATGATTGGCCCGCGTAAAATGTATGTACTGGCGCAGTGCAGAAAGCCGGGCAATTTATCCAAAACTGAAATAAAGCGGTTGCTGATTCAGTGGTAGACTGCTGTTGATCGCTCTATCTGTGCATTTCACACCCCGCTTTATTCATTTTACCGGAAGATCATCATCAATTGCATATTATATGGAAGCACAGGGTAAATTTGTGTTATTAAACCAACCACATGTCTCCTGTTCTTCAACTTCACCAACTCCGAAAATATTTCGCCGATCAAAAAGCCGTGGATGATATAAGCCTTGAGGTAGGCGAAGGCCAGATATTTGGCCTGCTTGGACCCAATGGCGCCGGTAAAACAACCCTGATACGTATGATCACGGGAATTTTTTATCCAGACCAGGGAGATATCATCCTGGACGGTAAAAAATTCGACCCGCTCAATGATGTGCGTAAGATTGGATATATGCCGGAGGAAAGAGGCCTGTATAAAAAAATGAAAATTGGCGAACAGGCCATGTACCTCGCACAATTAAAAGGACTGAGCAAAGCTGAAGCAACTGCACGGATAAAAGATTGGTTTATACGCCTGGAAATGGAAACCTGGTGGAATAAAAAAGTAGAAGATCTATCGAAAGGTATGGGGCAAAAACTACAGTTTGTTATTACCGTGTTACATAACCCTAAACTGATCATACTCGATGAACCGTTCAGCGGACTGGACCCGGTAAACAGTAACCTGATTAAAGACGAAATCTTCAAGCTCGCAAAAAATGGCTCCACTATCATCTTCAGCACACACCGGATGGAACAGGTGGAAGAAATATGCAATCACATTGTATTAGTCAATAAGGGCAAGAAAATTCTTGACGGCAGCGTAGCACAGGTTAAGCAGGATTTTAAAGAGAACCTGTTTAGCATAGGTGCTGATATAGTAAGTGAGGTAAATGGGGAGGCCCCTTTCCAGCTGGTACAATCAAAAGGCTTGTCACATATCGTAAAAATCAACGAAGGGAAAAAACCGAATGATGTACTCCAATACCTGCTTACACACGGAAGCCAGGTGCATTCCTTCAATGAAATACTGCCTTCTTTAAACGATATTTTTATTCACCTGGTGGAAGGTACGCCTACTGCCCGGCAGTTTGAAACCATTTAACCATCCTGTAAACTGATTATATGAACAAGATTTGGCTTATTATAAAAAGAGAATACCTGGCCAAGGTTAAAAAGAAAACATTTATACTCAGTACAATTCTTTTCCCCGTACTTTATTTCGCCCTCATATTCGGTGCTGGCTATCTTTCCGATAAGGGAGGGAAACAGCTGAAAATTGCAATTATAGATTCATCAGGCTATTTCACGAAAGAAAAAATTGATGCGGCCAATAAAGCAGACAGCAGTAATATCCTGACTAATACCACGGGCGATCCGGCTTCATTCCGGCAAAACCTTGCGGCAAGCGGCTACGATGGTTTTATTGTAATACCTGCCGATACCAACTGGCAGGCAGGTTTTAAAAACCTGACCATGCTGGCCAACCGCACACTGGGCGGCGAGAGCAGTTATGCCGTAAGCCAGAAACTCAACAAAATCTGGGATGATATCAAAAACGAAAAGCTGGGGATTACAAAAGATCAAAAAAGCAAACTGGAAGAAAGCAAGGTAGGTGTACGGGCGGTTAACATGAAGGATGAGTCAGCCAACTCGGGAACCTCCAACATGATAGGCGTAGTAGCCGCCATCCTTGTTTACATCATGCTCCTGCTTTATGGTTCGCAGGTGATGATGGGTGTGACAGAGGAAAAAACAAACCGGATTGCCGAGGTAATGATTTCATCTGTAAAACCTTTCCAATTGATGCTGGGCAAGATTATCGGGATAGGTATGGTGGCCTTCACACAAATATTGCTATGGATAAGTTTCATCCTCATTATCTATAACGTAATGGGTGCTGGTAATGCTGGCCCGGTAGATGGTATAATCAGCGGGTTGCAAAAAGTATTTAGCACGGTGAATGTGCCGCAGATACTGTTCTTCCTGGTATTTTACCTGATGGGCGGGTTTTTCTTTTACTCCTCATTATTTGCAGCAGCAGGCAGTGCGGTAAATGAAGATATGCGTGAGGCCCAATCTCTGAGCTTTCCTTTAATGCTGCCGATCATTTTCGCTATGATGATGATTGGCGCTGTGCTGAAAGACCCGACCGGCCCTGTGGCTGTATGGGGAAGTATCATTCCGTTTAGCTCACCAATTATTATGATGATACGTATACCATTTGGTGTACCCAGTACTGTGCCGTGGTGGCAACTGGGTTTAAGTATGGCTGCACTTATTGGTGGTTTTATTCTCACCACCTGGTTTGCTGCCAAAATTTACCGTACAGGTATATTAATGTATGGCAAAAAAGCAAGCTGGAAAGAGATGGTGAAATGGGCATTCCGCAAATAAAAATTAATGATGAAGGCTGCATCTTACCTGGTGCTGTTTAGTTTCGGCGTATTTGTGTCCTGCAAGTCGCAGCCCAAGCGTGAGGATAAGGCAGCAAGAATTAATCAATTAACCACCACCGTAGCATCGGATGAGTTTATGGGTTTATTCCTACAATTTGTTCAGGACAATAAGCTCGCTGCTGATTTGGTAAACTACGAAGATGAACTTGTACAGCAACAGTATCTTGACGGGCATGATCTAAAATCCTTTGACAAGTATTTTGAAAGGATAATTACAGAAGAAGAAGACAAGCGTTGTATCAGCAAAGCATTGGCTAAAAAAATAGCGCCGCTGGTTGCCAAATTCGACTACCCGGATTACAAACGAAAAATGGAAGATGCCGATGGTGGTGGAACTAAGGAGTTTAATTTTCTTAATTACCTGAAATATGAAGGAAACATGTGGCGGGAGGCATTGGAAGAAGCCTTAAAAGACAATAAACTCTCAACAGATAAAAAATATTTCTATTTGTTTGTGACGATGCCTTCCAAAACCTGTCCATAGAGCGGCTTTCAGCCAGTTTATAATCCCGGTTCCGCCCTTTTTCTACAAAGCCCGCAAACCCGCCATTTGTTAAAATTTAGCTTTTTCGACATTGCCTGTAACAAAATACGAATCTAATCGTATATTTGAATACGAAACACTTCGTTATTCAAATAGCCATTTAAAAAAACATTTATGCAAAAAAGATTCTTAATGAACCGCCCCTTTGTACTGGTACTGGCCGCTGCAGCCTTGCTTATTGGCCTGGTATCCTGGGGCAACCAACAGCAACAGCCAGGAAACAATCAAAAAGTAGTAATTGATACCGTACCTGACAAAAAGAAAGACAAGAAAATCCGTGACCTGGACGACATGACGGAGGAAGAGAAAAAGGAGTTTAAGGAAAGTATGGAAAAGATGAGTGCTGAACTCAGCGAAGCCATGAAGAGTATTGACATGGATAAAATCAAACTGGAAATTGAGCAGGCCATGAAACAGGTAGATATGTCAAAAATCCAGAAGGAAATACAGGAATCGCTTGCAAAAGTTGACTTTAATAAAATAAAAACAGATATCGCTGATGCGCTCAAAGAAGTAGATATGAGCAAAATTCAGAAAGAGATTAAAGAATCGATGGACAAAATAGAGTGGGACAAAATGAAACTTGAGATGGAGAAGTTCAAAGAAACGGATATGAAAAAATTGCAGGAAGAAATGAAAAAGCTCGGCGAAGAATTAAAAGAAATTGGTCCCAAACTGGAAAAAGAAATGCAGCAATTGAAAAAAGACCTGGAAAAAAACCGCAGTTAATACATTCTTTAGTTTTAGTATATAGCCCTGAAAAATGAAGGCTGCCATTCCTGGCAGCCTCTTTATTTTATTGCTGGTTACGCAGCAGATCGTCCATGGTGTCCCTTCGCCGGATAAGCTTCAGGGCATTATCAGACAGCAATACTTCTGCTGGCCTGAACCGTGAATTGTAATTTGATGCCATTTCAAAACCATAAGCCCCGGCATTATGAATAGCCAGTATATCCCCTTCCTTGATTTCCGGTAGTGAACGATTCACAGCCAGGTTATCAGTCTCACAAATATTGCCGGTAATCGTATAAATTTTTTCTCCGCCACCAGGATTTGAGATGTTGGATATGTGATGGTAAGCATCGTACATCATCGGACGGATAAGATGGTTCAGCCCGCTGTTTACCGCTGCAAACTGTATCGTACCAGCATCTTTCAATACGGTTACTTCAGCCAGCAGGTAACCGCATTCACTCACTAAAAATTTACCCGGCTCAAACCAGAGTTGAAATTTCTTTCCGCCGGCCTGGGGATGACTATCAAACGCTTCTTTTATTTTTTTTGCCAGTAATGCGACATCCACTTCTTTTTCGCCGGGAGCATAGGGCACTTTAAATCCGCCCCCCAAATCAATTACTTCCAGCTCCGGGAAATGGGGAATTAGATCAAACAAAACTTCCATACCTTTTACAAACACGTCGGGATCTTTAATATCGCTGCCTGTATGTATATGCAGGGTCTTTATATGAAGGTTCGTGTCTTTAACGAGCTGCTCAATAATAGCCAGCTGTTCAACCGGAATTCCAAACTTGCTGGCATCATGCCCCGTTGAGATCTTAAGATTACCACCGGCCATAATGTTTGGCCGTATGCGGATACCGACGGGGTAACTGTGCCCGTACTTTTTGCCGAATTTTTCAAGATTGGAGAAACTGTCAATGTTTACATGTACACCAGCCGCAACGGCCTCTTCAATTTCGCTGAAAGCAATCCCATTGGATGTATATAGTACCCGGTGCGGTTCCACGCCTGCGTGCAGCGCCAGTTTTACTTCATTGATGGAACTGCAATCGATATTACAACCAATACTATTGATATACCGGATGATATTGATATTGGTTAATGCTTTGGAAGCGTAAAAAAACTGAACATCCAGGTCAGCAAAGGCGCTGGTCAGCTTATGGTATTGTTCCCTGATTTTTTCTGCGTGATAGATATATAGTGGGGTACCAAATTCTTTTGCGGCTGCTAATAATTGCTCTCCTGTTACCTGTCCTGTTGTCATGCTGCGAATATAATTATAACAACAATGCCATCCCTCCCGGAATGGCATTGCAAACACTTGTTCGTTATAGAAATTAACCTTCGTTGTCGTCTGCCTGGTCGCCGTTTATTACCAACTCACCAGCTTCTGTTACGGCAAGGGCTTCGGGCCCTTCTACTTCTTCTGCATTGGTATCAGCAGCCTCTGTTTCCTGCTGCATCGCATCCTTCACTACGGTTGGTTCTACCAGTTGGTCGGCTAATACTTCTTTTATCTTAGGCAGATCATCAGCATTGTTGATGCCGAAATAATCCATGAAGTTTTTAGACGTGCCGTATACCAGCGGATGGCCTGGCAACTTTTCATTTCTTCCAGTGATGATGATCAGTTCTTTCTCTAATAATTTTTGCACGGCATAATCAGAACTTACACCACGTATGGCTTCTATCTCACCTTTAGTAACTGGTTGCTTATAGGCAATAATAGCCAGTGTTTCCATGGATGCAGGAGAAAGACGCTTTAAAAACTTATCGCCGTTCAGTTGTGCTACGGTTTTATGAAACTCTTTTCGTGTCAGGAACTGCCAGCCGCCACCGCTTTGTCTTACTTCAAACGGATAGAAGTCAGCGCTGTACTTTTCCCGGATGCCTTCAAGGGCGGCTTCCACCTGGTCGAGCGATACTTTATCTTCTAAAAAACCGAGCGCATTGTTTACGAAATCAGTTATCTCCAACGTACTCAATGGCTTTTCACTGGCAAATATCAATGCTTCAATATGTGGTACTATTTCAGATACGGTCATGTTGGTCATATAAATCAAATTGGTCAAATTAGTCAAAAAGGTCAGTCGTTCACAATCAATAGCTTACTTCATATTTTTGTAAGCTTTTCTGGTGGAAAGATACTATTGAAGTAAAAAAAGGTAAAATCAGGTTATACACAATTTTGTTACTCTTTTCCAGAGTTTCCAATGGACTGAATATACCCGTACATTAAACGAAAATAGTTGTCCAGTTTTTGTGAAAGAAGTGTAAAGTCAGCGTCGCTGATAAGATTCCTGTTTTTGGATTTTTGTGCGGCCGTGAATGTTTCTTTTGCTGAACCCCGGCTGTAGTAACAAAAATTCTTATTCTCTTTATAATGAAACCGGCCATAGCCTTCGCTGATATTTAAGGCAATTGAATCGGCCAAATCTGTAAACTGCGCCCTCAGTTTTTTTTAGGAAAATACGCCCACTTATCCACGACTTCTCAAACAATCTCACCTATCTCCATCGCTACTTTCTACACTTCCAAATCTTCTAAACGTAATGATTTTGCATAAAACAGTTTTTAGTATAAACTGCTTCGAGGTAGGTATGCCGGCTCTTCGGCTTTGACTAATTTGACTCACTGACCCTTTTGACCCCATGACCAATTTGACTTACTGACTAATTTGACTCACTGACCAATTTACCCCTGCAACGCCGCCGCACCGCTCACTATCTCCGTAAGCTCGGTAGTGATAGCAGCCTGCCTTGCCCTATTGTACGAAATCTTCAGGCTGCGCAGCATTTCATTGGCGTTTGTGCTGGCCTTATCCATCGCCGTCATACGGGCTCCATGCTCA
Source organism: uncultured Chitinophaga sp. (assembly GCA_964386395.1). Classification (GTDB taxonomy): domain Bacteria; phylum Bacteroidota; class Bacteroidia; order Chitinophagales; family Chitinophagaceae; genus JJ008. The sequence goes on from CAYLRV010000062.1 coordinate 11,315, forward strand.
GAAGCATTGGCATCCAGTACAGCTTTGTATAATTGGGTGTTGAGGATTTTCGGCATCAGTTCTGCAATCAGTTCCTCTTTGGATGGGTCGTAAATAAAATCAGCCTTTTTTGCTGACCCGCCTTTATTCTCCGATTTGGGAATCGGTAAAAAGCGTTCCAGTTCAAAGCGCTGTGTAGCTGCATTCTTAAACTGGCTGTATATAATTTCTACTACGTCGAATTGTTTTTCTTCAAAAGCCTTCATCGCCGCCTGCGATGCTTTCTGTACATTTTCAAAAGTCAGGTTCAGGAAAATGTCCTTGTAATCAGCACTGGCTTTATAGTTCAGCTTGGCAAAATGCTCATACCCTTTTTTACCAATACCCCAGATAACGAGGTTGCCTTTTTTGTATTGGTCAGCATACTTTTCAGCAATAGCGGATTTTGCCAGCTTAATCAGGTTTGTATTATACGCACCGGCCAACCCACGGTCACTTGTGATCAGTATCAACAGTACTTTTTCAACCGGTCTTTCAGCTGCCAGCGGTTGTGATGACCCACCGTCACTATTGCTCACAATATTGCTCAGCATTTCCTGCAGTTTCTGGGCGTAAGGGCGCATTTGGGTAATGGCGTCCTGCGCACGGCGCAGTTTGGCAGCACTTACCATTTTCATGGCTTTTGTAATCTGCTGCGTGCTTTGTACTGACTTTATGCGGTTACGAACTTCTTTTAACTGACCTGCCATGGTAATCTGAACATTTGTTTTTTACTAAACCGACTGGGTCTTTGAGGTCAAATTTGTCATTTCGGGGTTCCCGGTTTGACTTACATGACCCTTTTGACGCATTTCTTTTCAGGCCGCAAAAGTAAGCCGCAAGAAGGGAAATTCAATACAGAAACGAAAATAAAAACAGGGTTTAGTCGACCAGGAAAAGCTCACGGCGCAACTTGTATAAAATCAGCACCCTTCCCTCTCTTTTGGTGCCCAAGGGCTTTTCTGACTCAAGTTCAAGTTCCAGTTGTACAGGCCCGTTTTCCACTGTCTCCAGCGATTCTGCAGAAAGAAGCAGGCTGCCATTTTCGATGGTTTCCACACTATTAAGACCCTCGTTGGCAAATGATGTATCGATAAGTGTTACCCTGATACTGGCGTTCTCTTCCAGCCCTGAAAAAGCCAGCATTAAGTCCTTGCGTTGAAGCGTATCAGGCAGGGCTGTTGTTAACTGCGGAGCCCGGAAATTAAAGGCAGTTTCTCGTTTAAGACCCTCCGGGTTTGTATAAATAAACAAATGCGACCCGGCAAAACTGTCAATAGCCCTGTACGTCTCATAAATATACCCGCTGTATTTAGAACTGTCAGCTACAAGTGGCTGCCCGTCGAGCAAAATGCTGCCCGGTTGTTTTAATTCCAATGCATCAGCCCCGGGGCTGCCATCCCTGAATTGTGCGGTAATAACCAGGTTGTCATTACCCTCCTCGCCTATTATTTTATAATCAAGGTAAATGCCGTCATTTTCATTTAGCACTTTATCCTTGTTTTTACAGGCAACAAAAAATGAAAGGGCCAGCATGCCCACCACAGCTTTCAAAATAGTATTCATCAAATCTTCCTTTCTTTCAACTGCGAAAATCGTTAAAGCCGGGCTATTATGGGTATTTTTTATCCGGCACCATGTCCCTTCGCAGCAGCCAGACTTCTTTCAGATGGGTTTCTTATACAGACGGGAATGGCCTGGTTAATACAACAGCCGGGCAAATTAGTCTCCCTTTACCGCTGCATGTTTCAACCGGTTATATTCTTTCATCATTTTCCTGTATGACCGGTTTTTTTTGATAAACCCGGCCATTTCGTCGGCTATATCTTTTTCAGCAAGATGTTCGGTTATCACCCGCTTTGTAGTCATCATTAACCCTTCCGGTTCCTTTTCACCGGTATGTTTTATGATATAGTACCAGGCCCGCACACCTCTGTCGATTACCAGGAGCTTATACATCGAGGCATAGGTTCCTTCTTCTTCTAACACCATAAAATGCCAGGCCGGGTCCATTGTTTTTTTACCCTCTGCGTCTGTTACCAAACTGTTCCTTGCTTTGACTTTTACAGAATGAAAACGTCCGTCACATAGCAGGCTTTGGCCATGTTTTTCACGGTAGTAGCCCTTTATCTCACCAGGCTTGAACACCCTTATTGAATCGTTGGGAAATACAGCCACTATACGGGCATAGCCGTTTTTATGATGGCCCCGGGGCCTGAAGCCTTCTTTTACCGGTTTTGCCGGTAAGCGGCAAAACAGGGTGTCATCGTCCCAGGTAATAATATAATCCTGTGCAGCACTGCGATTGATGCTGAAAAGCAGCAAAACTGTTGTAAGAAGCGTTAGCATTTTCATGATCAGGTCTTTAAAATGTATAGTTATCAATGGTTTGCGCCTGCCTGTAATTACATATCTTTGTCCCCCTCTCCGAAAGGAGTTATCATAAATAAAGTCAGGTTTTTAAACCTGTCAAATTGGCTACCTGGTAAAGTGTAGCACCGTATTTGACAGCACTAAGTTTTAAATTATTGCTTTACTAAAGAATACCCAATAACCCTCATTTTATGCTTGGTTTCATTTCCAAATTATTTGGCGGCAGTAAGTCAGAAAAGGATGTAAAAAAGATTGAACCGGTGGTGGCAAAAGTCAACCAGTTCTTTAACGCATTCCAGTCTATCAGTAATGATGAATTGCGCAATAAAACCCAGGAGTTTCGTCAGCGTATTAAAGAACACCTGTCAGCTATCGACACAGAAATAGTTGCTAAAAATAAAGAAGCCGAAGAGCTTCCCTTCAGCGACTTGTTTGGAAAAGATGCTATTTACCAGGAAGTAGATAAGTTAAAAAAAGAGCGGGACAAAAAAATTGAAGAGGCCCTGGAAGCAATCATGCCGGAAGCTTTCGCAGTGGTTAAAGAAACAGCCCGCCGGTTTTCGCAGGGACAACCCGTTGTTGCCACCGCCACACAACTCGACAGGGATTTCAGTGTAAAGAAAAATTACATCTCTATTGAGGGAGATAAATCTGTTTATCAAAACAGTTGGTCGGCGGCCGGCGGCACCGTTACCTGGAATATGGTACACTATGATGTGCAGCTGATTGGTGGCGCCGTTTTGCATTCAGGTAAAATTGCCGAGATGGCAACCGGTGAAGGTAAAACCCTTGTATCTACCTTGCCCGCCTATTTAAATGCACTGGCTGGTGAAGGGGTACACATTGTAACCGTGAATGACTACCTGGCCCGTCGTGACCAGGAGTGGAACGGAACTATTTTTGAATGGCTCGGCCTGAAAGTAGACTGTATCGACAAACACCAGCCCAACAGCGAAGAAAGAAGACAAGCTTATCTCGCAGATATTACCTACGGTACAAATAATGAATTTGGCTTTGACTACCTCCGTGATAACATGGTGCATACACCAGAAGAAATGGTGCAGCGTAAACACCATTTTGCGATGGTGGATGAGGTGGACTCTGTATTAATCGATGATGCCCGTACGCCGCTTATTATCTCAGGCCCGGTACCAAAAGGCGACGATCAGCAATACCATATTCACCGGCCCAGGGTACACCAGTTGTACCAGGAGCAGGAAAAAATAGTCCGCAATAACCTGAATGAAGCAAAGCGCAAATTTGCTGAGGGTGACGATGATCCAAAGAGCGGTGGCTTGCACCTTTTCCGTGCTTACCGTGGCTTACCAAAATATGGTCCGCTGATTAAGTTCTTAAGTGAACCCGGTATTAAAGTAAAAATGCAGAAAGCTGAAAACTATTACCTGCAGGATCAGCAGCGTAATATGCATATTGTAGATGAAGATTTGCTTTTCCATATCGACGAGAAAAACAACTCTGTTGATATGACTGATAAGGGATTGACAATGATTACCCGGGTTGGTGAAGACCCCGAGTTCTTTGTTCTTCCTGATATCGGCGTGAAGCTGGCTGAAGTGGAAAAAAGTACCGCTTCACCTGATGATAAACTTCACCAAAAAGAAGCTATACTGAACGATTACGCACAAAAAGCAGATCGCATCCATACCGTACAGCAATTACTAAAAGCATATACGCTTTTTGATAAGGATGTGGAATACATCATTGACAATGGAGCTATCAAAATTGTAGATGAGCAAACCGGCCGTATCATGGAGGGCCGCCGCTACAGCGATGGTTTGCACCAGGCTATTGAAGCAAAGGAAAATGTAAAGATTGAAGCTGCCACACAAACCTATGCCACCATCACCCTCCAAAACTACTTCCGTATGTACCACAAGCTTTGTGGTATGACCGGTACCGCCGAAACAGAGGCAAAAGAGCTTTGGGATATCTACAAACTGGATGTGGTTTCTATACCTACCAACCTGAACATGATCCGTAACGACAAGCAGGACCTGGTATACAAAACCAAGCGGGAGAAATATAAAGCCGTAATCGACGAAATTGAAACACTGCGTGCTGCTGGCCGCCCTGTACTGGTAGGTACTACTTCGGTGGAAGTGAGCGAACTCCTTGGCAGGATGCTGCAGCAAAAGAAAATCCCGCACAACGTACTGAACGCAAAACAACATGCCCGTGAAGCCCAGATAGTAACTGAAGCAGGTTTGCCGGGTGCTGTTACCATTGCCACCAATATGGCCGGCCGTGGTACGGATATCAAACTTGGTCCCGGTGTAAAGGAAGCAGGTGGTCTTGCGATCATTGGTACAGAAAGGCATGAAAGCCGTCGTGTAGACAGGCAGCTCCGTGGCCGTGCAGGCCGCCAGGGCGATCCGGGTACATCACAATTCTATGTATCGTTAGAGGATGACCTGATGCGTATGTTTGGCAGCGAACGTATCGCTTCCATTATGGATAAACTGGGCTACAAAGAAGGTGATGTGATACAGCACAGCATGATCAGCAACAGTATTCAGCGGGCACAGAAGAAAGTGGAAGAAAACAACTTCGGTATCCGTAAGAACCTATTGGAGTATGATGACGTAATGAATAAACAGCGGAATGCGGTTTATGAAAAACGTAACCACGCCTTGTTTGGTGACAGGCTGGCGCTTGATATCGATACTTCGTTTTCATCTACCGCTGGTATAGAAATCGATAATTACCGTGAGCAGGAAGATTACGAAGGATTTAAAATGGCCTGTATTGTAACCTTCGGACTGGAAACAAAAATCCAGGAGGATGAATTTAAGAAAGGTGATATCAATGCGCTGAATGATAAATTATATGCTGAAATAACACAGCGTTACGAGGAACATAAAGCTGAATTACAAAAACAATCGCTTCCTGTATTCAGGAACATACGCCAGACACAGGGCAGCCATATTGAAAATGTTATTGTGCCATTTACCGATGGTAAAAAGCAACTCAATGTATTGGCCAACCTGGATAAAACATTACAGTCAAATGGTGTGGAACTTTCCGGTGCCCTGGAAAAAACCATTACCCTGGCGGTGATTGATGATACCTGGAAAGAGCACCTGCGGGCGATGGACGATCTGAAACAAAGTGTGCGGACGGCTTACCTGGAACAAAAAGATCCATTGGTTATTTTCAAAATGGAAGCGTACAAACTGTTTGATGGTATGAATAACGATGTAAACAAGGAAATCGTTTCATTCCTCAGTCATGCCACTCTTCCAGTACAGCAGGAAAACCCTAACCTGAAAGAAGGCAAGCAGCAGAAAACAGATATGAGCCGTATGCGTGCCAATAAAGAGGAAGTGGATGCAGCCGGCCAGGATTATGCTGCGAATGAACATGACCGTTTTGATCCCGGTGGCGGTGGTGAACCTGCCGTAAAACAGGAGCCGATTAAGGTAGGCCCCAAAGTAGGACGGAATGATCCTTGTCCTTGCGGAAGTGGCAAAAAATACAAACAATGCCACGGTAAAGACGCATAAGAATTTTTGCTATAAATTGATTTTCAAGCCCTGCTTACCAAAAAATAAGCAGGGCTTGCCATTTACTAAACGTAGTCATATTGTTTGAGGAAATTCCATACCTTACCATTCATTTTATAACCATAAACCTTTAAACAATGAAAAAACTACTTGTAGTTTTCGCCTTAACAGGCTTGCTTATTTCCTGCAAAGACAAAAAGAAAGACGAACCAAAACCAACTGAGCCAACAACCACAACGCCAACTGAACCTTCGCCAACGCCAACACCTGCACCAACCACATCAGGCGTACCTACATTCAGTGATGCTGATGTAACAGCATATGTGCAAGCCTATGAGGAATACATAGCCACATACAAAAAAGCTGTTGAATCAAAAGACATGAGCAAAATGGCTGAACTGGGCACAAAAGGACAAGACCTTGCAGCAAAAGGAGCAGCTGCTTCACAAAAATTAGCAACAACTCCCGAAGAAGCTAAAAAGCTGGCTGATTACATGACCGCCAAATCAGCAGAAGTTATGGAACTTTCTAAGAAATTGACAGGACAGTAATATATCTTCTTTCCTTTTTTTAAATCCCCTTTGCTTGAAAGTAAAGGGGATTTATTTTTAACTTTAAAGCGGCCCGGTAAACCCACCAGCCAAAACCACTGCCGTATATGTACAGACATACCAAAAAAAAAGTTCACGGCCTTCTTCACCCGGAAATAGTTGGAGATAAAAACTGGGATAAAGTAATCAACGTCTTTATCATCGTACTTATCATCCTGAATGTGCTGGCTGTTATCCTGGAAACAGTTAAGGAAATTCACGACAAGTATGCGGATCTTTTTTATTATTTCGATTTAGTATCAGTGATCATTTTTTCGCTGGAATATATATTGCGGGTATGGAGCAGCAACCATGAGGAAAAGTATAAACATAGTTTTTGGGGAAGGCTGAAGTATATGGTATCCCCAGGAGCTTTAATTGACCTGGCAGCCATCCTCCCTTCCATACTGGCTTATTTTATCGGTATCAAGTTTGACCTGCGTGAGCTGCGAATATTGCGTTTATTGAGGGTGCTGCGCCTTTTCCGTCTTACTGCCTACACTGAATCGGTGCATATGATCGCCAATGTATTCAAGCGCCGGAAAAATGAGCTGATGCTGAGCTTTGTTCTTGCCCTGTTTCTCATCATTATTTCAGCCTGTATCATGTATTTCGCTGAGCATACGTATCCGGATGAAGACAAAAGTCAGTTTAAAAGCATTCCGCATACCATCTGGTGGGCGGTTGTTACCCTTACCACAACCGGATATGGTGATATGTATCCCCTGACTGCACTGGGCAAGGCTATGGGCAGCATCATTATGCTTACCGGTATTGCCTTCTTTGCCATCCCTGCGGGTATATTGGCCGCCGGCTTCCAGGAAGAGTTTAGAAAAAACAAAGTAAGAAAGACACACCGCTGCCCGAATTGCGGGGAGGAGATTGAACTTGATGAAGAACACCTGCATAAAAAAAGCACATCCTAAATAGATGTGCTTGTAAAAATCTAAAAGCAAATTTATCAGAACCCTTTCTTCGGCTTCAATTCATATTTTTCTTCGTAGCGTTCGTTCAGTTGTTTGTGCTTATCATCAAGGTTTATCTTCCGGCCGCCGATAAAGGCATCCGTTACATTATTCGTACGCATATCCAGTATATCACCGGTGCTGATAATGATGTTTGCATCTTTTCCTACCGCTATACTGCCAATTTTATCTGAAGCACCCATAATTTTTGCTGCATTAGATGTAATAGCAGCAAGTGCTTCTTCTTTTGACAACCCATACGCTGCTGCTGTACCTGCATTAAATGCCAGGTTCTTACCCCTTGTCTGCGAATCATCATCAGAAATGGCAAAGAGTACACCCGCTTTTTGCAAGGCAGCCGCTGTTTTATATGGCTGATCCACATCATCATCTTCGCCAGTGGGAAGGCTGTGTGGCTGCTGCAATATCACCGATACATTATTTTGTTTCAACAGGCTGGCAATCTGGTAACTTTCGCTGGCACCTACAATCACCATGTCCAAGCCAAACTCTTTTACAAAATCAAGTGCCACCAGCATTTGTTTTACCGTATTGGCGTGCACATAGAATTTCTGTTTTTTAGTGAAGAGGTTTTTTACAGCTTCATATTTGAGATTGGTTTCCTGCTTAGCTGTTGCAGCAAGGTAAGCCTTTGCCTCACGAAAAAAAGCTTTTAACTGTTCGATCTTTTCTATCCCCTCTTTCACCGGATCAGGTTGGGCTGCACCGGCATTGGGTCCACCCTGCCCTCCGCCAAAGCGGCCAAAGTTTGGCCTGGGCATCAGTGATGGCATAAAGAGGTGCATACCCCCATCTGTTTGCACGGCTGCATCTTCCCAGTTCCAGGCATCCAGTTGCACCACTGAAGATGAGCCCGCCAGGAAACTACCCTGTGGTATTACATTCGCCGCCAGCACACCACTGGAGCGAAGTGTATTGATAACTTTTGAATCACTGTTATAGGCAACGATGGAACGCACATTCGGGTTCATATCACCCAGTTCCCTTGAATCGTTTGACGCTTTCACAGCACTTATTTCAGTAAGGCCAAGTGTACTGGTTGCCAGTACAAGACCGGGATATACATGTTTGCCACTGCCATCCACCACGTCAGCACCGGCAGGAATGGTTACATCTTTTCCTACTGCTGTTATTTTTCCATTGTCCATAACGATGGTGGCATTCTCGATCACTTTTCCATCACCAGTATGTACGGTAGCATTCTTAATAGCAATTGGGCCTTTTTGTTTGGGTGCAGGTAATATATTGGCCTGCGAATTTGCTGCAAGCACAGCTCCAAGCAATATCGTTGATAAAAATATCTTTCGCATGGTATTGAGGTTTAGTCGTTATTGAATTTCATCTGCATCTATTACCAGTAGTCCGTGGCTATGGCCATGGTCGCTGCAGGTATGCATGATTATATAAGAAGGTTGTGCAGGAATCACCGCACCGCCGCTGCGTTTTTCGCCGTTCATTTTTCTAACAAGCCTGAGCCTCTCTTCATCTACCTGCTTTTGCAGTTGCTCATCTTTTGCACGATCGAAATAAACAGTACCATCCACAATGGTATAAAGCGATTTAGCATAAATGCTCAGCGGGTTATCGCTCCACAATACCACATCACCATCTTTACCCACTTTCAGGCTTCCTACTTTATCGTCCACATGCAGCATTTTAGCAGGGTTCAACGTTACCATCTTCAACGCTTCCTCCTCCGTTACACCACCATATTTTACAATCTTGGCAGCTTCCTGGTTCAGTCGACGGGCCATTTCCGCATCATCACTATTGATAGCTACTGTCAGTCCCACTTTTTGCATAATGGCGGCATTATATGGAATAGCATCTTCCACTTCCATTTTATACGCCCACCAGTCGGAGAATGTAGATGCAAAAGCGCCATGCTTCAGCATTTTATCAGCCACTTTATACCCTTCGAGGATATGCGTTAACGTATTTACGGTGTACCCCATTTTCTCCCCCATTTTCATGGCCATATTGATTTCGCTCTGCACATAAGAGTGACAGGTAATAAACCTCTTCTTATCCAGGATTTCAACCAGCGCATCCAGTTCCAAATCACGGCGTGGCACCTGCAAACCGCTCGTTGGTTTTTTCTCTTTGACGAGTTTTGCTTTTGCCTCTTCATAATCGCTCCATTCTTTTTTATAATCCTTCGCACGGGTAAACGCATCTTCCAGCACCTGCTCCACGCCCATGCGTGTATCTGGATAGCGGTTATTGCCGCCCGGTATATTGAAATTGGAACGTTTTACATTTTCACCAAGCGCAAATTTTATTTGTCCGGGCCATCCTTTGAACTTCAG
>CAYLRV010000063.1:0-20844 GCA_964386395.1 uncultured Chitinophaga sp.
GGGTGGATATAGAAACAGGTGGCGGAGGATACGGTGGGTCTACGAATGGACCCGGCGGTGACACAGGTGGGTCAGGAAGCGGAGGTGGTGGCGGCCTGACACCCCCGCCTCCAAATTGTATTCCGCCAATAATAGCTGAGGATGTGACCGAACCTACTCCTTCCTGCCCGTCTGGATGGATACCGGTTGGCGGTCAGATACCAGATCCAAATAATCCCTGTAGTTCTATTGACCGCTCATCAGGAGCAAGTTCAACATTACAATATACTTTACTGGCGGCAAAAGTTTCTCAGTTTACTCCATTCGATCCGAATACCAATACACAACCTGAGCAATACTTTGTTGTAAACTACCAAAATGGTTCATACACAATTGGACCAATCGGAACGGTGTCAACAACGGGAGGTACAATGAACGGAGCTGGGACAAATACAATTATTGTTGTTCATACTCATCCTTACGGAGGATATCCGTTTCCAAGCCCCTCCGATTTTTTGGAATTAGCAAGTTTTAGCTCAACCTTTCAAATGCACTATATAATTGGCTACGATGGAACGAAGTATGCAATGGTGGTTAATAGTTATTCCCAGCTACAGGCTTTTGTGGCAGCTAATCCCAATGCAATATCTCAATCCGGCGGATTCAATCAAAGCTCATCATTAGGAAGTCAAAGTAATAATATAAGAAATCTTTTAATTGCACAAGGATACTCTGCAGACGAAGCTTACGAAAGAACTTTAGCTTTTCTAATGAAACAGGCAGGAGTAACTTTGGTAAAAGCACAACCGAATTCAAACACATTTAAAAAAATAGGACTAAAGCAAAAATCAAATCCAGACGGAACGCCAATGTATAACGCTAACAATCAACCCGTCTATGAGAATGCTGATTGTCCATAAATTAATAAATCATTAAAATGAAGTCAAAGTATTTTCAATTAGCATTTTTTGTGCTACTTAGCCCTTTTATAAATGGACAAATAAGCTCCAAAGTTAACACTTCGCTAAGACGATTAAACAATGACACCCTACTCTATATGAGAAAGGAGATTGATGAGAAAAAGGACCTTTTTATCGGCAGACCTTTAAATGAACTTTTATCTGAACTGCCGTTGCCAGTTGTACGGTATTTAAATGGTGATATACCGAGGGACAAATCCTTATGCCCATCAACATCTTTTCATTTTTTTACTTATTCACAAGAGCAAAATAAAATAAGTCAAAAAACTAACCCGCTAATCGTAGTAATAACCTGGGCTACTCCTTTTAAAAATAAAGGTCTCACAGATGCAAAATTAGGCTACTGGGGAGGCGAATGGACACAGACCGCTTTTGATTTCTTTAAGGATAAGATTATAGGGAATATTGAGATGGTAAAATTTGAGTTTTAAAGTAAGAGACTATGAATGCAGCACTCATTTTATTCTATGTACGCTGTATTCTGGCCCTTAATTTATTAGCGCAAACGACTAGCCTGCATGTAAAGTCAAAACTTTCCGAGTATAACAACGATACAGTTACTCCAGCCTTTTAAAAGAAAAAAGACTAAACAGGTTAAAACGATACGATTAGATCTTTCTACTTAGAGACTCCGGGTCAAGCCTCCCCACACTTTGACTCGAAAAGAATATGGAGAATGGTGTATCATAGTAATGACTAATACAGAATGTTTCAATTTCGTCTTTTCGCTTCCGGTACGAAATTGTGGTTCATTCATTGAAAAAGCTGGCGTGACATTGGTAAAATCACTTCCAGGTTCAAATACTTTCAAGAAAATAGGTATACAGCATAAAGTGGTCAACGGGATTCCACAATTCGATCCAAATGGAGACCCACTTTACGAAAACACAGATTGCCCTTAACTTTATAAACGAATAACATGAATAGAAAATATCCTTTAGTATTAACAATGTTGCTGACAGCCCATTTGATGAATGCTCAGGGAGGGCCACGAGTTGCAGCCAAATTAAGAGCGTTAAATAACGATACCATATCTTATGTAAAAAATGTTATCGTTGGCAACAGTGAAAGATATGTCAATAGGCCATTTGATAGTCTCCTTAAAGATTTACCCCATAAGATAGAATCGTATGGCTTTTACATCACCAGCAGGTCTGATGTTTATTTCACAACCTATTTAAAGTTTTATACGCATAGTGAAATTGAAAACAAAAAAGCCAAACGGCAAAACCCATTGATAATTACTGTGACGTGGAAAGAAAAAATCACAACCGCTGATATAAACAATGCCGCAGTAAAGCTCGGGGGAAAATGGAGCGCATCAGCCTATGATTTTTTTAAACCCAGGATTATTGAAAAAGTTAGTATAGTGCAATATGATTATTAGCGCAATACAATCCGGAGGTTAGCCTCCCTGCGCTTTGGCTTCGGGAGGTAAACCCGGAGTGACTTAGTTGAAACCGGAGAACGCTGTTGTCTTAAACTACGTATTTGCGGGCATGACCCCGCAATCTTTCTTATCCTACTAAATTGAAAAAGACCCCGGGTCAAGCCTCCCTGCGCTTAGGCTTCGGGAGGTAAACCCCGGGTGACTTAGTTGAGGCGTTAAAACCCTTTCTTATCCGCCGGCTTAACAGGCGTAGCCGCTTTAAACACCGGCGTCAACCCCATATTATAAAATGTAAACGAGAATATATCCGCCGTTGTTTCCAGCCCTTTCTTCAAATTGCTGGCGCCATGGCCGCTGTTTACATCTATACGTATCAGCACAGGGTTGCTGCCCTTGTATTTTTCCTGTAAGGTAGCTGCATATTTAAATGAATGCGCCGGCACCACCCGGTCATCATGATCGGCGGTGGTTACGATTGTGGACGGATAGTTTACACCCGGTTTTATATTGTGCATAGGTGAATAAGCATACAGGGTTTTAAAATCAGCAGCACTGTCACTGGTGCCATATTCCGCTATCCAGTTCCAGCCGATAGTAAATTTCTGGAAGCGCAGCATATCCATCACCCCTACCTGCGGTATAGCTACTTTAAATAAATCAGGCCGCTGGTTCACCACCGCACCTACCAGTGTACCACCATTCGATCCGCCTTGTACAGCTAAGTACTGACTGGATGTGTATTTATTGTTGATCAAATATTCAGCACCCGCTATACAATCATCAAATACATTTTGCTTTTTGTGGCGCATACCGGCCTCATGCCATTTCTCGCCATACTCACTGCCACCACGCAGGTTGGCAATACAGAATATACCTCCCTGCTCCAGCCAGGTAATACGTGAAGGGGAAAAACCCGGCGTGCTGCTGATGTTAAAGCCGCCATAGCCATATAAGATCGTTGGGTTCTTACCTGTCCTGGCCAGCCCTTTCTTGTATGTAATAAACATCGGCACTTTAGTTCCGTCTTTCGATGGATAGAATACCTGCTCTGTGGTATAATCTTCCGGGTTGAATTTTACCTCCGGCTTACGGAACACTGTACTCTGCCCGGTTGCAATATCATACCGGAATATTGTGGGCGGATAGGTAATAGACGTAAATGTGTAAAACACAAACTTGTCTGTACGTTCGCCACCAAAGCCACTGGCCGATCCAAGGCCCGGCAGTTTTACTTCCCGTTCCAGTTTACCATTCAGATCATATACATATACACGGCTGGTTACATCCTTCAAGTAGGTAACAAATAGTTTACCACCGGCAGTGGTTACACCAGCTATATTTTCTTCTTTCTCCGGTATGATTGTTTTCCAGTTTTCTTTACCGGGTTTTGTCGGATCAACTGATACGATCATCCTGTTCTTAGCACCATCATTGGTGAGCATAAGAAAGCGTCCGTTTACATCTTCCACAAAACTGTAGATATAGTTGCCCGGTTCTTTTACGATTGGTTTAAATGTTTTATCCTGTGTCTGGTTGTCGTAATACCAAAGGGCATTGCCATCTTTTCCTTTTCCCCTGTCGCTGATGTTTAAAAAGATATAGCGTTCGGTTTCACTGGTAAACACACCATGAAAACGCTGCGGGTTGGCTGCATCTTCATACACCAGTTTGTCTTCGCTTTGTGCCGTACCCACTTTATGATAGTATACCTGGTGGTTTTCATTTTTCGTTGACAACTCTTTTCCTTTATCCGGTGTGGGGTAACGGCTATAAAAAAATCCATCGCCCTGCCAGGATGCGCCGGATACTTTTACCCATTCAATGGAATCTGGCAGGTATTGCATCGTCTTCATATCCATTACATAAAACGTACGCCAGTCACTGCCGCCTTTTGTTTTACCCACTACGGCATATTTACCATTTTTAGAAAGGGAGAATGTACCTAAGCCGGTGGTACCATCGGCTGAGAACTTATTCGGGTCGAGCACCATTTCCGGTTTGCCGGTCAGTCCTTTCTGGCGGTAGAGTACACTTTGGTTTTGCAGGCCATCGTTTTTATAGAAGTAGAAATATTCCTGCTTACGGGAGGGTGATGAATACTTTGGGTAATTGTTAATCTCTTCCATGCGTTTCAGCCAGTCGGCACGGTAGCTTATTTTATCCAGGTAGCCGAAAGTTACTTTGTTTTGTTCTGTTACCCATTGCTTGGTGGCTTCACTGTTATCATCTTCCAGCCAGCGGTAGGGATCGGCAACTTTGGTACCGTGGTAATCTTCCACTACATCCACTTTTTTTGTTTCGGGATAGGTAAGCTGTGCCTGTGCTATAACCGGGGCAGCAAAGGTCAAAAGGAGCAATAGTTTGCGCATAGCGTATTGTTTATAGTCGCTAAAGTTAGGCTAACGGAAGATATAAAAAGAGAGGAGCTGATGAGCGGTTGCAAGAGGGTTTTCCCGGAGAGAAAGCGGATTCGCCTCCGGCGAACAGGTTTCCCGCAAAGACGCAAAGGACACCTGGGGTTCGCCTGTGGTGGCATTGGTTTCCCAGAATTGTTTCCCACGAAGGCACAAAGAACACAAAGGGATTCGCCTGCGGCGAATAGGTTTCCCGCAAAGAAGCAAAGGACACCAGGGGTTCGCCCGTGGCGGCATTGGTTTCCTAGAATTGTTTCCCACGAAGGCACAAAGAACGCAAAGGGATTCGCCTGCGGCGAATTGGTTTCCCGCAAAGACGCAAAGGACACCTGGCGTTCGCCTTCGGCGAATAGGTTTTGCCGGTAAGATGGTAAGGCGGAAAGAAATTTCTTAGCGAATCTTAGCGCCCTGGCGCCTTTGCGGTTAAACCCAAAAAACTACTTCTTCACTTTCGGTGCACCTTCAGACAGCCAGGTAGCGAACACTTCCGATACCTTCCACTCACGTCCTGCATAGAGTCGCGGACGAGCGATGATATAATCAAAGAAATCGCAGAGTAATTGTGAAGAACAGTTTATCATCATATCAAATGTGGATTTGCCCTTATACTCACCGGTTTTGATCGCAACATCCATCGATGCATTGTTTTCCTTAAAGTAGTTGCCGGTAAACTGTATATCTTTTACCATCGCACTGATGGCCGCACCCTCATCATCCTCAGTCCAGTTGTAGAAAACTTTATACCGATCATACAACACGGAATCATACACATCTTTCAGGCTGACAAAGTGCCCGGCCAGTTTGGGTATGTACCCATAATAAATAGTTGTTTGCGGCAGCATAACATAGAGCAGTTCATTCCCCTCAATAGGATAACCGCTCTTGTTATTCCCGATGGTGAAATAATAATAATCGCCTTTGATCAGGTTGCACCGGCCACTGCCCTTTTCGACGGCTGCAGCTTTATCGTTGAAATAGATGCCGTACAACACACCCATTGTTTTTTCTTTTATCGTGGTGCCGTCAGGCAATTGCACTTGCACAAGTTTGATGCTGTCGTTAATATCTACTAAATAGTCAGTAATGGGAAAGGCACGCAACCAGGCGTCTGTTTTTTGTGCGATACCTGTTTGCACCAATAATGTGCTTAGTAATGAAAAAATAACAATACGCATACTATATTTATTTTGATCAAATTTTGCAAACGTTTGCAGCATTTGCATCCGTACCAATGGGTATTCCTGTTAAAGAAACCTCAAGACTGACAAGGCTAAAAAAATTTACAATCGTATATTCGCAGCAGGCAAGGCGGAACGTAATATTAACAGTTGTTCGTATCAGCCCCTCTGCCCCGGTGCTTGCCATTTCGTTTGCTTAGAAGAGAGATTTATGGAAAAAAAAGTATCCAAAATTGGAGTACTCACTTCGGGTGGGGACTCTCCCGGTATGAATGCAGCCGTCAGGGCTGTAGTGCGTACCGGCCTGTATTATGGCCTTGAGGTGTACGGTGTTATGCGGGGTTACCAGGGCATGATTGATGATGATATTATCAAAATGGAATCCCGTTCCGTTGCCAACATTATACAACGTGGCGGCACTATTTTAAAAACTGCCCGCTGCAAAGAATTCCGGGAATATGAAGGCCGCAAAAAAGCCTACGACAACCTGAAGAAAAGAGGGATAGACGGACTGGTGATTATCGGCGGCGATGGGTCCTTCAACGGTGCGGTTAAATTCAGTAAGGATTTCGATATGCCCTGCGTAGGCATTGCCGGTACCATTGATAAAGACATTAACGGTACAGATTTCACCATTGGCTTTGATACAGCCGTTAACACCGCCGTGGAAGCGATTGATAAAATCCGTGACACCATGGATGCACACGACCGCATTTTCATCATTGAAGTGATGGGCCGTGATGCCGGTTATATCGCCCTGCACAGTGGTATTGCCACTGGTGCTGAGAATATTTTAATTCCGGAGAAGAAAACAAATATCGACCAGATTGTAGAATCGCTGCTGGAAAAAGAGCGGAGAAAAAAACTGGTCAACCTGATCGTCGTGGCTGAAGGTGATGAGTTTGGCGGCGGTATGAATGTACAGGCCCTGCTCAAAGAAAAAATACCGCATGCAGAAATCAGGGTATGTATCCTTGGTCATATACAACGTGGCGGTTCCCCCACCTGCATCGACCGGGTGATTGCCAGCCGCATGGGCTACCATGCCGTAGAGTGTTTGCTTGAAGGGCGTCACAATGTATTTGTCGGTATACTGAATAATAAAATGAATTACATCCCGCTTGAAACAGCTGTAAAAAGCAAAGGCAAAGTCAGCGATGAGTGGATGAAAATTGTAAAAATCCTGGCCAGCTAAATCCAAAACGAACACATGAGTAAGAACCTCGCTAAATACCTGCACAAAGATTTTGACAATGAAGCAGGCATTCAACATGCCAATAAACGCACCAAGATTGTAGCCACGGTAGGCCCTGCCTGCGACAGTTATGAGCAATTGCTCGAACTTGTAAGGGCCGGCGTGAATGTTTTCCGCCTCAACTTCTCGCACGGTGCGCATGATGACAAAGGCAAAATCATCGATTATATCCACCAAATCAATAAAACGGAGCCGTATAATATTGCCATACTTGCCGATCTGCAAGGGCCCAAACTGCGGGTTGGTGAACTGGAAGGCGGTTTTATCGATATTGCCGAAGGTGATATCCTGACATTTACCAACCAACGGGTAATTGGCACCAAGGAAAAAATCTTTGTATCCTACCCCGACCTGCACTCCGACGTGCAGGTGGGCGAGAAAATTTTGATTGATGATGGCAAGCTGGAAGTGGTAGTAAAAGAAATCACCCCGGCCAACGACGTAAAAGTAGAAGTAACGCTGGGTGGTAAATTATTGCCGAAGAAGGGTGTGAATCTGCCGGACACCAATATCTCCCTGCCCTCCCTCACAGAAAAAGATTTAGCAGACCTCGATTATATTCTTACACAGCGTGTGGACTGGATTGCCCTTTCTTTTGTACGCCGTAAGGAAGATATTACGGATTTAAAACGCCGCATTAAAGAAGGCAACCATAAAGCGAAGGTGATTGCCAAGATTGAAATGCCGGAAGCGCTGCGCAACCTGCGTGATATTATTGTAGAAAGTGACGGCGTAATGGTGGCCCGTGGCGACCTGGGTGTGGAACTGCCCATTGAAGAAGTACCGCTGATCCAAAAAGATATTATTAAGAAATGCCTCCACCGTGCCAAGCCCGTTATTGTGGCCACACAAATGATGGAAAGCATGATTGACCGCACCAAACCCAACCGCAGTGAGATTACAGATGTGGCCAACGCTGTACTTGAAGGCGCCGACGCTGTAATGCTGAGCGGAGAAACAGCCACCGGTAAATACCCCAGGCTGGTAGTGGAAACCATGACCAAGATTATCCGTGAAGTAGAAAATAAGGCCTACGACTATAACCGGGACGAAATGCTGCGGCCACAACCAAAGTCACCCTCCTTTCATAGTGATGCGCTTTGCTACAATGCCTGCAAACTGGCTGAAGACGTAAGCGCTGATGCACTGATCGGTATGACGCAGAGCGGTTATACAGCCTTTATGCTGAGCAGCTACCGCCCGCAGGCCCCGCTCTATATTTTTACGAAAGAAAAAACACTGGTCAACCAACTGAGCCTGAGCTGGGGTGTTCGTGCTTTTTTCTATGATGAGGAAGAAAGCCTGGATGATATCTTCTCCGATCAAATAGATATTTTAAAAGAGAGAAGCTTTTTGAAGGCCGGGCATGTGGTGGTAAGTACGGGCAGTACGCCGATACACCTGCATATACCTACGAATGTGCTGAAGATTACCACTGTGGAGTAGATGATAGTGGATAGATGATAACTGACAGATAATAATTCATAGATAATAGTGAATAGCCTGCTGCGTGTTATGTGCAGCGGGCTTTTTATTTTCCGATTCAATTAAATCGTTTGCCAGTTAGGCATTGGCAAACCGTTCAAGCAAGCGCCAGTATTTATCCTTGTAAATTTCATACTCGATAGTAAACCGGCTTGCATACTTCACCTGCATTTCATAAAATACTTTAGACAGTTTCCGAAAATCTTTGGCTGCAAAATACTGTTCCCGCCCGCCATCAGCAGTCTGCCTTCCAATATAAAGACACCCTTCATCATCGGATAACTGAGCGAGCATTTCATTCTCGATAGTATCCATTTGCTGATAGTCGTCTTCCGCGGGCATGCCATTTGTCTGACTTCCATCATACTTAATGACCAATATCCCCACCCATGGATGAGAGGCCTTCCTGTCCCAATGCAACAGCTGTGTATTAATCACTGCTACTAACATGTTACCGTTTGGCAGTTCTGCTTCCATAACCGCATGCTCATCGTTTTCCGTATCATAGCGGGTACCCTCATATTTTTCAATAAATTCTTTCTCCCGCCAGGCAAGATAATCCTGCAGTTTAGACAGGGGTATCAGTTCTTTCTCTGCTTCGTCTCTTCCCGCCACGTTCATATTGTCAATTAGCCTGGCAAAGTCATACTCACCAAGATAATTATCAAGAAAAATAAATATCCCTTGTTGTATCTCTTCTTTGTTCTTACCTGTAAGTTGATCATGCACAAAAACCAAATCTATTTCATCCGGGTAGTCCGGGTCGTCGTTAGAATAAAAATGGAGCCGGTCCGCATCAAACTGGTAGCCGTGCATTTCGATATTTATATCCTTTTCACTTAGCGGTGGTTTCAGGGCCGTAAATTTCCAACCGTCTATTTGGGGTGCAGCAGCAATGAGTTCTTCCACAAAGACTATATTTTTAATATCCCCATCGGCAGTTAATACCAGTTCTACCGTATGATCATCATACATGCCAGCGAGGAAATTATACCCGTCTCTCAACTTGTCAAGTTTAGCAGATAGTTTATTAATAAAGCCTGTCTCTACTTTTTTGCCAATTTTTACCACCTGGAAAAATTCCTTTTCATGTCGCTGGAACCAGTTCCAGAAATCTGCATTGGTTGCAATTGGCTCATCGCTCTTGCCAAGTATTCCTTTCAAAAACCCCATCTTAAACTATTTTTATATTGTTTACTATTTCTAAATGTAGGGATTTTGCGGAAACCGGAGCCACACTCTTTTACTTACCTTTAGTTACAGATTAATTACAAATCAGTTTATGGCAAAAGAACACAACGAATGGCCGCTGCCGAAGTTTCAATTTGTCGTCATTATCGACGGAAAAGATGGCGCTTATTTCACTGAAGTATCAGGCCTTGACATAGAAACACAGATAATTGAATACCGGCATGGTAATAGCCAGGTTTTCTCCGCTATAAAAATGCCCGGCCTTAAAAAGCATGGAAATATCACATTAAAAAAAGGGGTTTTAAACAGGAATAGCCTGTTCCTTAGTTTGTTTAATCAAGCAAAGACGAACACGGTGAAGCGAAGTACAGTTGTTATCAAATTACTGGATGAAAAGGGAGGGGCTGTTATGACATGGACTTTGCAAAATGCATTTCCCACAAGGATTACTAGCCCTGATGTAAAAGCAGACGCCAATGAGATTGCTGTAGAAACTATAGAAATTAACCATGAAGGATTAACAGTATCGCAAGGCTGAATGCTATGCTTTTTTCTTTGGCGTGGCCCGCAGGTAACTGCCTGTCATAGCACCAAAGCCAGCCACCAGTCCGCCAATAATACCTGTTACAATAATAATCGCAAAGTTGCTGCCACCCAATGGTAATATCGTTGCTACTTTGGCTGATAACACACTGTTGTTTTTCATATCTATCCACCAGGCAAGGCCTGCCCATAACAGGAATACGCCCAGAAAGCCTGCAAGAAATGCTTTGCCTGCTTTTTGATGAACTAAGACTGCTATTAACAAGGAGGTAATAGCCATGCCCCACCAGGGAAGAAATAATCCGCTGATAAATGCAAGCAATAAGGTCAGTGTGGTGGCTGTTGTGAATTTCATGTTTGGTTAATTGTTCAATTAGGTATTGGGTGATTTGTTAATTGGTTAATAAGAAGCGTTATTTGGATGTGAATGTCATGATCCATTTTACGTTCTTGTCCGTTTTATCGCCGTCACGCATAAACCATAATTTGTTGTATTTTCCTTCGGCCCAGCTATCCACAAAATTATCATAGTACTTGCTGCCGGGATTGCCACTTTGTCCGCCAGGATATACGCCATACGCTTCTGTAGGTGTCGTCATTTGCACCACCATGCGCCAGCTGGGGCCATGGCTGCCTTTAATGGCATTAACGATATCACCATTACCGCCCACATGCAGGTTGGTACGGGCAAAACCTAATAAGGCGTTTTTCCCTTTATCAGATATATGATACACGCCAGGTTGATTGTTTTTGTACCACTCCCATGGAAATTCTTTACCTGTTGCTTTGCTTACAGAATCAATACCGGCACTCATCTTTTTTAAAGAGGCCGTTACAATATCGGGCAGGGTTTCCATTGCCGGTGTATTGATGTTGTCAACAAACTTCACCGCACTATCCCTTTTCAGCATTTCCATGACAAACTGTTTGTCGGGCCAGTCAAGGCTTTTCGTTGTTCGCTGAAACTCGTCGGTGAACATTTCTTTCTGAAAGGCTTCCCACCATTTTACATACACTGTTTGCCCTTTAGAATCAGCAGCCGCTTCAAGGTCCCAGGCTTTCACGATGTCGAGGTATTTCTTTTCTGATGCAGACAACTCCCCTTCCCTTACATTTTTCAGCAGGATGGGCAAGGCATCTTCGGCCAGCGTATTGAAATAGTTCTGTTGCAGCGTCATCATATCCTGTGGTGTGATAGCCGACATAGCCGCCAGTTTGTTGTCAATTGTAATACCCCTGGCTGTGATATATGAGCCGGGAATAAAATAAGGATAGGTAGAATCTACGGGCCGCTGGTTGGCACTTTGCAAATAACCCCTTGCCGGGTTCAGTGCATGCGGGTTCTCTGCCTGCGGAATAAAGCCCTGCCACATATAGCTGCTGTCTTCTCCAGGCATTACATACAAACCTTGTCTGTCCCACCGGGCCGGAAACTTGCCCTGTTGCCAGATGGCAATATCGCCGGTCTTGGAGGCGAAGACAAAGTTTTGCCCGGGGCATTCAAATGTTTTTATCGCTTCCGTATAATCTGTATAATTCTTAGCCCGGTTGAGTTTATAGAAAGTGATGCCTTCGTTGCTCGGATCATGTGCTGTCCAGCGCACGGCCAGGTTCTGTCCATTGCTGATGCTGTCACTCCCCTGGAATGTATCATCATACATCACGGGTCCGAATGCAGTATAGGCTACCGTATCATAAACGGTGGCGCCCCCTTTTACGTTAATCACCTCTGGCCTCAGTGTGGTTGGCTCCCATTTTCCGTTCAGCCAGTATTCTTTTTTGGATTTATCCTTAAACTTTATTTCGTAATAATCCTTCACATCCCGCTGCGAGTTGGTTACTCCCCAGGCAATGCTGTCATTGAAACCAATGATAACAAAAGGGCTGCCGGGCAGGGATACACCATAGGTATTGCTGGTTGGCGTTACCAGTTGTATTTCGTACCAGATAGAAGGCAGGGATAATTCCAGGTGCGGATCATTACAGAGTATGGGCGCACCACTTTTTGTTTTGCTGCCGGCCACCACCCAGTTATTGCTGCCATTGTTTTCATCGGGGCGGTAGTTATCTACAGCTGCTGTTGTCATTTTACTATTGATGTACAAAGAATCAGCACTGGCTGGCTTTACCGGAACAATACCGGGCTTATCAAAGGTGGTTCCTTTCGGTACAATCGGCAATAATGAGTCAGCCACCTGCGGATAAATAGCTTTTAACTCATCTGGTGTAAAAATGGCTTTTGCATTGGTGTATTGCAGGTCATGCTCCGTTCCCGACGACAGCATCTGTGCCATCATTTTTAAAAGCAGGGCGGTACGCAGGTTGCTCCACTTCTCCGGTTTTATATTCAGCAGTTTGTATTCGACCGGTACATCAGCTTCTTTCATACCGTCGATAAAGGCATTGATACCGTTTGTATAGGCATCAAACATGGATTTGGAAACGGGATCTTTTTCAATTTCCTTCATCGCATTCTCTGCGGCGAAGACCATGCCCATTCTGCGTTGTGTTTTATCATAATTGATCGCTTTCTTCCCGGCTATCTCACTTGCCCGTCCTGCTGCAGCTTTTGTTTGCAAATCCATTTGGAAGAGGCGGAATTTGGCATGCAGGTAACCTTGTATAAAATAAAGGTCTTCATCATTCTCCGCAAAAACATGCGGTACCAAACGTTCATCAAAATAAACACTGGCCTTTCCTTTCAGGCCGGCCAGTTGCATATCTGCATCAAAGCTTTTGCCGGATGGTTCAGCATTTTGCCAGAAGCCGTGCTGCGGGCTAAGAAATTTTCCCATGGGCGGCACTACTCCCCATTGTTTATTGAGGGCAAATACAAGGCCGGTAGTGGCTACTGCAGAAACGATAAAGGGGGCTATTCGCATTGGCAATCTATTAAAAGCGGAAAATACAATTTATTATGCTAACCCGGAACAGGGGCCTAACTTCCGTTTAACCGCAGAGGCGCTAAGGCGCAAAGAAACGCCGGGCATTATTCAACCGCCGGAGCGCTCAGAAGCCAGGTAACGCTACGAAGTTCCTGGCGAAACATTGGGTCCCGGCGCCTTTGCGGTTAAGCAGTGGCTGCTACCAGATTTTTACCTAATTTCATTTTTCTAAACTATTGAACTATGCCTGTTTTAATTATCGTTGGTATACTGGTCATCCTGGTTATCTGGATTGTTAGTTTATACAATGGACTTGTACGCCTGCGCAACCGCCGCCAGAATGCCTTTGCCGATATTGATGTGCAACTGCGCCAGCGGCATGACCTGGTGCCGCAACTGGTGGAAACCGTGAAAGGTTACGCTTCGCATGAAAAGGAATTGCTGATTAAAGTAACAGAAGCCCGCAATGCAGCCATGGCTGCCACGACCATTGATAGCAAGATTGCTGCGGAGCAACAACTGAGCGGTGCCCTTGCGGGATTGAAAGTGCAGGTTGAAGCATATCCTGAACTGAAAGCCAACCAGAACTTTTTGCAATTACAGGAAGAACTGAGCGATATTGAAAATAAACTGGCTGCCAGCCGCCGCTTCTTCAACGGGGCTACAACCGAATACAATAATGCTGTTGAATCATTCCCTGGCAACCTGATTGCCCGCAACTTTGGTTTCAAACGTGAAGTAATGTTTGATTTAGGTACTGATACCAGAAAACAAATGGAAGAACCCCCTAAAATTCAATTTTAACCCCTTCCCCTAAAGGGAAGTTACGCATGCAGTATATTGGTTTAGATAAACAAATACGGAAGAATAATTTCAATTCCGTTTTGCTGCTCATTGCCTTTCCGGCCTTGCTGCTGGCGATGGTGTATGCCATTCTTTTTTTTGGCAGAGAACAGTTGGGCGAAGATCCGAATATCCTTTTTCTGCAAACTATGCCGGTAGTACTGGCTGCAGTGGGTATTTGGTTTCTTATAGCATGGGCAGGCCATGCAGCTTTCATACGGGCAGCCACGGGCAGTAAACCCCTGGATCGTATAGAGAATAAACGGGTATATAACCTGGTTGAAAACCTCTGCATATCACAGGGCATGCCGATGCCTAAAGTGTACATCATCGAAGATGATTCCTTAAATGCATTTGCCAGCGGTATCAACCAGCGTAGTTACTCCGTGTCGTTGTCAAGGGGCATTATTAATAAGCTGGATGATGAAGAACTGGAAGGTGTGATCGCACATGAACTGACGCATATCAAGAACAAAGATGTACGTCTGCTGATTGTATCCATCATCTTCGTTGGCATCTTTGCCTTCCTGGCTGAAGTAGCTTTCCGCAGCCTGCGCCATGCCGGTGGCTCCCGGAAAAGTAAAGACAATAAGGGCAGTGGTGCTATTATTTTGATTGCAATTGTTGTAACCGCTGTTGCTTATTTCATCTCCATTCTTCTTCGGTTTGGCATCAGCCGCAAACGGGAGTACCTCGCTGATGCAGGTGCTGCTGAAATGACCAAGAAGCCTTATGCTTTAGCCAATGCCCTGCGCAAAATTTCTAACGATCCGCTGATTGAAGCAGTAGAAAGCCGTGATGTGGCCCAATTGTTTATTGACAATCCTAAGCCATCCACCCACAAATCAGCTTCCTGGGATAATATGTTTGCCACACACCCGCCTACGGAGAAAAGGATTGAGTTGCTGGAGCAGTTTGTCTGAGATATGTTTAATGTTTAGAGTTTGACGTTTAAAGTTGGTGAACTAAACTTTAAAGCGTTTTTTAAGTTTTAAAGAAATCTCAGATTATCAAGAACGTTAAACATTAAACTTTAAACCTTTAACTGGTACGTCCGCCAAGCATCGGCACAAAGGAAAAGTTTTCAAACACTTCTTCCTTCAATGCGCCGTTTTCTAATTTAGTGAGGCGCATCATTTGCTGCACATGACCCTGGCCGAGGGGAATCACCATCATACCACCCACTTTTAATTGTTCGACCAGTTTGGGAGGGATAATCGGTGCGGCTGCGGTAATGATAATACGGTCGAAAGGGCCAAACTTGGGCTGGCCTTCAAAACCATCGCCGTAAAAGAATTTGATGGTGGGATATTTTTTCAACAGTTTAAATTCTTTGTTGTCATCAAATAATTTTTTCTGCCGTTCGATAGTAAACACCTGGGCACCCAGTTCGGCCAGTACCACGGCCTGGTAAGCGCTGCCGGTACCAATTTCCAGCACTTTCATAAAGGGTTTTACTTCCAGCAACTGGCTTTGATAAGCAACTGTATAAGGCTGTGAAATAGTTTGTCCCTCCCCTATCGGAAAGGCACGGTCTTCGTAAGCGAGTTCATTGAAGGCGGAGTCTAAAAAGAAATGACGGGGCACATCCAGCAGGGCGGCCAGTACATTTTCATCGGTAATGCCTTTTGATTTCACCAGTTGCACCAGCTTACGCCGCAGGCCCTGGTGGCGGTAGGTATCTTCTGTTGGTTTGCTCATAAGCTGACGCAAGATAATATAGCTTATCGAATGTATGGCAGGTATCCTGTAATTTTAAGGAATGAGGCTGTATTCCATATTAACAATGCTGCTGTTGCTTTATTCCTGTACACTTAAAGAAAAAGAAATGAGTACAGAGCAGCTTATAAAGGCTGAGTGGATCAAATATGCGCCAGGGATTTATTATATCAATACCGGAGAAAAGAATACCCGGCTGACAAAAAATGATTCGGTTATACTGGAACTTAAAACAATATCGCCCAGTGAAGACTTATACCTGGAAGACAAGATGGCAATGCCTGAAGAAAGTTCTATCGCCTTCATAACAGATACGCTTAAAAAGAACGGCTTCCCCGCCACCAAAGGGTATCTGAAGATAAACCCGCTCGAAATGCTCAAGGCGAAATCCGGAATAATCATCGCTTATCTTGATGATATGTATAATGCCGGTAATGAATGGAAGAAGGATTCAACTGGCTTAGCCGCAATACCAGGTATTAAATATCTCCGTTTCTTTTCGAAGGAAGAAGCAAAGAAGAAATACCTGAAAGATGATAATGCTGATTGGAGTAATATATTGACAGAAAACCCGCTTCCTCCATCAATTGAAATTGACTTATTTAATACGGAAATCAGTGAAAAGGAAATGGAGCTTATACTATCAAAAATAAAGGAGTTAATTCCTGCTCTTACAGATATAGATTATCCCCGCATTTTATTTGAAAAGAGCAATAGCTATGCTATATACAAGTTTAAAAAGCTATAAGCTTTACTACAACACAGCCCGTATATTCCGCTCATGCTGCCTTTCTCCCAAATACACAGCCAGCAATACTATAATCAGCACCACACTATATTCCATGCCACCCAGTGTTTTGCCTACTACAAACCAACCGTTTTCAGCATGAACAAGTATAATGCCTGTTAGCAGGATGATAATTTCACCAATGCAAAACCATTTTACAAATTTTCGCAGCACCATCAGCAGGCCGCCGGCTAATTCGAATATGGTAATAGCCCAGGCTATATAAAAGCCGGCTGGAAACCCTTTACTGTTTAAGAAGTCACCAAAGCCAGGCAGGGAGTAATCAATCAGCCTTGCTGCACCATGTGCCATGAATACCAAACCCATTGCGATACGCAAGAGGGCGATAGAGAATGAAGGACGGAGCATTGCGTGCATTTATTTGGTTTAATTAATTATGATCTTTCTGTAAAACACTGACATAAACAAATTGAGAAGCGCTGCATAGCCACCGTATAACGGCCTGTAATGGGTTTATTAAATATCGCTGTATTTTATTATTTTTAAAAGACAAAAAAATACCATGCTATTGCGTTTCCTATTTGTACTGCTCCCATTTTCATTGAAGGCTCAAACGGATACCGTTAAATATTATTTCGACGCCGAGTTTAGCCGTTGTGAAAAAGAACTGGCTGTTATAAGCGGGTTCGGCGTTATGCAGGATGGAAAATTAAAGTTCCGGGCATGTAATATGGAAACAGGTAAAACCATTCTCGATGGATGGTTCACTGACACGACCCTTACGCTCAGATACGGCACATTTACATACTATGATGTAAATGGTAAAAAAGAGACCGAAGGGGACTATGTTGTCAATGTGGAGCAGGGCTACTGGATTGTTTGGGAGGATGGCCGGGTAACTGATTCAGTATTATTTGAAGAAGGTAACAGGGCTGAATCTGTAACCCTTAGTTATCATCCCAATTTTCAGCTGTCAAGGAGATATTTCATTGGTAAAAAAGGTAGAACGGAAGAAACTGAATGGTACCCTGACGGCACACTGAAGAGGGATTTTAAAATTAATAGCAATGTTGGAGTGGATAACCGTTACTATCCAAATGGCAGGCTCAAATCGATGGAGCATGTGAAAATGGGTAAGGTGGAATGGGGCCAGTATTATAAGGAAGATGGTACGGAACTGACGAAGGCAGAACGAAAGCAAAAAGACAATCCCTCAAGTACAAATGGAGCCCGGCAAATAAACAGCGCCCCGAGCTACCCAGGTGGGCAAGCAGCATTTGCCAGCTTCTTTCAGCGCAATTTCAAAGTACCCAAAAGCCTTCAGACGGAAAACATTTCGGAGTCTGTAACGGTAACCTTTTACCTTGATAAAGCCGGTTATGCGTATGACATTAAAGTTACCGGCGCCACAAACAGGGAAGTGGAAATTGAAGTAAAGACCGTGTTCCAGCGTATGCCAGCATGGCTAATGAATGGCTTTACAAACGGATTTGGCCCCATTACGCAAGTCATCAACCTTTAACACCTTACTGGTTGCACAGCGCTGCGCTGTATCAGAACCTGCGGATCGGCCGCACATAACCATTGTTTGATTTTGATACGCCTGTTCCGAGCGATGCGCCAAATAGCATGTTATAGTTAATGCCATTATTAGCACTGAACTCGGTGGATGTCCAATACACCTGGTTTGAGCCGTATGTCGTCAGTGAGCCAGTATTTTCATAGAGAATACGCATTTCATCAACAGACCCAAGGAACCAGTCTGTCAAACCAAATGCCACATAGTTATCGCACACCCTTGCTGCACAATTCGTCTCACCACAATTGGCTACAATCCTGGCCGTGTTTTCAAGGCCTTTACCAATATCGGGCAGCGTTTGACCAATTAATGTACCGGCACAGCCCCATTTTGTTGTGAACGGGTTTCCATCAAAACTAATATCAACAGGGCCTGCTTCGAGATATCGCCAGCCATCTGTTACTTCACCTTTGTCATAAAACACCAAACCTGTAGAAGTACCTGCATAACCTGTAGTGCGGAAGTTTACTTCAGGGCCATAAAAAACCTGCGACGCCGTATTGTAACTGAAACTGCGTACATAATATGTTTTGTTTACCTGCAAGCCGGTAAGATTAAATTCAAATGCAGCGAGTGTGTTATTCGGTATGGTTATAACCGTTCCTGTACTGGTAGTTGGTGTTGGGTTCAGGCTATACACAAATCCTTTTGTGGCTGTAGTAAAACAATTACTGGCAACAGTGCCTTTGAAGGTAGCCGTTGTGGTTCCAATCTTTGTTACATTGGATGTTGTAACGGTATAACCACAGCTGGCCGTTGTAAAAGTAACATTGTTACCATAAGCAATGCCCTTTTCATTGATAGCATAGGCCCGCACATTGTACGTGGTATTTTCAAGAAAAGATGATGGCAGGTCTTTAAAGAATACACCGAGACCACTGCCGTCGGCTGTTGCCCGGTTGTCCAGCAGGGTTGGGTTGGCATTAAAACTCCAGCAAAAGCCCCGTTCTGTAACGGTGCCGCCTCCCTGGTCTACTACCGTTCCATTCAGCCTGGCACCGTTTACGGTTATGGTTGTGGCAGCCTGGGTGGTTACATTAGCCAGGTTTACTACGGGTGGTGCCGGAGGCTCCGGTGTATCCTTATCTCCACAGGCAGTAAATAATACCAATAAAAGGGGTACGAGTAAATAACGCATGGCTTGCTTTTTTGTAAAAAATTATTAAGTCTTCTATGCTCAACAATTTTCGGAGGAAAGGTCAAAAGTCTGGCGAATATATGTATTATAATTTCATGCCATCTATCGCTACCTAATTTTGTATCCACATCCGTATGCTACTTTCTAGAGGAAGCCCTAATGAGTGAGAATCACCGATATTTTGCACCACCCCTGCTTGAATAGGCAAACATCTCTAACATGTCGACGCCGCCAAAAAGGGATATGACCCCAAACGTAAAAAACACCAATTAAAAGGAAGCAGTAAACAGGTCAATGGATTTGAAAAAACTCTTCCCTGTTTTCAACATGGACTTTTTCGTGCCAGATATAAAATACCGTACACATACATACGCAACAAGACCTCCAAAAACCCGGCAGATGATATCCCATACTACCATGTCGCCGGTGACCATTTTACGAGGTTTATAAGTTCATGTCGGCTATTACAGCCTTTATTTTTGCATCCAGCTCCGCATTTACTTTTTCATAGTCAGCAGCACTGCTGAGTGGTGCATTTACACTAAAGTAAAATTTAATCTTCGGCTCTGTACCACTGGGTCGGGCAGATATGCTGGTGCCATCGCCCAATATAAACTGTAACACGTTTGATTTAGGTAAATCAATCTTCCAGGTCTCACCCGTTTGCGGGTTTGTACCCTGCTGCAAGTCGTAGTCGAGCAATTGCTCTACTGGTGAGCCGATAATTGTTTTAGGCGGATTGCTGCGATAGCTTTCCATCATGGCCGCTATCTGCTGCTGGCCATCCATACCTTTTTTAGTGATGGAGATAAGATGTTCTTTATAAAAACCATATTGTACATAGAGGTCAATCATTTTTTCATAGAGGCTGCGGCCTTTTTCTTTTTCATAGGCGGCCATTTCGCAAAGCAAGGCAACAGCACTTACCCCATCCTTATCACGGATTTTATCGCCAATCATCAGGCCGAAACTCTCTTCGCCGCCAACGATATAGTTTTCCTTACCTTCTTTCTCCCGTATCATGGCTGCAATCCACTTGAAGCCGGTAAGTACCCGGTAGCAGGCTACACCGTTGCCTTTGGCAAGTGCATCAATCATGGGGGTGGTTACGATGGTCGTTATCACCATATCATTGGGCTGCGCAATGCCTTTGGCTTTACGGGCTTCCGTCAGGTAATTAAACGCCAGTACCGCCGTCTGGTTGCCATTCATCAATACCCATTTGCCATTACTGTCTTTCACACCAATTGCCACACGGTCAGCATCAGGATCAGTACCGGCCAATATATCTGCATCCAATTTTTCCGCCAGCTTCAATCCATAACTCATGGCTTCACTTTCTTCCGGGTTTGGATAAGCCACGGTAGGGAAGTTTCCATCAGGTTCCTTTTGTTCCTGTACTATATGTACATTTTTAAAACCAAACTTATCCAGTACTGGTGGCACCATTACTATACCCGTACCATGTATGGATGTATAAACAATTTTCAGGTCCTTATGCTTTTCAATAACCTCCG
>CAYLRV010000064.1:0-20823 GCA_964386395.1 uncultured Chitinophaga sp.
AATGGGTTTTATCAATACTTCAGAAAGTTTCATTTCTGTTAATTTGAAAATTTGAAAATCTGGAAAAGTGAAAATGAATTAATTCAACCTGCACACTCCAGCTATTTTTAAAGAACTTATCTAATCAGTGCCTGCAAATTCTGCGTTTGCCCATCAGCACATTTTTGTTTTACGCTTCTGCCTTCTCGTCGTCAGCAAAAATCTTAGCGGCGCTTTCTGTCAATACCAGTACTTCTGAATTCACGATATCATAGGTATTGATATCACTCAGTAATACACCCAGTACAGATGGTACGTTGCGCAGTGATTTTTCTACATACTCGTTATACTCAGGGTGTACAAACATGATTTTTTTATCAGCCACATTCAGCTTACCCAGTATACCTACCAATGTTTTAGTCTTTGGCGCATCCAGTTTCACATCTTCAACCACTACGATAGCATTGTCCTTTGCTTTATAAGACAGGGCAGAAATTTTTGCCAGGTCTTTCACCTTACGGTTCAGCTTGATGTCATAGCTATGAGGTTTAGGGCCGAAGATGGTACCACCACCCTTGTATAAAGGGTTACGGATATTACCCTTACGGCTTCCACCAGTACCTTTTTGACGGTGCAGTTTACGGCTGGCACCTTTTACTTCAGCACGGGTCTTTACTTTGTGCGTACCCTGGCGCTGTGCAGCGAGATATTGCTTTACAGCCAGGTACATTACGTGGTTATTAGGCTCAGCACCAAATATCTCTTCCGGCAGTTCTACTGAACGGCCAGTTGCTTTACCTTCTATATTTAAAACGTCGAGTTTCATTTTTATTCTTTTTTATTACCCTGATAAGGGTTGTCCTTACTTCTGGATTAATACAATTGAACCGATATGACCTGGTACAGAACCACTAACAAGGATGTAGTTTTTCTCAGCGAAGATTTTAACCACTTTCAGTCCTTTCAGTTTTACACGGTCGCCACCTTTGCGGCCGGCCATTTTCATACCTTTCATTACACGGCTGGCGTCAGATGAGTTACCGAGTGAACCCGGAGCCCTTTGACGGTCGTGCTGACCGTGTGACTGCTGGCCCACACCATGGAAACCATGACGTTTAACCACACCCTGGAAACCTTTACCTTTTGTGGTACCAACTACTTCCACTTTATCGCCTTCAGCGAAAATTTCTGTAGTTACAGTTTCACCTATATTTTTCTCGATTTCAAAATTTCTGAACTCTTTAGAGAAGCTCTTCGGAGATGTTTGAGCTTTTGCGAAGTGATTCTTTTCGGCTTTTGGAGTGTTTTTTTCTTTTTTCTCGCCGAATGAAAGCTGGAGGGCACTGTAGCCATCGGACTCTTTAGTCTTTACCTGCGTAACAACACAGGGACCTGCTTCGATAATCGTACAGGCTGTTTGTTTGCCTGAAGGATCGAAAATGCTGGTCATCCCAACTTTTTTCCCAATAATTCCTTTCATGTGTTTACAATTTGTGCCTGCAGGATTATTGGGACATACATTCAAACTATATCGGAAAATACAATTTGATGCTTCGATCCCCGTTTGCCACCGACCTTTTCCTTTATGGGGAAGTACCGGCAGTAAACAAACCCTGAATGGCTTGTTTTATGTTTAAAGCCAGAGCTCTTTTTCCCACCAGGGTGGGTTGAGAGATAGCAAAATTTTAAGTCAATTTATAAGAACTAAAAACCCCACGCTCCCCTTCAGGGGGCCGGGGGTGTACTACGCTTTAATTTCAACTTCAACGCCACTTGGCAAATCAAGTTTGCTCAATGCATCCACCGTTCTCGAACTAGACGTGTAAATATCCAGTAAACGCTTATGCGTGGCTAACTGGAACTGCTCACGGCTCTTCTTGTTTACGTGTGGTGAACGTAACACAGTAAAGATTTTCTTACGGGTAGGCAGAGGAATTGGACCTGTTACTACCGCACCAGTACTGCGTACTGTTTTTACGATTTTCTCAGCTGATTTATCAACCAAGTTGTGGTCGTAAGACTGTAATTTTATTCTGATTCGCTGTGACATTTGTGACAACCCAATTTTCTTTTGGGAGTGCAAAGGTAGGGCTGTAGCTATTACCAACCAAATACTTGCAGAAGATTTTTCAGTTTTCCGGGCCTTTGTGTATAAAAATGGTAATTTACAGATAGTCAACTGATTTTCAATACATAACGATATTCACATGCCTGTTGGCTTACGGAGCACGGCTGCCCCCAACCCGGATTTGCAGGGCGCTGTCTTTGCTATATATTCGCAATCACCTTTTTAACAAGAGAATTGCCGCCAGCCCATGCGAACCTTACTAAGCCTTTGTTACCTGCATTTAGCGTTAACCTGCCTGGCCCAGCCACCCCAGGTACCTTATTCTATTAACAATATTCACCTGCCCGGCGAACTCCATAAGCAGGTTTGTATTTCCGGGATGAAATATCTTGACGGAAAATTATACATGGCCTCAGAACGCTGCCCGGTTATCATGGTGGTTGATACCGCCACCGGCCAGCTAGTCAACAGCCTTCCTATTACTGTACCCCAGGAATTCGAAATGGAAGGCCTGACCTCTTACCAGGGACAGCTTTTCCTGATCACTGAGAATATTGCTGCCGTTTACGCTGTCAACCCGGCAAACGGGGCGCTGGGCACTATCGTCACTTCACAGGCCCTGCCCCCAAAATCCAAGTCAGGCGATGGTATGGAAGGGATTGC
This sequence comes from uncultured Chitinophaga sp., assembly GCA_964386395.1. GTDB lineage: Bacteria > Bacteroidota > Bacteroidia > Chitinophagales > Chitinophagaceae > JJ008. The sequence continues at coordinate 2,711 of CAYLRV010000064.1, forward strand.
CGCCAACGAAGCCAAAAACAGGTTTTATCTGCTCCGGGAAAGGATTGAGGATATGACAAAATCCCAAATACTCACGTTTATTGCGGAGAAAGCGCCAGACAATACCATAAGGCTTACATACGAGTCAACTATTGAGCTGGCTCTCGAAACACCCCAATGGCGTTATGCTGATATCTGCTTCGATGCTAAAACAGGCAGGCTGCTTTGCCTTAAATCCTTTTCCAAGGGAAAACTGCGTAAGCAGTTTATTGAAGCCTTAGAAACGGATGAAAACGGTACACTAAACCCGGCAACCCTGCAAAATATTCCGGTTACTGCTTTCTCCGAAATTTCTAACCAATATAAGGATGAGGACTACAGCATGAACCTGGAGGGAATCACGATTGATGAGAACGGCACTATTTATATTGTCAGCGACAATACGTCCGGCAAAGCCATATGTGACGCCCTGGCAAAAGAAAAAACCATTCTGCTGAAGTTAACGAGGTAAGCAGCCTGGCTTTCGTTAACAAAATCCGAAATCAGGACTTTCCACTCCCCTTCTCTGTCCCGGCGCAACTCTTTGGCACGGATTTACGACCTTTATGCATATATCAGGCATCGTATGAAAAAATTGCTACTCTTTTTTTTAATTACCGGATCAATAAAAGCTGTAACTGCCCAAAAGATAGATAGTATCTTTTTCAATCTGTATACAGACAGCCTGAAAAAAGGACAGCATAATTATATCAATGTGGATGGCAAGATGTCGAATGGTAAGTGGTGGCCGTTAACCGCAAAGGATATAAATTTTTCCTGCTCCAGTGCAACATTCTCGGGTAATGAACTGATCATACCCGCTGATTTCACCGAAGAAAAAGTTACCGTTAAAGCTGCGCTGAAGAGTAACCCTGCTGTACATATTGAACGTACTATCTGGATCAAGAAAAATCCGGATCCGATGCTTCCCACACGGGATGAAATGATGAATACACCATCTTCAGGAAGTAAGAAAAGTAAAAAGAAATACGGCTGATTTTTTTCAATTAATCAATCGTCAAAAAGCAAGTTACCCCTATCTTTGCGGCGGCAGGTCTTACACGACCAGCTCCTGCTGAACCCTCCCAGGGCCGGAAGGCAGCAAGAGTAGGTGGTTGAGCGGTGCGATGTAATCAGCCTGCCATTTTTTACCCCTATCCCCTAAAGGGGAACTTTAGTCTAAACCAATTACCATGAAATTTTTTATTGATACGGCCAATCTCGCACAAATCAAAGAAGCAAATGAGTTAGGTATCCTGGATGGTGTTACCACGAACCCTTCACTAATGGCCAAAGAAGGCATCAAAGGCGAAGAAGCGGTAATGAATCATTACAAAACCATTTGTGAAATGGTAGATGGCGATATCAGTGCAGAAGTAATCAGCACCGATTTTGCCGGTATAGTTGAAGAGGGTAAAAAACTTGCTGCTATCCACCCAAATATCGTGGTGAAAGTACCGATGATTAAGGATGGTATTAAAGCCATCAAATGGTTTACCGACAATGGTATCCGCACCAATTGTACGCTGGTGTTCTCTGCCGGGCAAGCGATACTGGCTGCAAAGGCTGGTGCAACTTACCTTTCTCCTTTCATTGGCCGTATCGACGACAGCAACTGGGATGGTATCGAACTGATTTCTCAAATCTCACATATCTATTCCGTACAGGGCTTTAAAACAGAAATACTCGCAGCATCTATCCGCAATGCCTTACACATTGTTCGTTGCGCAGAAGCCGGTGCAGATGTTTGTACCTGCCCGCTGGATTCTATCCTTGGCCTGCTGAAACATCCATTAACGGATATCGGCCTGGCGAAGTTCTTAGAAGATGCGAAGAAGACATTAGGATAATTAATAAATACGTTATTGATAAAGCGCTGGTTAAACCGGCGCTTTTTTATTGCCCATAATCAAGCAATGCTTTTAACATATAGTTCACTCCCCAAAAATTAATTTTAAGGGACAAACAGCAGCTTATGAGAACAACACTACTCTTTATCTGCATTGCATTTATTTTCCATGGTTGTACAAAAGATGGCATCGCCCAAAAAATCAATTACCAGTTTATCGGATCATGGAACATGAAGATCACCAGGCAGGTTGGTGCATTGGACAGTTTGTCGTATTCCGTTTTTTCAAACGGCATATATGTCTTTGAAGACAACGACCAATTCTCCTACAATAATTTAATTGGCGGAATTTACCGCGGTACGTTTAAAGCCTATGATTTTGGCCCCTCCATCGAATACGATAATGAAGGCAATTCCTATCCGGGGAATGTAAAAAAAACGATGGAGGTGGAAACAACTGCTGCCCAGGCTCAAAGCATAACATTCTCCGATATATCCTTCCTGGGCGAAAACAAATTTACTGCGTCAGGGTATAACCAACGTATTATTTATGCATGTGAGTTTACGAGAAGATAGAATGATATTAATTCCTGTTTATAGCTGAATTCAGCCGGGCAAAGCCAACCAGCTCATCGGCCCTGGCACCAAATGGCCTGAAGTATACCAATACCATGTAGCCGTTTTCCGTACCCCAGAAATTGCCTTCTGTATTTTCCAATGATGGGGTTATCCCTTCATCCTTCCGGTCAGTAAGTGTAACGTATGAGTAATTGTAATAACCCTGTTTCAGGTAAAGCGTTTTTTCATACACACCTTTTTCTTCGTTAAATACCATTTTTGAACTGTCGTTCTGCTGGTAGTTGGTCAGCTCACCAAACATGTACACACTCTTCCCCTCATAAGCCCGGTTGCCGGGAGGCACAAAAGTGAAATGTATCCAGGCATAATCACTTTGCCATAGCGCATTGGGATTGTCCCGATTCTCTACTGTGTAGATGCCATTCATATCCCGGTAATAAACATACAACTGCTGTCTTCTTTCCACGTCAGGCGTTACATATACATCAACCCGGCTGTTTTTATCCGCATCCTCAATTTTCTGCACCCGATCACTTCGCAAACGCAGGCTGCGCAAATCCACCCATCGCCATTCCTTCCCTGCTTCAAAGGTTGTTTTCTCTTCATCGCTGTATTCATAATAGTTACCGCGGAATATGGTTGGCCGGTCGAGCATCGCTGCTGAACCCCAATAGTTATTTTGTACAATCGCCACTTTCAAATCCTGTGGCGAGAAAGCATTCAACTGTCCCTGTGCTGTACTAACCGATGCCTGCACCCGCTGATGTGTACGAAACAGGTTGCCATTAAATGGCTGCATAACCTGTGCAGCCACCTGCGCTTTTGTATTTACAACCAGCAAGCGCCTTGTAAACACAAGTTTTGATGTATCATCGTTCAGGAATACTTTGAGCAGGTAATTACCTCCTTTAGTGGGCCCCGAATTCCGTTCAGGTAAAAATGCCTGGTAGTGTGTATACTTTGTTTGTACCGTGTTAGAACTTCTGTAATTACCAATACGGTTACTTTGAAACCCACGGATATAATCGAAGACCTGGATATTTGCAGGTTTCCAGTCAGCATTACATAGCTGGAAACTGTAATAATAATACTTCACATCTGAGTCCATATCATCAAAATGGAGTTCCAGTTGTTCATTACTGTTTAAAGTAATAATGGGATAGCTATAGATATCACCGGCTTTATACAGTTTCACCGTACGGATATTTTCTTTATAGATATGATCCGGTATTTGTGACGAGGCCAATATCGGTGCCAGCAGAACCGTAAGTAGGAAGGATAGCTTCATATGCCGGAATTTCTCGTATTTAACGTTCAATATGGCGAATTTCATTTAAAAAAGGGAAGAAATCTTTTGAACCGCCTTATTTTTGATAAAAGACAAACCCCAATACCGGATGGTTGCAGGCTTTATAGCAAACCGCATCGCCTTTAATACCCAGAAATCCTTTTCCCGCTTCATTATCCGGCTTTCTGTAGCCGCTACTATTATCAGTGTGGCCGTTATGATTGTTACCCTTTCCCTGGCCAATGGTTTTCAGCAAACCATCACACAGAAAATATTCAGTTTTTGGGGACATATCCGGATACAGGAGAAACAGCCTGATAAAGTAATCATTTCGGAAGAAACACCTATTCTTCGGGACGATACACTTGTCCGCATGATCCGGATGAATCCGAATGTAAAAAGTATTCATGCTTTCGCTACCCGATACGCCATGCTCAAAACCAAAGAAGGTATGGAAGGCGTACTGGTAAAAGGGCTTGACAGCAGTTATGATTTCAACAGCCTGCAACGGTTTATTATTGAAGGAAGGCCCATACAGTTCAACGACAGCACGTACAGCCGGGAGATATTAGTATCTGCATCCACAGCAAAACAGCTGAAGATAAAAGCCGGAGATAAAATCTATATCTACTTTATGCGGGGCGCTGCGCCGGGAGAAGATCCAACTACACAAAAGTTACGGCCCGATAAACTAACCGTTACCGGAATTTACAAAACAGGTATTGAAGAGTATGATAAACTCTTCGCCATTGGCGATATTAAACTCATTCAAAAACTGAACTACTGGCAACCGGGTGAAATAGGCGGCTATGAGGTATTCCTGCACGATTATAAAAAAATTGATGCTGTTGAATCACAGTTGTATACGCTGGATCGCTTTCCCAATACATGGGATGCTATCAGTGTGCGCCGTGTCTCGCCCAATATATTTGACTGGCTCGGCCTGATGGATATGAACAGGAACGTATTGATCATTTTCATGGTAATTGTAGCAGTGGTCAACCTTATTGTTTGTTTACTGATACTGGTATTGGAGCGGGTACGCATGATTGGTGTACTAAAGGCTTTGGGCGCTACCGATTGGACCGTACAGAAGATATTTTTGCAGCAAACATTGATCATCACGGTAACCGGGATCGTTGCTGGCCTATTACTGGCCCTTGGCCTTCTATGGTTACAGGAGAGCACCGGCTTTATACGGCTAAAAGAAGAGGCCTATTACCTGGATAAGGCTGCGGTAAATATTGTATGGTGGCAGGTGGCTGCTGTTTGTGCAGGCACATTGCTGGTATGTTTCTTAATATTGATGATTCCCACCCTGCTGGTGAAGAAAATAAGGCCGGTGCGGGCTATACAATTCAACTAAACAGGGACAAACAAAAACAGGCTGCCATAAATGACAACCTGTTGAGCAAATTTTTATTTACGGCTTACAGCTTCTTAATCATCACATTTCTGTACCATACCAGGTTGCCATGATCCTGCAGACCGATCCGGCCTTTTGAATAGGTGCCAAATCCCGGCCATTGTTTGAATTTGCTGCCAGCGATCATTTTTTTCCAGTTATCATCCCACATAGTAGTGGATACTACATTCTCGCCATTCAGGTAGAAATCCAGTTTACCTTTCTCTGCTTTAATCTCAGCCAGGTTCCACTCACTATGCGGCTTTACAGTTTCTTTACTGCACGATATTAAATCATACAGATCACCGGCACGGTGTTTAATGATTTTAGAATCGGGATGGCCATTGTTGTCCAGCACCTGCATTTCCGGCCCTGTCATCCACGGCCATTGATACTTAGCCGTATCCTCATGAATAAAGAAGATGATACCACTGTTGCCATCTTTGGCGATTTTCCATTCCAGTTTCAGATGAAAGTTTTCAAACTCTTCGTCGGTGATAATATCACCACCGTCTTTTATCTGCCAGTTGTTCTTTTCGTCTTTGATAGTTGTATCGAGGTACAATGTTCCATCTGCTACTTTCCAGGCACTGCCGGTAGCACCCCCGCCATACTTATGCCAGCCTTTGGTGGATTGGCCATCAAATAGCAATTGCCAGCCTTCGGCTTTCTGTGCATCCGTCAATGTGTTTGCCATATCCGTATTGGTTTTTGCAGCTGTATCATCTTTTTTATCATCTGCTTTGCCTGTACCGCCGCTGTTGCAAGCGGTCATGGCTGCTGTAATCAGCATTACGGCACCGATTTGTTTTAACATCAGGTATTAATTTTTAAGTGTAAAAATATATTTAACCATGGCCTCCGCATCTTCCTGCGATACACCTGAATGCGGGGTCATAATTACATCGCCCCAGTTACCTTTACCACCTTTAATTATTTTCTCCGCCAGCATTTTCACATTGGCTTCCGTGTTGTCATATTTATTCGCCACTTCCCTGTACGTAGGGCCGGTAATTTTTTCATCCACTTTATGACAGGTGAAGCAATCACTGGCTGCCACCAATGCCAGGCCTTTTTCATAATCAGGATTTTTTGCTGTTTCTTTTACCGGCTGATCTGCAGGATGGTCTGCAGGTTTATCGTCTTTACCCTTCTTGTCACCGCCTCCACAGGCAACCAGCATACCTGCTACGGCCAGTGTGAACATTATTTTTTTCATTGTTGTCGTTTTATATGTTTGAAATGGGGTTAGTCTAACCCTAATAATTTCCGGTTTGTTTTCTCATCGGTACCACTCGATGCAAAATCATCAAAAGCTCTTTCCGTTACCCGAATGATATGGCTGCTGATAAACTCAGCTCCTTCCCTGGCACCATCTTCCGGGTGTTTGATGCAGCACTCCCACTCCATCACGGCCCAGCCTGTGTAGTCGTATTGCGTAAGCTTACTGAAAATAGTTTTAAAATCCACCTGTCCATCGCCGGGACTACGGTAACGGCCAGCCCTGTTCGCCCAGCTTTGATAGCCACCAAATGTACCTTGTTTACCAGTCTTATTAAACTCGGCATCTTTTACATGAAATGCTTTGATGCGTTCATGATAAAAGTCGATATACTGTATATAATCTAATTGCTGTAATACAAAATGAGACGGATCATATAGGAGACATGCCCGCGGATGGTTGTTCACTTCTTTCAAAAACATTTCATAGGTTACCCCATCAAACAAATCCTCGCCCGGGTGTATTTCATAACAAACATCCACACCGCAGTCATCGAAGTAATTCAAAATCGGCATCCATCTTTTGCCTAACTCTTTAAACCCTTCTTCCACTAATCCGGCAGGGCGTTGTGGCCAGGGATGAAATGTATGCCATAATAAAGAACCGCTGAATGTTGGATGTGCGGTGAGTCCAAGGTTTTGCGAAGCTTTCGCTCCATACTTCACCTGCTGTATAGCCCATTCTGTTCTTGCCTTTGGGTTTCCTTTCAATGCATCGGGTGCAAAGCCATCAAACAATGCATCATAAGCAGGATGAACGGCTACCAGTTGTCCCTGCAAGTGTGTGGACAGTTCGGCTATCTCCAAACCACATTCATTGACGATACCTTTTATTTCGTCTGCATAGGTTTTGCTCTCAGCCGCCTTTTGCAAATCAATACAGCGGCTGTCCCAGGTGGGGATTTGCACGGCCTTATAACCCAGCGCTTCCGCCCATAAGCAAATCGCTTTCAAATCATGAAACGGAGCTGTATCTCCCATGAATTGTGCTAAGAATATTCCCGGGCCTTTAATAGTCGTCATAATTTCTCGCTACGGCGCAAAGTCGCTACGCCTTTTATAAATTGTTTACGATTCTTTTAATGCCATTCTTCAACAGCGCTTCATTGAAATTTATTAGCAGGCCAAGTTTCAGTCCTGTTAATTTTAAGTGCGTCAATACCTGCTTATAATGAACAGGCGCTAATGCTTCTACTGATTTGAGCTCCACTAATACTCTATCTTCAATAATCAAATCAGATCTAAACCCTAAATCCAGTCTCCGGTTTTTCCATATTACTGGTATTCCCTTCTGTCGCCACACCTGAAGACCTTTTTCAGTTACCAACTCATAATACATTATCTCTTCATACACAGATTCAAGCAACCCTGGTCCAAGACCCTTGTGGATATCAAAAGCAACATCAAGTACTATTTTCGACAATTCATTTTCAGACATACGCCTACGGTCAGATTACTACTTGGCGTCATTGCGCCGTTGCGAGCCAAATCATCCCTCCAATGTTATCCATTTCGCATCACTTCGCCCACTCTCAATCACTTTCTCTATAAACAACATCCCTCTCACCCCTTCATGTATGCCCGGAAAATCCAGCCATTCGTTTTTAGGCAACTCCCCGCTCATTTGTGCCATCACGCAAAGTGCAAAGTTGCGGTAATGATTGGCAAAAGCTTCCAGGTATCCTTCCGGGTGACCTGAAGGCGTGCGGGTATTATGCTGCGCATAGCTGCTCAGGTAGCCGGTACCAGTTCTCCATACCTCCACTGGCTTATCCAGCCATTTAACCAATAGCGTATTGGCATCTTCCTGTTTCCACTCTATACCACCAAGCTCACCATACACCCGTATCTTAACATTATTCTCTTCGCCTGCGGCCACCTGTGTGGCCATCAAAACACCACTGGCCCCATTAGAAAAATTAAGTAAGGCAGCTCCATCATCATCCAGTCTTCTGCCAGGCACTACCGTATTAACATCAGCACATATCTTCACAATTTCCAAGCCTGATACATACTCTGCCAGGTTAAAAGCATGCGTGCCGATGTCCCCCATCGCACCGGCGATGCCGCTCTTAGCGGGATCCGTTCGCCATGCCGCCTGCTTTTGATCGCCGCCTTCCAGGAATGTACTGAGCCAGCCTTGCGGATATTCCACATACACTTTACGTATTGTTCCAAACTTTCCGCTCAATATTTGTTGCCTCGCCTCCTTTACCATGGGATAGCCGGTGTATGTATGTGTGAGGCAGAGATATTTCCCGGAGGATGCTACTGCAGCAGCTAACTGTTTTGCTTCATCTAAATTAAATGTAGCAGGCTTATCCAGTACTACATGAAAGCCGCTCTCCAGGGCAAGTTTGGCCGGCTCAAAATGTACGTGGTTGGGAGTAACGATGCTGACGAAATCCATACGGGTGGCAGCAGGTAATGCTGCTTCGGCCCGGATCATTTCTTTATAGGAACCATACACCCTGGTTGGATCAAGGTTTAAAGTACGTCCTGCCTGTTTTGACTTTTCTTCATCGCTGCTGAAAGCGCCACAAACCAGTTCGATATCACCATCCATATTGGCAGCTATGCGATGTACTGCACCAATAAAAGCGCCGGGGCCGCCACCTATCATTCCCATTCGTAATTTTCGCTTCATTTCTGCAATCGTTTGAAATTTTACTGTGGATTATTTGTGTAACACAAACATAAAAGTAAATTTAAAATAACTACATTTAGCGTCTGGAAATATTTATAAGGTTCAGGCTTAAAATTTTTGTTTGCATATGAAATCTACCACCCGCATTCAGTTGTCGGTCATGATGTTTTTAGAATTTTTTATCTGGGGAGGATGGTTTGTAACCCTGGGTACTTTTTTAGGCGGTAACCTGGGTGCCAGTGGAGCTGAAATCGGCAATGTTTATTCTACACAATCATGGGGGGCAATTATTGCTCCATTCATTATCGGGTTAATAGCTGACCGGTATATGAATGCTGAAAAAATTCTCGGTATCCTGCATCTTGCAGGCGCTGGCCTGATGTACATGATGTATTCATCCGATAATGTATCGGCCTTTTTCCCTTATGCACTTGGTTACATGATATTATATATGCCAACACTGGCATTGGTCAACTCTGTTTCATTTAAACAAATGACAAACCCGGAAAAAGAATTTTCGTCAATACGGGCATTTGGCACGATTGGCTGGATTGCAGCCGGGCTGCTTATCAGTTATCTTTTTCATTGGGATTCGCAGGAAAATATTGCCAAAGGAATGCTCAAAAATACATTCCTGCTTTCAGGCATCGCTGCGCTGGCATTGGGGTTAATGAGTTTTACCTTACCCGCCACACCGCCAGCTAACAGAGATGGCGAAAAAGCCAGTATTAGCCAAATACTAGGCCTGGATGCCTTAAAACTTTTAAAGGACAAGAACTTTGCCATCTTCTTTATTGCATCAATACTAATATGTATTCCGCTTGCCTTTTACTACCAGACAGCCAACCCTTTCTTAACAGCGGTTGGGATGAAAAATCCAACAGGAAAAATGACTATCGGGCAGATATCAGAAGTGTTGTTCCTGCTGGCCCTGCCAATTTTCTTTGCCCGTTTTGGGTTTAAGAAAACAATACTGGTGGGCATGCTGGCCTGGGTTCTTCGTTACATATTATTTGCATTTGGCAATGCTGGTGAGTTAAGTTTCATGCTGATATTGGGTATAGCGATGCACGGCATTTGTTATGACTTCTTTTTTGTGTCAGGCCAGCTCTACACTAATGCAAAAGCTGGTGAAAAATATAAAAGTGCTGCACAGGGCCTTATTACACTCGCCACCTATGGCGTGGGTATGCTGATTGGTTTCAAAGTAGCAGGATGGGTGGCCGACAAATACACGACTACAACCGGGATTGACTTCAAAATGATCTGGCTGATTCCGGCAGGTATTGCGGCTGCGGTACTGGTATTATTTTTTCTTCTATTTAAGGACGATAAAAAAACGGCCCAAGCATGAACCGCAGAAAAATGATCCAATCCATTGCATTAGGTTCTGCTGGTGCCGCCTTAGCTACCAACGGCTTTGCTAATACTACTCAAACGGATGCTGAACCTATGGCCCTGAAAGGAAATATCAATCATTCCGTAGCCAGCTGGACATACAACTTCCTGCCACTGGAAGATATGTGTGCCATGGTGAAGAAGCTCGGCTTCTCGGCTATTGATCTGCTGGCACCCAAAGACTGGCCAACCGTTCAAAAAAATGGCATTTATTGTTCCATGTGCTATACAGCCGGGAAAATTAGTTTAACTGAAGGCTGGAATGATAAAAACAACCATGCCTGGCTGATCAAAGATTTTGAAGAAGCCATACCCCTCGTGGCAAAGGCGGGTTATAAAAACCTGATCTGCTTTAGTGGCAACCGCAATGGCATGGATGATAAAACGGGCATGGATAACTGCGCAGAAGGACTGAAAAAAATAATGTCACTCGCGGAAAAGAACGGCATTATTATCCAGATGGAATTGTTCAACAGCAAAATCAACCACCCCGACTATATGTGCGATAAAAGTGCCTGGGGTGTGGAGCTATGTAAAAAAATCGGAACGGATAACTTTAAGTTGCTCTACGACATTTATCATATGCAGGTAAATGAAGGTGATGTTATAAACACTATTCAGAAGAATCATCAGTATTTTGGACATTACCATACAGCAGGTGTACCGGGCAGGCACGAGATAGATGAGACACAGGAACTATACTACCCGGCCATCATGAAAGCGATTGTGGCAACTGGCTACAAAGGATATGTGGCACAGGAGTTTGTTCCCAGCAGCAAAGACAATAAAGAGAGAATAGCGGCTTTAAAAAAAGCAATTAAAATCTGTGACGTATAACATCATAAAAGATATTGCTACTATTTTGACAGCATTTTAAAAACTAAAATCTTAAACAGAAGGTATGGCAGATAATATTTATGACGCAATTGTAGTAGGCTCAGGCATCAGTGGTGGATGGGCGGCTAAAGAATTGTCCGAGAAAGGGCTTAAAGTGTTAATGCTCGAACGAGGCCGGGATATCAAGCATGTGAAAGATTATGTAAATGCCAATAAGGAATCATGGGAATTTCCACACCGTGGCGGACGCACCCAGAAAATGGTGGAGGAATACCCAAAACTAAAAAGAGACTATCCGCTCAATGAAGTGGTGCTTGATATGTGGGCCAGTGATAAGGACTGCCCTTATACAGAAACAAAACCCTTCTCCTGGTTCAGGGGCTATCATGTGGGAGGCCGTTCACTGCTATGGGGCCGTCACAGCTACCGCTGGAACAAATGGGATTTTGAAGCAAACCAGCTCGATGGTCATGGGGTTGACTGGCCGATTCGTTACGAAGACCTGGCTTCCTGGTATGGCTACGCCGAAAAGTTTGCAGGTATACAAGGCCGCAAAGAAGGACTGGATGTATTGCCCGATGGCGAGTTTATGCCACCGATGGATTTAAACATCGTTGAAAAAGATGTACGTGAAAAAATCCTGGCACATTATAAAGGGCAAAACAAGCGGGTGGTTACCAGCGGACGTACTGCGAATATTACTGTACCGCATAATGACCGAACAAACTGCCAGTACCGCAACCGTTGCTGGAGAGGTTGCCCCTTTGGTGCATACTTCAGTACACAATCAGCCACACTGCCTGCGGCTATGAAAACCGGCAACCTGACTGTTCGTCCTTTTTCATTGGTAACAAAAGTGCTTTATGACAAGAATACCAAGAAAGCAACCGGTGTGGAGATACTTGACACCACGGATAATAAGACATATGAATTCAAATCAAAAATCGTATTCCTTTGTGCTTCTGCATTCAATTCCACCTGGGTGCTGATGAACTCTGCTACAGATATATGGCCCGAAGGCCTGGGCAGCAGCAGTGGTGAACTTGGCCATAATGTAATGGACCACCACTTCCGTACCGGTGCAAGGGGAACGGTAGAAGGTTACAGTGATAAATATGAGTACGGACGCCGCCCTTCAGGTATTTACCTTCCCCGCTTCCGTAATGTGTATGATGATAAACGTGATTATGTTCGTGGCTTTGGTTACCAGGGCGGTGCAGGACGTGGCCGCGGTGCCGAAGTTGCTGAATTCACCATTGGGGCTGACTTGAAAAATGCTCTCAGCATACCAGAAGAAAACTGGGATATCAACTTCCTGGGATTTGGTGAAATGCTCCCCTACCATGAAAATAAAATAACCCTGAATAAAAATGTAAAAGATAAATGGGGATTACCTGTGCTGGATATGGATGTGCAGATTAAAGACAATGAGATGAAAATGCGGGAAGATATGCGCAACGATGCGAAGGAGATGCTGGAAGCAGCCGGTGTAAAAAATGTAGAAACTTACGACTGGGGCTATGAAGTGGGTATGGGTATTCATGAAATGGGCACTGCCCGTATGGGACGTGACCCCAAAACATCTGTGCTGAATGGCAACAACCAGGTATGGGATGCACCAAATGTATTTGTAACTGATGGTGCTTGTATGACCTCTGCCTCTTGTGTGAACCCTTCCTTAACCTATATGGCTTTAACAGCAAGGGCTGCAGATTTCGCCGTGAGTGAACTCAAAAAAGGCAACCTGTAAACCCTTCATCAACTTTAAACATTCAACGTTAAACTTTTTGATATGGATCGCAGAGAACTTTTAAAAATGATTGCAGTTGTAACTGGCGGTGCAATGGTGGGCGGAGAACTCTTCCTTTCCGGTTGTAAAGCCGGAGGTAAAACAGCTGCAGAATTTACACCTGCCAATATCAGCCTGCTTGATGAAATTGCAGAAACAATTATACCTGCCACCAACACGCCAGGTGCTAAAGCGGCTAAAGTGGGTGAGTTTATGAAAGTGTGGGTTACCGATTGTTACAACCAGGCGCAGCAGGATGCGTTTATGAAAGGCATCAGCAGTATTGATGAAGCCAGTAAAAAAATGCATAGCAAACCCTTTATGGAATGCACACCGGAGCAACGCCACAATTTGCTGGTAAGCCTGGAAAAAGAAGCCAAGGAATTTAACAAAGCTGTAAACGAAAAAGATAAACCCAGCAGGGATGAGTTCACTGCCAAAGGCAGGCACTATGATTTTGTGGCTACCCCTCCGCATTATTATACTATGATGAAACAAATGACGTTGCATGGTTTCTTCTCTTCTAAAACAGGTATGACAGAAACATTACGTCATATACCTGTACCCGGCAAATACGATGGCGCCTTCCCGTATGCCAAAGGCGACAAAGCATGGGCTGAATAATCTCTGTTAACGCACACTCACCTTGTATATGAAAAGAAAAAAGTTCTTACAATTATCCGGCTTAGCCGCCGGCGCATTAGCAACAGGCAACCTGCTTGGACAATCGATGCAAACAATGTTTATTACCGAAGAGAAGAAGAAAATAAAGAGCTTTGGCCTGCAGTTGTGGACACTGCGTGATGACCTGAATAAAGGCACTGATCCAAAAGAAATATTTAAGCAGCTCGCATCATATGGCTATCACCATGTGGAAAGTTTTGACGGGGCAAAAGGCATGTTCTGGGGTATGAAGCATACCGAATTCAAAAAATACCTGACGGATATTGGTATGACGATCCATTCTTCACATTGCAACCTTGAAGCAGACGCAGATAAAAAGATCAATGAGGCTGCAGAGATCGGTATGAAGTACCTCATATACCCCTGGGAAGGGCCAAGCAAGAATGCAGATGATTATAAAAGACTGGCTGAAAAATTCAATAAATGGGGTGAAGCCTGTACAAAAGCAGGTATCCGCTTTGCTTTTCACAACCACGACTATACATTCAAAGCCGTCAATGGCCAGTTTATGCAGGATGTATTAATGGAAAATACCGACAAGGCGTTTGTTGATTACCAAATGGATATATTCTGGGTAGTAGCTGCCGGACAGGACCCGGAAACATGGCTTAAAAAATATCCAACCCGTTTTCGGCTTAGCCATGTAAAAGACAGGAGTAAAATACCTGCAACAGAAGAAGGGAAAAACTCCGTTGAATTAGGCACCGGCACTCTCAACTGGTCAAAAGTGCTGAAAACAGCGAGGGAGAATGGTATGCAATACTACATGGTGGAGCAGGAAGCCTATCCAAACGGTACGCCCATGGAAGCAGCTAAAGCTAATGCCGCCTTCATGAAAAAACTCAAAGCATAACCGTTTTAAAAACGGATTGTAAAATGTTGTGGTTCATGAAATTCCTGCCTGAATACAACAATTCCAATAAAGAATAAATCAATAGTACAGCGGGTAAACGGGTGTTGCTGAATGGTATGCCATGCTTTTTCCATTTCACTGCTCCAGTGTATGTCATCAAAGACAAGGATGGTGTCGTTATGCATTTTTGGTAGCATGGTCGCAAAATATCTTTCTGTAGGCTCCTGCCGGTGATTCCCATCAATAAAGGCAAAATCAATGGCAGGCATTTCAGCTACCGCATGTTGAAGCGTATTATCAAAATTGCCGGTAATCAACTTAATATTGCCCAGGTTTAATTGGCTAAAATTAGCCGCTGCCTTTGCGGCAATAGCAGGCGCACCTTCCATAGTCACCATCGTCGCTGAGGGATTTGCTAAAGCGAGATAGGAAGATGTAATACCAAGTGAAGTCCCTAATTCTAGTATATGTGCAGGCGCATAGTGTTTCACCATCCTGAAAAGCAGCTGCCCGAGCTTCTTTGACTTTGCTGCATTCTTTGCAATCGAGGCCACAGAACGTGCACTGGATTTTGATACTGATGATCCGGCGCCAAAATCTTCGACCGTCAGTATTGAATCATCTGTTAATAAATCGCTGCGCAGCTTTTCAACAAGAGCGTATGAAGGATAGTCAGCCTTATCATTCAGCAATTTGGTAATGAACTCAAATACGAAAGGGGAATGTGTGCCATGACCTTTACTATTAGCCGCACGTAAATAGTACCGGAGATAGTTAGACGCTAATTGCCAACGGGAGTACATGCGTTAAAAATAAGCAGGATTGGCTGATACCCGTTCCCATGTCTGAAACGAGTAATTATAGGGATTCTTTTCATCCGCCTCGTGGTTCTTCAGGCTCATCAGTTGCCATTGATCGGCATCTATCACTGGGAAGAACGTATCGGCTTCAGGCTCGGCTTCCACCCTGGTCATATAGATACGTTTAGCTTTATCGAAAAGGGCCTTATAAATTTCGCCGCCACCGATTACCATTACTTCGTTAACGTCTGCATGTTTGGCTACAAACAGAGCATCTTCTATTCGTTGGACAGCTACCGTACCGGCTGCTTCCCACCCTGGCTGGCGGGTGATAACAATATTCTTTCTTCCCGGTAACGGTTTCCCGAGCGACTCAAAAGTTTTACGCCCCATAATCACCGGCATACCCCAGGTTACATTTTTGAAATGCTTCATATCGTTGGGTAAATGCCAGGGCATTTTTCCATCCTTTCCAATGGCATGGTTCGTGGCAGCAGCAACAACAAAACTTATGATCAATGTCCTGGATTTAAATGTTGAATAATGTTGAAGGCAATTTATACAGCTACGGGTGCTTTTATCGCCGGGTGACTTTGATAGTTCTCCAGTGTAAAATCTTCAAATGTAAAATTGAAAATATCTTTTACTGCAGGATTTAGCTTCATCGTTGGCAGCGGATAAGGATTGCGGCTTAACTGCAGGGTTACCTGTTCCATATGATTACTGTAAATATGTACATCGCCAAATGTGTGAACGAAATCTCCTGGCTCCAGGTCGCATACTTGTGCAATCATCATTGTAAGTAATGCATAGGATGCAATATTAAACGGTACACCCAGGAACACATCTGCGCTTCGCTGGTATAGCTGGCAACTCAATTTGCCCTTTCCTTCCACGGCGGGGGCAACATAGAACTGAAATAGTGAATGACAAGGCATCAGGGCCATCTTGGGCAGCTCGGCCACATTCCATGCGCTGATGATCAGCCGGCGGCTGTCTGGGTTCTTTTTTATTTGTGTAATCAAATCAGTAACCTGGTCCACCACCACCCCGTTTGCCCCTTCCCAGCTGCGCCACTGCTTTCCATATACGGGTCCCAGTTCACCATTATCATCAGCCCACTCATCCCAAATGCTAACACCGTTCTCTTTCAGGTAAGCAATATTCGTCTCCCCTTTCAGGAACCAGAGCAGCTCATGTATGATACTGCGCAGGTGTATTTTCTTCGTCGTAACCAGGGGGAAGCCATCCTGCAGGTTAAAGCGCATCTGGTAACCAAATACACTTTTTGTACCTGTACCGGTACGATCTGTTTTCTCTGTTCCCTTGTCCAGTATATGCTGTAGTAAATCGAGGTATTGCTGCATAGCTGCAAGTTAGTAAAAAGCTGGCTGGCTGATGAAGGGCCTGGATGCCCTGTTAGCAGCATGTGGATTAAGATATACAACTTAAAGCAAATGGCCCTTTCAGAAGAAAGGGCCATTTGCTTATCTGTCAATTCGTTTATTTCTTGGTAGCTGGCTTGTATGTATCATTCAGTCCTTTTATCACTTCCCGGGTAATATTCATACTGGTATCCAGGTAATACAGGAAACCAGGCTCGTAAGAAAGAATATACGTATACCGCTGTGGTGTATTATAGCTCTTGATGTATTTTTCTATTTCCTGTTTTACTTTCAGGTTTCTGTCAAGGGCAAATTTCTGCAAGTCCATTTCCAGTTGCTGCTTTTCACCCTTCAGTTTTTCGCCCAATTGAGCAAGGGTATTCTGTGCAGCTTCCTGCTCTGCTGCACTGGTATATTGTTTGCTGGCCAGCTCTTCGTATTTGTTCCTGTAGGTTTGATCAATCCGCTTTGATTCGTTATTGTAAGCATCTTCTTTCTGTGCAATTTCTTTTTTTACATCCTGCACGTATTTGTAATTGGCTTCTACTGAATCCAGCTCAAAATAAGCCATCCTGAATGATGTCATCAGTGAAGTAGTATCACCATTACCTTTTTTGGCACCAGCCTTACCACCTTTCCCACCAAAATGTGATATCAGCAGAAACCCACAAACCAGGGTCAGCAACACGTTCCAGATAAGTAAACCATTTTTCATCCAGTGCATTATTTAATTACAAAATTAGCCCGCAAGCAGGCGGCAAATATAGCTAATACGGCTATTTATGAAAGAGTTAACAGCAGAAAACAATAACACTTGCCGCCATTTTTATTTTGGCTAAAAAATCAAAAAAGGGAGCAGGAATTTAATCACCTGCTCCCTCCATTTATTACTTCATTCACTACTCAACACGCACATTCCACATCCTTATTCTTCTTCGTCAAAATTCATCGCCTCACGGGTCGTTTGCAGCAATTCGTACTCCTCTTTGCTTCCCACAATCATGCTTTCAAAGTCGCGGAGACCTGTACCAGCAGGTATCGGATGACCAGTAATTACGTTCTCCTTCAGGCCGAGCATTTCATCTGTTTTACCGTGAATGGCTGCAGAAGAAAGTACTTTGGTTGTTTCCTGGAATGAAGCTGCTGAAATCCAGCTCTGCACACCCAGTGAAGCCTTGGTGATACCCAGTAATGTTGGAGAAGATGTAGCAGGTTTCGCATCACGGTACTCCACAGGAGTCTTGTCATTCCGGCGAAGGATGGAATTTTCTTCCCGAACCTCACGCAGTGTTACAATCTG
>CAYLRV010000065.1:0-20323 GCA_964386395.1 uncultured Chitinophaga sp.
CAAGCTGATGGAAAAATTCTTTGATGATCCAAATAGCATCACGGAAGATGAAATGCATGAAGCTATCCGTAAAGCAACGGTTGATCTCAGCATCGTACCGATGATGTGCGGTTCTTCATTCAAGAATAAAGGTGTACAAACTGCCCTGGATGCAGTTTGCCGTTACCTGCCCAGCCCGATCGACATTCCTGATACCAAAGGAACAGATCCTGATACGGGTGCCGAACTGACCCGTAAAGCAGATCCTAAAGAACCGTTTGCTGCACTGGCTTTCAAGATCATGACTGACCCATTCGTAGGTCGTCTAGCATTCTTCCGGTGCTATAGCGGCCGCCTGGATGCCGGTTCTTATGTATTGAATGTAAGAAGTGGTAAGAAAGAAAGGATCAGCCGTATCATGAAAATGTTTGCCAACAAGCAAAACCCAATCGATTTTATCGAAGCAGGTGATATTGGCGCAGCAGTTGGTTTTAAAGAGATCAAAACGGGTGATACACTTTGCGATGAGAACCACCCAATCACCCTCGAGAATATGTTCATCCCTGAGCCGGTTATCGCTATCGCGGTAGAACCAAAAACACAGGCGGACGTAGACAAGATGGGCATGGCGATTGCCAAACTGGTGGAAGAAGATCCTACACTGCGTGTAAACACAGATGAAGATACCGGTCAGACCATCCTTCGTGGAATGGGTGAGCTGCACCTGGAGATCATCATTGATCGTATGCGTCGTGAGTTTAAAGTTGAAGTAAACCAGGGTGCGCCGCAGGTGGCTTATAAAGAAGCATTCAATGCTACTATTGCTCACCGTGAAACGCTGAAAAAGCAAACCGGTGGTCGTGGTAAATTCGCTGATATTGAATTTGAACTCGGACCTGTTGATGCTGAATGGAAAGCAGAGAACCCTGATAAGAGCTTCCAGTTTGTGAATAATATCGTGGGCGGTTCTATCCCCCGTGAATTCCACACGCCTATTCAGAAAGGTTTTGAGCAGGCGATGACAACAGGTGTGCTGGCCAGCTACCCGATTGACAATATGAAGATCCGCATCTTCGACGGTAGCTTCCACGCAGTTGACTCTGATGGTATGTCTTTCGAACTTTGTGCGAAGCAAGGTTTCCGTGAGGCTGCCCGCAAAGCAAAACCTGTGTTACTGGAGCCGATCATGAAAGTGGAAGTAATCACACCTGCCCAGTACATGGGTGATGTAACAGGTGACCTTAACCGCCGCCGTGGTATGATGGAAGGTATGGATACCCGTGCCGGTGCTGAGGTTATTAAAGCGAAAGTGCCACTGAGCGAAATGTTCGGTTATGTAACCCAGCTTCGTTCATTGAGCTCTGGCCGTGCATCATCTACGATGGAGTTCTCACACTATGCTCCGGCGCCAAGTAATATCGCTGAAGAAGTGATTGCCAAGGTGAAAGGGAAGGTGAGCGCATAAGCACTACTTTTTAAATAGAAATAATACAAAATCCCGGTCAAATACCGGGATTTTTTGTTATTTTAGGTATTATGCCATTAACCGTACAAGTACTAACCAGCGGGCTGAAAAAGCAATTAACCATAAACGTTTTTTGTGTTTTGTTTTTCAGCGCATTTATTTCGCCGGTATTCTCACAGCCTCTTATTACTTCCTTTTCGCCGGCATCCGGGCCAATTGGCACGCCAGTTACTATTACGGGCTCAAATTTCAGTACCACACCAGCTAATAATATCGTTTACTTTGGCGCAGTAAAGGCAACGGTAACAGCGGCATCTGCCACATCGCTGACGGTAACTGTTCCGTCTGGTACAACTTATCAACCTGTTACCGTAACTGTAAGCGGACTTACCGCTTATTCGCAACGTCCTTTTCAAGTAACTTTCTCCGGTGGTGGTACAATCAATGGTAATGCTTTTGGGGCGATACAGGATTTTACAACAGGCATAAGGCCTAATGCTATAGCTATTGCAGATTTTGATGGTGATGGCAAGGCCGATGTGGCTACGCCCAATAATCATAGCTCCGGTGGATTAGCTTCGGTATCTGTTCTTCGAAATATCAGCAGCACAGGAACAATTGATTTTGCGCCTAAACAGGATATGGTTACCGGCGGGGTTACTTATTGTATTGGAGCGGGTGATATAGACGGGGACGGCAAGCCGGATATAGTTGCCGGGAGTATTGAGGCAGCAGTAGTCTCTGTTTTCAGGAATACAAGTACAAGCGGCAATGTAAGTTTTGCGCCGAAAGTTGATTTTACTATCACCGGTGCACCATATGATATTGCGATAAAAGATTTCGATGGCGATGGAAAAACTGATTTAGCTGTCCTTGACAATGGCATACTATTCCAGGGCTTGTCTGTATTCAGAAATACTGGTTCAACCGGTGTGATTGCTTTCGCACCGAAAGTGGATTTTACGACCCAGCTTTCCCCTAAAAGTATCGTTGCGACTGATTTGGACGGAGATGGTAAAACAGATATTGCATTTACTAACCAGACGTCTAACTCTTTTTCTGTTTACCGGAATACGGGCAGCTCAGGTACAATTTCTTTTGCTCCCAGGGTTGATATTACATGTGGCGCTGGCAATCAGCCATTCAGTATCACAACAGGCGATTTGGATAATGACACGAAGACAGATGTCATCGTAGTCATTAACAATAATACTGGGGGCGGGGCCCAGTTGTTTAGAAATACTGGCTCACCGGGTTCTGTTTCTTTTACGTTTAATACATCCCTTGTAAGCGGGTCATCAAGCAATACTTGTTACCATGCAGGTGTGAATGATATAAATGGGGATGGTAAGCCAGACATAGCAATGACAGTGGCCGGCAGTTCCAGTGGCCAATCGCAGTTATATCAAAATAATACGACGGGCAGCAGTTTTAGTTTCGGGACAGCGAACAATGTTTTTAGTGCCTTTGCCCCTTACGGCATTGGCTTCAGTGATTTGGAAGGCGATGGCCGGCCAGACCTCGTTATTTCGGAGTTTACCATGGAGAAGATATCGGTATATAAAAACAAATGCGGAACTCCGGCGGTTACTTCTTTTACCCCAACCTCTGCAGGTGCTAATGGTACTGTAACAATTAATGGCAGCAATTTTACTGGTGTTACCTCTGTAAGATTTGGAGGGGTTAGTGCTGCCACATTTGGTACGGTGAATGCCACCACTATTTCTGCCACCGTTTCGTCTGGCGGCGCATCAGGCGATGTTGAAGTTACTAATGCTATCGGCAGCGGCTCCCGGCCTGGTTTTATTTTTATTGGGCCACCGGTTATCACATCTTTTACGCCTGTCAGCGGATTTAATGGCACCAGTGTAACTATAACAGGTAATAATTTTAATAATGCTTCCGCTGTAAGCTTTGGGGGCACACCTGCAGCAAGTTTTACCGTTAATAGCCCAACCACTATTACTGCTTTTCTGAGTACCGGCAGTTCCGGAAGCGTAAGTGTAACCACACCTTTTGGAACGGGATCCTTAAGTGGCTTTACCTATGCTCCTGTACCAATAGTATTCTCTTTTACACCAACTACGGCAGCCACTGGAAACTCAGTTAGTATTTCCGGGCTCAACTTCACAGGAACTACAGCAGTTAGCTTCGGCGGCGTTCCCGCCTCTGGTTTTACAGTAGTAGATCAAAATAATATTACTGCTGTTGTAGGAATTGGTGCATCAGGTGATGTCGCTGTTACAAATGCATTTGGAACAGCAAGCAAACCGGGCTTCACTTATATCCCGCAGCCGGTAATAACTTCCTTTACGCCGCTTAGCGCCGGAGCTGGTGGAGTTGTAACCATTTCGGGTTCGAATTTTACAGGCGCAACTGTTGTAAAGTTTGGATTTGCTAATGCCTCCAGTTTTACCGTGGTTAATGCAAATACAATTACCGCTACTTTGTCGGCATCAGGAGCATCAGGTGCAGTGTCTGTAACTACACCTGGTGGTACCGCCACCTTAGCCGGCTTTACTTTTATACAACCGCCGGTTATAAGCTCTTTTACTCCGGCTGTGACAGGCCAAGGTGGGCTAGTTACTATTACGGGAACCAATTTTTCGAATGCGACTGCTGTTAGATTTGGCGGCACGGCGGCAAGCTCATTTACCGTCAACTCCTCAACTTCTATAACAGCAACTGTAGCCGGCGGAAGCTCCGGCCAGGTCTCTGTTACCACTGCCGGGGGAACTGGTGTCAGTAATGGGTTTGATTTTATTACCTCACCGGTTATTCATTCTGTAAGTCCGTTATCAGGTCCCGTTGGCACAATTGTAACAATAACGGGTGCGAATTTCGGAAGCGGCGTTGGTGCGAATGCTGTATATTTTGGTGGAGTGAGAGGGAGCGTTGTTAGTGCTGCTCCAAACGTTATTACAGTAGCAGTGCCAGCAGGGGCCATGAATTTACCAATAAGGGTCAGCACTCTTGGTTCAGCATTGAATGCATTGTCTAAAAGTTCATTTAAAGTAACTTTTACTGGTGATCCAAATGCCTTTGATGCGAATAGTTTTTCCGGAAAAATGAATTTTACGGTGGGAGCCAGGCCAACAGATATCGATTTAGGAGATATGGATGGCGACGGCAAGCCCGATATGATTGTTGTTAATTATAATGCCAACTTTATATCTGTATTCAGGAATACAAGTACACCGGGACAGTTATCTTTTGCTGCAAGAAATGATATTACAACAGGCCAATATGTTAACAATATTGTTGCTACTGACATTAACAGTGATGGCAAGCTGGATTTGGCCATGGCAAGGGGCGATCAAAGCCTTGGTGGTAATTCTGAAGTAATAATATATACAAATACAAGTACGCCCGGTGCTATTTCATTTGCATCACCACAAGTGTTTGCCATCCCGTACCCGCTTTCGATTGCTGATATCGCTGTTGGTGACCTAAACAGCGATGGGCGCCAGGATATAGTTGGTATTTGTAACAATTGTGCAATTAATAGTGGAGGACGCTACGTTTCCCTCGTTAATACAACAACTTCTGGTGTGCTTTCCTTCAATATCAACCAGTTGTTTTTTGCATTTTCTGCGAGCGCAAATACCCTAATGGGAGGAATAGAAATTATTGATTACAATAATGACAATAAACCTGAAATATTAATAGGTACAACGAGCAGTTCAGGAGAATATCTGCTGTTATTAACTAATAATACCATGACTGGTGGCCCCATATTAAATTTTGGCATTGTTACTGTTGGCTCGGCAGGAGGCGCCAGATACTGCCTGTATCCTTTCCCGGATGATGTAAATGCCGATGGACAAATTGATGTACTTACTACAAACTGGATGCATGTCAACCAGGGAGGCTACACTTTTACACGCCAGGTGGATCTGAATATGGGAAGGGGGGTACTTGCCGATTTGAATGGAGATGGAAAGTCAGACATCGTATGCCAGGGTACCACCTTCTCTGCCAACCAGGATAAAGTGGCGCTGTATAGAAATACAAGTGCTAACCCAGCTGTTTCTTTTGCCAGCCCCTTTTATTTGACTGCAAATGGTAACAGTTTTATGAAAATTGTAGCGGGCGACCTTGATGCCGATGGTAAACCTGAAATCTGCAGTGCCAATCTTGATTCAAACTCAATTTCAATTTTCCGAAACAGGATAGGTGAAGCAACCCCGCCTGCTCCCACAGTAACTTCGTTTACTCCGGCTTCTGGTTCTGCACAGACACAGGTGACCATAACGGGAACAAATTTCAACCAAGCAACAAGTGTTACTTTTGGTAATACCCCCGCTTCATTTTTTACAGTGGTTTCACCAACATCAATTGTCGCCATTGTTGGCATCGGAGCGAGCGGAGATGTGGCAGTAACTACTCCCGGCGGTACAGGAACTTTGGCAGGGTTTACTTATGTCGCAGCTCCTGTTGTTACATCGTTCAGTCCAGCTTCTGCATTCACGGGTGCAACAGTTACAATCACGGGTGCAAATTTTACCGGAGTAACAGCCATTTCCTTCGGCGGCACGCCAGCATCATCATTTACAGTTGTAAATGCCACAACTATCAATGCAGTGGTAGGAACAGGGGCATCGGGAGCTGTCAGTGTTACGAATGCGAATGGAACCGCCAGCAGTCCCGGATTCACCTATACGGTTGCTCCTCCTGTTATATCTTCCTTTACACCAACAACTTCAGGTACTGGAGGTACTGTAACCATTACTGGCACAAATTTCACCGGAACAACTGCAGTACTTTTTGGAGGAATTGCAGCCTCATCGTTCACGGTGGTAAATGCAACAACTATAACTGCAATTGTGGGTAGCGGCGCCACTGGTAATGTTTCTGTGGTTACACCCGGCGGAACAGCTACCTTAAACGGGTTTACATTTACAACAGGACCTTCCATTTCATCGTTCACGCCGGCAACAGCTGGTACTAATGCAACTGTAACCATTACAGGTACAAACTTTACCGGTGCGACTTCAGTTAGTTTTGGTGGCGTACAGGCTGTTTCATTTTCAGTGGTAAACGCTACAACAATAACCGCCGTTGTGGGTGCCGGCGCATCAGGCAATGTATCCGTAACAACCTCCGGGGGCACGGCAACAAGGGCCGGATTTATTTATAACCCTGTAACGGCTGTTACGCCACCCATAGCTGTTAACACACCTGAACTCACAGCTACTCCGAATCCGGGGAATGCATTGATAACGATTCGCCACCCGTCATCAACGAAAGAATCGTCTATAAGATTTGTGGATGTTGTTGGTAAAACAGTTAAACAAATAGATATTCCGCGAAACCGAACACAAACGGTTACTGATGTAAGTAGTTTACCGGGAGGGATATACTATATTATCTGGGAAGATGATAAACGCCGGTATGCCAGGGTGTTTATGGCTGATTAGTTGTTGAGATTTTAATCCTGATCAAGCCGGAGATATGCAGGTGGCATCGTGTTTGCATTATATATAGCTCGTTTAACCGTTTTTGGAACCAATTTTCCGGCTTGCTGACCGGTTTATGAAAAACACAACGTTCTAAGGGGCCTTTAGGGCCCCTTTTTATTGTTACTGGTGTAGTTAATTGACTTTGAATCAAAAACAGGAAGACATCAGAATGCTTTTTTCTCCGGTGTTTCGGTTTTCTTCCCGGCATTCTTCACATACTTATCAAGCCACATCAATTGCTCATTGAGCAAATGCAGAAGATTTTCACGGCCCTGGTAACCATGGCTTTCGTATGGAAGACTTAAGTATTTTACTGTACCGCCATGGCCTTTGATCGCATTAAACATTCTTTCGCTCTGAATAGGAAAGGTGCCGGTGTTATTATCCATTTCTCCATGCACAAGCAGTATGGGTGTTTTTATTTTATCTGCATGACTAAACGGACTCATCTTATTATATAATTCAGGATCCTGCCAATAGGTGCGGTCTTCATTTTGAAAACCAAACGGTGTAAGTGTACGGTTATACGCACCACTGCGGGCAATACCGGCTTTGAACAAATTGGTATGCGCTAAAAGATTGGCCGTCATAAAAGCGCCATAACTATGGCCCGCTACCGCCATCCGGTTGCGATCGCCAACACCCAACGAATCCAGCACATTGATAGCAGCCTCGGCATTCATGGTAAGCTGTTCAATAAAATTGTCATTTGGTTTTTTGTCCTTCCCAGTTGCTACTATTGGCATTTCTGCATTGTTCAGTACGGCATAACCTTGTGTTGCATATACCACCGGAGAGCCACCACCAATTAATGTAAAGCGGTGCTCACTGCCGCGTACCTGGGCAGCATCTGCAGCCGAATTATATTCTGCCGGATAAGCCCATATAAGCACTGGCAATTTACCATCACGGTTTTTATCATAACCTTTAGGCAGGTATAAATCACCAGTGAGATCAATGCCATCAGCCCTCTTATACTTTATTTTCTCCTTGGTTACTCCCTCCATTTGCGGATAGGGATTTTTGAAATTCGTCAAGGGCCGGTCTGCTATACGCAACCGCAGATTTTTCAGCCAATAATTTGGCATTTCTTTTTCAGATTCCCTGCGGGTAATTAATGTGAGTGTATTCGGGTCAAGCAACTTTACCACAAATTCAAAATGCTCTTCCGGGCTGCGCCAGATAGTATCTGCTTTCTTTTTATGTACATCATAAGTCATCAGGAACGGCCGGTCGCCTTTTGGAGAACTGCCCGTAAGGTTATTAAAAATGATCTTGTTGCCATTATCAATAGTCTGCAACACCGGTCTTCCATACTGATTTTGCACGGTGAGTGGCTGCCCGGGATTTGAATACGCATCTGTTGTATTACGTGTAATTAATTTTTCTAAATCTCCCGTAACGGAGTTATAACGATCGAGCTGTACAGTTTGCTTGCCGGTGAGGCCTTCAGTAACGATGGCCAAATCTGCATTACCCCAGCTTGTACCGCGGTAGCGCATTTTGGTTTTAAACAGCTCTCTGGCTTCGCCATTAAATGGGGCTGCAAGTGCATATACGGCATCACGGTAATCCGCTTGTTTTTTTATGAGGCCACTGTCCAGTGGCATACACCATACGATGGTGGCTGGCTCATCATCCCTCCATTCGAATGATCGGGGCGCCAATTGTACATTATCATTTCCGGATGGTGCTGTCTCGGCCGAAGGAAGGTCTGCTATTGTTTTTACCAGCTTGCCGGTCATATCGGTGATTTGCACTTCTGCCGGAAATCCGTTGGCCGGAACAGTATAAGAGAAGGGTTTTTTCACTTTTCGGAGCAGCAAATATTTTTTATCAGGCGATGCACTGACAGTACCATAGATAGCCGGTTGGCCGATTTTAGTTTCAATGCCTTTTACATTTTTTACCAGTTGAGTGGTGGCGTAAAATGAGAAAAGCTCTTCGTCATAAGGGCTCTTTATTAAATCCTGGAAGGTGGGACGTGGGGAAGCCTTACCATAATTTTCCTGTACCGTTGGCCCTTTGGGCATTGCGGGCCTCTTCGGTGCTGCCATTGCTGGTTTTAATATTGCCCGATAAAGCAATGTGTTGTTGTCGTACCAGGAAGCACCGCCGGTGATAACATTTAATGCGGTCTTATTAACTTTTGTTGCTTTTTGCGTTGCCACATCAATAACATACAGATCGACACGGTTGGTGGTGGTATGTGTGAAGGCGATCTTTTTATTATCAGGGCTCCAGCTGATGTTGCCGGCATAAAGTGGCGAAGGCAGTCCGGTAATTTTTATTTCTTTTCCACTTCCTACATTTTTGAGATACAGATTGCTGGCAAAATTTTGGCGGCTGGGGGCAAAATTGGCAGGGTTGATACGAAGTCCTGCAATCTTCAGTTCGGGTCTCGCCAGCTCTTCCACGGACGGATAACTGTTATATTCTATAAGCAGCATCCACTCGCCTTTGTCATCCATACTTACACCGGGTGCAGTTTTAGCCATCAGCATATCTGTGATATCCTTTGGCGGAAGCTTATAAGCGGCATCATCCTGTGCCAGCATTGGCGTACTGATAAAGGCAACAAGGAATGACAGAATAATTTTTTTCATGCAGGTAGATTTATAAATTATGATTTAGTGCTTGTATTATTTTTTCCTGTATGTAAAACCAACCGGTGCATACAATTTTCCGGGGTCATACATATTGATGTACAGGATCAGTGGTTTTTCCAGACCTTCATAGGTTACTTCGTACCGGTCAAGCATAGCCTGGCCCATAAATCCATTTTTACTTTCTACCGGGCAACAACCACCCAAGCGCTTGTATTTTACTTGCTGCCCATCAGGGCCTAAAAGTGCATTCAGGTAGCTTCGCTCATTAGAAGGGCCGGAGTTACCATTGTCTGCCATACCAACCTTAATGGCATTGTTCATACTATACCCATAGGTTTTGTCTTCAGATAATCCCTCGAGCAAAAATACCTCCTTATCAAGCCAAGTGTAATTTCCCTTTCTCAATGTTGGATTGCTGCCGGCGGCTTCATTTGCGGCTGGTTGATCTCCACCCGTGTTTTTCTTTGTGCTGCTGCAGCTGCCATATAGAAAAAGGCACGATAATGCAAAGACAAAGTCTTTGAAAGGCATGGCTGTAATATTTTTAATCAAGGACATAATATAAATTTTAGTAATTAATCGGTGTCAATTGAAAAGTACATCTCTGTATTCTTCTTTTTTCTTAAAGACGGAATTGGCAAACGGGCACAGCGGGATAATCTTAATATTGTTGGTCCTTGCATATTCTACTGCTGTATGCACCAACTGATAGCCTACGTTTTGGCCGCGCAACTCATCACACACTTCGGTATGATCAATTATCATCTTATCAGGCGATGGCATACTGTAAGTCATCTCAGCGAGTTGTTCGCCGTTTTGTTCCACAAAGAAAAGGCCTTTGGAGCCGGATTGGTTATGTTGTATAAGCATAAGTGCAGTTTAAAGTATAAATCTAAAAAGAATTTGTCAATCCCGTTTTTGCATTTATATTTGTCATTCAATGATAAAGCATAACAATACATGGTGGTGGCATACAACTCTTACGGGGCTGTAATGTCATAACTGTGTTGTGTAATTATATTGTAAAGCCCCGGTTTATCCGGGGCTTTTTATTTACTGGCTGTAGAAGAGGATTTAACCAGGTTAAAATGAAGAAAATAGAGATTAAGACTGTTTGTAAAAGAATGCTCGCCGATGTCTATACACCGGTTGGGATATACTTGCGTTTGCGGGATAAATTCCGGGATACGATTCTATTGGAAAGCACCGATCACCATTCATCTGAAAACAGCTGGTCATTTATTGGTGTGCATGCAATTGGTGGTATGGAAATTACTTCTGGTGAAAGCATCGAATTCAAGCTGCCGGGCCGGAACTCGGAGCGGATCGCATTAAGCGATAAAAATGCAGTGCCACAGCGGCTCTGGGAATTCATGCAAAAAATGGAGGTCAAAAAAGGAGACACAAGGGAAGAACAGTTTGCACAGGGATTATTTGGTTATACCACATACGATGCTGTACAGTTTTTTGACACAGTAAAGCTCAGCGCCACACCCGATGCCCTGGGTGTGCAAATACCGTTGATGCGCTACCGGTTATACCAGTATGTTATCGCCATCAATCATTTTAAAGATGAACTTTTTATTTGTGAAAACCAGATCAATGGTATAGAGACGGATATAGGAGCAGTTGAATCCCTGATAAAGAGTAAGGATGTGCCTGTGTATCCGTTCAGATCCAAAGGGGATGAACGATCCAACATGACTGATGATGCCTACATTGATATGGTGAAAAAGGGCATCGCCAGTTGTAATAGAGGTGATGTGTTCCAAATAGTACTGAGCCGGCGGTTTCAGCAGGGCTTTACCGGCGACGAATTTAATGTGTACCGGGCTTTGCGTAGTATTAACCCTTCACCGTATCTTTTCTTTTTTGATTACGGTGATTATAAGCTGATGGGTTCTTCACCTGAAGCACAACTGGTCATACAAAACAATAAAGCAATCGTGCATCCCATCGCGGGGACTTTTAAACGTACCGGTGATGATATAGCGGACAGAATTGCAACGGAGGCATTATTAAAAGACGCAAAGGAAAATGCGGAGCATGTCATGCTCGTTGACCTGGCAAGAAATGATTTAAGCCGATTGTGTGACGAGGTGGAAGTAGCGCATTACCGGCAGGTTCAGTACTTTTCGCATGTGATTCACCTGGTAAGTGAAGTAAAGGGGACTGTAAGAAATGGTGCTAATCCATTCGATTTGTTGGCTAAAACATTTCCGGCGGGTACGCTTAGCGGTGCCCCGAAGTACAGGGCCATGCAACTGATAAACGGTTATGAAACCTCCGCCAGAAGTTACTATGGCGGAGCTATTGGATTTATAGGTTTTAATGGCAGTTGTAACCATGCGATTATGATACGTACTTTTCTCAGTAAAAATAATACCCTCACCTACCAGGCGGGTGCGGGTGTGGTGGCTGCGAGTAATCCCGCAAGCGAGTTGCAGGAAGTGAATAACAAGCTGGGTGCATTAAAAAAAGCCATTGAACTGGCAAAAGAAATATAAAGGATGAAGATTTTAGTTTTTGATAATTATGACTCGTTTACGTATAACCTGGTTCACCTGGTAGAGAAGATTATGCACACAAGAGTGGACGTGCACCGGAATGATCAGCTGCCGCTGGAACAAGTAAAGGACTATGATAAAATTATTTTATCACCGGGGCCGGGTATACCGGCGGAGGCCGGATTGCTAGTACCACTGATCAGGGAATATGCAGCATCAAAATCTATACTCGGTGTATGCCTGGGTCACCAGGCTGTTGGTGAGGCGTTTGGAGGAACCCTGGCAAATCTTACAACAGTATATCATGGTATTGCCACGGGGATTGCTATTGAGGAAACAGACGGATCGGCCAGCAGTTTTCTTTTTCAAGGACTTCCTGCCAGGATCGAAGTAGGCCGGTACCACAGTTGGATTGTGTCCGATGAAAATTTTCCTGCCGAACTTGAAGTCACTGCAAGAGATGACAATGGTTATATCATGGCTTTGCAGCACCGGCGGTATGATGTACAGGGCGTACAGTTCCATCCTGAAAGTGTATTAACGCCGGACGGGGAAACGATCCTGCGCAACTGGCTTATTAGATAAAAAAAGAGACGGTGTCACGGGGGAAGAATATATGAAGAAAGTATTGCAATATTTATTTGAACATAAAACCTTGTCGAAAGAGCAGGCCAAAGAAGTGCTGGTCAATATCGGCAAAGGAAATTACAATGAACATGAGGTGACAGCTTTTATGACTGTATTCCTGATGCGTAGTATCACCATTGATGAATTACAGGGTTTCAGGGATGGATTACTTGAATTGTGCGTAAGGGCCGATCTGGGTGGGTTTGAAACGATTGACATAGTTGGTACGGGTGGCGATGGAAAAAATACTTTCAATATATCCACACTGGCTTGTTTTATTGTGGCCGGTACCGGCCAACAGGTGGCAAAGCATGGCAATTATGGCGCATCTTCTATAAGCGGAGCCAGTAATGTAATGGAACAACTGGGCTATAAATTCAGCAGTGATAACAACAAATTGCAAAAAGAAATTGAAGCCGCAAATATTTGTTTTTTGCATGCACCATTATTCCATCCATCATTAAAAACGGTGGGGCCGATACGAAAAAACCTGGCCATGCGCACCTTTTTTAATATGCTTGGCCCGATGGCAAACCCCGCAAATCCTGCATACCAGTTAGTCGGTGTATTTAATCTTGAAATGGCAAGAATTTATACTTATCTATTGCAGGCCGGGAACAGGCCTTTTACTATCATTCACAGCCTCGATGGATATGACGAGATTTCGTTAACCAGCGATACAAAGGTTATAACCCAGGAAGGAGAACAGGTAATAACGCCCGAACAATTGGGTAAGCGTATGGTGAATGCTGCCGATATAAGTGGCGGTGCCACTGTGGAAGAAGCGGCAAAAATTTTCGCTGCAATTTTAAAAGGTGATGGCACCTGGGCGCAGAACGCTGTTGTGCTGGCAAATGCAGCCATGGCTTTATATAGTACAGGCAAATTCCCGGCATACAATGATGCCTACCATGCAGCTGTGGAAAGCCTGGAAAGTGGGAGAGCTAATCAATCTTTGCAAAAACTATTAGCAATACAATGAGCGATATATTAGAAACAATTGTAGCTGCCAAAAAAAAGGAGATAGCACCTTTTAAAACAAAAAGTCCGATTGAACGATTTGAGCGGAATGGCTTTTTCTGGCAAATAAGAAACCGGTCGCTTGTACAGAGCCTGCTGATACCGGGTAGTACAGGGATTATTGCTGAATTTAAACGGAAAAGCCCAAGTAAGGGATGGTTTAAAACAAAAGAGCTGGAGGTTGAACCAGTAGTGACCTGCTATAACAAATCTGCTGCAGGAATTTCGGTACTTACTGACGGGGCATTTTTTGGCGGGGACCTGGATGATTTAATTCAAACAAAAGTCGTAACAGATATACCAGTGCTGCGGAAAGATTTTATTGTCGACAAATGGCAGATAGCAGAATCAAAAGCATTTGGCGCTGATGTTATATTGCTCATTGCCGCATGTCTTTCGCCTGCAGCGGTTAAAGAATTTGCCGCATATGCCAGCAGTATCGGCCTGGAGTCAATATTAGAAGTGCATAATGAAGAGGAACTGGGTCATTGTTGTGATGAAGTAAGTATGGTGGGTGTCAACAACCGTAACCTGAAAACATTTGAAGTGGCTATTGAAACGTCACTTCGCCTCTTTGATAAAATACCTGCTGGAAAACCCGCTATTGCTGAAAGTGGTATTAGCAGCACGGAAGCGATTGTAACTTTGCGGGAGGCAGGGTTTAAAGGATTTTTAATCGGGGAGAACTTTATGAAACAGGAGAACCCAGGTAAGGCTTTTGAGGAATTTTCTGGTAAACTGAAAGCCGGCGCCTGAATCCACAATCAAAGAAGATAAATTTGTATGTAGTGAACCCGGGAATAAAACAAGTGTAAACAATTAAAGCAAAGTCCGCAAAGAAGCACTCATACTGAAATTAGTGTAACTGGCGGCAACATACTATGAATATAAAAGTTTGCGGTATTACGGATATGAAACAGCTGCAGCAGCTCGACGGGCTGGATATTGATTTTGCAGGACTCATATTCTATCCGGAATCACCCCGCTTTGTAGGTGATAAATTGTCGAAGAAGGATGTGAAAAAAGCAGATTTCGATTTGAAGAAAGTGGGTGTGTTTGTAAATCCGGAAATGATCGATGTATTAGATGCTATCGATGATTATGGATTGGAAGTGGTACAGTTGCATGGCGATGAAAGTCCAGAAATGTGTGAAGACCTGAGCAGCGAGGTGGAAGTAATAAAAGCATTCCGGGTTACGGGTAATGAAAACATAGATGAACTGGTGGCGCCATATGATGCTGTATGTGATTATTATTTATTTGATACCGGCGGACTAAAAGAAAGCATCGGTGGTACAGGGAAGCAATTTGACTGGAGTGTGCTGAATAAGGCCAAAATTGAAAAGCCATTCTTCCTGAGTGGTGGCATAAGTGTGGCAGATGTGTCAAAAATTAAAGCATTCAGACACCTTGATTTATTTGGTGTGGATATCAACAGTCATTTTGAACTGTCACCCGGCGTAAAAGACATGAGCAAAGTGCTCCAGTTTAAAATGGCTATGAAGTAAAACAGAATTCCAGCAAAAATGTCAACAACATCATATACGTCGCCTGACGAGCAAGGTTATTACGGGCAGTTTGGCGGAGCATATATTCCTGAAATGCTGCACCGCAATGTAGAAGAATTGCGTAAAAGGTATCTGCAAATAATGCAGGAGGAGGATTTTCGAAATGAATTCCAGGAACTGCTTAAAGATTACGTAGGCAGGCCAACCCCCTTGTATGAAGCAAAAAGGCTTAGTGCACAATATGGGGCTGCCATTTACCTGAAGCGTGAAGATCTTTGTCATACAGGGGCGCATAAAATTAATAATACAATCGGACAGATATTACTGGCCCGGCGTTTAGGCAAGAAAAGGATCATTGCTGAAACAGGGGCGGGTCAGCATGGGGTGGCTACGGCTACAGTTTGTGCGTTGAAAGGGATTGAATGTATAGTGTACATGGGTGAAAAAGATATAGAAAGACAGGCGCCGAATGTGGCAAGAATGAAAATGCTGGGTGCAAAGGTCATACCAGCTGCAAGCGGTAGTAAAACATTAAAGGATGCAACCAATGAAGCGATACGTGACTGGATAAATAATCCCAATGATACGCACTATATCATAGGCAGCGTGGTGGGGCCGCATCCTTACCCGGATATGGTTGCCAGGTTTCAATCGGTGATAAGCGAAGAAATAAGAAAACAATTACTTCAAAAAACCGGTAGTGAACTGCCTGCATATGTAATGGCATGCGTAGGGGGTGGCAGCAATGCGGCAGGTGCATTTTATCATTTTTTAGAAGAACCGTCGGTAAAATTGATTGCTGTCGAAGCAGCCGGTGAAGGTGTGAACAGCGGAAAAAGTGCGGCAACAACTGCTTTAGGCAAGCCGGGCATACTGCATGGCAGTAAAAGCCTGCTGATGCAAACGGAAGACGGACAAGTGGTGGAGCCTCACAGTATTTCTGCAGGGCTTGATTATCCCGGTATTGGGCCTTTGCATGCACACTTATTTAAAACAGGCAGGGCGGGCTTCTTAAGTGCTACAGATAGCGAAGCATTAGCAGCTGCTTTTAATCTTGCAAAAATGGAAGGAATAATTCCTGCACTTGAATCGGCACATGCATTCGCAGCATTGAAGCAAATGAAGCTGACAAAAGAGGACGTCGTGGTCATTTGTTTGAGCGGTCGCGGAGATAAAGATTTGGCAGCCTATACAAAACAAATTTTTTAACCCGCTTGCAGACACCACCTTACCCCGGAAGTGATTAATTGGTGAAGCATTCATTTCAACTTTTAACATTACGCAGCCAATCATCATTTGCTGAACCCGATAATTAATCGTACATTTACATTCTTGTATGTTATTCCTCCATTGAATTTGTTTTTTCTCCATTCAAATAGTATGATGGCTTAACGTAAGGCAGGTAAAGTATCTTCCTCAAACTGTTGATAGCCTTACCATATTTTTTACGATCAAATTTATTTATGTTATTTAGCGAACTGCAGCTCATTGAGCCTGTATTAAAAGCATTGTGTGATGAGGGTTATACAAAACCCACACCTGTGCAAGAACAATCTATTCCCGTAATTCTCCAGCATAGAGATGTGCTTGGCTGTGCACAAACCGGAACCGGCAAAACAGCCGCTTTCGCCATTCCTATTTTGCAATTATTGTATAACCGGCAGGTGCAGCCGGTTAAGCGAAATCGTCAAATTAAGGCGCTTATATTAACGCCTACAAGGGAGCTGGCTATACAAGTTGGAGAAAGTTTTAAAACCTATGGTAAATACCTTTCATTAAAGCAACTTGTTGTTTTTGGCGGCGTTTCGCAATATGGACAGGTAAATTCGCTGTTGCAGGGAACAGATATCCTGGTTGCAACACCGGGCCGTTTACTCGACCTGATAAACCAGCGGCATATTACCCTAGACGTTATCGAATTTTTTGTATTAGATGAAGCTGACCGTATGCTGGACATGGGTTTTATACATGATGTAAAAAGAATTATCGCAAAGCTGCCGGCAAAACGGCAGACCCTTTTCTTTTCCGCTACCATGTCGCCGGAAATCCAGGCACTTTCTGCAGGATTATTGACACAGCCTGCCAAAGTAAAGGTAACCCCGCCGGCTACGACTGTTGATCGCATACAGCAATCGGTGTATTATGTTGAGAAGGAAAACAAACGCCAATTGCTGGTACAGCTATTATCGGATCCAGGTATTCAAACGGCACTGGTATTTACCCGAACAAAACATGGTGCGGACAGGGTGGCTAAAGATCTTAATAAAGCCGGTATAAAAGCAGGGGCCATACACGGCAATAAATCACAGAATGCCCGGCAGGGAACATTGGCTGATTTTAAAACAGGCAGGATAAAAGCCCTGGTGGCCACTGATATTGCAGCGAGAGGTATTGATATCGATGGTATGAGCCATGTGTTCAACTACGAACTTCCCAACATACCGGATACCTATGTACATCGCATAGGGCGAACGGGAAGAGCAGGAGCGAGTGGGGTCGCTGTTTCATTTTGCGATAGCGAGGAACGGGCTTATTTGAAGGATATTCAGAAATTGATTCAGAAAGAAATCCCGGTGATAAAGGATCATGTGTTTAATGTTTCTGCGGTAAATACGACGCAGCAGCCGCGGCCACAGCTTGTAATGAAGCCCGTTAACAACAGGTATACCGGCGGGAGAAATAAAAAAACAAAACGATTTTTTGCCGGGGCAAGCAGCCGGCCGCAGGTATGGTAACAAAAGATCGAAGAACAGCAGACGATTAGTGCGGCTTTTGGAGGGTTATTCTTTTCGAAGGATATGCCAGCTTTTTTTCAGATAAAGGTTAGCCTGCTGATTTCATTTGGTAAACTGAAGGGTAAGGGTTATCTTCACTAATATCAAGGTAAAAGTGCAACATCATTTAAGCAGGATCAGTAACGATTCCTACTCTTCAAAAAAGTATTAGTTTTTTCTCCTCTCTTCTTTTTGCTGCTGTGTTTTATCTCATTTAATTAAAAAGTAAATTTTTTTCTATGAACATGTATGTTTCTAACCTTAGTTTTCATACCAGTGAAGACGATTTGAGAAAGTTATTCGAATCTTTTGGACAGGTATCTTCTGCCAAAATAGTAAATGACCGCGATACTGGCAGAAGCCGTGGGTTTGGCTTTGTAGAAATGGGTTCTGATGAAGAGGCGAACCAGGCGATGAGTAAGCTTAATGGAAAGGAAATAGAAGGCCGATCCATTTCTGTTACCATTGCCAAAGAAAAAAAGCGTTTTTGAGATAAAGCTGGCGGAGACTCCATTGGGTTGGTAAAAACCAACACTGCTGCGAATAGCTTTCTTAACCTAAAACAGTATAGTTCATGCATATCCAAAAGCAGGATCTTGATGGCATCTTTTACAACTGGCCGGAAGAAGGCAAGCATGTCTTTACAGGTCAGCCGAGCCGCAGAAGTTTTGATAAATTTAATGGCAACCAGGTGCTTTTTCTCATCAATTTTTATGCCTCACTATCTGAGCGGTTTACCATTCAGGAAGGAAAGAGCATTGAACATTCGATACAGCATAACCTGCCTGAGGAAGCCAAAAGCGAAATAGCTGTTTTTAACTGGATTAGAAACAATGTATTACTGTGATAAAATACCTTTATTTTCTTTTAATTATTTAGTATGACATACGAACAGATTGAAACAATATTGGAGAAGAAGAAATCTTCCAATGGTCTATTTGAAATCAGGTTTAAATTGCGCAGTCCTATAAACGGGCTTTTTATAAAAACAGCTGATTATTCAGAACTGAGCCGTAAGAATCTCTGGCGTATTGTAAGCGAAAGTCATATTGCAGAGTACAAGAAGACGCAGAATGGTAATCTGGCAAAAATCTTCAATGGGGTAGAGTTCACCAAACTGGAAGCTCAATCCTGACGAAGGTAAAACTGATAGTCAGTCCAGAAGAAGTGTAGCAAAGAGGCTGAACCATGCAAACATATTAATAGCTGGTGGTTTAGATTCACCAGCTATATAAATGAACAAAGTGCAACTGTATCAAGGTTACTAGATACAGTTGCACTTTTATTGTTTGGCGGAGAGAGAGGGATTCGAACCCCCGGACCTGTTACAGTCAACGGTTTTCAAGACCGCCGCATTCGACCGCTCTGCCATCTCTCCGCGGCAAAAGTAATATTTCGGCACGATATTCTGAAATGATTTTCCCTGAATTATACAATAATCCTCAGCGAGTTAAGGAAAAACTATGCTGGCCCGAACCCGGCCGGGAGTGATTACGATTTTTTTGTACAACAGTACAAAAGAACCGGGAACAAGGCCTCCATTCACTACTAACGGCTTATTCGATTTTATACAACCGGGCGATATTACCATTCGCAGGGAAAATTTCCCCAAGGTGTTTTCTTTAATTTGCTTCATACAAAAAATGACCAATTATGAATAACAACGATCTTTTACAGTTCAAAAGAACAACCGAAGATGAAATTCGGGCCCTGAAAAGGAAGAACAACCTCTTGTTGTTACTGGTTACGGTTTGTATGGGCGGTATTCTGGTAAGCAGTTTCACACAAAAAAGAATAACCAGTTTTGAATCTATCAGAACAAAAGAAATGATAATTGAAGACCGGAACGGTACCGACCGGATCATTATTGCACCCGAAATTGCCGTTTCGAAAAACAGGCAACGTAATGATACCCTTTGCGGGGTGTTGGTGCTCGATGAACAGGGACAGGACCGGGTTATTTTAGGGGCATCGCCCACTGTTAAAATTAACGGGAACATAATTAAAAGGGCAACAAACGGGCCATACGGTATTGCCTTTAACGATGAACAGGGTACCGAAAAAGGCGGGTTAGGATATTATGCCGACAAAGGATTAGCTGCCCTGGGGCTCGATGGCCCGGGTGGCGAAGGAATCGTACTTTTTGTTCCGCAAAAGGAATTATTCGGACAAAAGGCCGGTATATTAATAAACGACCCCAAAAACGGGGGACAGTTAATATATATAGGAGCAAACCTGCAGGGTGAAAGAATGATCAATATGGATGTTGCCGGCAAGGGGCGTTTTTCTATAACTATAGACTCGACGGCATCTGCTAAAATGAAATACTATAACTATACCAGGAATACCGAAAAAACCGTGCTTAGCGCGGG
>CAYLRV010000066.1:0-19312 GCA_964386395.1 uncultured Chitinophaga sp.
TAAACCTATTTCTGTATTAAAAACCCGGACTGTAAAGTTTTTTCAGTATAAGACAGGGTGTCTTATACGCAAAAGGTTTTACAGGTGCTGTGCAGCCTTCTTTTTTTCGGTGAAAGCGGCTAAAATGAGGATAAAATCCGGAGTGGGGACTGAACTTACAATTTGATAATACCTTAGTTTCGTAGCGACGGCATAATTTGCCGCTCCAATCCATCTTCCTCCGAAACTCCCCCGACATTAAGCCTGTCCAAAAACTATTTATTTCAAACCAAAATGGGGAAGATGAGGAAAGTTTACTTGTTGATATTTATTGCATTCTTTTCGCAGCAATCGTATAGCCAGATCGTACAGTGGACATTTGAAACGAGTTTGCCTGCTACAGCAGGACCGCATGCAGCAGAAATCGGCACGGGCAGTGCAAGTGTCCAGCATGCAGGCGCATCTTCTTATACCAATCCAGCAGGCAATGGCTCAGCTGAATCCTTTAGCGCAACCAACTGGACGACAACCGGGGATTACTGGCAATTTCAATTCGCAACTACCGGTTACCAGGATATTACATTAACATGGGATGCCATCAGTAGTGGAACTGGTCCAAGAGATTTTAAAGTGCAGTACAGCACGGATGGGACATCTTTTACAGATGCTACAGGAACAAACAGCACTTACCAGGTTGGCAACACGCCTACATGGACTTCGGCTACATACAATGCATCATATACACGGACACTTGATCTAAGCGGTGTGGCCGCTTTAAATAACGCCGCTGCTGTTTATATACGGCTTACACTTACAAGTCAAACAAGCTCAAATGGCGGTACTATTGCTGGTGCTGGAACCAGCAGGGTAGATAATGTTACCATCAATGGTAATGTATTTACGAGTAACACTATTACCGTCTCCACTTTGTCAGCCGTAACTTTTAACCTTGTTGATTGTTTTACTTCAGCGAATGGAACTGTTGATTTTACATCAACCGGAACCTTTACAACCGGAAATGTTTATACTGCCCAGTTGTCAGATGCGGCAGGATCATTTGCCAGCCCTACAAATATTGGAACACTGAGCAGTACGGCCAATGCCGGCACTATCAATTTTACAATTCCGGCTGGTACGCCAACTGGTCTTTTATACCGCATACGTATACGAAGCAGTAATCCACTTGTTACCAGCAGTAATTTTTCTTTGGATATTACCATAAACCAGGGCGGCAGTTGCAGTTCGTCTGCTACCGATTATTTTCAATCCAGGTCAAGTGGCAACTGGAATACAACAACTACCTGGGAGTCGTCGGCCACAGGATTGGCCGGCTCATGGATCAACGCAACATTAACACCTACCAATGTTGCGAATACCATAACAATTTTAAACACACATACCGTAACCGTCACTGCCTCAGTATCGGTTGATCAGGTTGTTATTCAAAGCGGTGGTATGGTTGACCACACGGGGGGAACTATTACTGTTGAAGATGGTACTGGCGACGATATAGACATACAGGCTGGTGGTATATTCCGCCTGGCCGTAGTGGGTACACCGCCCGCATACGGAGCTGGCAGTCCAACCATTAATGTGGCAACCGGCGGCACTCTCCGTGTTTCAGCAGGGGGAATGACAGGAGCAGGAACTGGTGTGAATGTAAATAATATCATTTACCAGCATCAATCAATTCTTGAGTGGATGCCAAGCGGGACGGGTTCTTTTTCTTCAGGTGGTGTTACCTATTTTCCCAATGTGAATACAACGACCATTCCCATTTTCAGATCAAATAACTCCCTGGCCATGCAGGTGGGTGCAGCAGCAGCTACCACCTTCAATGGTGTGTTTGAAGCAGCTAACGCAAACGTAACCTGGGAGAATGCAGGAACCAAAACATTCCGAAATGGAATACGAGGTACAGGAAATGTTATAGCTGCAACCGTTACAAATCCATCCGGTATGTTTGTCATCAATGGAACAACTGCCGAATTGGGTGGTACAGGTTCGCTGATCGCTCCCAACAGCGGTATTCAAATCGGTTCTGCTTCCGGTACCATAGCTACCATTTCTGATAACAAAGTAATAAACGGCAACGTATCACTGGTTAGTACAGGTACCTACGTAGAATTAGGAGCGTCCAATTTAACTATCACTGGTACAGTAACCGGAGGATCGGCAACCAGTTACATTCGTACCAATGGTACCGGTTCTTTTATCCTGAATAATATTACTGCACTTCGTGATGCTCCTATTGGGAGGTCGACTTATAATCCATTAACAATTACACATGCCGATGGACTTAATTGGACCTTACGTGTGGAAGATGCTGTTGCCGTAGCTGACCCAACTTTTGCAGCTAACGTTGCCAAAGCGGTACAAAGGGAATGGCATATTACACCTTCAACCAATCCGCCCGCAACAGGTGCTGATATTGTTTTCCAATGGGATGATAGTGATCCTTCACAGGTGGGAGGTCTTTATAACAATGCAGAGAATGTGCAGATATGGCATGAGGTATCACAGGGCAGCCCATGGGGTGACGATTGGCTCGCCGTTGGAACCGCACAGGCCGCTACAGGTACGCCACCCGGTGTGCGCACCGCTAACTTCACCAACTGGACCTGGTTCTCCCCATTTGCCATTTCCAATATCAGCGGGCCGCTGCCTGTAAAATTGGCGTCCTTTACAGCTATCCGTATCAATGATCGCAATGCACGTATCAATTGGGAACTGGCAGCCTGCTGCTCCAGGAATGCACGATTTGAACTGGAGAAATCAACAGATGGTACACAGTTTACTCGTATAGCCCTTATCAATGGCAGTGAAACCAGCCGCTTCTATGACCAGTATGATAT
Organism: uncultured Chitinophaga sp.; assembly: GCA_964386395.1. Lineage (GTDB taxonomy): Bacteria > Bacteroidota > Bacteroidia > Chitinophagales > Chitinophagaceae > JJ008. Next base: position 2,835 of record CAYLRV010000066.1, read on the forward strand.
TAACCTTGGCAAAGGCATTACCTACTACCGCCTGAAAACAACGGATGTGGATGGTAAAGTAACCTATAGCCGTACTGCTGCCGTCATCAACGGTACTAACGGGTTGGTAGTAGCTGCACCGGCACCTAACCCTGTTAATGATGCTACAACAGTAGTTGTTACTGTAGGCCGTAAAGAAAATATAGCATTTGTGCTTGCAGATATCAATGGCCGTATTGTCCGTCAGTGGAATACAACATTGCCCGAAGGAACTAATAATATAACCGTACCGGCCACTGCGCTGGCTGGCGGTACTTACTACCTTACTGCTACAGCTGGTGAGGCGAAAGCTGTTGTACGTTTTGTAAAGCAATAGATTTTTTTTGTCAATAGAACAGCCCGGAAATTTGTTTCCGGGCTGTTTATTTTTTATTTTACTCAGCTGATACCAAAACATCCTGTAGTTTTTTATACATTCCTGCTGATGAAAAAGTATTTATTACTCGCCTTCCTGTTTGTGCTTGGCTTCATCATCGCCTGCCAGCCGGGGGCTGATAAGGCCAGTGCAACTACAGCAGACGCAGATACACTGGTGATAGCACCGGATACCGCTGCTATTCCAAAAGATAAGTATGGTGAGATGGTACGCTATGGCCGTGAATTGTTTTTGCATACCGGTTATTATATCGGGCCCAATGGTGTATCCGGACAATACCTCCGTAACAAAATGAACTGCACCAACTGCCACCAGGATGCAGGCACCAAACGTTTTTCATTTAACCTGATGCTCTCACATGCCCGCTACCCGCAATACCGGGCAAGAGAAGGCCGTGTATTGAGCCTCGCAGAGCGGGTAAACAATTGTGTGATGCGTCCGCATAGTGGCCGGCCACTACCGTTGGATAGTAAAGAGATGCTCGCTTTTTTATCCTACCTGAAATGGATTGGTGCGGATGTGAAGAATACCCATGCAAAGGGTTTTGAAAATAAAGAAATAGAATTTCCCGACCGGGCTGCCGATCCGAATAAAGGTGCCCTGGTGTATAATGATCGTTGTATGCGCTGCCATGGTGCAGCAGGAGAGGGGAAGCTTAACCCGGCGGGATCAAAGGACTATTATCTCTACCCGCCGCTTTGGGGTGATTATGCCTACCAGCCGGGTTCAAGTATGCACCGGATTATAAAAATGGCCCGCTGGCTGAAATCAAATATGCCGCATGACTCGGCCACCAGTGCCAATCCTTTACTGGCCGATCATGAATTGCTGGATGTAGCCGCTTTTGTAAATGATGATCGTATACATAAACGTCCCTCACCTGCCACACAGGATTACCCGCACCCGGAAGAGAAAGCAATTGATTATGGCAAAGGCCCCTTCGCCGATCCATTTACAGAAGAGCAGCATAAGTTTGGCCCGTACAAACCAATCATTGACTACCTGAAAGGAAAGGGAATGAAGGTGGCTTATTAATCCTTGCTTGCCGGCAACATCGTCGTTGTGTTGTACGTATAGGTTTTTGATTGCGTCTTGTCTGCAATTGTTTGTACCGTGCAGGAAAAAGGTTTATTGTCCACAAATCCTGTGGGTACAGAAAATAGTTGCAGGATGCCGGGTGCTATCGGCCAGCTTTGTAAATATAATTTTTGCCCGACTTCATTGGTGAATATCAGGTTGAAGACCGTTTCCGTACTGCCGCCATTGTATATCCTGAATACATGTTTACCCTTTTCTGTTTTTACATACTGTAATGTATAGTATAGAGGATACAGAGAGCTGATACTGCGGCAGCGGTAATTGCTATAGGGTTTCCAAACGGTGTCGGCTACGCTGCGTTTATAAAAAAAGGCCTCCCACTTTTTTTGCCATTTCCTTGTGTACTCCACGCTGTAGTTTACGCCACCGGCACATACCAGGTAGTTGCCATTGGCGGTTTCGCTCATATAGCCTTCTTTGCCCCTGATACCTGCAGGGTACTGTGGTGTTTCTATTGGCAGGCTGCCCGTAAAACTGATTTTCTTTTTAGCTGTATTGTATTGAAATACCATCGCAACAGGGTGAACTACTTTATCATCCTGGCTCCCGTCATCGTTGATATTGTTGTTATACAAGAGAATTTCGCCGGTGGTGGTTACGAAAGGGCCATGCTGCTGGGCAAACGCTACAGGGCCGTTTGTCGTACTGCGTTTGATTGTGGTTTCAAACAACCCGCTGTCGTAGTTGAGTACAAATACATCTGACAGGTTTTTAAAACTGAGCAGCATACGGCTTTTATCAGGCGTAAAAGCAAAACCATTGAGGTGGCCGCCACTATTGGCAATAGCATACGCTTTGAACAATGAGTCTCTTTCTAAACTGGTTAATTCATCCCAGCTCCAGCGGATGCTGCCATCTGTATTGTAGTGGATAATGGTGTTATAACGCGGGGCATCTTTTACATCCGTTTTCTTTTTTGTTTTATAAATAAAACCGCACACTACATAAGACCCGTCTTCCAGTTTGGTAAGCTGGTGGTGGTAGTTTTCTTTGCCGGCGCCGGACACCTTTCCATCATCGGCTCCCTGCCATAGCAATTTGCCATTCAATGTTTTTTCATAGGCCCCGTCCTGGTCAATATAGGTAATGCTGCCACTGGGCGACATAGTTACATCACGCAGAATGAGTTTATCGAGCGAATCGGTATGGAGCGGCAGGAACCAAACTGGTTTTCCCCTTTTATCAATGGCGATGGCACTATGATCGAGCAGGATCAGATCGTTTTCTGCCGCACCGTAATTTATTACCTGCTGGCGGAAATAATTCGTGTCAACCCTTGGGGATGATAAAATATTAAACTGGTAGAAAGGGCTTTGGTATACTTCTTTATTTTTTTGCAATGCTGTAAACTGCCACCTGTATTGGTGTCCAAAAGACAACCCCTCCTTAATCAGCACAGATAAATACGGGGTGAAGATATGCACAACCGGTTTTGCGGGATGATTTTTATCAGTTATGTCTGCCGGGTATATATCAAGAATATATTCATCAGCAGCATATACGTCTTCAAATTCAAACATGACATGTATGGTGCTGAGCTGGCTTTCATGTTGCGGCTGTATGCCAGCATAGGAGAGGGTGCTGGTGTAAAAAAAGATGCAACTGATTAAAATCAATCGAAAACCTGAGAATAACACACACATATAGGTAAAAAATAATTGACCTAAGATATGGGTTATTTATTTTTTTGCTATAAATTGCTGTTACTCCTGCCCTCCACCAACAATCACTTTACAAACACTAACCTCAAGAGCTTATGAAGAAAGTCCTGCTTGCATGCAGCATGATCATGATTGTGCACATGTCTTTTTCTCAAACAATCCAGTTGACAAACGGGGGTTCCACTACCACCAGTGGCGCCAACGAAGCAGCACCTGTCAGCGCTTATTTTGAATATATGCGTTTCCAGGTGATATATACCGCTGCAGAATTAAACGCTGCCGGTATTACGGGGCCAAAATCCATTACCCAACTGGGATGGTATATAGCCACCGCACCAGCGGCTGCATTGCCTTCTTATACAATCCGGATGGGGCATACCGCGGCCACTAATTCTGCTGCCCATAGTGCGGCAACACTTATAGAAGTGTATAATGTAGCCTCCTATGCACCAACAGCAGGTGGCTTTGATATGCTTACACTCAACGGCTCCTTTATTTGGAATGGTACCGATAACCTGCTCGTAGATGTATGCTATGGTGCTGCACCATATGTAGCACCTTATGGTGCCGTACGAACCTATGCAGCTACCACTACCAGTGGTTCCCGCCGGGTACGTTGTGACGGCTGCGGTTCACAATGTGCTAACAACACCAATACTACGAACATCTTTAAGCCGCAGGTATCGTTAACGTTTGTAAACCCGCCATCCTGTATAGCCCCGACGGGTCTGGGTGCTTCATCTATTACCAGTAACAGCGCTACCGTTAGTTGGGGTGCTGTGGCCGGTGCCACCGGGGGCTATCAATATGCAGTCACCACTTCCGCCACACCACCCGCATCTGGTACGGCTACGGGCAGTACCAGCGTGCCTGTTGGCAGTTTAAGTGCTGCAACAACGTATTACCTGCATGTGCGCAGCGATTGCAGTGGCAGCTTCAGCAGCTGGTCCACGTTTAGTTTTACTACTTCCTGTAATTCCACCACTGTTCCTTATAGCCAAAACTTTGATGCGGTAACAGCACCGGCTATTCCATCCTGCCTGACGGTAGAAAACGTAAATGGTAACAGTGCCTGGGGCAATTACTCCACGCCATCTACTATTATTATTGGTACACCTAATTCAATGGTGTACCCGTATAACAGTTCTTCCGCAGCGGATGACTGGTTCTTTTTGCAGGGGCTGAACCTGACAGGTGGAACATCTTACCGGCTTACGTTCAGTTGGAAGAGCAACCCCAGCTTTCCGGAAAGATTTGAAATACGATATGGCACAGGGGCCAGTGCTGCGGGTATGACTTCTTCCGCTATATATACTAATACCAATGCGGCCAGCAGTACAGCGGTTGTGGAAAATGTTGACTTTACGCCAGCGTCCACCGGTGTTTATTATATCGGCTTCCATTGCAACTCGCTTGCAGATATGGATTTCCTGGCCATTGATGATATCACCGTTGATCTTTCACCAAGCTGTGTGGCACCTTCCGGCCTGGCCGCTGTTGTAACCGGCGGTGGCACATCGGCCAACGTATCCTGGAATGCCGTTGGTGGATCACCAGCTGGTTATGAATGGGCTGTTACCACTTCTGCCACTCCGCCTGCTTCAGGAACAGCAACCACAGGCCTGAGTGCAACGGCCAACAGCCTGACGCCGGGCACTCAGTACTATTTACACGTACGTACGGATTGTGGAGGGCCATTCTCGAGTTGGGCAACGTTTGCCTTTTCAACCCTGGTGAATGATTTTGTTTGTAGTGCTATACCCCTTACACTCGGCGGCCCGCAAGAATGTGCGAATACCGTATTGGCTACCAGTTCGGGTGATCCGGTACTACCTGGTGGCTGCAGTTTGCCCAATAATACGGTATGGTACACGTACACCCCTGCTGCCAGTGGACCAGTGACAATACATATGGAAATACCTTCGGCAACGTCTAACGCCCTTAACGGATGGGTGGCTATTTATACAGCTACTGGTACATGCCCTGCATTGACGTTGACCCCGGTGGCTGGTTCCACCTGCCTTGAATTTGGTCAGAGTGGTGCGGGAGATATTGATGATTTACTGACTGTGTCACTTACTGGCGGCACTACTTACTATATAATGATTGATGGCTTCAGTGGCGATGCGGGAGACTTCTGCATCAACCTGCTGCCACCGCCGGCACCTCCGGCCTGCGTTACAAACCTGACACCAGCAAATGGTGCAACCAATGTTGCTATCACGCCAAATACACCGATTACCTGGAATGCATCGCCGGGTGCTACTTCCTATAATGTATTCTTCGGCACGACTAACCCGCCAACTACAAATATTGGTAGTGTTACCACTACAAATGCCGATGTAACAGGGCTGGCTTATAGTACACAGTACTATTGGTACGTGCAGCCGGTAGGCGCAGGAGGCCCTGCTACTGGTTGTGATGTAAACACCACGTCATTTACCACAGCAGCAGCACCCGTTAACTGTGTACCACTTAATGGAGGCCCGGGGCTGGGTTGCGAAGACGGGGATCAGATTACGCTTTTCCGCCTGAAAGGTGAGGCAGGAATTGAACTGACCAGCGTCACGGGAACAGATTGTAATGCGGCAGGCTACCTGGATTCAACAGATCATGCTACTACAGTACAATTGGCAAGGGGTAAGACATATTGGGGCCAGGTACAATGCGGTTTTGGCAATAATTACATCACCGTATGGATAGACTTTGATGATGATGGTTATTTTGAAAACAACGAAAGGCTTATTGATAATTTGCTGATAGGCACCACACTGACCGGGTTCAACCTGTTTGTACCGCTGGGATCACCAGCGGGTGTACACCGTATGCGTATCAGGGACGTTTATTACTCATCTGCCCCAACAACGGTTACCGATCCCTGTGGTTTGTATTCGTATGGGGAAACAGAAGATTATAATGTAGAAATCGTGGTCGGTGGCACTCCTTACCAGGTATCCACCTATGCCTCGGTAGGTGCTTGTTACACGGGTGGTGGCGCTATTACCATCAATACAGAGTCGAACAATAATGCCGGTTTTGTACCGATAGTTGATAGTGTGAACAGGCTTATTGCACAGCTGTATCCGCAGGGTAATAACCTGGGAAGGGTAGAAGCCAGCTACTATAAACACAATGGTGCGGTAAGACAAAGCGGTACGACTTATTATTTGGACAGGAACCTGACTATTACCGTGGCGACGCAACCAACTGGTCCGTATAACCTGCGTTTCCCTTACCTCAATTCAGAGTTAAATGCGCTGATTGCACAACCCGGCTCCGGCGTTACCAGCCAATTTGATTTGAATATGACGAAGAATGGTGATCCATGCCTGACTGCCATTGATCCTGTGGGGGCCAGCAGTCTGCATCCACCAACCGGCTTTGGTTCTATCAGCGGCGACCGCTTCCTTGATTTTACGAATCTGAACGGCTTCTCCAGTTTCTACCTGCATGGCGGTATAGTAGCCTTGCCGGTAAACCTGGTCAGCTTCAGTGGCCAGCGGGATGGAACAGTGAATAAACTGCGCTGGACAACCGGCAGTGAGCAGTATAATCTTGGCTTTGAAGTACAGCGTTCCGCAGATGGCACAAACTATACTGCGATAGGCTTTGTAAACAGCCTGGCAACGGGAGGCAGCAGCAGTACTGACCTGAATTATAGTTTTGTTGATAATAATGTACAGGGCAAACGCTGGCTCTATCGTTTACGACAGGTGAACACAGACCAGAGCAGCAAACTGAGCAACATTGTTATCATCAATGGCAATAAACCAATGACATTGGCGATTGCAGGTGTGTTCCCGAACCCAACCAGCGATCAAATCAATGTGCTGGTGGATGCACCGGTGCGTGACAATGTACAATTGATAATACTGGATGCAAGCGGCAGGCGGGTGGCGCAGAAAACAGCCGTGATAGAAGCCGGCAGCAATACGGTGCCAATACCTGTAAACAGTTTGGCCAATGGTACCTATATGGTGAAACTGATCTGCAGCAGCAACTGTGAAACAGCTGTAGGCAGATTTGTGAAGCAATAAAAACTATGGTTCTCGCTAACGGAGACAAAGGCGGCCAGTTCGGCCGCCTTTGTTTTTCCCATAAACGCCACAATTTTCCACATATGACAGAATAATTTGGCTGAACGGCTAATCTTACTACCTTTAGTTTTGGTTCACAGACCTTCCCCGGAATATTCAACATAATCCCGCCCCCTTGAAAAAAGCAGTTAACCTGCTATAATCACCATTGCCTTAAAGCTTTCTTGCATGCAGGAATGTACATTTCGTGCAGCATGTTCATTCTGTTTAGAATAAAACAGGTGATAATAGTATGTAGCGTTCTTTTGAAAAAAATGTGTTTATAATTTAATAATAATAAAGGCCTGTTGCTGGAGCAGAAATGGACCTCAACTGGCAGATTAAGCATGATTATTGATACAAACCTTTTGTAAAACAAAAAATGAGCTATGAGAAAAATTTACTTATTATTGATTCTGTCCTTTTTTGCGTTTAGCTATTCAGCGAATAGTCAGGTGATTATTGCTCAACAGGATTTTGAGTCCTCACCGGCAAGCCCGGTTTGGTCAATAAGCGCCGGTTCGGGTAATATATCCACAAATACCGGTGCCGCACATACCCCAGCCAACCAAACCATACGCAATGGCATTCGGTCGTGGCAGTTAAGTAATGGTACCTCAACCTTAGATTTAGGAAGTATTAACGTAGCTTCTTATACAGGGGTTCAAATAATTGTACGTTTATCTAGCACTTCCGTTACCACTGGAAATGGCGCTGACGTAGGGGACTACGTACGCCTGTTTGCATCTGTAAATGGAGCCGCATTCCCAAGCAATACTGCTGCTAATGCAGATATTACTGTTGTTGGTAATTCGAATGCAAGATGGAGTTATAACAACACGCAAAATGCAACTACAACAGCTGGTACAAATTTGCAGGTAGCGGGTAGTTCAGGTACGAACCTTGGCACTATCTACTCTACATTGGTTATAAATATTCCCAATGGTTCATCAACAGTTGCTTTGCGATTAATCGCCCTGAACAATGATGCCAACGAATTTTGGAATGTTGATGATGTGCAACTGACAGGTACATTGGCAGCCACCCCGGATGTAAATATTTCTACACCGGGAATTGGTGCTTCCAGTGAAAACCAGGGCGCAACTAACGTTATACTACAACGGTATGATCTTGCTGTTACTACATCAACAGCTACTTTAAATGGACTATCGGTTATTACTGCCGGTACATATGTAGCGACAGACCTTGTTAATTTAAAAGTAAGATATTCTACAGATGCTACGTTGGATATTAGTGACGCCACACTCAGTACTAAAACGACAGGTTTAGGAGCAGGGACACAGGTATTCTCCCCTTTTACAACACAGGGTATTGCTGCCAGTAATACAGGGTATGTCTTCTTAACTGCTGATATATCAGGTTCTGCCACAGCAGGGAATACAATAAATATTGCCCCTACGCCCTTTGCTGATATTTCATTTTTAACCACAGTCAACAAAACCGGTACAGATCCTGTGGCTGCCGGAGGGGTGAAAACTTTTGCAGCATTAGCACCAAGTATTGCTATATCACCTGCATCGCCAATCGCTTCAAGTATAAATCAGAACAGTATAAACAATGTGCTGTATAGCGTACAGCTTGATGTAACAGTAAACAATGCCACACTTAGTGATGTGACATTTACAACCGCTGGTACTTATCAGGTGGCCGACTTACAGGCCAATGGTTTTAAACTTTGGATAAATAGCGCAAATAACCTGACAGGTGCTACTCAATTAGGAACCGGGCAGGCAATTGTTGCTTCTGGTAATACAATCAGCTTTACAGGATTATCTGCAGCAATTAGTTCTGGTACCACCCGTTATCTTTTGGTAACAGCGGATGTGGCACCAACTGGTACCGCAGGTAATACGGTAAGCATTGCTGCAACACCATTTACAAATATTGTTTTTGTAAGCGGCACTAAAACCGGAACAGATCCGGTGGCTGCCGGTAATGATCACACAATTGCGGCAGTTACGCCGCTAATAACTTTGACACAAACAGGTCCTTCAGCATCAACAGTAGGTAATAGTTCTGCTAACGTAATTCTTTACCAGTGGAATGCTGCAGTAACGGCTAATGCTGCTACACTCAACAGTGTATCATTTGGTACAGCAGGCACTTATACTGCAACTGACCTCGTGGCAAACAGCTTTAAATTGTGGTACAATAGCACGAACAGTTTTGGAACGGCAACGCAAATTGGCACAAGTGCAATAGTTGCCAGTGGATCTCCATTTAGCTTTACTGGCCTTACACAGCAAATAAATGCGGCTACTACAGGTTTCTTCTGGGTAACCGTAGATGTGGCGGCGAACCCGGTAAGTGGCAATACCATTAATATAGCACCTACTCCATTTACTAGTATCACATTTGCTTCAGGTACGCTTAGCGGTACCGATCCTATGGGTGCTGGAGGAGTGAAAACACTCCAGCTGGTTCCTGCTGCAGGTGAAATTGTTATTAACCAGTTTAATCCTGGCTTTAGTGCTGCGGGTGATGAGTTTATTGAATTAGTTAATAAGACAGACAAGGCATTTGACCTTTCCGCTTTACGGATTTCCTACCAATCATCAACTGGTGGTGCCGGAGGAGCTGGCGGTGTACTTGCTGGTACATTGCAACCGCATAGTTACTGGCTGCTTTCCCCTAACGCTACTATTACTATTGGACAAACAACCGGACTTGCAAGAGACGGGGCAATAACAGCTGGCTTTGCAGCTGCGGCAGGTCAGCTTGCGTTGCAAGTAGTCTCAACGAATGCCACTATTGATGGCCTGGGGTATGGTACGCTTACAGGTGGCACACTTGCAGAAGGTACAACACCAGCAGGCCCTACTTCAAACAGCGGGTACAAACGCAATGAAGGTGATGATACGAATGTAAACAGCGCAGACTTTAGTGCTGTCCCTGTTGCCTCTATTGATCTTCGCAATGGCACCAGCCGTCTTGCGCTTCCTGCTGCAAATATTGCAGCGGGTTCTTATTCACGATTATATGTAAAAGGGAACTCCACTATTGCAGGTAACGTTACACTTGCAGAAAGACTTGTTTTGCTTTCGGGTACAATGTCGCTGGGAGCAAGCAATATAACGACGGCAGCGGCTTTAGGCGGTTCGTCTTCAGCGTATGTGGTAACAGATGGAACGGGTGCTTTGACTATTAATAGTGTTGGTACTACAGCTACTGTATTCCCGGTTGGACCAAGTGGTTCTTTATATCACCCGGCCACCATTACAAATACAGGTACGGTTGATGATTTCTCGGTTAGGGTTTCTTCTACTGTGCCGCCCTGTTTGCCAGCTATATCAAGTGTAAATGCAAACTGGGAAATAACCGAAGCCGTTGCTGGAGGTTCTATTTGTGAATTGAGTCTTGACTATGCGGGTGCTTCAACTGGCGTCGCTTATACCAGCAGCAATGCTGATGTGGTTCATTGCTCAGGCCCCGTGGCGGACTACAATAACGGTAGTGTTACCGGAACGGTTGCTACAGGGTATGCATTTACAAGCTTCTCTCCATTTGGTATAACAAGCGATCCCGTTATACTCCCTGCCGGTCTCATCACCTTCTCCGGTTACAAACAGGGGAATGTAAACAGGTTGCAGTGGACTACCGGTTCAGAACAAAACAACCGTGGCTTTGAAGTACTGCGTTCTACAGATGGGGTAAACTATACAGTTATTTCATTTGTAAACAGCCAGGCAGCCAATGGCAACAGCAGCACTGACCTCACCTATAGTTTTGTTGACAATACTCCAGTTGGCGCTAAACAATACTACCGCCTGCGCCAGGTTGATCTGAACGGTGGCAGCAAACTGAGCAATGTGGTAATGATTAAAGGCGAACGTCCTTCAACTGTTGTACTGGATGGTTTGTATCCTAACCCAGCTACTTCCGTAGTGAATGTACTGGTGGGTGCACCGGGCCGCGACCGGGTTACAGTTGTCGTGCTGGATGTTACAGGCCGCGTCATGAGCCAGCAACTCTTCGCTGTGGAAGCTGGCAGCAATACCATTCCGGTAAATGTAGCAGGCCTTACAAGTGGTATGTATATGGTTAAACTGGTTTGCAGCAGCAACTGCGAAGCCGGAACCAGCCGCTTTATCAAGCAATAAATACTTAATGCGAAAAACCTTAAAATCCCTTCCGTATTAACGGAGGGGATTTTTTATTAGCAAGGCTTCAGATAAACAGGTAGGACATGCTAATGTATTGCGATCATCCACACTTTCATGTACGCAGAAGGATAGCTCCGGGCGGAGACAAACGGAATTAACTACATATACGAAAATAGTAAAGGCTGCTGCTAAGCGGCTGCCGGCCGGAATAGGTAGCAGCCTGGTGCATACACTTGTCCCTTATATATGCAATGCGGCAGCAGGTAACCAAAATAAGACTACACCCTCAACAATGATTTTTGATTTGCGTGTATAAAACGGTTTTACTCTTTGGAGGGACTTAGTTTATGCTCACTCAGTATTTCAAAAAACCGTTTTTCCTTACCATCTTTTTTCATCACGGAATAAATATAATTGATATTCTTTTCGGCATCTACCCGGTACGGTGAACCGGCTTCAACATAGAGATTGTAGGCCCGGCACATTTTATCCAATGCTTTTTCCATTTCATTTTTAGCCAGGTACATGCGCCCCGCACCATAATAGGCTTCCGGATCAAAAGGATGTTTTTTGCCTAACTGCTCATAGGCATCAATGGCTTTATCATATTTTTTTTGGAATTCGTATACCACCGGGATATTGTGTAAAGGTGTAATGCCATTTGGATCGATTTCCAGGGATTTCCTATAGGCTTTCAGCGCCTCTTCAAGGTTGCCAAGCCGGCGGTTGCAAATGCCGATATTGTCCCAGGCGAAAGCAAATTCGCTATCTATTTTTACAGCGTTCTCAAAGTTCTTCAATGCTTTTTCATAATCATTCTTTTTCAGCCATTCCACACCCTCATTATACTCTTTGCGTGCCCGTGGATTTTCGGAAAAGGATTTTTTAGATTCTTCGTTATGCGCACCAACGGCGTTATCGAGTGCCGTACAGCTGTCTCGTAACCATGTCTCCAGTTTACGGTAATAGCGTTGAAACTCCGGCGAATCTTTGTCAACGTCGATTTTGATTTCGTTGCTTTTGGACTCGCCCATCATTGATTTAAAAATCTGGAAAGTTCCCTGTAATAGGGTGGAATGTTTAGTAATGCAGCCGTTAATTTCTTCCACGATGTCGTTTCTTGATTTTCCGTTTACGGATATAGAGTCGATACACATACAGGCGTCCTGTTGTGCTCCCCTGAATAGTTTGGCAGAGTCAATACCGAGCTGCTGGTTTATTTGTCGCAGCAGGGCAGTGGCTTCTTCACCCCGAATGGTATCTGTTTTTTGGCTGAATGCGGCAGCGCTTACAAGCAGGCAACAAATAAGGGAAGGCAGCATTTTCTTTGGCATGGCTGGTAAATTTTAAATAAGGTACTAATAATTATCGGCTCAGAGTATCGCCAGGCTCTTTTTAATGATAGCCACACATTCCAGTATTTGCTCTTTGTTGATTACCAATGGGGGCGCAAAACGTATCTTATCACCATGGGTGGGTTTGGCCAGCAGCCCGTTTTCTTTTAATTCCATACAAAGCTCCAGTGCCGCATCCGGGTTGGTATGTTTAATTACGATAGCATTTAATAAACCCTTTCCGCGGATTGTACTGATATAAGGTGATTGTATATTTTCCAATTCTTCCCGCAACAATTGGCCCATCGCTGCTGCATTGTCCATCATCTTTTCATCTTTCAATACCTGTAATGCGGCGATAGCCGTTTGTGCAGCCAACGGGTTGCCGCCATAGGTACTGCCATGTTCACCGGGTTTGATGGTCAGCATAATTTCATCATCACACAGCACTGCACTAACAGGCAGCATACCGCCACTCAGGGCTTTACCTAATAAAAGTATATCCGGACGTACACCTTCGTGATCGCAGGCCAGCATTTTGCCGGTACGGGCCAGGCCTGTTTGTATTTCATCGGCTATAAAAAGGACGTTGGCTGCTTCACATAGTTCTTTTGCCTTTGCTAAGTACCCATCGTCAGGTACCAGCACACCTGCTTCTCCCTGTATGGGTTCCACCATGAAGCCCGCAACAGTTGGATCCTGCAGTGTTTCCGTCAGTGCAGGTATATCGTTAAATGGAATGGTGATAAAGCCCGGCATATATGGCCCGAAATTTTTACGGGCTGACGGGTCACTGCTGAATGATATGACCGTCGACGTGCGGCCATGGAAATTACCTTCACATACAATGATTTTTGCTTCGCCCTGGTTGATACCTTTTACTTCATAGGCCCATTTGCGGCAAAGCTTAATACCTGTTTCCACGGCTTCCACACCTGTATTCATCGGCAACACTTTATCATACCCAAAATAGCTGGTAATAAATTGCTCATATTCACCAAGCCGGTTATTGTGAAATGCCCGGCTGGTAAGGGTGAGTTGTTGTGCCTGCTGGATAAAAGCCTGCAGTATTACGGGATGGCAGTGCCCCTGGTTCACAGCAGAATAGCCGCTAAGGAAATCGTAGTATCTCTTACCATCCACATCCCAAAGGAAAACGCCTTCACCCTTTTCTAAAACCACGGGCAGCGGATGATAGTTATGAGCCCCGAATTGGTCCTCCAGGTCAAGGTAATATTGCGTTTTTTCTGTCATAGAAATAGTTGATTGCATGGGAAATATGTTCGTTATGTGAAATAAAAAAGGAGTATTGAAGAGTATGGCCTCGGGGATGGAGGCAAGGAATTAGTATCCTCGATGGTTCAGCAGGTCAAGATTGGCTGACAAAAATGCGGTATGAGCAGTATACTTTTTCAACGGGTGCAAGATACGACATCAAACCAGCTTTACAAAGTAGTGCGGCGGGAAGGACGGGATCGGTACCGGCTCAGTATCAAAAATGCCATAGATGGTGGAGCCGCTGCCACTCATGGATGCATAGAGGGCACCATGTTTATAAAGCGTTTCCTTTATGACCTTCAGTTCGGGATGGGCGTTAAAAACAGAAGGCTCAAAATCGTTCCGCAGTTCATCTTTCCAACTGCTAACCGGCCGGGCGATTATTTCAGCAATGGCTTTAGCCGGTATTGCAGGGGTTATTTGGGAGAAAGCTTTAGCCGTATCTACATGTATACCGGGGTTAACAATTAGTATTTTATACGCTGCCAGGCTTAGGGCAATTGTGGTTAAAGCCTCACCCCGGCCAGTACCAATAGCAGGCGTATTCAGTATAAAGAAGGGGCAATCACTGCCCAGTTGCAGTGCATAGGCTAAAAGCTGTTCTTCACGGAGTCCGAGTCCAAATTGTTTGTTTAATAAAGCAAGTGTAAAAGATCCATCAGCGCTGCCGCCACCCAGCCCGGCCCCGGTGGGTATGGTTTTGTGCAAATGTATATGGACAGGGGGCAGGGAGGGATAATCTTTTTTAAGCAGTGAATATGCCTTTAAGCAACTATTACTGCCTGCATCGCCCGGTACAGCTGTACCGGTAATCGTCATGCTGGTAGTAGCAGCAGGAATAATTTCCAATGCATCCCGGATGCCGACCGGGTAGAATACGGTTTCAATATCATGGTAACCATCAATCCGTTTACGAAGGATGTTAAGCCCCAGGTTGATTTTGCTGTTTGGGAAGGCGATCATGTATTGGTAATGAACAGGACTGGGTGGGTCCGTTATTTCTTTTTGCTCCTGCTGTTAATTTCATCGCGGATAGCAATGGCCCGCATATAGTCTTCATGCTCCAGCACATCATTCAGCAGTACATGCAATTCCTCCAGTGTCATAGTTTTTAAATCTTCATGACCGGTTGGCTGGTCTTCCTCCACCAGTACTTCCTGTTTGGTTTTTTTCTTCTTGCTGCCGGGGGTGTCTTCCATCAGTATACCGGCACTCTCCAGTATATTTTCGTAGGTAAAGATGGGGCAACCAAAACGAACAGCTAGTGCGATTGCATCGGAGGTACGGGAGTCTATTTCGATCGTGTCGTTCTCGTTGGAGCAAACTAATTTGGAGTAGAATATGCCTTCCTGTAAATCGCTGATGATGATTTCATGTAAATCAACAGCGAAGGCGGTCATAAAATTCTTCATCAGGTCATGGGTGAGCGGGCGGCTGGGTTGCATTTTTTCCAGCGCCACGGCAATGGCCTGTGCTTCAAAGCCGCCAATTACGATAGGAAGGCGGCGGAGCCCGTTTACTTCACCCAGTACCACGGCGTATGAATGGGTTTGGGTAATGCTGTGCGAAAGGGCCACTATTTCCAGTTCTATCTTCTTCATGGAGCCACGAATTTAAGACATAAGTTTCAATGGCTTACAATCCGGTTTTATTAAAATCTAATCAGCGTTTTAGCTGGTACTGGCTGAGGTCAAAATAGGTATCAGTGGCTACTGGCATTACCTGGTAGGCCATAATATAGGTGTTCTCGTTGGCTGAGCTTTTGGTCCGCCAGCCCAAAGCAATTTTATACCCTACAACAATGGGTTGAATATTAAAAAAATTGTAGTCTGAAATAGTCATGCTGGAGTGCTGCTTGCTCAGCAGGCAGGCCGCCTGCATAGTTTCTCCGTCCGGCAAAGTCATATCGCCGCTCATTTCAATACAGTTGAATTTTAAAACCTGGGCCTGTTTTTTAAAATAGGCCAATGATATTTCGGTTCCGCTGTTTCGGCTCCCCATTTTCTCGGCTTTATATGTTTTTGTCCGGTTGTCGAGCAGCAAGAGGGTGCTGTCGCTGAAACGGGCAACATAATGATCTTCAAAAATCTGGTCGGCCCGGTAACCGGGCGTAAACATTACGATGCGCAGTTGGTTATCGCCAAATATGACAAACATGGAATCCCGTTCAGACGGATCGTCAGTTGTAATACGGTATTTGATAATGCCGGTGAAGCGGGTGGCCGTGTCCGGGCCGGAATCAGGTACATCATAATTGGTGGAAACTTCTGTTTCTTTCTTGTCTTTATCTTTTCCCTTCGACTTACCTTTTTTACTATCCTTCGGTGTCGGTGGAATTGAGTCGGCTACTTCATAATTGCCGGACTCTTTATCTTTTGACTTACCTCTTTTCTGTGCATTGGCTTGTATAAAACAAATGCTGAAAAACAAGAGCAGGATGGTACTACGCATGGGGGCTTATTATCCTTCTAAGATGAGAAGAAATGGGCATA
>CAYLRV010000067.1:0-18900 GCA_964386395.1 uncultured Chitinophaga sp.
GTGTGGGTAATCCAACAGTGCCTGGCTGCCAGGGATGTTTGATTAAGTATAGTTTTCTGGGTTATGCAGATGATGGAAGTGCAATAGGTAAAAGCACAATTCCCACTACGATTGATGTAACAACAGGCGCTGCCAATAGCTGTACTACCGGTAACAGCATTACCATTGATGCGACAAATAATAATTTGTGGGTGCCTATTACGGGCCCCGATGGAAATATACTGGCAGAGATTAATGCTGCTGGTAATAACCTCGGCGTTGTTACCGCTTCTTTCTACCGTAAAACAGGTGGTGTGCGTGCAGCAGGAAGTGTGCGTTACTTAGACAGGAACATTACCATCACACCGGCTGTACAGCCTTCAACGCCTGTCAAAATCAGGTTGTATATAGCCAAGGCCGAGTTTGATGCGCTGGATGCAGATCCATTGGGAGCAGTGTCTGCTATTGGTGATTTACGAATCCTTAAAAACAATGATGCCTGTGTAAGTGCCGTAGCATCAGCCACCACTTTATTCACGCCAACAGTGGCTGCAGCACACGGCGTAAATGGTTATGTATTGCAGGCAAACATTCCAAGTTTCTCTTCATTCTATTTTGCCTCTTCAAATATTACAACCCTGCCGGTAAACCTCATCAGCTTTACTGGTGCATTACAGAACGACGGTTCTGCCTTACTGAAATGGAGAACAGAAAACGAAGTGAATACATCTTACTTCTCTGTAGAAAGAAGCAATGATGGCAGCAATTTCTACGCAATTGGCCGTGTTAATGCAGCCGGTAACGGTACATCTGCTACGGATTATAACCATACAGATGCAGATGCTTCGTTACAAACGCCTCCTGTTGTTTATTATCGGTTGAAAATAATGGATCGTGACGGACAGTTTACCTACTCTAATATTGTCACCGTGTCTCTCAGCAATATCGTAGGCAGGGTATCGGTTTATCCTAACCCGACACATAGTGCTGTTACGACAGAAGTGGTATCAGGCACAGGTGGAAACGCAAGCTGGCAAATTGTGGACAACAGTGGCCGGGTAGTACTCAACAGTTCGGTGGCCCTTTTAAAAGGCAGAAATACTTTTGTAATTGATCTCGGAAAGTTAAGTGCGGGTGTTTACTACCTGAAAATCATAGGTGGGGATGTGGACAAGCGCATAAAAATTCAGAAGTTGTAAAGATTAGCAATGTATAATTTTTAAAGAGGCAGTCATTATGACTGCCTCTTTTTCTTTAGTATGGATACGATGAGGGCTGGCATAGTTCCGGTTCCTTACACCGTTTTTATCCCAGCAATAACAATGGGTAAAAAACTGAAAAGAAGAAGGGTTTATGCTTTGTGTCGGGCAAAACTCCGTTGTAATTTTAGTTTATAAAATCCGTACTCATGAAAATTCCAGTTTTACTTTTTCTTGCTGTTTTACTGACCTGTGTAGTTTCATGTAAAGACAATAAGCAAGACAGCAACTTGCTTATGATGGATGAAGAAAAGGAGGAAGAAGAATTCGAAGAAACAGGTGCCGAGCGTCAGCTTACTATGTGGTTCCAGGCGAGGGCTTATCCGGACCCTGGTTTCATGGGAGATAAATATCTGGGTGCCTGGAATACCTTTATAAAATCACGGGAAGAAACCGGTACACCCAGCTATACAGAATCAGCCATGTGGTCATATATCGGACCTAATGTAACAATAGGCGGCAGAATATTATGTGTAACAATTGATCCTTCTAATTCAAATATAGCCTGGGCGGGTTCTGCCAGTGGTGGCATTTGGAAATGTAACAATGCCGGCGCAGCCACGCCTACCTGGCAATATGTAGAAGTGCCCAACCTGCCCGTACTGGGTGTGGCATCTATCGCTATTCATCCATCCAACTCAGCTATTATGTATGCCGGCACTGGGGAAGTGTACCGCGCCGATACCTCAAATATTGGTTTCAACGTGTGGAAGACAAGGGGTACGTATGGGGTGGGTATTCTAAAGAGTACAGATGGCGGGAATACATGGTCGCAATCATTGGTTAGGTCGTCCTCCGCATTATTTGGTGTGCAAATGCTGAAGTTTGATCCGTCTGACAATAATACTGTTTATGCCGCAGCCACGGATGGCCTGTACCGTACCACAGATGCGGGTGTGAACTGGACAAGAATTTTAAATAAAACCTATGTTGCCGATATAGCGATACATCCGACAAACAGTAACCTGCTTGCTGCGTCAGTTGGCAACCTTGTGAACAGCGACAAAGGTGTTTATTACTCCACCAATGGTGGCAGTAGCTGGACAAAAGGGACGGGTATTCCTGCATTTAGCGGATTTATAAGACTGGATAATGTTTCCGGTGCAAACCTTTATGCAAGTGTGGGCATCGGCAGTGGTAACGAGTTGTATACATCTGCCAATTTCGGGCAAACATGGACAGCTTTGACAAACTCTTCACATTGTGGCGGGCAGTATTGGTTTTCGCATGATTTGGCTATCAACCCATTTGATACAGATTCAGTGATGATTGCCGGTGTAAGCGGATACCGCTACGAAATATCATCAGGTAACAGAACGGTAATTTCCAATGTGCATTCGGATATGCATGATATCGTTTTTGACCGAAATAACCGCGGCCGGATTTTTATTGCCAACGACGGAGGAGTGCACCGCAGCCTGAATGGTGGTGCCACCTGGTCTAATATTAATAACGGATTATCTGCTACGCAATTTTATGCATCGCTGGCAGTGTCGCCTACAACGGCAAATATTTTTATCGGAGGTTTGCAGGATAATGGAACTGTGAAATACAATGGTTCATCATGGACAAGTATTTTGGGCGGTGATGGAGCTGCCTGTGCATTTCATCCAAATGGGTCAACCGTTATCTATTCAAATGATGCGCGGGCCATTTGGCATTCGACTGACGAAGGAGCGTCTGAAACACAACGACTGGATAACCTGGGCCTGGCGCACAATGAAGACCGGCGTACAGGTTTTGTAGCACCGGTGGCTATCAGCAAATCTGATCCCACCAAAATGTATGCGGCAAGCGATAACCTGCATATCAGCAGCAACAGTGGCGGAAGTTTTCAGCGAAACCTGCCTTCGCAAATGACCAGGTATATAGACGGGCTATATAAAACAGCCGTTGCTATGGCTGTGTCACCCACTAATGCTAATAAAGTGTATGTTTCCACTTCACCATTTTCACAAAACAATGATAACACCCTTAATGTAAGTCCGCCTCCCGGTGTATTGCTCAGCGTAAATGCTTCGGATAATAACAACTATTCTTTTATATCTGTCAAGAATAACCTGCCAGATCGTTTTGTAATGGATTTTGCCATCAGTCCGACTAATGATGATAGTGTATTCGTTGTATTAGGCGGTTTTGAAGATATGGACGGATCGCACATATTTGTATCAGGCAACAGTGGAACGAGCTGGACGGATATTGGTACCAGCAGTGTATTGCCGGATGTACCCTTCAACGCTATATTAATTGATCCGCTAAGGCCGCAGATAATTTATGCCGGTTGCGATTTTGGTGTATATGTCAGCACCGACAGGGGAGTGACCTGGCTTGATTATAATAACGGCTTGACAGGCACCAACCTGGTGATGGATTTACAGGTATCATCCGACAACCGCCTGGTAGCCGCAACACATGGAAGAGGTGTGGCCATCAGCCCGCTATATTCAGGCACACTGCCTGTCTATTTTTCTTCTTTTACCGGGGTGCACCGGCAGGGAGCAAATCAATTGTTGTTCCGTACACAAAATGAATCAAACCTGCAACGGTTCGAACTGGAACGCAGCACTGATGGACGCAATTTTTACCGTATAACTTCTTTTACACCTGTAAATACAGAGCAGGGAAATAATTACCAGTATGATGATCAGGCAGGCGGCCGCTATGATATTACTTATTACCGGGTTAAATCGGTCAATATTGATGGAACTGTGAAGTATTCACCTGTTGTTACAATTCGTGTAACAGGGCCGGCTGAGCTCAAAGTAGTCAATACGGCATTTCATGATTATGTATTGTTGCAGGGCCAGTTGAGGCAGGACCAAACAATTACAGTCAAACTCTATGATGCTGGTGGCAGGCTTATGCGCTTACAGGAATTTAAGGGGTTCAGAGGGGTAAATAGTTTTATTATGAACGGCACTGGTGGCCTGGTTCCCGGCATTTATATACTGGAGGCTTTTGCAGACAGGCAACGGAGTGTGCAAAAAATACTGAAGCAGTAAGGTGAAGCCCCCGAATCAGGTGAAAGAATGATTTGTAAATATCCTCCCGGTTATGGGAGGATATTTTTTTAAACAAGTAGTATTACGTTTTCTACTCTTTTTCTGGTATAACTACGGTCATTTTTAGTCTTTCCCTTCACATTTTACGTAGGGAACAGCCATCCGGTTCACAGATTATGCACAGTAATATGTAGTGTGGTTAAACCTGTCTATAAAACTGGCTTCTACTCTTTTATTACAATACCCGATATCATATTTTTAAATTAATAAATCCGTTCGCCTATGAAACCTGAACTACTCAACATAAGCATACGGGCCATCAGATCGACACCACTGCTTACCTTATTATTGATTTCTCATTTCCAATCCGCCGCTCAGTGCAGTACGGCCAATACGAATTGGGACAACCTGGATTACCTTGTAACTACGGGTAGCTATTCAGGTTATGTAACAACGGCTATGAGCCGAACACAAGCATTTGCGATTGGGATCAACCGGGTTGTGATCGCCTATCCCGGGACGATTAACACATCCGGCGAAAATACAACGCATACCGGTGAAGCGGGATCGTTTGGAGCCGGTGCCGATGTGCAATATGGTGGCAATGGAAACCTCACATTTACATTTGATACCATGGTGAGTAATTTTCAATTCTCATTATATGATATTGATGTAAGCCAGCGGGTGAATGTAACAGCCGTGAATGATTTGGGTGTACCACTGCTTATCACCATGACAAAACCTGCCGGTGGCACTGTCGTGATAACTGGATCAGGCACTACAAATGCACAAGGTGCGGCACCGGCTACAGCGCAGGCCACTACGTCAAATCTTGCAACCATTAATATCGCCATTGCCGGTCCGGTTAAAACCGTTACCGTAGCAATGAGTGGCACTGCCGGTGATTTCTGGATGTCTGATTTAGCTGCTTGTGTAAACAATGGGTTTCCTGTTGATTACTTCCTGGCGTCAAGGCCATTTACGGGCCAGCCCACGTATGTAATCGGCACTTCCGATACGAATACCGTTTCCCTTATTAATACGAGTAATGGCCAGGCTAAAATGATCTTCCAGGATGTAACGTCACCCAGGTATATCAATGGTATCGGGTACGACCATCTTCAGCACGACCTGTATTATGTTATTGATTTTACGTCCAACCCGGCTATTAATAAAACCATCAAACGTTACAACTTTGACAGCGAGACGATGAGTGTATTGGTGCCAGATGTCAATACCCTGGGCATACCTGTGTTCAGCCGTGGAGTCGAATCGGCTGGCTGCGCCTTTTATGATTACGATCTTTATTTCGGAGTGGAAGGTAATATCGGTGGCAACAATGGCGGACGGGAAACAATAATCTGGCGTATAGAATTTGATGTTCCTGGTGGTAATGCTATCAAAGCATGCCAGGTTTATGCTACGCCGTCTGACAATGGATCCGGAACATCGCTGCATGACTGGAACGACTTTACTATCGCCGACGGGTTACTTGTTGATTTTGCAGGTTCTCCCAATGCAGCGGCGAGACGTTTTACTCACTATAACTTACAAACGCAAACTATTGTCAATAACTACTATACCGGTGGTCTTACGCCGAGGCAGGCCGGTATTACCTGGGATGATACCCGCTATTGGGTATATGACTCCATAGCTGTTTACAATATGGCAGGTAATATTGGACCCAGAACAAGAATTACCGGTGCAACAGTTTTAGACTGGACGGGCTTTTGTGGTGATGCAACGGGCTTCAGGCCCAAGAGTGATTTCGGTGATGCACCGGCGAGCTATGATCCCGATCCGCTGGCACCTGCGTTGCATGAAAAAGATACCTCCCTGCACCTGGGGCCATTGTGGGACCAGGAGTTTATTAAAACAGCATCAACATTGGCGGATGCAGATGGTGACGATGAAGATGCAGTAGCCACAGTGCCGATATTGGATACAGCCACCAGCAATTATGTCGTAAGCCTCACGGTATATAATAATTCTGGTGTGACAGCCAACCTTGTGGGATGGCTTGATATAAATGGTAACGGGACATTTGAGCCGTCCGAAGGACGCTCCATAACAGTTCCGCATGGCGGACCAATATTACAAAATGTATCATTGGCCTGGATGACGATCAATACGCCACTTCTGCACGGGCAACGAACTTACCTGCGTATCCGCCTTACCCGGCAAACCAGCGGAGTGACCATAAATACGCCAACCGGGTATTTTAATAATGGGGAAATAGAAGATTATCCGGTGTATGTAGACCATGTATTGCCGGTGGATATTCTGTCATTCGAAGCAGTAGTGAATTCCAGCAAGCAGGTAGATCTGAACTGGCGTGTGGAGCATGAAACAGATGTATTGGAATATGAACTGCAACGGTCTGCAGGTGGATATAACTGGACAGCGATCGGTACTATTAGTGCAGAAAACAGGGCAGGTGTGCTGGATTATCATTTCACCGATAATGCCCCGCTAAAAGGCCATACACTTTACCGGCTGCGTATCATCAGTCGTTCGGGGCAAGGGGACAAATTTAGTGCGGTTCGTAATGTTTATATAAGGCCGGATCAGCTACAGATAATGGTATTAGCCAACCCTGTAAAAGAAAAACTAAGGGTAAGGGTAGATGCAGGATATAGCGAAGCAGCTGATATACGTGTATTTGATGCCCAGGGAAAACTGATAGCATCAAGGACGGCAAGTATACAAACAGGCAGCAATTTCATTGAAGTGGCTGAAACGAGAGGTTGGGGAAATGGTTCTTATATCGTATCTGTCAAAACGGCCGGCGATGAAATCAGTGTCTTGTTTTCAATATTAAAATAAACATTCAAACACGTAAAATTCAACCAATGAAAAAAGCACTATTTACTCCATTTGTATTATTGGTCTTTATATCATGCTCTAAAGAGTCGATAGACAAACGCTCGGGCCCTTCAACTGGTCCTGACCAACCAGTTACCGCCAATACATCTTCGGGCTCATACGCTGAGTCGCTACCCTGTGTGGTGCCGGTCACCACATCAATAATGGCGGGTCAGTCTACCAACGTAGGTAATATAATAGTTACAAACGATGAAACGAATGTGTATGTAACCTATATGACCACCGGCAACTATCTCGTTAAGAAAACACATCTGTATGTGGGGGCTTGCGGCAATATACCGGTTAATAATGCAGGCAATCCCCGTATTGGCCAATATCCATATCAAACCCAGCATGGTACGGGTATTTCGTCCTATACCTATACTATTCCGCGGAGTGCCCTCCCGGAAACCTGTGTTTGTGTATCTGCACACGCAGAAGTAGTAGCATATAACGCCGCCGGTACGCTTGTGTTTACGCAAACAGGCTGGGGCAATGGCGTACAAATCAATGATGGAGGATCATGGGCGATGAAGTTTGACTATTGTCAGCAAACTTGTGATGAAGAGGGGCCAAGGTAACTGAATACAGCATTTATAAAAGGGCAGCCTCGGTTGCCCTTTTTATTTTATACCATTCCGGGCGGGCGGGTTACTTTTGCCAGTATGTACACCCTGAAGAAATCACTAGGTCAGCATTTTTTAAAGGATGAGAATATTTGCCGCAAGATTGTAGCAGCCTTGCAGCAATATCCTTTTTCCCAATTGCTGGAAGTGGGCCCGGGAGGTGGTGCGCTGACAAAATATTTGCTGGAAATAAAAGACGTTGATTTTAAAGCAGTGGAACTGGATGAAGAAAAGGTAAACTACCTGGTGCAAACTTATCCACCGATTGCCGGCAAAATAATTCACCAGAGTTTCCTGGATATAGACAAGCCTTATACGGGCAGTTTTACAGTCGTGGGCAATTTTCCTTATAACATTTCTACGCAAATATTGTTTAAGCTATTGGAGTGGCGTACTGATGTGGAATGTATGGTGGGTATGTTCCAAAAAGAAGTGGCGCAGCGGGCTGCCGCAAAAGAAGGGAACAAAACCTATGGGGTACTCAGTGTGCTTGTACAGGCCTTTTTCAAAGTGGAATATTTATTTGATGTCCATGAAAATTGTTTCCAGCCACCACCGAAGGTCAAAAGCGGGGTGATACGGATGTTGCCGCGGAAAGACATACCGCCTATGCAAACAGAAGAAAAATTCTTTACACTGGTAAAGACAGCATTTAACCAGCGGCGTAAGACATTACGCAATGCAGTGAAAAGCCTTTTTGATGCAGCAGTCCTGGAAGATGAAACGTTCAATAAACGGGCAGAACAACTTACAGTGGAACAATTCGCAGCCCTTACATTTAAGATGCAATGAGTACAAAGGTTATTATAACAGCGAAAGCACATCCTTATCTTATCGATCAATTGAAATCGAAGGGTTATACAATAGATTACCAGCCTTCAATAACGTATGCCGCATTGCTGGAAGCTATTGACACAGCAGTTGGGCTGGTAGTAACCACCCGGTTGAAAATTGACAAGCCATTGCTGGATAAAGCAGGTTCGCTAAAATGGATTGGGAGGCTGGGCAGTGGCATGGAACTCATAGATGTGCCTTATGCGGAAAGCAAAGGTATTGTATGTGTGAGCAGTCCCGAAGGAAACCGTAATGCGGTTGCCGAACACCTCATGGGCATGCTGCTTGGTTTGATGAACCATATACATTCATCTAACCAGGAAATACGCAAAGGTCTTTGGCGCCGTGATGAAAACAGGGGTACAGAACTGAATGGGAAAACCGTCGGTATCATTGGGTATGGAAATACAGGTAGTGCTTTTGCCCGTTTATTGCAACCCTTTGATGTAACTGTGCTGGCGCATGATAAATTCAGGTATGGGTTTGCCGCAGGCCATATAAAGGAAGCCAGCCTGGAACAAATATGCCGCTATGCAGACGTAGTGAGTTTTCATGTGCCGCTTACAGCGAATACATTGCATATGGGTGATAAAAACTTTTTTGATCAACTGGAAAGAAAGCCCTGGTTTTTGAATACGAGCCGTGGCAAGGTGGTTAAAATAGGGCATCTTGTAAATGCCCTGATTGAAAAAAGAATAGCCGGAGCAGGCCTTGACGTATTGGAGAATGAACAGCTGGATACATATACACCAATTGAAAAACAACAACTGGACTGGTTGCTCGATCAGCCGAATGTCATCATCACCCCCCATATAGCGGGCTATAGCCATGAAGCTTCTTATAAAATGGCTGAAGTATTATTGCATAAACTGGGCCTGCAGTAAATCTTTGTTAAAAAAACTGCGGAAATTATTTGTGGTATAATTGTTTCGGCAATTTCCAAAACTCCTGTTATGAGACCACAACTTTACCTCTTTACCATTTTAAGTATACTACTTTTTTCATCCTGCTCAAAAAATTTAGAAGATCGCCTTATTGGGAGTTGGGAAATAAAACGGGCCTGGCGTCAGCAATTCTTTGGCCGTGATTATTTCAACACCGGCTATGAGAATGGTGTATTTACATTCAAAGAAAATGGCGAAGCTACATTTATCAGTGCTGCCGATACCTTAACAGGAATCTGGCGTGCAGACCGGTATAACCGGAATTACTATAATAATAATTCTGGCCAGTATGAAAACCGGAGCATGAAATACTTGCGTATCAGTCTGCGTAATTTTCAGCAGAACGAAAGGCTCGAATGGGAGTTTGATGATTTTCGGTTTAAAGACAGCTGGCAGGAAATCAGGGCTGAACAGTATTCGTTGAGTAATGACCGTATCTACGAGTTTGGCCGAAAAAATTAGGCCCCGTATTTTTCTATCTGGAAAGAATTTCTATCTTTGCAGTAATAAATACTGCAACGCTTCAGTTCATCGCTGAGGCGTTGTTATTTTTTTATTTGCTTGCCAACCTTCGCCTTGCGATGGCTGGCCGCCCCCGTTGTTACGGGGAAAATTAAATAAGGAGGTGATTATGAGTTTACAGTATGTAACGAAGGATACACTGGAGCAGATGAAAGCAGAATTGCAGAAAATGAAGGGTGTCGATCGCCCTGCTGCCAGCCGTGCTATTGCAGAAGCAAGGGAAAAGGGTGATTTGAAGGAGAACGCCGAATATGATGCAGCCAAAGAAGCACAGGGAATTTTGGAAGCAAGAATTGCTGCTATGGAAGGTGTAATGGCCAATATACGGGTGCTGGATGAATCGAGCATTGACACGAGCAAAGTGTCGATACTGACCACCGTAAAACTGACCAACCTGGGTACTAAAAAACAGGTGACCTACAAAATTGTGAGCGAAAAAGAAGCGGATTTAAAAGCCGGTAAAATTTCAGTAACCTCGCCTATTGGTAAAGGCATACTCGGCAAAGTGGTGGGCGATACCGCCGAAGTGCAGGCCCCGGCTGGTGTACTGAAATTTAAGATCGAGGAAATAACAGCGTAGAATAGATGATAACTGATAACGGATAGATAATAGTTTCGTGTTATGCGGAACTTCACTATAACTAACAACTGATAACGGATAGATAATAGTTTCGTGTTATGCGGAACTATTTTTTGTTTACAGCTCTTCCTAAAGGCATTGGATGGGTTTGATGCCGCTAATAGCCCGACAGGGATGGCATTTGGGTTAAGGTATACTTTGGGAGTAGTTCATTTTTGATTTTGTAGGTTTGCTATGTGAACCTGAAGCGGATTAGATATTCAATCTTAAATTTTAAATCCAAAATATTTGGCGGTATGACCATCTTTTCAAAAATCATTGCGGGTGAAATTCCCTCGTATAAGATTGCGGAGAACGATAAATTCTATGCCTTTCTCGACATATTCCCTTTGCGGGAAGGGCATGTGCTGGTGGTACCTAAGAACGAAACTGATAAATTATTTGATCTGCCGGATGAATACCTGGCTGAAATGCTGCTCTTCGCAAAACGCATTGCCCATGCCATTGAAAAAGTATTTGACTGCAACCGCTGCGGTATCAGCGTAGTAGGGCTGGAAGTGCCGCATGCACACCTGCATCTTATTCCTATTAATGCTGCAAATGACTTAAACTTCACGCAACCAAAACCAAAGGCAAGTGATGAAAGTTTAAAAATGGTGCAGGCGAGAATTGTAAATGCATTATGAAATTGAATAAAAGAGAAAAGAAAGGAGTTAAAACATTTATCTTTTTCTCTCTTGCTGTGATTTTGATTGGGGTTGTTATGTTACTTTTTGAGCAACAGGCGTTTGGGTATCTTGGAGGGAAACACACCGGAAAAGATGGAAATGTAAGTTTGTCTGCAAAAGCTGTGATAGGCGTTGGTGTACTTATGCTCGTACTTCTTTTTCTCCTTGTTGGCTTTCCGAAAAGTAAGGATACGGATGAACAGTAAGTGCAATTTTTATTACCGCACCCTCCCCGGGTTCTGTTTAATAAAATCCTCCCAGCCTTTTAATCCTTTAGCAGCCTTGCCTATTAAAGAAGTAGTTTGAAAATGGTGACAGAGCGCCACGGCTAATGCATCAGTTGCATCATACTGTTTGCTGTTGCTTTTAAACGAAAGCAGGGTTTGCAGCATCTTCATCACCTGTTCCTTATCGGCATTGCCATTGCCGGTTACGGATTGTTTTACTTTTTTGGGTGAATACTCCGTTACTTCTAAACCATGCCGCATGGCTGCAGCGATGGCCACACCCTGTGCCCGCCCCAGTTTCAGCATACTTTGTACGTTTTTACCAAAGAAGGGTGCTTCAATTGCAAAGTCAGTAGGCTGGTACTTCGTGATAAGGCCGCTGACGGTATTGAAAATAAGCTGGAGTTTTTTATAACCGTCTTTTACTTTGCCGGGCTTCAGCACGCCCAATTCGAGCAGCGATATGGTATGGCCGGTAACGGTTATTAATCCATAGCCCATTACAATAGTGCCGGGGTCAATGCCAAGGATTATTTTAGAAGGCTTTTGCAAACGGAATGTATTTTTACAACAGCACAAGATTAATGAAGCTGAACCGAAATAGCAAACCCGGAAAGTACCGGGCATTTATCCACTACTTCCTGGGGCCTTTGCTGTTCCTGGTATTGGCCTGGTTTATTTACCGTGAAATAAAGAAACAGCCAAACCTCGAAGAGGTGTACATAGCCTTTAAAGAAAATGGCGCTGTCTATCTCCCGGTTGTGTTAGTATTAATGATTGTAAACTGGTCGCTGGAAGCCATGAAATGGAAGATGCTGGTACAGCCGGTGCAGCAAATCAGTTTTACGACTGCCCTGAAGGCGGTACTCACCGGTGTATCTTTCACCCTGGTAGCTCCCAACCGGATGGGGGAATACCTGGGGCGGGTGTTATACATGGATGATGGAAAACGGTTAAAAACAATATCACTCACAATAGCGGGCAGTATCAGCCAGTTGCTGGTAACCCTGTTCATGGGTATGATTGGCCTGCTGATTTTGCAACAGGATATTATTGCAAAGCAGCTCATATCTGCCATCTGGTTCCGGGTAATATTATTTGGGGTTATCGCTGTGCTGGTTGTTTTAACGATATTTTATTTCCGCTTGTCCGGGATAATAAAATGGGTGGACAAGATACCCGGAGCTGGCCGGTTTGGCTACCTCGTGCAGGCGCTGGAAGGGCTTGATGCAACAATATTGCTGCGCTTACTGTCATTATCCATGTTACGTTTCGGCGTATTCATCGTTCAATATTATTTGTTATTTGATTTGTTTGGGGTGGAGCTGGGC
This sequence comes from uncultured Chitinophaga sp., assembly GCA_964386395.1. GTDB lineage: Bacteria > Bacteroidota > Bacteroidia > Chitinophagales > Chitinophagaceae > JJ008. The sequence goes on from CAYLRV010000067.1 coordinate 12,898, forward strand.
TGGTGGCAGGCTTTTTGGGGGGTAAGCGTTTCATTCCTCATCTTGGCCATTATTCCATCCTTTGCGATTGCCGAGCTGGCACAACGGGGCGTGGTGATGGAAATGATAATAGGTTTGTACAGCCCCAATGTAGCCGGGATAATATCGGCGACGGCAGGTATCTGGTTTATCAATTTGATATTACCAGCCATAACCGGCAGTTTATTAATTTTAGGAATCAAAAAAATACTGAAGAGAGATGCTGCAAAGAATTAAGATAATTACACCACTTGCTTTATTATTAGTGGCCTTCACCGTTAAAACGGATACACCCCCGCAGGATAATTTCTGCGGTATCAAGAATGTGGCTTTCCGGGTGGAGGAGCAGGTAACCTTTAAAGTATTCTATGCAGTGGCTGGTATATATGTGGATGCAGGCAATGCCACGTTTACCAGCAAGCTGGAAACAATTAATAACCGTCCGGTATATCATATAACGGGAGAAGGGAAAACGAACTCATCCTACAACCTGATATATAAGGTACATGATAAGTATGAAACCTATATTGATACGGCTACCATGCAGCCGCTGAAATTTGTACGGAATGTAAATGAGGGCGGCTACAAAAAATACCAGAATATTACATTCAATAAAACAACAAACACGGCTATCGCTCAAGATGGTGTGTTTAAAGTACCTGCCTGTGTGCAGGATGTGGTGAGTGCCATGTACTATGCCCGCAATCTTGATTTCTCCAAACTAAAGCCGGAGGATAAAATACCCTTCTCCATGTTCCTGGACAACGAAGTCTTCAATATGTATATCCGGTACCTGGGAAAAGAAGAAATAAAAACGAAGTATGGCAAATTCAATGCAATTAAAATAAAACCCTTATTGTTGAAGGGCCAGATATTTGAAGGTGGTGAGCAGATGACGGTATGGGTGACTGATGACGCCAACCATATACCGGTACGGGTGGAGAGCCCCCTGGTAGTGGGCAAGGTAAAAATAGACATGATGAGCCACGCCAACCTGCGCCACCCGCTTACATCGCTAATCAAACGGAAATAAAGGGAACGCAGATGACGCGGATTTAACGGATTAACACTGATTCTTTGTATTAAATGCGCATTTATCCGCCCGATCAGCGTCATCAGCGATTCAATTATATCTCTTCCAGTTTGAAAAAATCTTTGGGGCGAATGCCTTTCTCCGTTTGCTGCAGAGTGCAGCATTCGTTTGCCGGGTCGTGTTCAAAGAAGAGGATATAATCATTTTCCAGTGCTTCTTTCAGGAACGATTTTTTTTCCTGTAATGTAGTTAAGGGAAACATATCATAACCCATTACATAAGGTAAAGGAATATGCCCGGCAGAGGGCAGCAGGTCAGCCATGAAAACAATGGTCTTGTCTTTGTATTTTATCTGTGGCAGCATCATACTTTGTGTATGGCCGTTAGCAAAGCGTATAGATATATTGGTACTGAAGTCTGATTCTCCCAATTTTCCATCAATACCACCATTCACCTCCACCTGCTGCAGACGGCCGCTTTCTTCAATGGGTAAAATATTTTCTTTCAGGAAGGAAGCTTTTTCCCGTTCATTGGGAAAAACGGCCCAGTCCCAATGTTCTTTATTGCACCAGAATGTTGCATTTTTAAACGCAGGCACTAACCTTTCCCCGTCACGTATAATGGTGCCGCCACAGTGATCAAAATGCAGGTGGGTATGAAACACATCCGTGATGTCATCTTTGGAGAAGCCGTGTTTTGCCAGCGATTTGTCTAATGTATCATCGCCATGCAAATAGTAATGGCCGAAGAACTTGGCATCCTGTTTATCGCCCATGCCAGTATCTACCAGTATAAGCCTGCCTTCATCTTCTATCAATAAAGAACGGAGTGCCCAGCTGCACATATTGTTTTCGTCGGCGGGGTTTATTTTGTTCCAGATAGTTTTGGGCACCACGCCAAACATGGCGCCGCCGTCGAGTTTGAAATAGCCGGTATTAATGGAGTATAATTTCATGATTGAATGCTGTTGTTTTTCTTTTGCGCAGCCATAGCATAAAAAAGAAATACAAGGCCAATAATAAAGAAGATCATCAAAGCTAAAACAGAGCTTCTTTGCGAACCGGTCAGTTCGGTAATAAAACCAAAACTGAACATACCTATAACGATGGCAATTTTCTCAGTTACATCAAAGAAGCTGAAGAATGAAGCTGTGTCTTTTGTTTCAGGCATCAGCTTGGCATAGGTACTGCGGCTGAGCGACTGGATACCACCCATGACAAAGCCTACCACCACAGCCAGTATATAAAAAGGTATTTCACCGCCCTTTGGCAGAAAATAAGCGCCAATACAGATAGCTACCCAAAGCATTATGCAGGCCATCAGCGCTTTGAAGTTACCAATTTTACCAGACAGCCTGGATATAGCGAATGCACCGGGAATAGCAATGAGTTGTATAATCAGTATCGCCACAATTAAACTCGTGGTTGGAATAGCCAGTTCACCCTTTCCGTACAGTGTAGCTGATAACATAACAGTTTGCACACCCATATTGAAAAAGAAAAAAGAAATCAGAAAACGTTTAAGTACAGGAATACCGCCAAGCTGTTTCCATACTTTGCGCAGTTCCCTGTATCCATTTCGGAGAAAACTGTAATTGTTCGCTTCTCCTGCTGGATGAGATGCCGGCAGACGGCGCAACGAAAATTGTCCGAAGCCCCACCACCAGATACCCACTAAAAGAAAAATAATGCGAAACTGCTGCGTGGTGGTATTGCCCGGCTCATCTGTACCTCCCACTATGCCGGGAAAGAAAACCAGCACAAAACAAATTATTTGCAAAATAACACTGCCAATATATCCATAAGCAAAACCTTTGGCACTGATGCGATCCCTGTCCTGAGGCGCAGCAATCTCCGGTAAAAAAGAATTGTAATAAACCAAACTGCTCCAGTACCCGATACAGGCAATAATCATCGCAGTAATACCTAACCCAAGATTGGCTGGCGCTGCGCCCATTATGCCCGTTTGTGTGTTGAGGAAGAATAGTGAGAGGCATGCGATGCTGCCCATGGTCAAAAAGAAATTCATAAACTTCTTTTTATTGCCCTTATAATCTGCAATAGAGGAGAGTATGGGCGAAATAAGGGCGACGACTAAAAAAGCAACTGCCAGTGCATAATTGTATAAAGATGTGTTCACAAACTCCCTCCCGAGAAATACCACTTTATCATTGTTCGTTGCATCATTGCTATCGCCGGTGATGGCTTCAAAATAGGCCGGAAAAATGGTGGATGTAATCACCAGGTTATACACGCTGTTGGCCCAGTCGTACATGGCCCAGCCGTTTACTACTTTTTTAGGAGCCGTTTGCATACAGAATGCTTTTGGTAAATATAGGCCGAAAACAACGTTAAATAAAAAACCCGCTGACTAACAGCGGGCGTAAAAAATTTGTATTAATTATTCAGGTCTGAATCGCCTGTATCGGCCGGGTATTTAAAAACCTGTAATGTATTGAACTTATCATCGGTCAGTTCAAACTGGATAGCGGGCACTGACAATACCTCATTGCAAATGCCTTTACAAATTGGGGTAAAGAATTCTTTGCCCAGGGTATTTATTTTGTCAGGGTTGGCTTCCATTCTTACAATGTAATCTCCGAAGCTGTCTTTTACAAACTGGAAACTGTAGGTATTCGCGGGTTTGAAATAACTATCTAAGTAAGCGACCAACTTGTTGGCTTCTTCATCGGTTACACCGGAGGCAAACACTTCTGTATTACCCGTTTCAAACTTTTGTCCGAAACCGTCAGCGCTGGTTTTTTCTTCCATCGGTGGCTCAAATTTTTTGTAACGTACCATCCGGATAGATTTAAAGTGGTTGTCCGTGAGATCCATATTCACCGGCTTACCGTTGAATATGCTGTCGGAAACTAAGTTGCCAATCGCTATAAAATTTACATCCGTAACATCTTTTAGTTTTTCTTCCTGTATCACCATGCGCAACAGTATAGTATCGTTTTCTTTTTTCAACTGAAAACTTTTCCTGTCAGAATTTTTCGTATCCATTCTTTCGAGAAGGGCCGCTGTTTTTTGTGCTTCAGCTTCCGCGATACCTTCTTTATAAAACACTTCGATATTGCCGCTCTTTACTTTTTTACCATGGTTGGTACAGGCTGCCAGTACCAGCAGGGCTGCCAGTGGAAGAAGAAATTTTTTCATTTTTTTTGTTTTATGGTTGTTTGAGGTACATAAATACGGCATAGACGCCAAACTACACTACCCACCCCGGGGTATTTATTTAATATATCCCGACAGGATCAGCGCCAGCAAAATAATACCAGCGATAATGCGGTACCAGCCAAAAAGCCGGAAACCATGCTTCTGTAAAAAACCGATAAAGAATTTAATAGCTAATAAGGCTACCACAAAAGCAACCATATTGCCGATAACAAACAGCTTAATATCGCCACTGGAAATAGTATCATAGCCCTTCAGCAGCTTATAACCTGTGGCAGCCGCCATCGTGGGGACCGCAAGGAAAAAGGAGAACTCAGCCGCCAGTTTGCGGGTGAGTTTTTGCTGCATACCACCAATAATACTGGCTGCACTGCGGCTTACACCCGGAATCATGGCAATACACTGCCAGAGGCCAATGGCTGCAGCTTTAGGATAACTGATTTTTTCATCTGTGTCTATGGTGGGATGATTGAAAAATTTATCAATGACCAGCAACACCAGTCCGCCCGCAATCATGGTAATGGCCACCACCATGGAGCTTTCTAATAGTTCATCTATTTTATCAGAAAAAATAAAGCCCAATACAAGTGCTGGTATTACAGCGACAAGCAGCTTGAGGTAAAAACTCAGTTTGCCGGTTTGTAATGGCGTAATGAATTTTTTCCAGTAAAGCACCACCACCGCAAGAATGGCACCCAGTTGAATACCTACAGTAAAAAGTTTGGTAAAATCATTATCGGGCACGCCCAATAATTTTCCGGCGATAATCATATGCCCGGTGGAAGAGATGGGTAAGAACTCGGTAAGGCCTTCTACAATAGCGATGATAACAGCGTCGATCAGGTTCATAGTTTGTAAAAATAATTGCCTGCATCAAATAAAAAAAGCGGCACATCTGCTTGCACCGCTTCCGTATTATTTATTCCTGTAAAATCAGGCAGCAACTTGCTTAGGTTTTTTAAAAATGGCCCAAATTTCAATTACCAGACCGGCCAATATTAAAATGGGGGCAATGGTAATACGGCGGGCACTATACACTGCACCTGCATCAAAATAGCGTGGATCCTTATTGCTGGCCCCGCCACTCATCAGTACCATGCCAATTGCTATCACGACCACGCCCAGGAGCATCCAGATATAATTCTCTTTATTAAACATTGACGGGCTTTGTTTTTCAGTACTCATTTCGTTCAAATTTGTCCGAAGGACCCCTTCGGGTGTTGCAAGATAGGAAATTGGGCCGAAGTAGGAAGCCTGAAGTCAGAAAGTAGCCCATGCTTGAGGCGCCCTGTTCAGCCTTCTGTTTTCCGGTTTCTGGCCTCAGTATAAATCATCCAGCCTCATTTTCAGGTATTTCACCACACTGCGGTGGGTACTTATCAGGGTTATGGCCACGCCCAGTATAATCAGGCCAATAAACAGGATAACCAGGCTTGTATTGTCATGAATAGCCTTCATTTCCGGTATGAATTTTTCGAAAATGTAAAGGAAGATAATAACGGCTACTGTGGCAATCACCCCGCTTAATGCGCCATTGATAATAGCTCGTATATTCATCGGCTTGGCGATAAACCAGCGGGTGGCGCCCACCATCTGCATGGTCTTAATCAGGAAGCGGTTGCTGAACATGGCCAGGCGGATGGTATTATCAATTAATACAATTACTACGAGGGAAAGCACAATGGCCAGAATCAAAATGCCAATACTGATATTGCGGAGATTTTTACTCATTTTACCTACCAGTGCTTCCGGGTAATCCACATCGCTCACATA
>CAYLRV010000068.1:0-17738 GCA_964386395.1 uncultured Chitinophaga sp.
ATGAAATGACTGGGGCTATATTGTTGATATCCAATATATAAAATTATAAGCCTTTTGACTTCCTCTTTTTAGGGTGGCTTTTTATATAATTATCAATGGCAGCCCGGGTTGTAAGCCAGTTTCTACCTTCTTTATAGGCATCAATCTTTCCCTGCCGGGCCAGCAGGCTAATATACTCCTGGCCGTACGGTGATGCGTCTTCTTCTACAATATCTGAAATGAGTTCATAATCGTAGCCACCACCTGGCATTGCACCAAGATAAATATTCAGACTGCGTTCTATAGCCTGGCACATCAGCAAGCAAAGTTTTTTATAACTGCCATTATTCGCCTGGTTCAATGCATCGTAATACTTCTTCCTGTCATTCTTCAAAATAATGGCAGGCGGAAAGCCTTTACGCATAAGCAGCAGGTTCATGGCCAAACGAACTGTACGTCCATTACCGTCAAAAAAAGGATGTATCCAGACAAACCGGTGATGAAACAATGTGCTGAGTATAACGTCATTTACTTCCAACGGATTTTCATTAGCAAACGCTACAAGATCATCCAGCAGGGCTGCTACTTTTTGCGCATTGGGGGGAATAAAGTTTGCGCCGGTTATACGCACACCTCCGTTTCGTAACCTGCCGGCAAATTCATCTTCAATACTTCGCATTATAAGGCCATGCAATGAAAGGATATCAATGCTGCGCAGTGTATATTTCTCATTTACCAATGAATAGAGATAGCTTATCGCCTTTTCATGATTATGCGCTTCAAAATGCTCACGCAAAGAAACCCCTCTTACTGTAATTCCATCTTGTAACACCATCCTTGTTTCCTGCAGGTTCAATGTATTTCCCTCAATGCTATTACTGTTGTATGTCCACTCGATACTTATCTCCTCCCTGATGCGGGCAAGGGCGCTTGCCGGCAATGGTCTGCCCTTACTCAAACGGTCTCTTTTTTCAATCAACCGTTCAAATATTTGCTGCATTTCAGCAAACTCTTCTCTTTTTACTTCCCATTTCACCCCACAATATTACTATTTTATCGGATTACTCTATTATTTTACTATCCGATTATTATCTATCCCTCCCCGTTTTGTGTATTTTCATCTTATGGAGCGAAGTATTTACAATCCAATACAAAAGGACACGGTTGTTTTTTTGAAAACAGCAGCGGATACCGGCGGCGAATCCACGCTAGTTGAAGTAGAATTGGCCGACGGTGGTGGTGTTGGCCTGCATTATCATAAAACCTATTCAGAAAAATTTCTCTGCATCGAAGGGGAAGTACAGGTAAAGCTGGAAAAAAAACTGCATACATTAAAAGAAGGTGAATCTGCGGAAGCAGCTCCGAATATCAATCATCTTTTCCGGAACAGAAGCGGCAAACCATGCCGGTTTCGGGTTGAGATAAGGCCCGCCAGCCGTGGATTTGAACAGTCATTGCAAATTGGCTATGGTCTTGCCCGTGACGGTAAATGCCGGCCAAACGGCTTTCCGAAAGATAGACTGGCCCTTGCCTGGTTGTTTGATATCAGCGAAAGTAACCTACCCGGCTGGATGAGCCTGTTTGAATTCATACTTCGACGCCAGGCTAAAAAAGCCCGCAAAAAAGAAATAGATAAAAAGTTGATTGCTGCTTATGTAAAATTTTAAGCAAGCCCGGCACCCCTATTCTTTCACATAGCCACGAATAGGCAACCCCTCTATACCTGACACTTCTTGCGCTGTGTATTTCCGTGTATAAACAGCCACACTTCCCTGCAAACCTGCCGCATAACTGTTCCCCCGCAGCAACTGACCACCCTTTTGTTCTGCCATGCCACCACGAACAGGTGTGGTAAAAAATTTAATGTAGCCAATGTCACGTAAGTGCAGGGAAGATATAGCTAGAAAATCAACAACCTGCTCATCAAGATAAAAATCGAGATAACCAAGCCTGTAAGTCATACCATTTATTTTCCCGGCAGTCCTATCACTTGTTATGCCGGGAAATGACTTCATCAGGAAACTCGTCAGAGTATAATTGACCGCCATTTCATCGTCTTCTACATTTACCTGCCTACCACTCATATTTTTAAACATTCCGTTACTCACATATTTATTATCCAATTCCGTCAGGCTGCTCCGCTTCGTTGCACTAACCGATACCCCCTTCAACTCTTTTACCTTATCATCACCATTATTAATTGTTTGTCCATTTGCTAATGCAGCAAACGATTTGCCTGCTACGTTATCGCCTGCCAGATTATTTAATAAAAGAATGCCTTCGTCATTTACATCATTTGTACCGGGATAGGCCACATTTGTAAAGGGCATTACCTGCTTATTGTTTTCATAGAACTGAATGACCGCTTCGCCGGAAAAATCACAGTTATTAATACGGACTATCCCATTCAGGTCAGCGGTTATTTCTCCGCCTTGCAGCAGGTTGGCATCACCCTGCAAAATGGCATAGTCAATTGTTTTACCTGCATATAGCTTGTTTTGAAATACCAGGCTGAAGCCAGCAGGGTTTCTTTCCGGATCAGTATGCTTTAACTGAAATGGGATAAGCTGGTTATTAAGTGGTCCGGCCAGAAAACTATATCCTGTAGCATAAATGGGTCCATCGGCCCGGCAATCAATTTCTGATTGCAAAACAGTGGCTTCAGTATCTGTAGTAACAGCGGGCATCATAACCAACCGCTCTGTTACTATATTTCCCGAAGCATCTTTTAGAATCAGCCGTAAAAGTTTATTGGCTAGCCCATCTGCACGGAACTGAGTTCCTACTATAGTAGTATCGCTATTGAAAAAAGCGGTGGCATCATGCAACAACACATCATTATAAAATACTTCCAGAACGGCTTTCCGCTTCATTTCACCCTCTGCCTTTTTTATTTCAACCTGCATTAGCCCCGCTGCTGGTTCGGCGCTTATAGCAAACCCATAATTCTTAACAAACGGACTACTATCGCTCCGAAGTATAGTCAGCAACTCTCCGCCGCCTGTGGTAAAACTAAGTTCGTCCTTCGCTACAACAGGTAAATCCACATACTGCCAGCCATTGGCTGCGGTGTTAATTATAGCAATTAATAGCCCTGCTTTATTTCGCACCAGAATTTTCTCCTGCACTGGTTTACCCGTTTGCGTCTTCAGGTAAACGGCAAAGCGGGTAGTATGATTAAGCAGGGCTTGCCCGCTTTCAGGATACAATGATAGCTGATGCTTTAATTCCTTCACCTGCTTATCGGCAGGGATATTCATACCGAAAGCAATTTGCTGCAAAGAAGAAGGCCCCCCTTCTGGTTGGTTGTACGCCTGCAGCAGGTAGTAACCTGTGTCCAAATCCGTCAGGTATATGTTAGCAACTGTCGATCCCCTGACACTTTTTACAACCAGTTGTTTTACTGGCTCCATAGCGTTGTTCAGTATGCGTATATAAACAGGTGACGATAACGCATAGCAAGCCTGTGATGGAAAAGAGAGATTTACCCGTAGCACTTCATCTGTCCGGTAAAATTGTTTATCTGTAGAGAAAGAAAAACCTGCTGTTTGGGCACCTGCCATTTGCGACAGGCAGAGCATGGCTGTGACAATTATTGCAGTCGGTTTCATATCTATGTGTTGGGTACTCCTAAATTAATATATAATAAATAGCAAAAAAGGCCCTTGCAAATACTTTAACATAAAAAAGCCCCCAACATTGTTGAGGGCTTTTTCTATAGTAATTAATTTACTTATTTCGTTTCTGTAGTATAGTAGCTCAGTTTCATCTCCACACGGCGGTTCTGTTGACGACCAGCAGCTGTTTTGTTATCAGCTATCGGCATTGTTTCACCATGGCCCTGTGCAGTGATCCTGTCTGCAGATACACCTTTGCTTATCAGGTAGTTCATAACAGACGCCGAACGGTTATCACTCAGTTTCTGGTTCATTTCATCACTGCCTACATTATCCGTATGACCATCGATAGCCAGTTTCATTTCAGGATTTTCTGTCATGATCTTAGCTACATCATTCAGGCCTTTGTATGACTTAGACTGAAGTTTAGCACTGCCTGTAACGAAGAGAATGTTTTTTGCTGCTACTTCCACACGTTTTACAATCTCTTGTGGTATAGCAGGGCAACCCTGGTTTTCAGGAACACCTTTCAGGTTTGGACACCTGTCTTCTTCGTCGTTGATACCATCACCATCACTGTCTGGTACCGGACAACCCTGGTAGCGGGCCACACCTGGCACAGTTGGGCATTTGTCATTCTCATCATTGATACCATCTTTATCTGTATCAGGTATAGGACATCCCTGGTAACGGGCTACACCCGGAACGGTAGGACATTTATCTTCTTCATCATTGATACCGTCTTTATCGCTATCCGGAACAGGGCAACCCTGGTATTTAGCAAACCCTTTTACATCCGGGCACTTGTCAGCTTCATCGATAATACCATCTCCATCCCTGTCGCTTGGTGGCGGTGGTGGGGGCGGTGGTGGGGGTGGTGTAGGTTCTTTCTTTTTACCCAGGCGGCCAGCAATACCAATACTGTGCTGGAAATGATAGTTGGACACTTCCGGAGTAAGTGGCACCCGGTAAGTGGAGTTCACAAAAAGATGGGCGTCATCAAAGAAATTAACTTTAAAACCAAGACCAAGTGGCATAAAAGCACCCCAGTATGATTCATACTTTTGACCGCCTACACCCAGTGATATATAAGGCTGTACCCAATACTTCTCGGTCGTCATCTTCAGAAGCACTGAGCCATTTGCCTCAAGTAACAGGCTGTTATTTGTAAAATTCTTATTGGGCAAGGGATACTTCAAAAAAGACCCGCCAATAGACGCTGAAACATCCACATGTTTCCTTACACCTTTGAAATATGTAATAGCCAGGCCGGGTACCATATCTTTCAGTTTACCCCATTGCCGGTTGGCCAATACAGAGCTGAGTGAGGTAGTACGAATCCTGTTTGCTGTAGTAAAATCGTTGAGGAAAAAGCTAACCCCCAATGCTTTAGGCCTGATTCCGTCATCCTGGCCAAAGCCCGCAGGGGCGCAGAGATACAATGCAAACAATGCAAATAATATCTTCTTCATAAAGAGATAGTTTGGTTTTAATCGTAACAAAAATAACGGGTAAGTTCTATATCCGAAAATAAATTATTTACTTGTTATTCACCGTTTTGAAGCAGGTATTTGAGCCTGTAAATCCTGTCATTTAACGACCGGCAAAATATTTCTCCCGGAGCAGCTTGTCCTCACCGTAAACATCGTCATAAAACAGAATCGAACCATCTTTTCCCTCACATGTAAAATAGCGTATATATACAGGTAATTTGTTCCTGACACTAATACTTCTTTTTTGCTTGTTTGCCAGCCAGGTTCGCATGGAGTCTGCCGGCGTATAAGAGCCTCCCCTGCTCCTCAGGCTGTCTGACCGTAATATGTATAAGGCCAGCTTCTCCCATTCCTGCACCCGTACACAACCATGACTCAGGGATCGCATGCCATTCCCGAAAAGATAGCGCTGGTTTGTATCGTGCAGGTACACGGAATATTTATTATCAAACACAAACTTCATAACACCCAGGGCATTGGCATCACCACTACCCTGTACTATCCGGAATGGAACACCCTTGCTGTACTTCGACCAGTTTACCGAATACGGATCCACCGTTTCACCTTTTCCGTTCACCAGGCTAAACCCTTTTCTTGCCAGGTAGCCGGGATTCTTTTTGACCGCAGGTAATATTTCCTTGGATACAATACTCGGAGGCGGCACCCATTGGGGATAAGTAATCATCGCATTAATCAGGCCATTCAAAACAGGTGTACGGGTTCGTGCTTTACCACAGATTACTTTTGAAGAAAGCTCTGTTTTCCCATTCTCCACCACTTCCATATAATTAGAAGCTGCGTTTACCCATATATACCGATCGGGCATCTCCTCCGGCAATAACTTATACCGATCCATGCTGATGGCAATATGCAGAAATTTTTCTTTATCGGAGCTATTCAGCAAACGAAGTGTGCCCTCACCGGCCACCCCATCTGCCGTAATACCTTTTTCTTTTTGAAACTGCTTTACAGCGGTGGCCAGTTCTGCTGAATCGGCCCGGCGATCAGTAAAGGTTATATAGCCCCCTTCGAACAGCCGCCTTTGAAGCGCCTCTGCAAAACGTAAAGAATCTTTCCTGGCCGGCACGAATGTGAATGCCCTGGTATTAAAATTTTTCAGGAATGCAGGTATTCCTTTTTTCAGTTGCTGGTAGCCTTTATGTTTCGGCTCAAGCCGCTCTGCTAATGCCTGGATAGAGCCTCCTGCTTTCAAATCAGCATAAAACTGCTGCATCATTTCATTCGTCAATACAGAATCTTTTCGCAGGCTGATGCTGTCATTGGGAAGCCTGCCCAATTTTATATCTTTTGCTAATTGCAAAAACCCATCCGTGAGCATAATATCCGCTCTTGCCCAATACAATACATTCTTCCTCGCCCCTTTTACCAATGTATCAGCAGCAAACTGGCGCATTATTGAATCAAGCGGGGCTGCATGATAATCAGCAGGGAACAAACCAAAAAGTTGCGACTGCTTTATAAAGCCAAACAGCGAATCGCCTGCAGGCAGCCATTCCTGTTTGGCGCACCACAACGGTTCAAATCCATTTTGTTCATAGAGAAACCGGGCCGACTCAGCCTGGTTTAGTATAACACCTGAGTCCAGTTGACGACCCGATGATATCGCAGCATCTAATTGTTGCTGGATAAGACTAACCGCTTTTTCCTGCATTTCAGCAGGGCTGTCGGCAATAACGGCAGGACTTGCAGTTTTCTTCCCTTTGCACGCCCAAAGGGTTAAAAAAAGGCAAATCATTGCGGGCCAGAAGGTAAAATGTCGGCGCAGGTTCATAATTTGGTGTGGTGGCTGGTGGCATGCGTTCTTATACATCATTAACTGCCGCAAGCCTTTCCTTTATGCTATACAAATTACAGAATCGTTTTTATGTTGCTGCGCTGCATGTCATTATTTTTTTAACAGGTTATGTACGTATGTCCGCTGCACAGGAGACTGGCTATACCCGCCCACCTGTTACGGATAAATACGATGATTATAAAGCACAGGTAAAGGCCGACCCTGCCAAGAAAATGACTGAACTGAAAACGGCTGTACCGGGCATTGTTTACGATTTACGCTATGCCACCACCAACAATTTTATGAAACGGCTGATGTACCCGGCCGGTACCAACACGACATTTCTTCGTAAGCCCGCTGCCGAGGCGCTAAAAAAAGTACAGGAAGAACTGGCACAAAGTGGCTATGGCCTGAAAGTATTTGATGCTTATCGTCCGTATGCGGTAACTGTAAAATTTTGGGAACTGGTAAAAGATGAACGATATGTGGCTCATCCTTCCCGGGGCAGCGGGCATAACCGGGGTGTGGCAATAGACCTCACTATTATTTCCAAGCAAACGGGTAAAGAATTGAACATGGGTACCGGCTTTGACAATTTCTCGGATACCGCTCATCAATCTTTTACCCGGCTTCCTGCCGATGTGCTGCAAAACAGAAATCTACTAAAGACAACCATGGAAAAGCATGGTTTTATCCCTTATGCCGACGAATGGTGGCATTATTCATGGCCCGGCTCAGCAAAATTTGCAATACTGGATATCGACTTTAAAAAACTGAACAAATAAATTCCACAGCAGTTTGCCATCCCGTTTGTTATTTTTAAGACCACAATTATTTTTATGCTAAAGCACATCTTCCTTTGTATTCAACTCGCATGTACTGCATTGATAGCGGTAGCACAGCCGGCACCTGATGATATGCCGCAGGATTACCTGCCGAAAGAATTTCATGCCGGCAGGCGGGCAGCGCTGAGGGCTGCGATGCCGGAGAATTCAGTGGTCGCTGTTTTTGCCTACCCCACCCGCACATTTTCTAATGATGTGGAATACCTCTATCACCCTAACCCTGACATGTATTATTTCAGCGGTTATCGTGAGCCACATTCGCTGTTGCTGATTTTCAAAGAGCAGCAAACGGACTCAGCCGGTAACAGTTTCAACGAAATACTTTTTGTACAACAGCGTAATGCACGATCTGAACAGTGGACTGGTAAGCGCCTGGGAGTGGATGGGGCTAAGCAGAAACTGGGCTTTACTACTGCAATGAACGGGGGCGAATTCAAATCATTCAGGTTTGACTTTTCGAAACTCGATAAAATAATCTGTGAAGAATTTCCGGAAGATATGCCCAACGGATCGGATAGGGCCGACCTTTTTGATCTAATCGATCAGTTCAAACAAAAAACAGCGGGGAAAAAATACGAGACCCGCACGTACGGAAAAATAACAGCAGAGCTCAGGGAAATAAAAACACCGGAAGAACTTGATTTACTCCGTAAGGCCGTGGAAATATCCTGCCGAGGACAAAACGAGGTGATGAAGACAGTGAGGCCAGATATGAGCGAATTGGAAATCCAGGGCCTGCACGAGTACGTGCACAAACGGTACGGCGCGGAGGGTGCGGGTTATGGCGCTATCATTGGTGCTGGCGAAAATGGATGTATTCTGCACTATATGGAGAACACAAAAACAAAAGTAGGCACTTCTATGCTGCTCATGGATGTAGGGGCTGAATACCATGGTTACACCGCCGATGTTACACGCACCATTCCCGTAGATGGTAAATTCTCTGAAGAGGAAAAAGCTATTTATCAATTGGTGTATGATGCACAGGAGGCTGCCTTTAAAACGCTGAAAGATGGTTCTGCATGGAGCGAAGCCAACATGGCTGCTTATAATGTGATTGCCGAAGGGTTAATAAAACTGGGTATTATCAAATCAAAAGCTGAAGCAGGCAAATATTACCCGCATGGCCTCGGCCACCACATCGGCATGGATGTGCACGACAGGGGGACGTACAGCAAATTGAAAAAAGACATGGTCATTACCATCGAGCCCGGCATCTATATTCCGGAAGGAAGTAATTGCGATAAAAAATGGTGGAGCATTGCAGTTCGTATCGAAGATGATTTGCTGATTACACAAGACGGTTACGAATTACTCTCTCATTTTGCGCCCCGGAAAATTGAAGACATAGAAAAAATGATCAGCGAGAAATCAGTGCTTGACAATTATAAGCTGCCGCCATTAGAATCAGGTAAGAAAGGGTTCTAAGCCTGGTTGTATTCGGCCAATGGCAATTCTACATAAAAGACAGTGCCCTCGCCTTCGGTGGTTTCAAACCATATATGGCCGTGGGCCTGCTCTACAATACTCTTACACATGGCCAGGCCCAGTCCGGTGCCTGATGATTTAGTGGTAAAGTTGGGTACAAATATTTTATCCTGCATGTCAGCTGGAATACCTTCTCCATTGTCCTTTATACTGATTCGTATGGAATCTGCTTCCCGCACTTCCTCAATTACAATTTTACATTCGCTGTTGCCTTCACAGGCCTGCACTGCATTCGTAAGCAAATTGGTGAATAAGCGGTTCATCTGTGTTTTATCGGCCTCCACCATTACCCGGCTGTTTACAGGATACCAGAGCAGGTTTACATTCGGATCAGCTTTATATAATTCATGCAATGAAGCCACCACATCATGCAGATCAAATAACTCAACATGTGTATTACCGATATTGGCAAATTGTGAAAAGTCTGCAGCAATTTTTGACAAGTGATCAATCTGTTCCACCAGCGTATTGGCTACATTGGCCGACAACTCTTTTACATTTTCCTGGTTATTGTTAATCGCTTTTTGCAGGTATTGAATGCTCAGCTTCATGGGTGTAAGCGGGTTCTTAATCTCGTGTGCCACCTGCCTTGCCATTTCACGCCATGCACCTTCCCGCTCACTCTTGGCAAGGGCAGTGGCACTGGCGCCAAGCTTCGCCACCATTTTATTATACTCACTCACCAGTTCACCAATCTCATCCTGCCGGTTCCAGGTAATTTCTTCGTTCATCTTGCCCAGGTTGATTTCCTGCATTTTTTCGCTGATGATAGAAAATGATCGGGTAATGCGATTGGTAATCAGCAAGGCAATTAATCCGGCAATCAGGAATATAAATGCATTCAGGTTGATGATGGTAACTAAGAAATTCGATATTTCCTGTCGCAATTCGGGTTTGGAAGGGAAATAAGGTATATTCACATAGGCTTCCACTTGCCCTGCAGCATTTCGAACCGGTGCATAAATACTCAGGTAAGAGAAGGTCCCTACTTTTTCTTCCTGTATATATTGTACCTGCCGCAGCCGGCCCAGGTGATAAAAAGCCTGCGGATCCATCTTACGGCTCAATACACCTTTATTATACACGTTGGCCTCGGATGATACCTGTAAATCGCCCTCGAGATCGTACACATTTACATCCACACCATGTATATCCGATACTTCATCCACCAGCGATTGAAGCGCATCGTTTGATACAGTATCATAAAATTTAACCACATCATCAAACGTGTTATGATCAGCCGCTTTCTTTTGCATCTCCTTCACCATAATATTCATGGTCCGGCTCAGCTTATCGCTGTTGCTTTTTTTGTTGCGATTGATAAAAAAAGATATAGTGGCCCAACCAATAACAACGAAAGAAATAAATGTAACTGACAGGATAGTGCTGTGTATCTGTGAACGGATATTAAATTGCAGCAGCTTCCGGAACCCTTTCCATTCCCCGATTGTACGCACTAAAAAAGAAATAAACTGCACCAGCAATACCAGGCAAAGGAATGAACAAAAAATGTAGGAGAACAATGTTATTGCCTCCAGCATGGTTTCTTTTTCCCGGGCCACCACCACGACTTTGTTTTTGTTGGCCTTGTACCATAGCTCATTATAATCTCCATTATCTACAGAGCGGTACTCGTCCACCGGTGTATCCCCTTCCTTTAACCAGGTAGGAAACGGGTAATTACCCATGATGGAAACCAGCCTGCCTTCCTTATATACAGCATTGGAATAAATGGGTGAATTCTCCGGATCGTTCTCTTTAAACTTGCGGAACAGTTCGGGCAACAGCGCATCCTGGCTATAGCTCTTTAAGTTGGATACAATAAAAAAGGTACCCATCCGGTTACCGGCCGTATCAGTTACTTCCTTACGGATGATGTAGTCAAACATGGAATAACTGCGCTCATAATAGTAGAGCTCAGATGTCTCAGTCGGCTTTGCCTGCACAGTGAAAATAGCCTCCAGCGACTCGTAGGTGGTGGCGTCATCGTTAAACAGTTGCCTGCCTGAAGAATCATATGCATACAGGCGGGTGTCGTATTTATTCAGGAAACCGCTGTAACTGTCTTTAATAATACTGTCACGAATTGCACTACCCTGCGTCTCATCACCAAAGCGGTGAAAATTATTCTGCAGGAAACGGTTATCAATATACTTCACCGCAATACTCATCATCCGTTCGCTGGAAGGATCAGTTTGAAAAGCCTTTTTTTCGGCAATGAGTTTCCGCTTACCCCACTCTACTTTTTTGTTTTGCACCAGCATCACCGCTGCGATCGATACAGAAAAAACAAAAATCCAGGAAAAAATACCGGCTACATTGAAACGAATACGGTTGATGACAAAGCTTTGGCGGTTTACCAGCCATATATACACCAACAACCAAAGTAAGACAGGAAGGAAGAACAGCACATCGCCATTTCCCGGCATCAGGGTAAGGTATAATAGCCCTGCAAAGGGTACCGCAAAATATATCAGCCACCTATACTGCCCAAAGAGTGGAAAAATAAACCGGAACAACAGCTGCGAAAAATAGTAATACGATAACGACAGGCAAGCCAGTACAAAGAAGCCTGCCACGGTATGTATATTCAGGCTGAAGAAATCCGTAACATCAAACGATATTTTAGAATCTGTTACCAGGCTTCTTATAACACCTGCAAGTATAAAAGTGGAATAGATCAGCAGGAAGACGGCAATTATTCCAGCAGCCCAGCGTTGCCAGCCGCGCAACCGTTCACCCACCTTCTCATCATGCCTCAATAAGGACCAGGCAAATAACACGATCCAGCAAAACAGGATAACATTAATCATTAAATCGCCGAGCGATCGCTGTACCGCATTGGAGCCGTACACTGCCGGATCAAAAAAAGAAAACTGCCGCAGGTTTAATATGCCCGGGAAAAAATAAGTGGCCGCCCTGCCCGCAAGCAAAATAACAATAAGCAACAAAATAGCTTTCCATACACCCTGTTTTTTAGCGACGGAAACAGAAAGCAGGTGAATAAAGAGAAATAAAAAAAGCAGCGCTGCAAAGCGCAGGATAACCGTACGCTTGTCAGTATAAGGAACAGCGGATGAAAGCTTCTTATCCAGGTAAAATAAAGGGGTGCCATCAGGCGACTTCACTGGGAATGGTGTAACTCCCTTTGCAAGTATCCTCACCCGTTTATCTGCTGTTTTGCTAAACAGGAAATGTTC
The DNA here is from genome assembly GCA_964386395.1 of uncultured Chitinophaga sp. Taxonomy (GTDB): domain Bacteria; phylum Bacteroidota; class Bacteroidia; order Chitinophagales; family Chitinophagaceae; genus JJ008. The sequence continues at coordinate 12,418 of CAYLRV010000068.1, forward strand.
AGGGAGGTAATCAGTCGTAATAAAGAATTCGGAACGCACTGGTATCACGGCTATAGCCGCACCGGGACCAGCACTGGTTTCAATGCTGCGCCTGCATAAATAATACCACCCGTTTGACAGCTTTCGAAAATAACCACTGTCAGCAGCAACGACCACATCACCCGGCGGGGTAACCAGTTGTTTACCCCAGAACTTCATTTGTGGCTCTGAAAACTCTGGCAGCAGATAAAGGAACAAGCCATACTTCTTTCCCGCCAGGGCGGTAAATTCAGCAATACTTTCTTTTTCGGTAACAGCCCGGTTGAGCAGACCGGTATCTTTTAGTACCGCTTCAAAATCTTCTTGCTGGGAAGCCAGGTATTCTTCTGCCTTTTTTACTTCCTGTGACAGGGCAGAACGGCTGGTGTAGATTTTATTGAATAAAAAAGAAAGGGAAAACAAAACTGCAAACAGCAGCAGCAGGCTATACTTTCCCCTGAAGATATTTTTAAACGGTGGCTTCACGTATTATTCGCGGTGCTGTTGTTTGATCGCATTCCAGATGGCATCCATTTCCTGCAGTGTCATTTCGTCCAGCCTTTTACCACTTTGCAGGGCTTGTTGCTCCATTTGTGTAAAACGGCTGATAAACTTTTTGTTGGTTAGCTCCAGTGCATTTTCGGCATCTACCTGCAAAAACCGTGCGTAATTAACCAGGGAGAAGACAACATCGCCAAATTCGTCCACTATTTTATCCTGGCTGCCTGATTGGATGGCTTCTTTCATCTCCCCTATCTCCTCTTCCACCTTATCCCATACCTGTTCTTTATTATCCCATTCAAAGCCCACTTGTTTGGCTTTTTCCTGCAGCCGCATGGCTTTCACCATCGCGGGCAATGATTGCGGCACGCCGCCAATAACAGACTTCTTGCCTTCTTTCAGTTTCAGTTTTTCCCAGTTGCGCTTTACATCTTCTTCATTCTCCACTTGTACAACTTGTCCCGCATTGGCGGGATCGCCATAAATATGCGGATGCCGGGCGATCAACTTATCACAAACGCCATTTATCACTTCAGCCAGTTCAAACTGTTTTTCCTCACTCCCTATTTTAGCATAGAAGACGATATGCAGCATCAGGTCACCCAGTTCTTCTTTAACGCCTTTCCAGTCATTTTCCGTAATGGCATCGGCGAGCTCGTAGGTCTCTTCGATAGTCAGCTGACGCAGGGTGTGGATGGTTTGTTTTTTATCCCAGGGGCATTTTTCCCGCAGGTCGTTCATGATTTCCACTAAGCGGGAAAAAGCTGTTTCAGCACTGGTTGACATATAAACAATTAAACTTGGAAAAATGATACTAACAGAAAGGCTACAAATAATAATAGCAACATGAGGAAAGCCCCGGCATTCAGCAATAAAAACTTAAGGATTGTTTTGCCGGTCTTCTGCCCGTAAAACCGTTTCATGGAAATGAATAAATAAATACCACCGGATAAAAAGGTAAGTGCAGCCAGCCCACTAAAAACAGAAAGGCCTGTTTTTTCTTCCAGTTCACCCAGCAGAAAAACAAAGAGCAGCAGGATAAATGTGAAAATGTAATGGTATATAGCAAAAATGCCATGATCCACATAGTAATACTCTTTACGCCGGATGTACAGCAGCTTTAAGATCAGGGCAAATAAGGGCAAGGATACAAACAGCAGGTAAGGCAGTTTATGTAAAAAAGCACTCCAGACAATGCCCATACCACTATCAGCACGGTCGCCATATTTTGCCTTCCACTTCAGGCTTGTTCGCTGCAGCCGCTGTTCGAACCAACTGTCCCTTTTATCAGCGGGCAGGGAACGCTGCACAGAATCATACTGTACCAGGCTATCATACTGCCGTGAACCGACGACAATATTCAGGCTTCCCCGCAGTGCTATCAGGTCATTTTCAGTTAACTGATCAGCCGTATCCCTTAGCCGTACAAGTAAGGCCGTTAGCTTTTCATCTCCCGGCTTTTTTTTCAATAGTGTTTCCGTTTGGGCAATCCCCTCCTTTCTTCTTTCAGTATCTACTTGCCTTTTGCCATCAAAAACCACCGGGTCTTTGCCAACAAAAAAGGTGAAAAACAAAAGAAAAAAGATGGCTGACGTAAATACATATTTCTTGACCGGGTTGAGATAGCTGGCCCTTTTGCCTTTTATGTATTCCTTGGGCAAGAAACCCGGGCGAAACAGCAGGTATTTCATTGAATCGAAAAACTTACTGTCAAAATGGGTGATATCGTAAGCGAAATGCTTCACCATATGCCAGAAACCCTCATGCGGTACCACATTTTCCTGGCCGCATTCCTGGCAATACTTCCCCGCTACGATAGTACCGCAGTTCAGGCAATCCTTTTCTTTTCGCTGGGGGATATGTGACACTTTAATTTTTTCTTAAAAGTAGCCACAAATATACAAGGCGGCATTGTTTTTCGTTAGTGAAGCAATTCAGATAACTTTGTGCCACTAAAAAGTTTTACCAGTTCATGCGGACCATCTTTTTATCCCTTTCACTTGTTGCCAGTACCTGCCTTTCAGCCCAGTATTATTATAATGATATTGTTGGCAGTGCCGATGCCAACCAGCAGATGGCAGTGTATGCCGCCAATAAAGTTCGATCGGTAAGCGCCACCGGCTATGACCGAAACGGTACAAGGGCCACCGATTTCTCCGAGTACCAGGAAGTACGGGGCAATGGCCGGGAACTGAAAGTAGCCAACATCACCAGCATGAATAAGACTACCGTAGTTAGTCTCTTTGATGAAAAAGGAAAATTGTCTCAAATCACCGACTCTTCACAGGCCGTACGGAACATCACCCGGTATGAGTATGATGCAGGTGGTAAAATAATAAAAGTGCAGAATTCAGTGGATGATTCCGCCAATGCGTTCAATCATGTTGAAATACACAACTGGTATTATACGGCTGCTGGTAAACCGGAGAAGATGTGGCGCATCTTGCAAAACAAAAATGCCCTCACCTCCACCGACAGTATGGAAGTACGGTTTACACTGGATGAAAACGGAAACGTAAGCGAGGAACGTACCTTTAAAAAAGGCGTGGAAACAAGCTATCTTTATTACTACTACGATGACAATAACCGGGTAACCGATGTGGTGCGTTACAATACAAAACTAAAACGCCTCATGCCTGATTATATGTTTGAATACGATGATGCAGGCAGGGTGGTGCAGAAAATTACCACCACATCCAGCCAGCACATGGGCTACCTGATCTGGCGCTATATCTACAATGAAAACGGGCTGAAGACTAAAGAAGCCCTCTTCAACAGTGATAAACAACTTACCGGTAAAATAGAATACACGTACACCTTCCGTTAAATTACCTGCCCTGTTGCAGCAGGGTAAGCAACTCGTCTTTGGAAAAAATAAAGAGAAGGTCAGGGTCACGCACCAGTAGTTCCCCGGAGATGGTTTTATACTGAAATGCCTTCTTCAAAAATCCCATCGCTTTATTTTTTTGCCCCATCCTGGCGGCGGCCTTAGCCATCAGCAACCATGGGTTGATATGGGCGGGTTCGAATTCGGCCAGCAGTGCTGCCGCTTTAATAGCCGCTTCATAATTCTCCGAAAACATCATTTGAAAATAATATTCTGAAGCACTGCGAAAAATATGATCGGCGCAGCGCACTGCGGTTTGTTGCATATACTGATCTGGATTTTTTTGCAAACCTGCTAAACTGGCGGCCATCTCCCTGCATTGTACCATATCTGTTTGTTCGCCTGGTATAGCAGCGTTTCTTAACAGGATCGAAAAACGGTTCAGGTAATTCGTTTCCGTTTCAATGGCATCCTCGAATCGCACCTTGTCTGCTGCAAAGCCGCGATGAGCAGCCACGAGGCGTGCAAGTGAATCCGCCCACATATTATGGGTGCCAATTTTGGCCAGTTGGTTCAGCTCCAGCCATGACTGATATAAATGCGTATTTCGGGCCATGCTATCGTACCATGCTTGTGCCATAACCTGCCCCTGCATACTGGTATCCCGCATCGGCTGATTTGCCAGCCAATCGCAAGCCAGTTGCATAAGTTGTAGCGGAGGCCAGGCATGTCCGCCGTTGAAAGTGAGCATGATATTATTTACCTGGTTGGCGTCCAGATAGCGGGCATTGTCCAGCAATTCGGTATAGTTCATATCCTGTTGTCCCACCAGCGACACATAATTTTTTAACCGGCTGGTTTGTACCATTGCATCATCTGCGAAGCCGGCCCCGCAAGCTATCACACCCGTTATTTCCGGATAACCCATGGCTATCGTAGCGGCAGCTCTGGCCCCACCGGAAAAACCGCTCAGCCACACGGCATCGGACCGCACCGGGTAGCCGGTTACAATATCATTGTAGATAGCTGCAAAAGAATTCACGGAAGACTGGAAATTAAAATTGTGGCTTACCAGTGAACCGGCCATGATAATGCCTGCCCGGTCAGCAATTTTTTTATAAGCAGCAACGGGCATTTCGCCGTTACCAGATGGATCTAAAAAAATAAGTAATGGATAGAACGCTGTATCATTAAACCCAGCGGGCAGGTATATAACATACCGCTGCGATGTATCCGATCTGGCAGCTAACCGCGTCAGCTGGCCGGCTACCGGTAATTGCCCATAACTAAACAAGGAAGACAAAAAGAAAAGCAGCAGTGCGGTTACACACTTCATTCTTTATAAATTTTCACCTGCCTTTCACCATTGCTTTTAATATAGCCGCGGTACATACCTTCTGTACAGAAGGGCATGGCAATATTTCCATCTTTATCTACCGCAATGATGCCCCCATTGCCCCCGAGAGCGGGTAAGCGTTTCATCACCATTTCATCAGTGGCTGCTTTTAATTTCATCTTTCCAAACTCCATCATATCGCTGATGCTTTTGGCTATTACCAGCCGGATAAAGTATTCGCCCCAGCCGGTACCGCTGATGGCTGCCGTTTTATTATTCGCATAGGTACCCGCACCAATGATGGGTGCATCCCCTACCCGGCCAAACCGTTTGTTGGTCATGCCGCCTGTACTGGTGGCTGCTGCCAGGTTGCCAAACTTGTCAAGGGCCACGGCACCCACTGTTCCATACTTATAATCCTTATTCTCCGGTTGCATCAAGGAAGATTTTTTGCTGGTATCGGTATGATCCAGTTGTGCCTTCAGCGAATCCTCCTGCTTTGCTTTTTGCAATGCGTCCCACCTGAAATCAGTACGGAAATAAGAGGGGTCAACAATGTCAAGTCCTTGTTGTTTTGCAAACTTTTCTGCCCCCGGTCCCACCATCATCACATGCGGGCTTTTTTCCATCACCGCACGG
>CAYLRV010000069.1:0-17515 GCA_964386395.1 uncultured Chitinophaga sp.
CGGCTCTTCATAGTTACCTTTGCGCTCCGAATTCATGATTCGGGCTATTTTTTATAACATAATTACACTATGACAACACAAAACCTCAAGAGAATGTTGCTTTCCGCTTTTCTGTCAGCAACAATTATGACCGCAACGGCACAGGATGCTAAAAAGCCAAAACAAGGCGTAAAATCCACCAATATCGGTGTAACCTACAATCTCATGGATTTCGATACCAAATCCATTTTTCCTAAAGAAGATTCAGCCTATGGCTTTTCCGTACTGTTTATGAAAGGTATTTCGTCCCATTTTGACTATTCTTTCCGGTACAACGGTGCATTCCCTAACAAGAACAGGCACAATATTATTTCTAAAAATGCCATCAGCAGTGAGCTGGAAGCAGCCATCCACGGAAAAATGTTCCCGGACAAAGCATTGCTGAATCCATTCTTAACATTGGGTATAGGCGGAGGCAATTACCACAAAGATTTGGCAACCGGCGGGGTAAGCCGTACAAAAACCAACACCTGGAATGCACATGCATTAGGTGGTGGAGGTATACAATTAAACATTAAAAACGAATTGTATTTCCTGGCCCAGGCACATTACCGTTATAGCTTTAATGAAAACAGGATACCGCACAACCTGTTTTATTCATTCGGTCTGAGCCGTTCTATTACCAGGAAGAAAGAAGCACCAAAACCAGTAGTAGTGGATCGTGATAATGATGGCGTACTGGACAATGTGGACGCATGTCCGGATGTACCAGGTCTGGCCGCATTGCAGGGCTGTCCTGATCGTGACGGTGACGGCATTGCTGATAAAGATGATGCCTGCCCGGATGTAAAAGGGCTTGCAAAATTCAACGGCTGTCCTGACAGCGATAATGACGGTATTGCTGATAATGATGATAAATGCCCGACTGAAGCAGGTATTGCAAAATACCAGGGTTGCCCGATACCAGATACAGATAAAGACGGCATCAATGATGAAAATGATAAATGCCCTACTGTTCCCGGTATCGCCAAATACCAGGGTTGTCCTATGCCTGATGCAGATAAAGATGGCGTGGCTGATGAAGATGACAGGTGTCCAAACCTGGCTGGTGTACCTGAAAACCAGGGTTGCCCAATCATATCAGAAGAAGTGAAAACAAAAGTAAACCAGGCTGCTAATAAAATACTGTTTGTGACGGGAAGTGCCAAACTGCAAAGCAGTTCATACAAAGGTTTGAATGAAGTGGTGAAAATCATGAGCGAAAATCCGGAAATGACATTAGCGATTGATGGTCACACTGACAATGTAGGAACTGATGAAAAGAATATGGTATTGAGCCAGAACAGGGCTAATTCCGTAAAAACGTATCTTGTTAGTAAAGGTATCGCTGCAGATCGTATCAGTGCTACAGGCCATGGCGAAACGACGCCGATTGCAGATAATAACACTGCAGCGGGTCGTCAGCAAAACCGCCGCTCTGAACTTACACTGAGCTATTTCAAATAAACTTACTATTCCCTTGAAAAAGTACTGGGCTGCCTTCGGGTGGCCCTTTTACTTTTCAGTATATAGTAAAAACCCTTTTTCGGGAACAGCTACGATTAAATACTTACACGATTTACTTTATGGTAACGTTTCCAGGCTGATATTTGTGCTTTAATCCAATATCCAATCGTGAAAACACCCATCCTGTTTTTTGCATTACTATGCACATCCCTTCTTCCGGCATCTGCACAGGAAGAAATCCGTAAGCCATTATCCATATCTTTTTTTGTTGGTGCGATCAACTACCAGGGCGATTTGAAACCCAATAGTCTTACAGCAGCCCATTCAAAATTTACCGCCGGCATCTTCCTAAGAAAGATTGTTAACCGCTGGATCAGTGTCCGGGGCGGCCTTAACTATGGCAGCTTGGAAGCTGCTGATAAATGGAACCGCGAATATTTAAAGCCCAGAAACCTGAGCTTTAATACAGATATCAAAGAAGCCTATGCAGGGCTGGAGTTAAATATACTGGATCCATTAGCTAAAAGAATTGTTCCGTATATGTTTGGCGGCGCGGCAGTATTTAATTTCAATCCGTGGGCTTATGATGACAAGGGAATGAAAACATATCTGCAGCCATTAAGTACCGAAGGGCAGGGGTTAAAACAATATCCCGATCGCAAGCCATATAAACTTACCGACTATGCAGTCACTTTCGGTGGAGGTTTTCGTTATGCAGTATCCGATGCGGTTGATATTGGTATCGAATTTAATATGCGCAAAACATTTACTGATTATCTCGATGATGTGAGCAGCTTTTACGTGGACCGAAATATACTGTTGCAGGAAAAGGGTGCGAAATCGGTAGAAATGGCCTACCGGGGCGGCCAGTTGCCACAAGGATCACCTATGTACCCGGCACAAGGGGAAATAAGAGGTACACCCACGGAAAAAGACTGGTATTACACGGGTGGTATTACATTGGGCATACGAACCGATGCCCTGATTAACACATTGTTTCGTGGCAGCGGCACAGTACCAAGCCAGCGATGCCCAAGGTTTTAATGTTTGAACTTTCTACTCGGCAGCTTGTTGTATTTTTACATCCCCAATCATTAGCGGGACTACTACAATATGGCCTGGAAGAATCAGCAGCAATTTATAGAAGCCCTTGACAAAGCCGGTGAACTTATTCGTATCAAAACTTATGTTGATCCCAAATTGGAGATCGCCGAAATAACTGACCGGGTTAGCAAATCCGGAAATGGGGGTAAAGCATTACTATTTGAAAATACGGGTTATGAATTCCCGGTGTTGATGAATGCTTACGGCAGCGAAAAAAGAATGTGCATGGCCCTTGGCGTAAACCACCTGGATGATGTGGCCAAAGAAATTGAAAACCTGTTTCACCTGCTATCATCTCCAAAAGAAAGCATACTGGACAAATTAAAACTACTCCCCAAACTGGGGCAGTTTGCCAGCTGGATGCCCAAGGTTAAAAAAGGCAGGGGGGAATGCCAGGAAGTGGTGCTGGATAATCCTGACATTACCCAATTGCCGGTAATAACCTGCTGGCCGCAAGATGGCGGGCCTTTTATTACCCTTCCTGTTATTCATACAAAAGATCCAAATACAAATAGCCGTAATGTGGGTATGTACCGCATGCAGGTATTTGGCCCCACACTAACAGGTATGCACTGGCATAAGCATAAAGTATCGGCCAAACACTTTAATGAATATAAAAAACTAAATAAGCGAATGCCCGTTGCAGTGGCATTAGGCGGTGATCCGGTTTATGCCTATTCGGCCACCGCACCATTACCCGAAAACGTGGATGAATATATGCTGGCGGGTTTTTTACGGAAGAAAAAAGTAGAGCTGGCAAAATGTATCACACAGCCCGACATAGAGGTACCGGCCGATGCAGATTTTATTATTGAAGGATATGTTGATCCCGGCGACGAACTGATTTGGGAAGGGCCGTTTGGTGATCATACCGGTTATTATTCGTTGCCAGACTGGTATCCCCGTTTTCATATCACCGCCATCACACATAAAAAAAATCCGGTTTATCCCGCTACTATTGTAGGTATACCCCCACAGGAAGATGCCTGGCTGGGCAAAGCAACTGAGCGGATATTTCTTGCGCCCATCAAGATGACCATGGTACCTGAAATAATGGACATGGATATGCCCGTTGAAGGGGTATTTCATAACCTGGTGATAACAAAAATTAAAAAAGAATATGCAGGCCAGGGTCAGAAAGTGATGAATGCCATGTGGGGTGCCGGGCAAATGATGTTTAATAAAATACTGGTGCTGGGCGATGAGGGTGTAAAGATCCAGGACTATGAAGCACTGGCAAAGTATGTATTTAAAAACCTGAATCCGGCCACGGATATTTATTTTTCAACCGGGCCGATGGATGTATTGGATCACAGTTGCAGTAAGTTGGGTTTTGGTGGCAAAATGTGTATTGATGGTACGCATAAATTTGAAGAAGAAAAAGAAGATAACTATCAACCTGGCAGCAGTACGACTTCCCCTGAACTGCTTGCATCTGTTTTAATGGAGAAATTCAATGACATAAAGTCGGTGAATGTGTCATTGTTGAAAAAAGACATTTCTTGCCTGGTTATTGCGGTAGAAAAAAACAGACCTGGTCATGTGAGTGAATTACACCAGCAGGTATGCGGGTTACCCGTGACGGCTGGTATTAAAATGATATTATATGTGGAGCATACAGTTGATGCAAATGACTTGCCGGTAGCCCTCTGGCGTTTTTGCAACAACCTGGATCCCAAGAGAGATTTTTACTTATTCAAGAGCCCCACTTCCCACTATACCGCCTGTATGGGGCTGGATGGAACCCGTAAAACGAAAGAGCTGGATGGTTTTCAGCGTGACTGGCCAAATATTATTGTAGCCGATGATGAGACGATTCGTGCGGTAGATGGCAAATGGGAGGAATTGGGTATCGGGACATTTATTCCTTCCCCTTCGCATAAGTTTAAATCGCAGATGTATGGGGAAGGGGCGGTGGTGGCATAATGCAACTTGTACGAACGGTCAACGGTCTTCATGCGGGTTTTATAACTTTAAAGTATAAACAGAAACTATGTTACGTATAGCAGCGAGTATTGCAATGAGCCTGGTAGCACTGTCAAGTTGTGGCCAGAAAGTGAAAAATAAGGGAGAGGATAAAGTGGAGGTGAATAAAAACACTCTGCTATGGAAAGTAAGTGGTAATGGCCTGGAAAAGCCATCCTACCTTTTTGGAACCATGCATCTGCTTTGCAAGGACGATGCGCTGTTGGGTGATAACCTCGTAAAAGCCATTGAGAATACAGACAAAGTATATTTCGAACTGGACATGGATAACCTCATGGACATGATGGGCGCCATGGGTAAAATGAAAATGCGGGGCGATACCACCTTAAAAGATCTCTTATCTGAAGAAGACTATAAAACGGTGAAAGCTTATTTCCAGGAAAAAAAATTAATGCTCCCGTTTTCTATGCTGGAAACATACAAACCCTTTGTTGCTGCCTCCATGCTGATGGAGGGCACAATGAGTTGTGATGAACAGGTAGCCATGGAGCAATTGATTATGGAAAAGGCCAAAGAATACAAAAAAGGGATAGAAGGGCTGGAGACAGCGGCTTATCAAATGGGCCTGTTCGACAGCATCCCGTATACTTTGCAGGCAGCGGACCTGGCCAAAACGATAAAAGAAGCCGGCACAGATAAAGATGCAGAAAAAGTAATGAAGGATATGATGAGTGCTTATAAAGCCCAGGATCTTGACAAACTGGCTAAAATGATCAACGAATCCGAAGAGGGCGTAATGCAATACGAAGACCTGTTGCTGAATAACCGTAACCGGAATTGGGTGGAGAAACTTAAAAAAATCATGCCTGAAAAAACGGTTATCGTAGCTGTAGGAGCAGGTCATTTACCCGGAGAGAAAGGCCTGATAAATCTCCTGAAAAAAGCCGGGTATACCGTTACCCCGGTTGAAAACAAGATAAAGCCAGCCACGAAATCGATCTAATAGGGCGAAAACAACAATTTCGTACCCCTGTTGTTATATCAATATGTTCGTGCATGTAATTATTTCACTGATGGCATTCTTTCTCCCGTATAACAGTCGGGAAGAAGGAATTGTCGTTTCCATAGATAATCTGCGGAGTAATAAGGGCCATGTGTTAATCAGCCTTTTTAAAGATGGCGAAGGCTATCCTGATGAAACAAGTAAAGCAGTTCGAAAAGCGAAGCTGGTAATTAAAGATGAAAAAGCATGGGTGAAATTTACCGGGCTCAGCACAGGCAAATATGCAATAGCCATATTGCATGATGAGAATGATGATCAAAAAATGAATAAAACATTTCTTGGCCTCCCCAAAGAGGGGTATGGATTTTCAAATAATGTGATGGGCACATTTGGTCCGCCCTCCTTCAGCAAAGCATCTTTCATTTATAATAGTACAGGTAGTGGTACATCAATCGCAATCCGCACCAGGTATTAACATAAAAAAAGCAGTCCCGAAGAGACTGCTTTTTCTTTTATTAAATGATGCTTAAAATTGCTCCAGTCCGGAGAACATAAAGTCACCTTCAATTTTTGCATTTTCATCGCTGTCACTTCCGTGGATGGCATTTTCGCCAACAGAAGCAGCGTATAATTTGCGGATAGTTCCGTCCTCAGCGTTAGCAGGGTTAGTAGCACCAATCAGCTTGCGAAAAGATTCCACGGCATTTTCTTTTTCCAGGATGGCAGCCATAATGGGGCCACTGCTCATGAACTCAACCAATTCACCATAAAAAGGCCTTTCTTTATGAATAGCATAAAACTCACCAGCTTTTTCCGGGGAAAGTTTCAGCATCTTTAAGGCCTTAATAGTATAGCCTTCTTTGATAATACGATCGAGGATGGCGCCTGCATGACCATTTTTCATGGCATCGGGCTTGATCATCGTAAATGTTCTGTTACTCATAGTACTTCTGTTTGTTTTCGGGGGGCAAAGGTAAGGGAAAGCACTGAGTTAAAAGCATTTAGTAATCGTTAATAATGTCGGAGGCCGCTATTCGGCCTGAATAAGGCATACATTACTATGCCCTGATTTCCATACCTTCGCAGCCGTTTTATGAAACCTATACAGGAGATATTTCCGCTATTAGCCACCCCCCGAAAAGTGGTGATAACCACACATCAGAAGCCGGATGCTGATGCCATGGGCTCATCAATGGCATTAAAACACCTGCTTGTACAATTAGGCCACGAGGTTACCGTTATTTCTCCCACCAACTGGGCAGGCTGGGTAAACTGGATGGACGGGGCTAAAGAAGTGATTAACTACGAAAAAGAGACAGAGAAGGCCAATGCGATCTTAGATGGGACCGACTGGCTTTTTTGCCTCGACTTCAATATTTTCTATCGTACTAAAACGATGGCGGAAAAGTTGAAGCAAATTACCTGCACTAAAATACTAATCGATCATCATCAGGAGCCTGATACACCCTCGTTTGATTATGGTGTAAGTGATGTATACAAGAGTTCCACCAGCGAAATGGTATATGATTTCATAATGGAATCAGGCCTGCGCAGTAAGCTGACCATCGCCATGGCCGAGTGTATTTATGCTGGCGTGGTTGGGGATACCGGATCATTTCGCTTTCCATCTGCCACCACAAGTGTACACTTGCTGGTAGCTGACCTGAAGACTACAGGTATGGACCATAGCAAAGTGCATGAACAGCTTTTTGATAATTTCCTGGAGAACAAACTGCGCTTCACTGGTAATGTACTAATAAACCGGATGGAGATTTTTTATGAGTATAATACGGCCCTGATTGCCGTACCTAAATCAGACTTATTAAAGTATGACATCCGCACCGGTGATACGGAAGGACTGGTCAATTTTCCTCAATCTATTCAGGGGATCAAACTGGTGGCGTTAGTGATAGATCGTGACGAAGAAAGAAAATGGAGTTTCCGCAGCAAGGGTGACTTTGATTGCAATACCTTTGCCCGCAAATATTTTGAAGGGGGCGGACATTATAATGCATCGGGTGGCCGCAGCAGCGATACACTGGAAAAAACAGTGGAGCATTTTAAAGCTGCCATGAAAGAAAACGAAAAACTCTTACAATAAATAAAACAAAATGAAACCTGTACAATTTCTGTTATCAGTTGTAGCCGCCGGTGTTTTGCTGGCAAGTTGCAATAAAGTATCCTACAAAAAGACAGCGGGGGGAATGCCTTATAAAATATTTAAAGGCAATGACACAATGTCCATAAAACCCGGCAATACTGTAAAAGTGCTGCTGACACAAAAGATCAAAGACAGCGTTTACTTTACCACAGATAAAGGATTGCCGCTCTACTTGCCGGTAATGGCATCCCAGCCTTATGATTTATCCGAAGTGTGGACCAGCCTGAAAAGAGGTGACAGTATTGTTACAACACAGCTGATGGATACATTTATTGCCCGCAACCCGCAGGGGATACCTCCGCAGTTTAAAAAAGGCGACAGGATTATGACTTATGTAAAAGTGCTGGAAGTGTTTTCAAGTGACAGCCTTCGTGCCCTTGATGAACAAAAGGAGAGAACCGCTTTTGTAGCGAAAGAAGCTAAAGAAATTGAGGCTTTTATCAAGCAGAAAAATATTCCAGCCCAAAAAACACCTTCAGGGGCATATGTTGAAATAAAAAATCCGGGCACTGGTAATAATGTTGATTCAGGAAAATATGTTACGGTAAACTACACCGGTACCAGCTGGTCGGGCAAACGCTTTGACAGCAATACCGATACGGCGTTTCATCACGTTGGGCCAATGGGTTTTGTAGCCGGTACAGCTGGTCAGCCCGGTGGTATGATCAAAGGTTTTGATGAAGCCGTAATGATGATGAAGCCTGGTAGTTCTGCAAAAGTTTACATTCCATCCATGCTGGCTTATGGCCCTCAGCCAGCCACACCGGATATTAAACCATATGAGCACCTGATTTTTGACATTGAAGTACTGGAAGTAAAGGATAAAGCGCCGGAACAAGCACCGATGCCGAAGCCGCAGCAGCCAATGCCGGGGCAATAAGTAAAATGAAATAATAGAAGCCGCCTTTCGAAATGAAGGCGGCTTTTTTTATAAGCAGTTGACCAGGCGGATGGCTTCCATAGCTGCCTGTACATCGTGGACACGTAAAATATTTGCGCCTTTCACTAGTGCAACCGTATTAAGGACAGTAGTTCCATTCAACGCTTCGCTGGCGGTAATACCAAGTGTTTTGCTAATCATTGATTTTCGGGAAAGGCCCGCCAGTAAGGGTGATCCGGCAAGCCGCAAGCGATCAAAGTGGCTGAGTAATTCAAAATTGTGGGCGATTGATTTACCAAAACCAAACCCGGGATCAATAATGATGTCATTAATTCCTTTGCGGCGCAATTCTTCCTTTTTCCATGTAAAGAAATCCAGTACTTCAGCCGTTACATCTTCATAGTGGGGGTTTTGTTGCATGGTTTGTGGTGTGCCCTGCATATGCATGAGCACATACGGTACATTCAGGGAGGCCACGGTTTCTATCATAGCTGTATCCATTGTTCCGGCGCTTATATCGTTGACAATAACCGCACCTTCGGCAACAGCATGTGCAGCTACCGTTGCATAAAAAGTATCGACTGATATATACGCCGAGGGAAACCGCCGGGCAATATCCCGTACGGGCCCTTCAATTCGTTTCCATTCATCGGATGCAGAAACCTGTTCACTTCCGGGGCGGGTGCTTTGTCCACCTATATCTAAAATAGTCGCCCCTTCAGCCAGCATTTTCTCCGCCTGAGCAACAGCTGTATCAGTAGTGCTGTACCGGCTGTTTGTATAGAAAGAATCGGGTGTGATATTCAGAATGCCCATTACAATGGGTTTATCCACAACCAGCAGCCGGCCGTTACAGTTGAGCGTAAACATTCCCCTTAGTTTGTTATTTTTGAAGCTGCTGCCGCCTGTTTGAAGACGGGCAGACAGGCTAAGATAAGAACAGTTAGGTAAGTCATATCGGTCAAAAAATCAGCGGCCATTTTGTATGACTCTTGACCAACATGACTTCTATGGCAAATACAAACCAGCAATACGACACAGCGATCACTTCCTGTAAAGATATTTTCATTAAAAAAGCAAAAGATTATGGTACGGCGTGGCGGGTGCTGCGTACAATCTCCATCGTAGACCAGATATTTATCAAGGCACAACGCATTCGTACCATCCAGGAAAAAGGAGAGCAGAAGGTATCAGATGGAATTGCTGCAGAATTTAAAGGGATTATCAACTATGCAGTAATTGGTTTGATTCAACTGCAATTGCCGGCTGATGCACCTGAGGAACTGGCCATTGATAAAGTCTCCGCCTCTTATGATGAGCAGGTAGAGATTGCCAAGCACCTGATGCAGGATAAGAACCATGATTATGGTGAAGCCTGGCGCAGTATGAGCCAGGAAAGCTTTGTGGACCTGATACTGATGAAACTACAGCGTATCCGCCAGATACTGAGCAACGATGGCAAGACCATCATGAGCGAGGGTGTGGATGCCAACTATCTTGATATTATTAACTATGCAGTCTTTGCATTAATACTCATGTAAGTATGAAAATACTGGTGCAACTGGTAAGGGTAGTAGTAGGATTACTTTTTATATTTTCCGGCCTCGTAAAAGCGAATGACCCAATGGGTCTCAGCTATAAAATGCAGGAGTTTTTTGAGGTATGGCGCATACATGGATTCGACGGCACCACCCTTACACTCTCTGTATTAATGAATGCCTTTGAAATCATTGCGGGCTTTGCTTTGCTGATTGGCTGGCGTATCAGGCTCTTTGGCTGGCTGCTATTGGCGTTAATTGTATTCTTTACATTCCTTACCGGCTATACGTATTTTACGGGTAAACCTAAAAACTGCGGCTGCTTTGGTGACTGTCTCCCAATTACATCAAAGACTTCTTTCCTGAAAGATGTAGCCCTTACAATATTAATTGGATTCTTAATCTGGAAGCAACAATATATCCGTCCGCTATTTACCGAAAAAATAAGGCTGGTACTAATGGCCCTGGTTACCATTCTTAGCTTTGGTTTTCAATGGTACACATTAAAATACCTGCCTGTTGTGGATTGCCTTCCTTTTAAAAAAGGGAAGAATATAGTGGAGCAAATGAAGATGCCGGCAAATGCAACTCCGGACAGTACCGTGATTACATTCGTATATAAAAAGGATGGAAAAGAATTGGAGTTTACCCAGTTCCCATCAGACTTTAACAAGGATACGTATACATTCGTAAAGCGGTATGATAAACTTGTACGTGAAGGAAAAAATAACAAGCCGCCGATACAGGGTTTCCTGCTCACTGCTGCAACGGATGCGGGCTCAGACTATACTTCTTTAGTGCTTGATCAGCCATACGCGGTAGTATTATTTATAGAAAAATTCTCCAGTGCCGGCAGCAACTGGAAGACAAGGTTTGAAAAAGTGGTGACCGCTGCCAAGGCAAAGAATGTCCCGGTATATATTATTACGGCTGAATCAGGCAAGGCGGCAGAAGCATTAGCGGGTACATCTTTATCAACGCTCCCGGTACTTACATGTGACTATAAAACGATCGAAGTGGCTGCCCGGACACCCGCAGTCATGTACTTGCTGCAAAAAGGAACTATATTGAATAAATGGAGCAGTCCATCCTTTGGTAAGGGAGAAAAGCAAGTGGCTAAATTGAATGTACAACAAACACCAGCCGTTGTCATCGACAATACGGTAAGCGGCAAAGGCGACACACTGGCTCCTAAGCCAAACGACACATTAAAAACCAAACTATCGCAATAGCTTGATCCGCTACATCACCAAAAAAATAATGTATGGCCTGCTGGTATTAGCAGGGGTGGTGATGCTGGTTTTCTTTCTCTTTCAGGGCTTTGGTGACCCTTCCCGATTGGTCATGGGACAGAGCGGAGATTCCACCACTTTAGCGAATATTAAAAAAGAATTATACCTGGATCAGCCAAAATGGAAACAATTTGTCCTCTATCTCAACGATGTTTCTCCTGTTAGTGTTCACAGTAAAGAAGACAGGGTTAATAAAAAGCTTAAAGGGATTTTTATTGGTAAGGTTGGATTAAAATTACCTTATCTCCGTAAATCATACCAGAGCAAGCGGGATGTATGGGGCATACTCATGCAGGCATTGCCGGGAACACTCATGTTGGCCATTGCAGCAATGTTCATTGCCATCCTTATTGGTATTCCCCTGGGCGTAATGGCAGCTGTAAAACAAAATACCTGGATGGATACATCTGCAGTATTTGGCAGTATTGTTGGCATTTCCGCACCATCCTTTTTTATGGGCATTATTGTGGCCTATCTTTTTGGTTTTGTACTCAGCGACTGGACCGGCCTGCATATAGCAGGCAGCTGGATGACGATGGATGAGGTTACAGGTAAACAACGGCTCTCCTTACAAAATTTGATACTGCCTGCCATTACATTAGGTATCCGGCCATTGGCCATCATTACCCAGCTTACCCGCAGTGCGATGCTTGATGTGCTGGACCAGGATTATATCCGCACCGCCTATGCAAAAGGCTTGAGTAAGCGGACAGTTATTTGGAAACATGGCTTGCGCAATGCGCTGAACCCGGTAATAACGGCCATCACGGGCTGGTTTGCCGAATTGCTGGCAGGGGCCTTCTTTGTTGAATATATATTTGGCTGGCAGGGTATCGGCCTCGTTACGGTTAATGCGCTGGAGAAACTAGACTATCCGGTAGTGATGGGTGCTGTATTAATTTCTGCCACCTTTTTTATCATCATCAATATCCTCGCAGATGTATTGTACGGTGTAGTTGATCCACGGGTGCGGGTGAAATGATGGTTGGTCACTATGGCGTATAGTAAATGGTGTCTTTTTTTTGCGAAGGGTTGCAGTCTTCTTTAATTGCAATATTATCTTTAACAGGATTTGCAATTTCCACATCAGGTACACCAAGAAGTTGCTCCATTATTTCTGGTTGTGCAGGGGGGAGTGCAATCACGCCGGTCGTTATGCCGGGATCAACCACTTCAACTTTTATGTCGCCAACGGTACTTGTGCAAACAGTTTCTTCCTGTTTACTTGGTATAGTGTCTATCGGGGTTAACATAACGCCGATAGTTGTTTTGTATTTTATAGTCGGGTGTTCTGTATCAGCATCGCTGCTGATTTTACCTTGCACTTGTTCGTTACACCCGGTTAAGAAGCTACCAAAGCAAATGATAACAATAGCCAGGAATTTTTTCCATAATGGCAGTTGTTGAAGCAGAATGGTATCAGCTGTTTGTGTTGGTTGTGTGAGTTGTGTGTTATTAAATCGTCCGCAGGTTTTCTGTCCTTTATGCTGCAGGAAATAATTTTTTACTTCATCATCGCTGAGCGAAGTAAAATCAACAACCGTTTTTGCGCAGACATGGCAAAACGATCCCTTTTCATTTGGCGTCATCTTATTCCAGTCTTCGTGGCAGGGCTCTGGTATGGAGATTTTCAGCATCGCTTTTTTGAGTGAGATGCAGTGGCAGGTATTATTCCATACGTCAAGCCCGGCAAGACTTAATTATCACCCGTATTAAATTCTGATACTACTGAATAATCACTTCATTCACCACTTTCTGCTTCAGGGCTTCATTTACCCGTTGCTTAATTTTTTCTTTTTGGTAAACGAGTTCGTTTTTGAGCGGGGCTACATGGGTGCTGATGATGAGTTTGTCGCCAATAATCTGGAGTTTATCCGTATAGCGGGCTATGGTCTTGCCCATAATATCCTCCCATACATCTTCTATCTGCAAAGCCTGTATGCCGCCTTTAATACGGCTGCCTTTCAGAAATTCCTGCATGGCTTCTCCAATAGAAAATTCACCCATAGTGCAAAAATACATGTTTATACCAAGCAGGTAATTTATAAATGAATCAGCCCGAAATCAATCCCGAGCTGTTGCATGTGGGCAGTGAGCCGTTCCTCATTGGTATCGGTAATAAAGACCTGTCCGTCATTTTTTACACAAACAGTATGTAGCAGGTTGCTGATGCGACCTTCATCTAATTTTTCGAATACATCATCCAGCAAAAGGAGAGGGGCAAAACCTTTCTTCTCTTGCAATACAGCCATCTCAGCCAGTTTTAGTGCAAACAACAGGCTCTTGCGCTGCCCCTGAGAAGCAATATGTTTGAATGCCTGTCCGGCACTTTGAACTTCTATATCATCCCGGTGTATACCACTGCTGGTACGTTGTGCAAAACTATCTTTCTGGCGGTTTACTTTCAGTAATTCTTCCATCGAAGCTTGCAGTAATTCGCTTTCATACACCAGTGTAAGGTCATCTTGCTTGCCGGCCACTTCTGCATACAATTTTTTCACCTCAGGTAAGAAACTAAGCAGGAATTTTTTCCGGCTGTTGAAAATATAATCACCGGGTTTTATCAATTGTTCATCCAGCACATCGAGCAGGGCCAGGTTTTTTTGCCCGCTTTCTGCAAATGATCGAAGGAGTGAATTGCGCTGCTCCAGCACTTTCTTATAAACAATAAGCTGCTGCATATAATCAGCTTCTGCCTGGCACAGCATGGTGTCAAGGAAATGCCTTCGCTCCCGGCTGTCGCCTGTAATCAGCACCGCATCATCCGGAGCTATGATCACACATGGATAACGGCCGATATGCTGAGAAAATCTATCGTATGGCTGATCGTTGATCGAAAAATCTTTCTTCCCGTTTTCCCTGAGAATGCAAACAGCTTTTTCGTTGCGGCGTATCCCTGCGTTTTCCTCAACTTCAAAACGTCCGTCAATACGAAACCCTTGTGCGCCCTGCAGCACACAGTTAGCATCAAGCCGGGTAAAATAGCTTTTCGTAAAACAGAGGTAGTGTATAGCGTCCAGCAGGTTGGTTTTGCCCACACCATTACTGCCGCAAATGCCCGTGATGCGGTGTGTAAAATCGTATGAACTGTTATTGTAGTTTTTAAACTGTATAACAGCAATATGTTGCAGTCGCAGCACCAGGTAGTCTGTTTGTTTTGAATGTACAGGTTATATACCAGCGTCTTTTCAAAACGCTGACCTGAGATAAATGCTGCAATCTATTCAAAAAACACATCGAATTGAGGTTCTTTTTGCATCGTTTGCTGGTATAGAATATAACCAAGTATACAGGATAGTATACCCAGTACCAGCAAAGTTGTACCCTGCCTTTTTTTGGCGCCGCCTTCCGATATCCCGATAAATCCTGCAATAAGCCCAACAAGCCCGATAAGAATACTGGCGATGACTAACACCGTCATCGTACCTGAACTCCAGCCATTATCATGCGCAACAGTGGAGGGTGCAACTGCAGGAATGGCAGCCGTCGATACTGGTTTTTTTTCAGCCGTTGTAGTTGGTTTAGCAGGCGTTTGTTTGGTCAGTTTTTCAAGCAACTCGTCAATTTCGGTACCCGTGCTGGCCAACAAATCATCATGTTTTCTGAGTTTGCGAAGCAGGTGGATAATGTCCTCTTTTTTATTATCCGGGTCGTTTATACGCAGTTTAAGATCGCTCAGCAATTCGATCTGCTCAGCCCTTTCAAGGTTGGGTGCTTCAATTTTGTCTTTTAAGGTATCAAGGTAGGACATGGGAATGGAGGGTGGCTCCGGCAACGGTTCTGGCAATGGCAGGGCTTTCGGCAGGTGGTTAATGGCATTGATAAGTTTAATGACCACTGTTTTTTCGCCGGGATTGCTATAGTCAACATATTGTAACTGTGCTATATACCGCTGGGCAAGCGCCATGGATACCCCGGCTTTTAGCAGCACCGGCAGCGGATTTTTTTTCAGGTCTTCTGCATACCGGAGCTCCCGTTTACAGGCTGTGGAGTCCAAAGATTCGTTAGAAATGGCAAAAACATACACATCGCAGTCCCGGATTTTGGAAAGCACATTGTCCCACCAGCTTTGACCGCCGCTAAGGTCCTGGTCATACCACACATCATGTCCAAGATCTTCAATGTCTTTTACAAGGGAAAGCACCTGGCTTTTGTCCGAGCGGCTATAGGTTATAAAGAAATTCATGACAGTTGGTTTAAGGTTAATAGTAATAGGGCAGACTGGCTAAGTAAATATAATCAGACCTCCGCATAGCGCATATACCATGTTTATGTACTTTTTTGCCGGGTTTTGGCGGGCATAAATAGCTGAAAATTCGGGTTTTCCCCTTATTTTTGCGGCTCTCTGAAGGAACCCAATAACGAGTGATTTAATCTTCAGGTAAAACTTTAAACTGGTGGCTACAAAATTTTCCAAAGAAACCTATCTCTACTGGTATGAGCTGATGCAGCTTATTCGTCAGTTTGAACTGATGGCAGAAGAAAAGTATAAAATGGAAGGTAAAATCCGCGGCTTTTTCCACGCCTATATCGGGCAGGAAGCAATTGCTGCCGGATGTATGACGGCTACTCGTCCGGAAGACCCATATATCACCGCTTACCGCGACCACGGACTGGCTATTGCAAAAGGAGTGTCAGTGAATAGTTGTATGGCAGAACTCTATGGCAAAGCAACAGGTTGTGCAAAAGGAAAGGGTGGAAGTATGCACTTTTTTGGAAAAGATGTGGCCTTCTATGGCGGACATGGTATCGTGGGTGCACAAATCGGAACAGGTGCCGGACTTGCATTTGCTGAGCAATACAAAGGCACAGACAATGTAGCCCTTGCGTTCTTCGGCGATGGTGCTGCCCGCCAGGGTATGCTCCATGAAACATTTAACCTGGCTATGCTTTGGAAATTGCCGGTTGTGTTTATTTGCGAGAACAACAACTATGCTATGGGTACATCCATAAGCCGTACCTCTAATGTAGTTGATATTTATAAATTGGCAGATGCATACGAAATGCCTGCAGATACGATTGATGGCATGAGCCCTGAAGCGGTACACGAAGGTGTATTAAGGGCAGTGAAAAGGGCAAGGGAAAAGGGCGGCCCTACTTTATTAGAAATTAAAACATACCGTTATAAAGGCCACTCAATCAGCGATCCGCAAAAATACAGAACCAAGGATGAAGTGGACGAATACAAAGGCAAGGATCCCATCCAGCAAGTATTAAAAACGATACTGGATAATCAATTTGCCACACAGGAAGAGATGGATGCTATCAATAAGCGGGTGGACGATATCGTGGCTGAGTCGGTGAAATTTGCGGAAGAAAGCCCATGGCCGGATGACAGTGAAGTATTGAAAGATGTGTATGTAGATCAGAACTATCCATTTATTACAGACTAATAAAACAATCAATCAAACTAAATAACAGAAATGGCAGACAAGAAAATTGAACAGGTGCAGGCTGATGCCGTAATAGGTAAGGCCAAAGATTTCTGGGGCAAGAATGGCAAAATAATAACGATAGCCAGCGTGGCAATAATCCTGCTGGCCGGTGGCTGGTATGGCTACAAAGCTTTTGTAAAAGAGCCACGGGAGAAAAAAGCAAGGGAAGTGATTTTTAAAGCAGAAGAATACTATCGTATGGATTCAGCTTCTTTAGCTGTAAACGGTGATGGTGTAAACTGGGGTTTTGCTAAAATTGCTGATAAGTATGGCAATACAAAAGCTGGTAACCTGGCTAAATATTATGCAGGCAGTTGCTACATCAAATTAAACGACAACGAAAAAGCAGTAAAGTACCTGAAAAAATTCAGCACTTCTTCTAAACCGCTGCAGCAAAGGGCGTATAAACTGCTGGCCGATGCATACGCTGATTTAGGAAAAAACAGCGACGCACTCAGCTATTATAAAAAAGCAGCAGCTCAATTTCCGGAAGACAAAGCTTTTTCTGGTGAATCATTACTGATGGCTGCTTACCTGTCTCACAAAGTAATGAACGACAGCAAAACGGCTGTTGAACTCTACAAAGAAATTAAAGATAAATACCCGGCAGGCTCAACTCAGGCACAACAGGCTGATATGTACCTGGGACAACTGGGCGTATACTCTGACAATAATTAATATGGCAACAGCC
>CAYLRV010000070.1:0-17064 GCA_964386395.1 uncultured Chitinophaga sp.
TTAGGATTTCCTTCCTGGTAGATTACTTTCAACACCTGTTGCCCGTCAGGAGGAGAGTCTCGTGAAGGTTGGGATTAAGATGTATTGTTAAGGGGCAGACCTTCCGCTGTGTTTATGTTTTTTGAATCTTCAACCAGCATAGCTGAAAAAGCCATGTTGCAGGCACAGTTAATAACTCTCGGTATTGGGTTTATACTTTAAAAAAACATCAAATATTTTTGTCGTGTCCTTGCTTGTTGCGTAATAAATGAATGCTGAACGTGTTTCAACTTCACGTTCGGGAGAATCTCGTATCACTTGTTCAAACAACAGACGTGTCTCCTTATTCGGATATTGAGCCAGTGCGACATATAGTGGATAAGATTCTATGTCGTCCGAAATAGCATTAGTTCCAACTTCCTCAACGAGTTGTTTTTTTAATATCGTATAAAAGGCAGGGTGAGGGAAATATTTTAGTGCTCTTCTTACATTAATAGTCATTATTCTTCCCCTGTTGCCAAACCCGTCATCAAGCAGATAGTTGATAAAGACTGAAGTGTCAGCGGGATTCTTATACTTAGCGAGTAAGGGAAGAGCTTCATAAACTCCATCTTTCGCAATTTCTCTTATTCGATCATGAAAATGAGGAACTGGTTTTAATCTTTTCAGCATGTAGCGTCGCGACCGAAGCTCTATATCGCTTAAAAAGTCCTTCATCTTTATCTCATCCCTAAAAAGCAGGACTGAATCAATGTAATTGAGTTGTTCATTTGTAAGACTAAATCTTGTCTGCGTTTCTTTATCGTATCCGACGGCATCCAGGAAGTTGTCTGTCACCCTGTCCGTGCCACTCATGCATCCATAAAATCTTTTAAATTCGGTCGTGTCAGATAAATGATCAATTAATATACTATATACATTAGAACTACAATTGTCAGCAAGTGCCTGAAAAGCGAAGCAGCGAATAAGTGGGTTCTCATGCGTACAAAGTTCAATTAATTCCTTTTCAGCGTACCGATTTGCAAATTCAATGAAGTAGTGCCATTGTTCCGTAGTGTCTCCTGTCAGACCTTCATATTGCCCTTCGTAAGCATCAAATTTCACTAAAGAGTCGAGCAGCGCAGCCTTGCTGATATTCTTAAACCTATCCTTTGAGTTGGATGAATCGCTCTTGCAAGAAGATACTATTGCCAGCATCACGACCAATATGGATATGAGTCTTGGCATTAAGGTGTATTGACTTCTGTCTTTTGAAATTAAAAAGCGGTGCAACGAACAGGGTTTTCTGCTGTGCTAACCTGCAGTCATTCTTCAGCCCGAACCGAAGTATATTAGTTTGTTTAGCTATCGTTTTATTGCTTAATTCTATTTTTCAAATCCATATGCGCATGCAAAATCCTTACTATTTCAATTTTATTGTCACTTCGTCTTCTGTAAAATAGAATATGTTCTCCCGCCCGACATCCCAGCATTTCCTTATCTATTTCTGGATACGTTTTGCCTTTAATTTTACCGGCTGCTAAATCCTGGCAAGTCTCCAAAAGCATGAAGTAGTATTTGTCTGCCTGCCTCTCTGACCATGCATCAACTGTATAATCCCAAATTGCCGATAAATCTGAAACTGCCTTCTTCGTAAGTGTGTAGCTAGCCATTTTTTCTTTTAGCAGCTTTTAATTTTTCAAGGTGCTTTTTGGGGTCGAAGTTTTTGGCTACACCGCTTTCAATCCCCTCGGAAATGGCTTTTCTAAGAGCCAGTATTTTAGTTTCTTCTTCTTCTAAAAGCCGAAGGCCTGCTCGTATAACTTCACTGGCGTTCTTAAATCTTCCTGTTGCAACTTTATCGTCAACAAAATCTTCAAAGTGATTCCCTAATGAAATGGAGGTGTTGCGTCCCATGGAATAAATTTAGCTAAAGTTACCAAAAATTGGTAACTATTCTGGTTTTGAGCTGTTAAAAATAAAAGGATAACGCTTTCCAGGGGACTTACTTGCCCTGATTCGTCAGCCCGAACTTTAAAAGTAGTGGCTACTTAAATTATCATTAGGAACATTAGTACTTACAACCCCGCCTTCGCACTTATCTCCAGCATTCTGTCAATCGGCTTCTTCGCAGCCAGGCGCAGCGATTCTTCCATATTAATTTCCGGGGTTTCATACTCCATACAGAGATAGAGTTTCTCCAGGCTGTTCAGCTTCATATGCGGGCAGTCGTTGCAGGCGCAACTATTGTTGGGAGGTGCAGGTATAAAGGTCTTATCCGGGCTGGCCTTCATCATCTGGTGCAGTATACCTGTTTCTGTCGCCACGATGTATTCCTTGCTGCTGTCTGTCTGTGTATATTTCAACAGGCCGGTGGTGCTGCCGATATAGTCGGAGATGCGCAGGATGGGATCCTCACATTCCGGGTGGGAAATTAATTTAGCTTCCGGATGGCGTATTTTCAGCTTGGTTATTTTTTCCAGGCTGAATATTTCGTGCACCATACAGGCTCCATTCCAGAGCAGCATGTTGCGGCCCGTTACTTTGTTGATGTAAGCGCCGAGGTTTTTATCCGGAGCAAATATTATTTTCTGATCTTTTGGAAAACTTTCTACAATGATTTTTGCATTGCTGCTCGTTACAATCACATCACTCAGCGCTTTGATACCGGCACTGCAGTTGATATAGCTTACCACCACATGGTCGGGGTGCTGATCTTTGAATTTTTTAAACAAAGGTGGAGGGCAGCTATCGCTGAGGGAACAACCGGCTTTCAAATCGGGGATAACCACTTTCTTCGTCGGGTTCAGGATCTTAGCCGTTTCCGCCATGAAGTGCACGCCGGCGAAAACAATCATGTCGGCCGTTGTCTTCTCGGCCTGCTGGGCCAGCCCAAGGCTGTCGCCGATATAATCCGCCACATCCTGTATGTCTGGCTCCTGGTAGTAGTGCGCCAGCACCACGGCATTTTTTTCTTTTTTCAGGCGCTCAATGGCGGCAAACAAATCCAGGGTGGGATCCAGGTCAATGTCCAAAAATCCCCGCTTCTCTACATTCGCTTTTGCTGCATCCAGGTTGTTCATGATTTCTTTGTTTCGTTTGGCAATATTCCATCAGCCCAACAACTTTTCAAAAACAAAATTTTTGACCACCCCCTTAAATACAATAATAGTATTAATATATTTTTATAAAAAAGAGTTTATTATTATTACAGCTGTGGATTCGTGGATAATATTTATACAAAGGTAAACAGCTATTGGATAATCCACATCAACCGGGCCTTAATCCACATATAGCAACCTGCTCTGGTAAAGCATTTGAAGCCAGTATCCACATAGATGTGCATTACCGGGCTGGATAAATAAGCGATACGGTTAGTATAAAGTAAATGTTAACAGAAGTGGTATAAATCGTTGAATACAGACAGTGCTGCGGGCCTTTGAAGCTTTTCCCCTTTTTCAAATCAATCAGTGCAGTTTCATATTAACGTTTCACACGGGGTTATCCACAGATATTGCTGTTCATTAACATAGGCGAGTGGAAAGATTTCTAAAATCAGGGCCACGAATTGCACGAATAACACGAACATTTTAAAGACAATTAACTAAGACCTTCCTTTTTTATAATGTATTTATTCGTGCAACCTGCCTGCCGGTAGGCAAGGTTCGTGACTCACCCAGTTTTATATCAGCGGTTTCATATAATATATATGAATGCTCTATTTTTACAACACTTGTTAGTTTTTAAAAACTTTATATGAAGCTTATACGACACACCCTGCTTGCCTTTTGCTTACTCATAGCCGGTATGCTCCGTGCCGATGAAGGTATGTGGCTGCCCCTCTTCCTGCAACAAATGAATGAGAAAGAGATGAAGGCCATGGGCATGAAGATTACTGCAAAAGATATCTATGATATTAATAAAGGCAGCCTGAAAGATGCCATCGTCAGCTTCGGCGGCTTTTGTACGGGTGAAGTCATTTCATCCAAAGGCCTGGTGCTTACCAACCACCACTGTGGCTTTGATGCCATTCAAAACCACTCCACCCTGGAACATAATTATATACGGGATGGCTTCTGGGCCAAAAACTATGGCGAAGAAATACCTAACCCGGGCCTGTTTGTTACGTTTATTGTACGCATAGATGATGTAAGCAAGCAGGTATTGAATGGTGTGAGTAAAGACATGAGCGAGACCGATCGGCAATCAACGATTGACCAAAACATAGCGGAGCTGCGCAAAACGGTAAAACGGGAAAGCTACCAGGATAGTTTTATCCGCAGTTTTTTTGAAGGCAACCAGTATTATTTAT
Source organism: uncultured Chitinophaga sp. (assembly GCA_964386395.1). Lineage (GTDB taxonomy): Bacteria > Bacteroidota > Bacteroidia > Chitinophagales > Chitinophagaceae > JJ008. Next base: position 4,271 of record CAYLRV010000070.1, read on the forward strand.
TTGTAACAGAAACATATAAAGATGTTCGCCTGGTGGGAGCACCACCTTCTGCCGTTGGCAATTTTGGAAAAGATACAGACAACTGGATGTGGCCACGCCACACGGGCGATTTTTCTATGTTCCGCATTTATGCAGGCAAGGACAATAAGCCGGCAGAATTCAGCAATGATAATGTGCCCTATGTACCGAAGAAATCATTGAACATATCATTAGATGGTGTGTCTGAAAATGATTTCACCATGGTCTTTGGTTTCCCCGGACGGACTAACCAGTACTTACATTCTTCCGCAGTAGAACAGATCATGACGGTGAACGATCCGGCCAAGATTGCCATCCGTGAAAAAGCACTGGGTGTGATAGATGGTTTTATGCGCAAGGACGAAAAAATAAAAATTCAGTATGCGGCTAAATATGCGTCCATACAAAACTCTTATAAGAAATGGCAGGGCGAAGTGCTGGGCCTGAGCAGTACAGGTGCTGTAGCGAAGAAAAAAGCATACGAAGCAACATTTCAGCAAAGGGTGAATGCAAATGCGGCGTGGAAAGCGCAGTATGGCACTATACTGGCAGACTTAGAAGCAGCTTATGCTGAAATAAAATCCCCCGGTGAAGCAAGGGATTATTTTACAGAGATAGTGGGCAGGATTGAATTATTTACGATAGCAGCGCAGCTCAACAGCCTGGTAACAGCCTATGAAAAAGGGGGAGAAACAGAGCTTAATAAACGAAAACCAGATCTAAAAAAATCATTAGCCGCCCTGTATGAAGAGTATAGCCCGGTGGTGGATCAAAAACTGTTTGAAGTATTGCTGGAATTATATGCCACACAAAAAGATCAGCAGTACGTATCACCACTCATGAAAGAATGGCTGCAGCGTGCCGACGGCAGTTTGCAAAAACTAACTGCCATGATTTATGATCAAACTGCATTTGCCAATGCCGGTGAAACTATGAAGCTCCTGGATAAACCCGCTGCAGAACTGGTGGCAGATTTAAAAAACCGGCAATCGATAAAGCTGTATGCCGATATGCTGAAGAATTATCAAACAACAGTGCAGTCAAAACTCAGTGGTATACAGGCACGCATTAATAAACTGAACCGCACCTATATGCAGGCGCAGATGGATGTGATGAAAGAACGGAAATTTTATCCGGATGCAAATAGCACGTTACGTGTCACCTATGGCAATGTAAAAGGCTATAATCCCCGCGATGCCGTACAATATGATTATTATACTTATCTCGATGGGGTGATGGATAAATACAAGCCAGGTGATTATGAGTTTGATGTGCCGGCAAAACTGCGTGAGTTGAATAAGAACAAAGATTTTGGCCAGTATAAAGCGAAGAACGGGAAGATGCCCGTATGCTTTATTGCCCGCAACCACACTACTGGGGGCAATAGCGGCAGCCCTGCGCTGGATGCCTATGGCAACCTCATCGGTCTCAACTTTGACCGGGTATGGGAAGGCACCATGAGTGATATTAATTATGACCCGTCTATATGCCGCAACATCATGGTGGACATACGCTATGTATTATTTATCGTTGACAAATACGCCGGCGCCGGCCACCTTGTACAGGAAATGAAGCTGGTAAGGCCCAAGCAGGGAAAATAGTTAATTTGTTAATTGGTTGATTAGTAGCGTCCTATATGTAAATAGGGCGCTTTTTTTTTATAGAAGCCTGACCGGGCGGGAAAGGACGAAACCGACACACCTGGTACCCAAATACCTAGTATCCCAATCCCTAATTACCCAGCATCCTAATCCCTAACTAACCAATAAACTAATACCCTCACTTACCCACACCATATCCCCAAAAACCCTATTTTTGCCATCCTTTTAAAATTAGGTACACTATGTCTATTATTCAGGATATCAGGGATAAGTATGCGAAGGTTACAGTAGTGCTTATTGCCCTGGCCTTGTTGGGATTTGTATTAACAGATTACTTCCAGTCGAAAAGCCGCGGTGGCGGTGGTGGCAGCACCTCAAACAGTATTGGTACTGTAAACGGTAAATCTATCAGCATTGATGATTTTAATAACCGTGCTGCACAGTTCGAGCAACAGATGAAAAACCAGGGATACCCTGCAGAGATGGCCGCAAGCCAGGCCCGTATGCAGGCATGGGACAATGAAATCGGCCGCTTGCTGGTTGCAAGTGAAGTGGATAAGCTGGGTATCGTTGTTACGAAGAAAGAACTGGGTGATATATTATATGGTGAAAATCCGCCAGCTGATTTGAAACAGCAGTTTACCGATTCAACCGGCAGGTATAATGCCCAGGCCGCAAAATCTGCTATTGATCAAATTCTGAAACTGAAACCAAAAGATGGTCCGCAAGGAGAGCAGGAGCGGGCGCAAAAAAATTATATTGAAAGCCTGATATCCGGCAATGCGGAGCAGCGCAAGCAGGAAAAATATTTCTCGCTCTTTACCAACAGTGTGAACGTTCCGCGTTGGTTTGTAGAAAAGCAAAATGCGGACAACAGCCAGATGGCTAAAATATCGTATGTAAAAGAACTGTACACCAGTATCCCTGACAGTTCTATACAAATAGACGATAAGACCATCGCTGATTATGTCAGCAAACACAAAGATGATTTTAAGCAGGAAGAAAGCCGCAGCATCAGCTATGTTTCTTTCAATGCAGCGCCTTCAAAAGAGGACAGTAGTGCTGCTATCGAAAAGCTCACGAATATCCGTGATACTTTTTCGAAAACAACGGACATGAAAAAATTCCTGGCCGGTAAAGGGATGACGAATTACTACGATGGTTATATCAGTGGTAAAATAATACAGATACCTATAAAGGATTCTATCTTCCGCACCCCGGTAGGTGGTGTATACGGACCTTATGTAGACGGATCTAATTTTGTATTAGCTAAAATGGAAGGTGTAAAAACGATGCCCGATACCGTGAAAGTAAGGCATATCCTGGTTGGCTTTCAAAACCGTGATGAAGCCACTGCCAGAAAGTTGATTGACAGTATTCAGGGAGCAATTAACAGTGGTTCATCTTTCGACAGCCTGGTGGTACTTTCTGATGATAACCCGGAAGCAGAGAGCCCGCAGCAAGGAAAATATAAAGGAGGTATTTACGACCGTGTGACCACCGGACAGATGGTGCCCCCATTCAATGACTTTATATTTGGTAACCCTGTTGGGACAAAAGGTGTGGTAAAAACTGACTTTGGTTTTCACTATATAGAAATTCTTTCACAAAAAGGAAGCAGCCCGGCGTACCGTATAGCCCAGCTGCCCCAGGAAATTGTTGCCAGCACTGAAACAAATAATAAAGCGCTTGATGCAGCGAATAACTTTTTCTCTACCAGCAGAAACCTGAAAGCTTTTGATGAAAATTATGAAAAGCAATTAAAGGCAACTGGCGTACAGAAACAAGTAGCTTCTAATATCCAGCCGGCCGATGCAATGATTGGTATGATTGGCACTTCCCGTGAGCTGGTGAGGGCTATCTATGAAGCAGAGGTAGGCGAAGTATTAAAGCCTGAAAGAATTGGTGAAAACTACATTGTGGCCGTGGTAACACAAGCGCAGAAAAAAGGAACAATGCCTGTAGCTACCGCAAGACCAATGGTGGAAGGTATGCTGCGTGCAAAAAAGAAAGCAGAAATATTGAAGAAGAAAGTTGGTACCGTCACCACACTGGAAGCGGCAGCAACAGCACTTGGGGGCAAACCAATTGAGGTGGCCGACAGCCTGCGTATGGACGGTTCTTCTAAAACATTTGGATTTGAAAAAAGAGTGATCGGCGCTTCTTTCAACCCGGCTAATAAAGGCAAAGTAGTACCAGAAGCTATTGAAGGAAGCCAGGGCCTGTATGTGGTAAGGGTGGATGAGGTAACGACCACACCATTAGCTGCCGCAAGTGTACAGGAACAGCGTAAGCAGATGGCTGAACAACAAAGAAATACAACCGGAAATCCATTGGGTGGCCTGCGGAGTGCTGCAAGCATCAACGATAAAAGGGCAGACAGGTTATAAGCTATTAGCAACCAATATTAACACACACACGGATCCCGGCTTTTTAGCCGGGATTTTTTTATCCAAAACCGAAAACAATCACCTTTTTAAAAGGGCTAATTTTGCACCTGCACCATGAGTGAGCCATTTGTAAATAAAGTAGCGGAGAGTGGTTTGATAACCATCGACCTGGAGAAGTACTATCCTGCGGGAGAAACGGCTGTCTTTGATTTGAAAGACTATCTTTTCATGGGCATGATATTGAAAGAAAAAGACTTCAGGGAAGCACTGAAAACCCTGGACTGGTCGGCCTATGCAAATAAAAACGTGGCCCTGACCTGCTCTGCCGACGCTATCATACCCGTATGGGCATGGATGCTGGTAGTGAGTTACCTGCAGCCCGTGGCTAAAGAAATTGTGATGGGAGATGAGAAAGAACTGCACAAAAAATTATTCCTGGATAATATTGATGCCATTGATAACAGCAGCTTTGCCGATCAGCGGGTAGTGATAAAAGGATGTGGTGAAACACCGATTGCCGACTATGTGTATATGGAGATAACAAAGAAGCTGCGCCCGGTAGTAAAGAGCATTATGTATGGTGAACCGTGTAGTACGGTGCCGGTTTACAAAAAACCTGCTGCTCCGAAAAATCTTTAAATGATGTGAGCCACACTCACAACCCACCACCGGCAGCTCACCATTAGAACCAACCCCGCTTACGGAACATATACAGCATGCCGATAGGCACCAGCAGCATACAACCTACGGCGGTATAGAAGCCCCATCGCTGGTGAAAGAAATTTACATTTTCATCGAAGTTCATTCCAAAGATGCCGCCAATAACCGTGGCTGGCGCCAGTAAGCAGGTAACTATTGCCATAACCTTCATCACTTCGTTCATTTTCAGGTTTACGTTGTTGATATGAAGGTCCTGCATACTCACCATAATATCGCGGTAGTTTTCCACCAGGTCTATAGCCTGTACAATATGATCGTAAACGTCTTTATAATATTTGGTATGCCGGTCTTCTATCAGCTCACTATCGCTGCGCAACATACCATTGACTAATTCCCGTACGGGAGAAAAATTTCGCTTGAGTACGATAAGCTCCTTACGCAGCTGGGTAATGTTGGCCAGTGCCCTGGGATTGTTGCCGCGGGTTACTTCTTCTTCAATTGTCTCAATACGATCGCCCAGCTTTTCCATCACCAGGAAATAATTATCGACGATCATATCCAGCAGCACATAACATAAGAAATCAGCCGGCCGCTGCCGGATTTTACTATTGGTAATCTTTAACTTTTCACGCAGGGGGTTGAATACATCGCGGTGGGCATCTTCCTGGAAACTTATCACCACATCTTTAGCGAGTATAATACTGATTTGCTCCTGCTCAACAGCGTTTTCTTTTTCATTGTAATACAACATATTCAGCAGGCAAAACATACTGTTTTCCGACTCATCCAGTTTTGGGCGCTGGTTGATGCTGAGTATATCTTCAATGACCAGCGGGTGTATATCAAAGCTGGCACACACTGCTTCCACATCAGCTTTCCGCAGGCCGTCGATATTGATCCAGGTGGTACGTCCGCTGGTTTTAAAGGTAAAACAACCCTCTACCGATGTGAGCTTATGCTCATCAATAGAATCAGCATTATAATCATATACCGATACCAGCACATCTTTTGCTTCTTCCCGGTGTGGTATAACGGTGGGGTTGGCAGACAGGATTTCCTTTGTCCGCTTGGGGGCAAAAATATTCGTGGGATTCAGGTACTTCAGGTACCGCTCAGGCCGCAGCTTTACATTCATACAAGCAAGGTAATAAAAACTTAACCTGCTACAAAGCGGTAGCCTACCCCCTTGATGGTAATAATCTCCAGTGTTGGATCTTCTTTCAGGTAACCACGAAGCTTGGTGATGTAAACGTCCAGGTTCCGGCTATTGAAAAAAGAGTCGTTACCCCAGAGCAGGTTAAGTATATCGCGGCGATCAATAATTTTTTCCCGGTTTTCATAGAGCAATTTCAGCAATTCACTTTCCCGGAAAGAAAGCTTGCGCTCTTCCGTACCACCGCTCAGCAACTGCCGGTTTAACTGAAAACTGTATTTACCCAATGTGGCCACTCCGCCATTTATTTTTTGCGGTGTGTTGTCTTTGTTGCGCAGCAGGTTTTGTATCCGCACAATAAGTTCCTCCATGCTGAAAGGCTTGCGCACATAATCATTGCCACCCAGGGAAAATCCTTTTACCACATCTTCTGTTTGTGTTTTAGCCGTCAGAAATATTATGGGAACGTCTTCATCAAGCATCCGTATTTCATCAGCGATAGCAAATCCATCTTTATTAGGAAGCATAACATCCAGTACACAGATATCGGGCTTGTCTTTTTTAAACAGGGCGACCACGTTGGCTCCATCGGCTTCCATTTGTACAGCAAAGCCACGGCTTTCCAGGCTTTCTTTTACAATCTTACCCAGGAAGAGCTCATCTTCTGCATATAAAACCTTTATCTGGCTCATACGTTATTTTTTGGAAAGGTGATAATAAACGAAGTTCCTTTACCAGCTTCGCTTTCTACGCTAATCTGACCATTGTGTTTTTTCACCACCTGGGCCACATAGCTTAGCCCCAGGCCGTAGCCCTTCGCATCATGCGTATCGCCATGCGGTACCCGGAAGAATTTTTCAAATACCTTATCTGTATAAGCTGCCGGTATGCCAATGCCATTGTCTGTTACAGTAAGTACCACTTTACTATCATCACCAGTACTATGCACATTTACCAACAGTTTGTCTTTGCTGTACTTGAGCGCATTATCCAGCAGGTTAAAGACTACACTTAGTAAATGTAACCGATCTCCCTGCATGCTGGTATTTCCTCCGGAAGTAGCTGTAACAACGGCCCCTTTTTTATCGAACTGCAAGCGAAGCGAATCGACGACTTCGTTTACCACTTGTGAAATATCAACCGGTTCTATCTTTAGATCAAGCTCTTTGTTTTCAAACATAGAAAGTTTAAGCACTTTATCCACGAGCAGGCTGAGGCGCTGCAATTCATTTTGTGAAATATCAAGATACTCCCGGGTTCGTTGCGGGTTATCAATGGCATTAAAATTTTTCAATGCCTCAATTGCTACACCTACTGTTGCAATCGGTGTTTTTAATTCATGGGTGATATTGCTGATAAATTCATTTTTTTGTTCAGCCAGGCGTTTTTGTTTCTGCATATTTCTATACAGCAGGCTGAACGAAAGAACTGTAAGCCCAAGGAGCAGTACAGAGAATAAAATAGGCTGTGAAATTTGTTTCAGCAGGTAAGGTGTGGTGTTCGTCAGCGTTAATTCATATAAAACTGGTTTGGTAAAACCAACGATGACTTGCCCGGGTGGCAATGAATACTGGCTGTCCGGTGCGTTTTTTTTATAAATAGCAAACGATACAGGTATTTTATCATCCTTTAAACGATGTGTATAAGCGCTGTCAATTTCGCGGATGGTCAGGCTGTCCTGCAGCGAATCGACCCCGGCCAGCATTTTAAATACACGCCCACGTCCCTCAGGCACCGGCGGCGGCACTACTTTATGAAAAACAGGTTTATTTCCACTGGCAGCAATACTGGCTTCGTTTACAGTAATCATGACGTTGCCTTTTTTTCCGTTGCCCAGGGAATCGCTCAGTTTTTTCCGGATAATATTAATAGATGAAACCATTTCGCGGCGGGGACGTAGTTTTATTTTCATGGTATCGCTGGGTGCCGATACAAAGACCCTGACACCAGAATCTTTTTCGCTTTTAGCACCCTCCCATCTTATATTCTCAATCCCCTGCAGGTTAAGTTTGGAGAATTGCAACTCCATCACTGTTTCCTGGAAGGCCGCATTGGTTTTTATATGTAATGCATTTTTCTCCCGGTTATAGCTCTGCTTCAGCCAGTACAACTGAAAAGCTGTTACACCGGCAATGGCCATAATCATTAAAGCCGTAATCCAGGGAGTGCTTTTTTTTGTTTGGGAGAAAGTTGCTTTCATTACAACCTCAAAATTATAAAGCTTTCCCGGCCCTGCAACAGCCTGTTAACCTTTATTAACCTTAATGAAAGGGGGGTTAACCTGCATCATTCACCCCGGAGATTAGTTTTGTTTTCAAATAAATGAACAATGAAAAAACTATTGCTTTCTGCAGCTATTCTTTCTGCTGCATTCGTTGCTAAGGCACAACAACAGGGAAAAGTTACCTATGACCGGACCGTTAAACTGCAATTCAGCTTTGCTGGTATGGGCGGCGGAGGTATGGAACAACAGGTGCCATCCTCCCGTACGGATAAATATGAACTGAGCTATGCCAACGGCAAAACCCTGTGGAAACAGCAGGAGCAGGAAGATAACGGAGAAAGTTCCTTTAGTTCCGAAGGCGGTGCGCAGATACGTATGATCGTGGCGGGCAGCAACGACGTTCTTTTCACTAACCTGGAGACAAGTAAACGGGTAGAAAAAAGAGAAATGTTTGACCGGACTTTTATTGTTGATGATACTATTGCCAAATTAAAATGGAAAATGGCCGGTGAAACCAAAACCATATTGGGCCACAATTGTATGAAAGCAACCAGTACCCGCATTAGTAAAAGAACGACCATGAATATGGACAACGGGGTAATGGAGCGTAAAGAAATTGAAGACACATCGAATATAGTAGCCTGGTTCGCCACGGATATACCTGTATCAGCGGGCCCTGCGGAATTCCAGGGACAACTGCCAGGCCTTGTATTGGAGATGGATATAAAAGAAGGAACGCAGATATATAAAGCCACGGCCATTGCCGATGCAGTAAAAGCAGATGAAATAAAAGAGCCAACCGGCAAGAAAAGATATACAGCTGAAGAGTTCCGTGCTGAAAGGGAAAAAATGTTGAAAGAAATGGAACAGAATAATCCCGGCGGCCCCGGCAACCGGCGCATTATCCGCATGAATTAATAAGGAAGAATTTAGCCATGAAAAAAGCCCCGACTTGTCGGGGCTTTACTTTATAAAAGCATATTGGTTTACCCGCCTTTTCGTTGTTGAGGAACATAGGTGTCTAAGAAACGATCCACAGCTTTATTCCAGCCATCCAGCTGCACGCTGCGTTTCTTGTTCAGCTCATCGTTTGTTTTATTATAAGCTTCAGAAGACTTATTAATATCATTCACGGCATTGTTGAATTCATCCACATCCTGCTGGGTCCGTTTGGATGCAGGTTTGGAATCAAATTTCTTTTTTATTTTTTCAAAATTTTCCTGCTTCAATAAAAACTCGGTAAACACGGTACTTTTCTTTGCTTCTTCCTTGTAGAATTTGAGCAGGTTTTTGCAGGCGTTGATAAGCGAGGGATCACTATTGTACTCTTTAACGTCTTTTAGCTTTTCCAGTCCCTGGTCGGACAGGCTTTCCAGTGAATTGATATTTTGTTCAACTGCGTTGATATTCTTCTTTACCAGTGCATCCATCAGGTAACTCTCCTGTTTGTACGCCTTGAAAAAAATGAGGTACACTTCGTTTTTGTGATGAAACACAGCGTTGGTGATTTTCATTTTTTCATCCAGTTCGGATGTGCTTTGCAGCAAGTTGATATTGTATTTGGCGGCAAAGGCTTTTTGGGCAGCTCCCTGTCTTTCCGCGGCCTCCTGCAGCTTTTCATTGGCTTTTTCCTGCGCCAGCATGTATGCTTCCATAGCATCGTAGCTTTGTTCGGCTATTTCCTCCATGTTCACTATTTTCCCATAATCCTCGTTGAAAACACTGTTGAGAATTTTCAGATAGGCCACGGTGGAGTCTTTATATGCCCGGTCATTTTTGTAAGAGGGCATACCCTGGATATCATAACGGGTATCACTGATTGCGGCCAGCACTTCAGCCCGGCGCTTTTCCACCTTACGGGCACTTTTGCCATGTGATACGGCACTGAGATACACCATATATTTTTTAGAGAGCTCATCATTGGCTTTACCAATATAATTCATGTATTCAACCGGTGTTTCCAGTGATTGGGCAGCAGCATATTGCGTACAGCCAGCAGCCAGTAATAAGGCAACTAAGAGTGATTTCAATTGGTACAACTTCATATTCGGGTGTTTGGTATAAAGAATACAGTTATCGTAATTTAATTAAATCGCACAGTATGAGGAAGGCTTCCTGGATATAAATATCCCCGCCGATATCCTTAAGCCAGCTGGTATTTATTTCTTTAGCAAAATCATTATTCACTAACAAAGCCTTGTCCAGGCTATGGTTATCTGCGGTGAATGATTTTCCGGATGCCAGTCCATCACCTTTCAGCACATCCGATTCTTTTTCCTGCTGCCGGGCCCATTTCTCAAATTCATCCCATCGCACTGATATTTTTTCTGTGCCTTTTAACCTGGCCGACATCATGGCCAGTATTTTTTTTATATCATTAAAGTTTTGATCGGCATTAATACGGGAAGCACTTTTACTTGCCAGGCCGGCTACGGGCAATGGTGCCAGGGGTTTGTAATAGTTGTTTTTCGCCACCGTTTCATTACCCAGCGGGTTAGGATACGAATTCTCCCGGTATTCCAACGCATCGAAAGCATCAGGCAACAATACATCCGGAATGACGCCATTGCGTTGCGCTGTTTCACCCGTTACACGATATAACTTTCCACCTGTAATTTTTACGGATTCCACCGGTGTGGCAGTTGCTTTGTCATTTTTACCAATTGTATCCAACGCATATACCCGCTGCATGGTAGCTTTCCCGAATGTGGCGCTGCCCACAATCACAGCACGGTTATAATCCTGCAGCGTAGCCGCCAGCAATTCTGAAGCAGATGCACTTTGCCCGTTTACGAGCAGTACCATCGGGCCGTTATAAATTGTACCGCGGTTGGCATCTTTCAGAAATGTAATTTTTGGTTCTTTCGATTGTATTCCCACCAATGGTCCTTCATCAATAAAAATTCCAAGCATATCCAGCGCTTCACCTAATGAACCGCCACCGTTGTGACGAACATCCAGTATGAGGCCGTCAATATTTTCTTTTTTCAGTTTTACAATTTCTTTGGCCACATCGTTGGCACAGCCTGAGCCACCCTCGCTGTCCCAGTCGGTATAGAAGCCCGGCAGGAGTATATAACCAATTTTCTTTTCGCCACTGAGCACAAATCCTTTTACAATGTTTTCCTCGTTTTCTATTTTCTCTTTGCGCAGCATAACCTGCTTTACCGATCCATCTGCCTTTTGCACTTTTAATATCACTTTTTCACCGGCCGGATTATCCAGTTCTTCATAGGCTTCCTCCAGTGTGGCAGCCGTAATATCAGCAGTTTCTTTTCCCTCCCATAATACACTTAGCAAAATATCGCCTTTGTTCAAATCGCCGGATTTCCAGGCAGGCCCGCCGGGACTGAGCAGGTCAATTACAATTTGCCCTTTTTCTGTTTCGTCAAGTACCAGCCCAAGCGAAAGGGCTTCGGCACTTACCGACTCTCTGAACTCCCGGCTGTCTAAAGGGGAGAAATAATTGGTATGCGGATCAAAGCCGGTGGCAACGGCATTGAGGTACAGGTTGGCCGTATAGTTGCCGATGCCCTCGTCTGTTATTTTTTTCAGCAAACGGGTTTCTATTTTTTTGAGCCACTCCCTCGTCTTAGCTTCTGAACGGTCAATAACTTTTTTTAATGAAGTATTGCCGGTTGAATCAGCCGCTACTTCGTCAAACATTTTCGTTAAAGCCCGGTACTTCATATTGCGCATCCAGCGGGCAGCAAGGGCAGGCACATCCTGGGCAAAAAGAAAAGAACCTTTTTTGGAGGAGGATACCGTTTCGCTGACGGTAAAATCGAAAGGTTTGGCCGTGTGCCGTGCAATAATTGAATCGGCCCGCTGTATGGCCTTTTTGTACGTAGCTGAAAACAGATCTAAAAAACGCCAGTCGCCGCCACGCAATTCATCATCAAGCAGGGAGGAAAAAGCCTGCAACGCATTAAATTCTGTTTCTGTAAATAAAAGCCTTCGGGCATCAGCAGCATTGATGATACTCCGGAAAACGGCCACCGAAAAACTATCGTCAACTGGCCGCGGGGCCAGGTGGTTTAATTCAATGGTACGCTTCAGTAGAATAGCTTTTTGCTGCATAGCCGGTTTCTGCGCAATAACAACAGAACCGCAAAGGAGAAAGAGGCCAAACAAGCCCGGGCACTTCTTCATAATCATATCTGGGTGGTTATCTAAGCTATAACAAACCGGGCAGACTATAAAACTAAATACGTGGATCAGCGGGCCAGCGGTTCCCGGCTTGAGGTAAAGTGTTTAAACAGAGCAATTTTTCATTAAATTAGTTGCCTGTGATACAAAAAGAATTTGCCTACAAAGTAGCCGGCATTGTAAAAGAAGACCCTTCTGTCATAGGACTGGCTGTGGCCGGCTCCTGGATCGATGCGGAGATAGACGAGTATTCAGACCTTGACCTGGTACTGGTAACCAAACAAAAGATCGGTGGAGATAAAGAAAAAATGATCGCATATGCCCGGGGTTTCGGCAATTTTATATCGGGGTTTACCGGTGAGCATGTGGGTGAACCGAGGGTGCTGATTTGCCTGTTTGATGACCCGTTGCTGCATGTGGATATTAAATTTGTTACACTAAAAGAGTTTGAAGTGCGGGTGGAAAACCCGGTTATCTTATTTGAGCGGGAGAATAAACTGACCGAAATTTATAACAGTTCAGAACCCCACTGGCCCGAACCCGATTTTCAATGGATAGAAGATCGGTTTTGGACATGGGTGCATTATATCGCTGCAAAA
>CAYLRV010000071.1:0-16780 GCA_964386395.1 uncultured Chitinophaga sp.
AGCTACCACGGGAGTGGCGTTGATACCAGCAAGCGATGTAGTAACCGGGCAGGTTTTGGTAGCAAGGTTCACTTGCACCTGCTGAATAGATGCCTGATGCCAAACATCAATAGAGTGGTCATCCACATTCAGACCTGCAACGATACCGGCATAACCCATGATGGTAACACCGGAACCAACTTCTTTATTTACACCTGTATTTTCAGTTTGAAATGAGAACGTGTGGTTAGCACCTAACTGGTGACCAATTTCGTGAGCCACGTAGTCAATATCGAAATTGTCGCCTTGCGGAATATTGTCAGCAGGAGATGTAATACCACGGCCTTTAGTAGAACCGGCGCCGGAAGCAACACCATCCACACAAACGCAACCAATACAACCTGCGTTTCCACCACCGCCAGATGCGCCAAACATGTGGCCAATATCATAGGCTGCGTTATTTGTCGCCAGCGGCGTACCAGGTCCGGTGAGCGTTGTATTCAGCGCTACCTGTAATTGGGTATTCCAGTTAGCCAGCGTAGTGTAAGGATCGGTAGCCGGATCATAATAAATCACGTTTACTGATTCCGGAACCAGGTTCAGGTGTAAAGCCAAATCTTTTTCATAGGTACCGTTACAGCGGGTAAGTGTAGCATTGAAAGCCGCTAATACCAGCGCCACCTGCGCAGAACTGGTTGCACCAAAAAAGTTTGAGTATTCACCGTTACAAGATTGGGCCAGGCGCATTGTTTTGAGGTTGCCATTGTTAGCTTCACCAAAACCGGCACTCTGTACCCTTGCATTCAGGCTGATGGCTAAGTCTGCATCCGGTGTAGAGCAAGTCCATGGTAAACCACCCTTTGCCCGCTGCCTTTTAAATACAGCGTAAACCGTATTGTCAGCAGAGTAAGACTCGATGTACTCGGTTGTTTTACCATTGGCCCTGAAAAGCATTGTCTGTACGCCCTGCGGAGAGATACTGATCTTCAGCATAGAGCCTTTGTCAGAAATACCTCTTCCGGAGAAAGCACGGATTTCCGGGAAACGTGCCTGCAATGCAGGCTCAAAGTTGGAAGCTTCCCACACTTCGAACTGCTCCAAGCCACCTTCAGCATTGGGTAGTGTGATCCTGGTGGACGCACCCTGCCTGTCGGTGATTTGGAAAAGATCCTGGCGCAGTGCCTGCACATCCAGGTTAAACAGCTTAAATTCCCTCGGGAAAGACTGTCTTGCCACAGCTTTGTGTTTGATGATACCGTTATCATCGCTGCGTGAAGACCAGTAATTTTCCTGGGAAGAAGCCGTAAAAGAAATACTGACTGCGAATGCAGCCAGCAGTAATTTGTACATTTTCCTCATAAAAAATTGTTTGGTTTTTAAAATTTTAAAAGCCGATGCCAAAAAAAGGCGGTTAAAAGTAAGGATATTTCAGAAACCTGCAACGTATTTTTAGGCACAGGAGCGTAACAAAAGACCCCGTTTTCTGATCCAGAAACGGGGTCTTTCTATTTTGGTTGCCTCATATATGAGGAAACGTAATTTGTTAGTAGCCCATACCACCCATGTCAGGTGCACCGTGTGCATGACTGTGGCCTTCTTCTTTCTTTGGCTTATCTGCTACTACACATTCAGTTGTAAGGAGCATACCAGCGATAGATGCAGCATTCTCAAGGGCTACACGGCTTACTTTTGTCGGGTCAATTACACCGGCTTTGAAGAGATTTTCATATTCCTCCGTCCGGGCATTGAAACCAAAATCGCCCTTACCTTCTTTAATTTTCTGCACAACAATTGAACCGTCGATACCGGCATTGGTAGTCAGGGTGCGGATTGGCTCCTCCAGGGCACGGCGTACAATAGCCATACCGGTTTGCTCATCTTCCAGCTGTCCCCTTACTTTCACATCCAGGCTTTCGATTGCACGGATATAAGCCACGCCTCCGCCCGGTACAATACCTTCTTCCACCGCAGCACGGGTAGCATGCAGGGCGTCATCCACACGATCTTTCTTTTCTTTCATCTCCACTTCTGTTGCCGCACCTACATATAACACGGCCACACCACCGGCCAATTTAGCCAGGCGTTCCTGTAATTTTTCTTTATCGTAATCGGATGTTGTTGTTTCAATCTGGGCTTTGATCTGGTTTACCCTGGCAGTAATATCTTCCTTCTTGCCTTTTCCACCAACAATAGTGGTATTGTCTTTATCGATGGTAACAGAAGCCGCAGTGCCGAGATAGCTCAGGTCAGCATTTTCCAGTTTGTAACCTTGTTCTTCACTGATGACAATACCTTTTGTAAGAATGGCGATATCAGTCAGCATTTCTTTACGGCGATCACCAAAACCAGGTGCTTTTACGGCTGCCACTTTCAGTGTGCCACGTAACTTATTTACAACTAATGTAGCCAGTGCTTCACCTTCAAGGTCTTCTGCAATAATCAACAGCGGACGTCCACCCTGTGCTACTTTTTCCAGTATGTGCAGGATGTCTTTCATATTGCTGATCTTCTTATCATAGATAAGGATGTATGGGTTCTGCAGTTCAGCTTCCATTTTTTCGCTGTTGGTAACGAAGTACGGAGAGATGTAACCACGATCGAACTGCATACCTTCCACTACATCTACAGTAGTGTCAGTACCTTTTGCTTCTTCCACGGTGATTACGCCTTCTTTGCCTACTTTGCCAAAAGCTTCTGCAATCAGTTTACCGATAGTTTCGTCGTTGTTGGCAGAGATAGTAGCCACCTGCTGAATTTTCTTGCTGTCGCTTCCTACGGTCTGGCTCTGTCCTTTCAGGCTTTCCACCACCAGGCTTACGGCTTTATCAATACCTCTTTTCAGATCCATTGGATTAGCACCAGCGGCCACCATTTTGAGGCCTTCAGCAATGATTGATTGTGCCAGTACAGTAGCGGTAGTTGTACCATCGCCAGCCAGATCGGCTGTTTTAGATGCTACTTCTTTCACCATCTGGGCTCCCATATTTTCGATAGGGTCTTCCAGTTCGATTTCTTTTGCTACGGTAACACCATCCTTAGTAATAGAAGGTGCACCAAACTTTTTCTCGATTACTACATTGCGGCCTTTGGGACCGAGTGTAACTTTCACAGCGTTGGCAAGTGTATCCACGCCTTTTTTCATCCTGTTTCTTGCTTCAATGTCGAAGAAGATTTGCTTTGCCATAATATTATAATTTGAAAATTTGTAAAATTGAAAATTAGAAAGTGACGTGAAACGGGCGGTGCTAAAGCATTTTCATATTAGCACATCAGCGCATTTTCACATTTATACAATCGCCAGGATATCCGACTCACGCATGATCAGGTAGTCCTCTCCTTCTATCTGAATTTCTGTACCTGCATACTTACCATATAATACGGTATCGCCTGCTTTAACGGTAACCGGCTCATCTTTTTTGCCGGGGCCAGCAGCTATAACAGTACCTCTCTGCGGTTTTTCTTTTGCTGTATCAGGTATAATAATGCCACCAGCAGTTTTTTCTTCGGCAGCGGCTGCTTTTACGATAACCCGGTCATGCAGTGGGGTTACGCTCATTTTCTTCGCCATAGATGTATTGATTTTTGAGTTTTTAAATTAATCCAACCATTTGCCTTGCAACTGGCGGGCCCGCCTTCGCCAAGGCTTCGGTGGGCAGGGCGGCGAAGGTAACGGAAATACTATGCCACATCCATTGTACCGGAAAAAATTTCAGTTACGACTGCATATACCTCCATTCTTCATTATAAAACCCGTCAATTTTATCAGGCTTTATGCCATTTTTTCATTTTACTAAAGTGCAGTTATTCAGGTATGTGAACAAAAGCAGACATTAATTTTATGCTAAATCAATAGTTTTAGCGAAATCTCAAAGCATGTCTTACCAACCCGCTAACTGCACAGGTGCAGCAACTGTGCGCAATCGCTTATTATCTGCTGTCTTTCTTTTGTTTTTGGGTTTTTTTAAGCCGGCAGTTGCACAAGGCCCGGTCACTGGCAAAAAATTACAGCCGGTAGCGACTGCAGTAGCCAATATGGCCGCATTGTCGGAGTATGAAAAGATGCTCCCGAAACCTATGCTTGGCCAGGCCAAAATTCCTAATATCGGTGAGAAATACAGGGAGCCCGACTTACCCATTTCGCCGTATATTGAAGATACAAGGAATAATCACCTGCTCGAAGTG
This sequence comes from uncultured Chitinophaga sp., assembly GCA_964386395.1. Classification (GTDB taxonomy): domain Bacteria; phylum Bacteroidota; class Bacteroidia; order Chitinophagales; family Chitinophagaceae; genus JJ008. Next base: position 4,162 of record CAYLRV010000071.1, read on the forward strand.
GTTTCACCTTCTGCCGCATTGAACTACCAGGGCTCTCCCGATGAAGCCCAGGGAGGCGGCACTTCTGGTATTTTTAATATACCACCTGACACCTATGGGGCTGTGGGTCTTGACAAAGTGTTTGTAACACTGAATAACAATTACAAGGTTATGAACAAAACCACCGGGGCACAACTGAGCCTGGTTTCAATGCCGTCATTCTGGGCCACGCTCGGTGCAGACGGGGCCGGCGCTTTTGACCCAAGGGTTGTGTATGATCCTTATAACAACCGCTGGATACATGCAGCTGTTTCCAATGCACAAAATGCCGCTTCCAGGGTTTTGCTGGCTATTTCCCAAACACATGACCCATTAGGCAATTATAACTTATACGCTTTTGACCCCGATGCTGGTACTGTAAACTGGGCCGACTTTCCCATGCTTGGCTTCAATAAGAACTGGATATCCATTTCTGTCAACCTGTTTACAGTTGCTGCAAATGCGAATGCAGGTACCATTGTATTTGCCATTGACTATCCGACATTAAGAGCCGGTACGGCAAATGCCACCGCTTTTCCAATGACGACTGCTTCGGGTTTTTGCCATAACCCGGCAGAAACTTTTTCTGATACAGAGAATACCCTTTACGTACCGGCGCACAACGGCAGTGGTTCTGCCTCATACCGCCTCAGTACCATTACTGGTACGGCTGCAGCGCCTGTATTTACATTGGGAACGATTCTGGTTCGTCCCGGTGGCGGATGGGCGCAACCCGGTGGTAACGTTGGCCCGCAGCAATGCCTCTCTTCCTGCCCCGGCGTTTTGACTTTGCTGGATGTAGGCGATGCTTTTATCCGCTCCAATGCCGTTTACCGCAATGGAGAAATATGGTATACCCAGTCAGTTGGCCTTCCTACGGGAACATTTGCCAGGGTGTCCACACAGTGGACCAGGCTCGACGGCTCGGGTGCCGTACTGGACGGTGGAAGGATTGATGACCCTACTGCCACTTCCTCTAACGGTGGAAGATGGTATACTTATCCTTCTGTATCGGTGAACAGTGCAGGTGATATGCTTTCCGGTTTTACTAAACTTGAAAGCGATGGCTATGCTGGTGGTGCCTATGCCATGCGTTTAAGTGGCGATGCGGCAGGCACCACGCAGGACCCCGTTGTGTTTAAAGATGGTGAAGACTACTACGATAAAGCTTCCTCAGGCCGCACCCGCTGGGGCGACTACAGCCATGTAGCCGTTGATCCGCTTGATGATATTTCATTCTGGACCATGCAGGAATACGCCCGCCCAAGGGCTGCCCCAACTGTATTCAGCACAACCGCCAAGTGGGGTACATGGGTAGCTAAAGTAGCTCCATCGCCCAATCTTTCAACGGGTACAGGCAACTGGAATAATGCGGGTACCTGGAGCAAAGGCACAGTACCGGTGGCAGGCGATGATGTAAACATTCTCGCAGGCAATAATATTACACTGAATGTGAATCCGGCAGCCAGAACTATTACTGTGAATGAAGGGGCTACTTTAACTGTTAACGCAGCCAGAACTTTATCCTGTAAACTCATCGTATATGGCACATTAAATATCACAGGTGGATCGCTTACACTGGGTTCCAATGATGTGTTTCTTTCAAGAAATGCGACGCTGACCGGCGCTACCAGTACGGCCTACTTCGTTACCAATGGTACCGGCGTTGTCACTAAAATGATCGGCGGTGGCAGTTCATTTGAATTTCCGTTATCAGCCAATGGCTCTTCCTATAACAGCCTGACAGTCGCTTTGGCTGCTGGCGATCCGGAAGAGGTATTTAGTGTTCGGGTAGCCACTGGCATCAACCCAACTTCAGTTAATAATTCAGCTTGTGTGCAACGCACCTGGAACATCAGTGAAATGACGACAGGTGGCAATAATGCAACGCTTACATTTAAGTGGGCAGCTGCGGAACATGGTGCAGGTTTTTCAGCAGCCTCTGCCCCTTTTGCCTACAGGCATAATGGTTCCGCATATTTATTTACACGAAATATGACCCTGCCCGTACTGTCAGGCGGCATTTACTCATCAAGCACCACGGGTACTGCTATCTCAGCTTTCTCACCGTGGATTGTTTCAGGCAGCGCCACTCTTCCGGTTAAGTTCGAATATTTTAACGGCACACGTACGTCAGCCGGCACTCACCTGCTAAACTGGAAGTCGACTTGCACGGCCGATGCCGCTGCTTTTGAATTGCAGCGCAGCGCCGATGGTGTAAACTTCACTACGATTACTACTATCCAGTCAGACTACAACAGGTGCCTGCAGCCATTTGGCTTTAATGATATCAATCCACTGAACGGGAAGAATTTCTACCGCGTGAAAGTAAAAGACGAAACCAATGCAGTTAAATACAGCCATATTGTGCTGTTGTTAAACAGCAAATCTGGTTTTGAAATTGTAAACCTTCAGCCAAACCCTGTAAGCAATACAGCAGTGTTGAATATCAGTGCGGCAGAGCGGGAAGAATTAATGCTGGCTGTAACAGACAGCCGCGGCAGCAGAGTGCTTCAGAAAACCATCCAGGCTGTGGCCGGCTCAAACCAGGAGGAAATCAATATGACCAATTTTCCGGCTGGCGCCTATATACTTTCAGTTACCTCATTAAACGGGCAGCAGAAAGTATTGAGGTTCATTAAGCAATAGTTTTAATTTATTATTATTAAAAGCCATCCCGATATAATTGTCGGGATGGCTTTTTTATTTCTCGTACATTTGCATTTTAAAGTTCTTTAGTACATGATCAGCAGAAGAAATATCCGGGTAAAAGTGATGCAGGTGATATATACCGTTACCTCGTTTGAAAAAGACGTAAAACCCGCCGATCCCCAAAAATTGCTTCAGCAGCATTTTAATCAAACCCGCTCATTATTAACCTATCTCATCTGGTCCCTTACAGAAGTGGCCCGATATGCTGAAAAAAATGCCCACCAGCGGGCCTCCAAACATTTACCGTCGGCAGAAGACTTATCGGTAAATACTAAAATTGCAGGGAATGAACAGCTTTGGAAAATACTGGACGATGCAAGTTTGCAGGAACAGTTCCGCAAAGAAAAACATGAGCATATTGCCGATAATGAACTGATCAAAAAACTCTATCGCTTACTGGCGGATTCAAAAGAATATAAAACATACACCAGTACTGCTGCCCGTGACAAACAGGAAGAGAAAAAAATACTGGATTATATTTTTCAAACTGTGTTACTGGACAATGAGGCCTTTACCTCCCATGTGGAAGAGCATTTCAACAACTGGGATGATGATGGCGAAATGGTGATACAACTGATGGCAGGCTATTTGCAAAAACCAGGCAGTTTAAACTTTAATGAAATTGTAAGTCCCGATAAACTGGAATTTGCCTCCTCCCTGCTAAAGGTTGTTCTGGAAAAAGACGAGCACCTGCAAACACTTATCATTCCCAAGTTAAAAAACTGGGATCCGGAACGTATTGCCCTGCTGGATATGATAATGATGAAAATGGGCGTGGCCGAGTTTCTTTATTTTGAAACCATTCCGCCAAAGGTTACTATTAATGAATATATAGACCTGGCCAAAGATTACAGCACCCAGCAAAGCGGGCAGTTTGTAAACGGCATCCTGGACAATATTCATAAGGAACTGGTGCAGGAAGGAAAAATGCACAAGGTGGATTACCGGAAGGCCTGATAAGCGCTGGCACATGGGAACGATTGCGGCTTATTTTGTCTTATTTGGGTAAACTAAAGGTTCCAGATTTGTTTGCTCTGGTTGCAGCGTTTAATTTCGCACCCGCCAGCCATAGCATTTGCGTCGGCAGGCCGAAAATTTTAAACTCAACTTATAAATTGCTCTCCATGAAAGTAACTGTTGTAGGCGCTGGTGCGGTAGGTGCTACCTGTGCTGATAATATTGCCCGTAAAGAACTTTGCAATGAACTTGTTTTATTAGACATCAAAGAAGGTATTGCCGAAGGCAAGGCCCAGGATATGATGCAGACTGCCACCCTGCTTGGCTTTGACACAAAAATAACCGGCAGCACAAATGATTACTCGAAGACAGCAAACAGTGATGTTGTGGTAATTACTTCCGGTCTTCCCCGTAAACCCGGTATGACCCGTGAAGAACTGATTGGTGTCAATGCCGGTATCGTAAAAGGTGTTTGCGAAAATATACTCAAGCATTCCCCCAATGCGATCATCATTGTGATCAGCAACCCGATGGACACCATGACTTACCTGGCATTGCAATCCACCGGCCTTCCCAAAAACCGTATCATTGGTATGGGCGGTACGCTTGACAGCAGCCGCTTTAAATACCAGCTGAGCCAGCACCTCGGGTGCTCCCCTGCCGATCTGAATGCCGTAGTAGTAGGTGGCCATGGTGACACGACTATGATTCCGTTAATCCGCCTGGCTACATGGAACAGTACACCCGTTACTAATTTTCTTTCTGCGGAACAGCAGGAAAAAATTGTAAAAGATACCATGATAGGCGGCGCTACGCTTACTGCACTCATTGGCACTTCTGCCTGGTATGCACCCGGTGCTGCTGGTGCGGCACTGGTAGAAGCTATTGTGCGTGATGAGAAGAAACTCTTTACCTGTTGCGTAAGCCTGGATGGTGAATATGGACAAAAAGATATTTGCCTGGGTGTACCGGTTATTATCGGTAAAGATGGCTGGGAAAAAATCCTTGACTTTCAATTGAACGAAACTGAGCAGGCTGCCTTCAACAAAAGTGCGGATGCGGTGAGAAGCATGAATGATGTGCTGAAGACCTTATAAGTAATGCTGTATTAATATTAAAACAGGCTGCAATGAAAGTTGCGGCCTGTTTTATTTTGAACTGCAAGGGTGACAGGGTAATAACAATAATGAGCTTGTGTCCTTTTCCTTAGCGAATACTGCCGGATGCTATACCTATACATGCCTATAATATGCCTATATCCCGCAAAGGGAACTTAGTACATGCCTAACAGCCAGTTTCTACTCCGGCACTTGAGCCTTTCACATAATCATAACACAGCAGCTATTTATTTTACACAAACGGAAACAATCAGCACGGTTTTTGGTTTAGCTTTATATTCATCATTTTAAAAATTAAATTAATACTATGAAAAGAATAGTTGCAATTGTATTTTCTGCATTCGTTTTCGTTACTGGTAGTGTACAGGCACAAAAAGCCAGCCCCCCCGCAACTGTTACACAAAAGGTAAATGGTGCCACCATCACGATCAATTACAGTCAGCCATCTGTAAAAGGCCGCACCATTGGTGAAAACCTGGAACCTATGGCCGGTAAAGTATGGCGTACCGGTGCTAACGAAGCCACTGTTTTTGAAACAGATAAGGATCTGACCATTGAAGACAAAGCACTGCCTGCCGGCAAGTATGCTTTATTTACGCTGGTCGAAGGCAATAAGTGGACTATCATCTTCAATAAGACCTGGAAACAATGGGGTGCTTTCAAATACAGTGAAGCAGAGGATGCCCTGCGGGTAACGGTGGATGCCAGTAAAGCCGATCCATTTGCAGAAACGCTGACTTTTACAATTTCAGAAGACGGGAAAGTAAATATTCTCTGGGGTGGTAACCAGGTGAAGTTTAAGGCGAAGCCACAATAATAAAACTCCAATAAATAAAAAATCCCGGCTGCTGATAGTGCCGGGATTTTTTCATTACAAACATCTTATTGGCAAAAGGCATTTGCCCGCAAGACGACTTCGCCCGCGCCACCCGATGTAGAAAGTGTGGCTCCAGGGCTAATGGTTATTTCTCTGCTTGACATTTGAAACCATGCAGTACCTGAGACTATATATGAAACGGCATTTAATGAGATGCTGTTCCGGGCTACAAACCGATAGTATCCGCTATTATAGTTTTGATTGGACGTAATTGTTAGCGAGGTAGTGTTTAATAGTAAATTTTGTAAAGCCGGTGTATTATCAATGGTGTAATGCATCCGGGCTGCCTGCCCTGCCGTAAAATGATAAAGGCCAAGACAACTGGTCAAAGCATTATACGACATAACGTTGGCGGGCTCCATGATGTAGGTGTTACCACAGGCATCCGCAAGACCGCCAATATATGTGCAGTTGTTGGAAAAGAAATAAGAATCTATATCCTTATCAGCATCTGTGTCGCATATTAAATCACCCGTGGTACTGCAGTTGGAGCAGCCGCCGCTCCTGAGCACCAATTCTTCTCCGTAATAATCTTCAAAGGTATGCAGCAGGCCCAGCGCATGTCCTATTTCATGCGATGCCAGTACAGGATATCCGCCCCATACATAACTTCCTTCAAGCGATACAAAATTGTTGGGAATATTCCAGGCCGAACCGATTACACCACCCTCTATGCCATTATGAATAAAAACCGTTAAACAGTCCGGGCGGGCATTTGCAATGGCACTTAAGGCAGCTGAATCCGCTGAATTGCCAGATTCAACAAAGGCCAGATCGTCGGATACAATTTCAATCATGCCGGATATGATAAAGCAGATACCGTGTGGTGCAAATTGCTGACGCACTACTTCAAAATGTGCCAGGATATTTTCTTCCGTCTGGGCAGGCTGCGCCGCCTGGTATGATGGTTTGGTAACATAAATGAACAGGTTTATCATCCGCATACCGGTTATATCCCTTTGATAGCCCGGTGGCACCATTCTCGCCGCCCCGGAGGGTTTAGGGGTGGCACAGGTATGGCGCTGTTGTGCACTGCTAAATAATACCGATAGCAGCAATGAACAAAGTATCATAATTATTTTATAGTCCTGTTTCATATTGTGGTTTTAATCTGAGAAATTGCAATCCCTTATTCTTGCTTTGAATACTGTACCTTCTTGTGCATGAAAGCCTGGGCTTAACGTAATATTATCGGCTGCTTGTAACAAAACATTATTACCCGCAGTTGCGACTGAACTTGAAACAATAAAACCAGATGCAATGCGGCCATACGAACCGGATTCGTTGGTAAGTGAGTAGCTGGCTGGACAGTTTACTACAAAATAATGGCGATAACTTATGTTACGATAAGTAACCAGGCAAGTCCATGTTCCCGGCATAGCATCGAGGGGAAGGCGTCTGGCGTAATACCTGTAAGTATAGGGAGCTGCAGCTCCTGAATTATTGTTAGATATGGAAAACCAATTTGTACCATCCGGCCTTGTAACTGTAAAATCCCATGTGTCATTTTCCTGCAGGTCGTGAAAGTAAATAGCATAATAAATACTATCTGATGGGATAAAGCTATTTTTTAATGCAGGAGTTTCGTTAAGCTGACAAAAAATATTTGGGGCATCAGGGTCACTACCCCATAATGCCGGTGTGGTATAATGCGTGGCAATACGGTTTATTTGCGGCTCCCAATATGGTTTTTGATTTTGCCACCAACTATCGGTAGTACTGGTGTTGCAATCTGGTGAACTGTTTTTGAATGGTTCAATATTATTGCCATCTTTGTCTGCTACCTGAAAGTGTAAATGCGGGTAGGTGCTTCGCCCAGAGCTTGCGATATATGCTACTGGCTGTTCTCTGCTTACTACATCATTTTCATTAACTAAAGCGCCGTTTTGTTTTATATGAACGTAGTAACTGATGGAACTGTCACTATGAAGAATGGCTACCCTGTTTGATGTATAATTTAAGAGTAAGCACCGGGTATCAATGTTGTTTTGTACCACGTCTATCACGATACCCGGAGCGGCTGCTACAGCAAAAACATTTTGATTATCTTTCATTCTCCACCAAAATGGCCATAAAGCTATATCTGCTCCATTATGTCCATCATACGTTCTTGTACCACATTGCCAGTCTGTTTGGGCAGCGCCTGTTCCAAAATCCCAGTAGTTAACAATGCTGTAATAATTAGGAATATCATCGTAGTTTCCGTTAACACTCATTGGCCAGGAAAATAAAACATGTGTGGCTTCAGAAACAGGGTCATTTTCCTCAGTAAACGATTTTCTTAAACTATCCAGCTTTGGATAATGCTGTACAGCTTTAGCCCTGATTCTTGCTTTCTCTGTATCAGATATATTATCTGTATGTGGAGATGAGAGAGATTGGGCAGTGGCATTGCCGAATGATAATCCAGTTACGATTAATAGATAGTAAACCCCCGTCTTTATGAAGTACTTTTTCATTTCACAGAAATTATACATCCCTATTTCCAAAATAAATTTTGCGATTTGTTATCCGTGTTGCTGATAATATCAGCCCTCATCTAATCTGGCCTACTTTTCTCTTGCATTCTTTAGTTCATTTATTTTTTTCTCAAGCTCAATTACATAAAGTGTCAGCTCTTCTATTTTCTCCATCATCCGTTTCTGCATGTCTCCTATTTCAATACCATTTTTTTCCACTTCAGCAGCAGGTGGTATATTGGGTAAATGCTTATTGGCGGCAATGAATTTTTCTACTTCATGTAACGGCTTTAATTGATAGGTATCTGCAAACACATAATCGGGCCAGCCACTGCTGGCGAGTTTTACTTTTACTTCTTCACATACCATTTTTCCGTTGATGGCAAATTTGTAACCGCCAGGCACTGCAACATTGCCGATGCGTACAGAGCCGCCATCATTTTGCAGGATAAGTGAACCTGTTTGTCCGTTTGTTCTGGCTATTATTTCGTTGTTATCAAAAACTATATTGGAACCTGTAACCGGCCCCAGCATCAGGTAGCCATGTGAGGTAAGCCCTGCATCGCTGCCGGAAGCAATATGAATTTTTGCAAGTGGGTCAGCAATACCAAGTCCCATATTGCCGGCAGCATCCAAATGTAGCCGGTCGGCTCCGGCCGTGCGAACTATAAATTTGCCGGTTGTATTGCCCGAGTTGGTCCCGATTTTTAAGTCTTCGTCATCCAACATCAGAAACACTTTCTTCGTACCGGGTGCGCCACCTGCTCCAACAACAAAAGGGGTATTATAAAATTGAATAGCTGCTGTTTGACCTGAAAGTGAGTTTCCGGCATGAATAGCTATCTCATCTACATCTGTTTCTCCCTTTATATGTAACATTGCCAGTGGATCATTGGTGCCAATTCCGGTATGGTTACTGCTATTGAGTGTAATACCATTCTCTGAGGTACTGGCACTGCCCATTCTTAATCGTAAAAAGTTATTAAAATTGGCTGTATCCACATACTCAATTTTGGCCAGCTGTGTAGTCGTTCCCTCACGAAGAAACTGTAAACCCGGTGTATATCGCTGCGAAACAATAGGGCTTCCAGTACCACCTATAGCTGTCTCAAACTTAATCAGGCCAGCTACGCCATTAAGTTTTACATTACCGGCAATCGTTAGCCTTTCATCAGGTGATGCCTCATTTATACCTACATTGCCTGTACTACGTAGAACTATTTGATTTGTATTGGCACCGATACGCAAGTACATCTGGTTTAACACCGAACTATATCGAATGGATCCGCCGACAGTTGTATCTGGTTCTAAAAAGTTTATCACACCAAGTCCGGAAGATGCGCCATGCAAATTCAATGCAGCCGTGTTTCCGCCATTTACCAAATCGCTGCCGTTTACGTATGTAACAAATACGTTACCCTTAACAGATAATTTCTCAGCCAGCCCCGTTGCGGTTCCTATTCCAACATTGCCCGTGTTACTGTTATAAATATTATTACCACTCAGTGTCCACGGCGACACGCCGCCGGTACCAATCTGGTTCCATGCTGTTCCATTATAAAACCAAAAACTACTGGTGGTGGTTTCATACACCATCAGGCCGGCTGTTGCAGCCGAAACAGCAATGGCAAGCCGCTGACCCGATGTCATCCGCGGTATAAGCAGTCCTTTCGTTGTACTGGAAATATCAAGCTGCGCACTGCTGTTGGGTGAAGTGGTGCCGATACCCACACTCTGAGCAGTTGCCTGATTTATGGTAACTATAGCGGCAAGGATGATAAACAATTTTCTCATGGTTAATTTTTTAATTGAATAAGTTAAGCGGATCAGTGACGATAAAGCTAAAATCTGCATCTACATGAGCCCCGGTTACGGCATCTGTAATCTCTATCATGAATTTCACGCCGGTTGTTATGAGGTAGGCATTGGCGGTATACGGATAAGGACTTATAACATTGACTATAAAGGATGACCGCAAACTCACCCGGGCCGAAGAAGACTGAACTTCATACATGCCTGTACCGGTTTTAGTAATGACACCATTTGTAGACATCCATACTTCTGTATTATTACTATATACTTTACCATACAGTATTGGCAACATATTTTCATTGCCGGTCATAAACCGCATAAGCTTCTGCCCCATACTGATATTGCCGCCGCTGGCTGTTAATACCCGAAATGACGAAGTGGTATCTATAGAAATGATATCGTTTCCGTTCATCCGGATAATGGTTTTACCTGCAGCATTACCACTGTTGGTACCTATCCGAATATCATCGCCCGAAGCCTGCATAAAGGCCTTGGCCTGGCCGTTCTCTTCCAGCTGCAGTATGGGGCTTGCATTATCTATGTTTGTATTACCCTGTACGGTAATGTTGCCTGTTATTGTTGCGCTTCCCGCCGACACAAGCGTTCCGGAAGATGAAATATCATCTCCCTGTAACAGGGTACCTGCACCGACATTACCATCTGCCAATAGGGATGAACGCCCCCGTATATTACCAATTACTTCCAGCCTTGCATCGGGTGATGAAGTACCCAGGCCCACACTGTCTGCTGAAAAAATATAGTTGCCCGATACCGACTTCATCCAAAATAGATTGTTAAGCATAGAGCGCCATACACCATCCTGGTATTGGTATAACCGGTCCGACGTGCTTTCATATACCAGTAAACCTTCGGGTGGATTACTGATACCGAGGCGCCCAGCCGTTGTAAGCCTTGGCAGTAATACACCCTTTTTACTGTTACTCATATCCAGCACCGCACTGGCATGTACAGTATTGCCACCAATGGCTGCACCCGCTTGTGCAAATACAACCGGCTGGTTAAGCAGTATAAAAAAAATAAGCTGTGCTATGCGCATGGTACAATCTTTACAGCGTTAGTTTAATGGATCAAATACTAAAAATGAAAACCCGCAATCAACCTTTGCCCCGCTGCGGTTATAAGTGTCCACCCTGAATTTCCCGGTATCCAGGTAAGTGGTTACGCAAAACCGCTGCGGTTCAAGCGGTGTGGCAATAATGGCACTGTAGGGTGTTACAATCTGGAAGAGTGTTGATATTTCATACCGGCCAAGTGAAACTCTATCCCATGTGGCAAACACTAAGGGAGACACCCAGGTATCCGTACTGCTTGCATCTGCGGAAACCCGTCCGGACATCACCGGGAGCATATTCGTTTCCGGGGCTGCAAATCGGCATAGCTTCCACCCCATTCGTATATTGCCTTCATTGGTATTGTTCTGCAGCATTTCAATATTGGCAAAGCGATCAATCGTAATAGCGCTAATGTTGTTCGGGCGAAGAACAATCTTGCCGGTAGAATTGCCGGAGTTGGTGCCAAAGCGTAAATTATTTCCGGATAGCTGGAAGTAGGCCTTCTTGTCTGCATTATGTTGTAACTGTAGTGTAGTGCCGGTATTGTCCAGGTTGATATCACCATAGGTGGTTAAGGTACTGCCAACAGACGCATCGCCAGCAGCCCCGAGGTTACTTGTAGCTGCCACAACCGCAGCCGTAATATCTCCGTTGGCTATAACATTTGTATTTGCAAATATGTCTTCCCGTGAACGGATAACACCATTTACATCCAGTTTTTCAGTTGGTAGTGTAGTACCTATCCCAATACTGTCTGATGAATTATAGGTCCAGTTACGGGTAGATGATTGCAACCAGCTTTCATTGGTAAGCATATACCGCCAAACCCCTTCCTGGTACTGGTACAAACGGTGCAATGTGCTATCATATACCAGTAATCCGTTGGCCGGTGAAGCAATGGCCAGCCGGGCCGTATTGGTCATGCGGGGTACTAAAAATCCTTTGTTACTGCTGCTTATATCCAATGCAGCACTACCGTGCGGACTTGATGTACCGATACCCACCCCTCCCTGGCCCATCAGGCAGGACAGGTTGCAAACAAGTAGTAAAAAGATAAATGCCTTCTTCATAAGCATACTATTGATAAAATCAGTTTAATGGATCCGTAATAGTGAAATAAAAATCGTTGTTCGTAAGTGTGCCTGCCAGGCTAAAAATTTCTACCCGGAACTTGCCCGAACCTATATAGCGGCCCGTACAAACACGGGGCGTATTGGTACCGGTAGCCGTTACTGCAATAATCGCATAAGCAGATAAATCGGTGCGATCTGTATCAATTTCATACACCCCTGTACTGATTCTTTCTGAATCGCCGGATGTTGGCCACATGGAGGGAGAATATCCATCACTCAGCACACGGCCATATAGTATTGGGAGTGAATTAGGATTACTGCCGTTGTTAAAACTCCGTACAATTTTATCCCCTATCACCATTTGGCCATACCGAAAATCTATGAAAGGGTTTTGCGCATATTTTATTAAGGAGAGATTAGAAGCAGCATCAACTTCTATCATATTATCCCCATTCATGCGAAGGATAAATTTTGCCTCTTCATTCCCGCTGTTCGTACCGATGCGCAGGTCATTGCCGGA
>CAYLRV010000072.1:0-16734 GCA_964386395.1 uncultured Chitinophaga sp.
TCTGCGAAACAGAACCTTTATTTGTGGAGGTTACCGGAGTCGAACCGGTGACCTTTTGCATGCCATGCAAACGCTCTAGCCAACTGAGCTAAACCCCCTTGGGGCTGCAAAAATAGGGGATTCAGTCCTTTGTACAAACACAAGGAAAGAGATAAGCCGGAACTTTTTAAGGCTACAGTTGTTATAGGTAAATAATAACTTTAAGCCATGGGAGTATGGAACCAAATAGCCGAATATTTATACCTGAAAAAGAAAGATCCAAACCGTCCTAAAACAAAATGGGTGGGTTATATGCACGGTATTAACCGCCTCAGTCTGCTGCTCTTTATTCTTGCCATGATTATCCTGGCCCTGAAATTACTGTTGTAAAAATTGTAGGATTGATTGTGCTGCCTTTGCTGATGCATGTCCGCCCGCACTCAATAAATTTCTTAGGCTGGTATAATCTCTGGCCAATTCCTGCCGCCTGTTTTCATCATGCAACAACAGTCCTAATTCTTTAACCAGGTTGGGTGTATTCATATCGCCCTGTATCATTTCTTTTACCACCAGTTTATCCATAATCAGGTTTACGAGTGAAATGTATTTCACTTTAATTACCCGCCTGGCGATCTGGTAAGAGATAGGGGAGCCTTTATAACAAACAACTTCCGGTACGCCAAACAAAGCTGTTTCTAAAGTGGCCGTGCCTGAGGTTACTAAAGCTGCTTTTGCCTGCAACAGCAAATCATAGGTTTTATTGGCTACATAGGACACATTGTTATATGGCTGAAGCATGGCATCATAAAACGATTCTTCCACCCCCGGCGCTTTAGCCACAATGAACTGGTAATCGGGAAAAGATTTACTTACTTCCAGCATCACTGGCAGTTTTACCTGGATCTCCTGTTTGCGGCTTCCGGGCAGCAGGGCCACTATTGGTTTATCAGCAAGCTGTTCTTGGCCTGCCTCTGCTTTTTTCCGCTCTATTTCTTCTATCAGCGGGTGGCCTACATATTCCACTTCCCAGTTCCATTTGTTGTGGTAATATTCTTTTTCAAAAGGCAAAATCACCAGCATTTTATCAATGCACTGCTTCATCATCTTCACCCGGCCCTCTTTCCATGCCCAAACCTGCGGAGAGATATAATAGATAACTTTTAATCCCTGTTCTTTAGCCCATTTGGCAATGCGGAGATTGAAGCCGGGATAATCGATCAGTATGAGTGCATCGGGCTGGTAAGCCAGTATATCTTTTTTGCCATAGGAAAGGTTTTTCATGATGGTGCCCAGGTTTTTCACCACTTCCACAAAACCCATAAAGGCAAGATCACGGTAATGTTTAACGAGGTCGCCACCCGCGGCCTGCATCTTATCACCACCCCAGCACCGGATGCTGGCTGCAGTATCAATCTTGCTTATTTCTTTAATAAGGTTGCTGCCATGTAAATCGCCGGACGCTTCACCTGCAATGATGTAGTACTTCATGGCTTTATAAGCTGTCTTTAGTTTAATAATTTCAGCAGCAGCAGGCCGATACCGTAGAGCATGGAGATGATAAAAATACCCTTGGCTGTTTCATCCCGGTTTGTATTAACATAAATAGTAAAGAGAATAACATTGGCCAGCATACTCATGGCCCCCACGGAAGTGATCAGGCGGTTTTCGCTTAGGAACGTATCGAGGAACTCTTTAAATGAAATAGAGTTGAACCGGAAATAATACACAACAATAAGACCGAGGAAGGGCCCGATTAAACCCAAAACTAACCCGAGGCGGAGGTTATCTTTTTTTAAAATCATGAGTGGCTTGGTTTTTAGCGCCAGAGTTTTTCCAGCTTGGACTTTAAAACGTAATTCGTAAGATCAAATTGTACAGGCACCACACTAACATAGTTATTGGCCAGTGCCCATACATCCGTGTCTTTTCCTTTATCAAAATTTACAAACTCACCGGTAAGCCAGTAATAGTGGCGGCCGTGCGGATCGTTGCGCTCAATAAAATCTTCTTCGTATTTGGCATAAGCCTGGCGGCAGATTTTATACCCCTTAATCAGCTCAGCCGCTACAGAGGGGATATTTACATTCAGTACCGTATGCTTTTCCAATTTTGTCTGCAGCATTTTCTCTACAATAATGCGTACATATTTCCGGGCGGCCGTAAAGTCGGCATCGATGCGGAAATCCATTAATGAAAAACCGGCCGACGGAATGCTTTCGATAGCTGCTTCAACAGCAGCTGACATAGTACCCGAGTAAATAACATTGATACTGTGGTTCGATCCATGGTTGATACCACTGAGGCAGAGATCCGGTTTGCGGTGCAGCACTTTGTCTACGGCCAGTTTTACACAATCAACCGGTGTGCCGGTACAACTCCATGTTTCCACATTATCAATCGCATGAATTTTATGCAGGCGCAGGGGTTGTCCGATTGTGATAGCATGACCCATACCTGATTGTGGCTTATCAGGAGCCACGACCACTATTTTACCCAGGTCCTTTACCGCTTCCACCAGGTTCATAATGCCCGGGGCCGTTACACCATCATCATTCGTAATAAGTATGACAGGCTGTTCTTTTTTGACTCTTGAGCCGGGTTTGGTGGCAGCAGCCTTTGTAGTCTTCTTCGCAGGTGCAGCTTTCTTCTTTTGAACCATGTGTCAAAAATCCCTGTTTTTAGCGGCATCTCCAAAATAAGCAGCAGGTACAGAATAGGTTGAATGAAAAAAACAGTGGGAAAATTTTGAAATTCTAAAATAATTAGTATTTTGCGACTAATTAAATTAGTGACTATGGCTATTTCCAATCAAAACATGAAATATTTACGCAAACTGCGTGGATGGACGCAGGAAGAGTTTGCCAATAAGCTGGGCATCAAGCGATCTTTACTCGGCGCTTACGAAGAAGAAAGGGCGGAACCACGTATTGATGTACTGGAAATAGTCTGTGATATGTTTAAACTTACGCTGGATGAAATACTGCGAAAGGATTTGAGTGAAACCAAAAGTAACTATATGGCCCGCCGGCGTGCTATGAAGTTGGCTGCCGGACGGACTGATATTCCTTTTGTTCCGGTAAAAGCTGCAGCCGGCTACCTGGCCGGTTATGCCGACCCTGAATTTATTGATGAGCTCAATACATTCACCCTGCCTATGCTGGCTGGCGGCAATTACCGGGCTTTTGAAATAGTAGGAGATTCCATGCTCCCCACACCAAGTGGATCGGTCATTGTCGGGGAAAAAGTAGATAGCCTCGAAGAGTTGAAAAATAATGCTGCCTGTATTGTAGTATCAAGAAATGAAGGAGTGGTATACAAAAGGGTGCAGCGCAATACCCGGCAAAAGAATAAGCTTACGCTTGTCAGCGACAACCCTGTTTATCACCCATACAATGTAAACGCTGAGGAAGTGCTGGAAATGTGGCAGGCGCAGATGGTAATATCCAAAGTGGCTACGCAGCAGCGCTGGGACGTAAATCAGCTTTCTACCCTCGTAAATGACCTGCAACAGCAGGTTACAACCTTGAAAAAGCGGATGAATTAACTGGATATCAACACTTTATCCGTAGTGCGTTTTTGTGCAGGATTCTTCTTCTCTAAGGGTATCTGTATTATCTTTAGCGCCGCTAAAACTGTGCATGAGAATCCGGTTAATTATCTGTGTACCCCTGTTATTGCTTTCCTCTATTTCGTTTTCCCAGGAAAAAACGTTACAGGCCATTAAAGTAACCCAACAACCAAAAATTGATGGGAAACTGGATGATGCTGTATGGGCAGGCATGCCGGTAGCCACCAATTTTACCCAAACCTATCCGGACGCCGGAAAGTCGGCTTCTCAAATTACAGAAGTGAAACTTGTTTATGATGATGAGTCTATTTATGTGGGGGCTTATCTCTACGACAATCCGTCACTGGTACGTAAACAGTTGACTGCCCGTGATGAAGAACAGCAAAAAGATGTCGATTACTTCTCTGTATTTTTTGATACCTATCACGATAAGCAAAACGGGTTTCAATTTCTCGTCACCTCGGCCAATGTACAAACAGATGCCCGGCTTGGCCCAAACCTTGGCAGTGGCAGCACATTTGGCGACCTGGGCGATAAAACATGGGATGCTGTATGGGAAAGCAAAGTGCAGATGCAAAAAGATGGATGGACAGTGGAAATGCGTATACCCTATATTTCATTACGCTTCGCTAAAAAAGACTTGCAGGATTGGGGTGTGCAGTTTCTGCGTTTAGTACGCAGAACAAACGAAACCTGTTACTGGAATGAAGTAAAACCACAGGTAAACGGGTTTGTCAACCAGTTTGGTTTATACAATGGTTTAAAAGATCTCAAGCCGCCTTTGCGTTTGAGTTTTTCACCTTATGTATCTACGGGCTATCGCCGTTCGCCGGACCTGGCCAATGGATTTAATAACAGCTGGCTCGGTAGTGGTGGTATGGATGTAAAATATGGTGTGAACGAAAGCTTTACACTGGACGGAACCTTAATACCGGACTTTGGCCAGGTGATCTCTGATAACGTAATCAATAACCTTTCTCCCTATGAAGTGCGTTTCCAGGAGAACCGCCAGTTTTTTACCGAAGGAACCGAGATATTCAATAAGGCCGGACTGTTTTATTCAAGGCGTGTCGGCGCTATACCAGCAAAGTACAGTACTATCAACCGTTTTGTGCAAAGTAATACTGATTGGGAAATTGTGAAAAATCCCTCGGTCACACAGCTATACAATGCTACCAAGTTTTCTGGGCGGACAGAGCATAAGTTGGGTATTGGTATATTCAATGCGGTAACAGCGCCGATGCATGCACGTTTGCGCCATAGCGTAACGGGCAAAGATTCAACAATAGAAACAGAGCCATTAACGAATTATAATATTATCGTGCTGGACCAGGCGTTGAAAGGCCGATCTTCTGTAACATTTACCAATACCAATGTGCTGCGCAATGGTGCCAGTGCAGATGCGAATGTGAGTGCATTTGACTTCAGTCTTTTTGATAAAACGAATACCTATAACTTCAGGGGCACGGCACGCTATAGTAAAATATTTTCCACTACGGCACCTTCAGACGGATATAACACAACCCTGCGCTTTGCCAAAGTAAGCGGGCACTGGCAATACAGCCTGCAGGGCAATGTGGAATCGGCCAACTACAATCCGCGTGACCTCGGTTTTCTTGCCGCGGCCAACGAAGTGGGCGCCTCGGGAACTGTCGGATATTATCATTTTACCCCCACGAAGAATTTGCTGCAATACAACTACAGGTTGAATGTAATTTATAGCCGGATGTACAATCCCGGGCAGTTCAACCGGGCGCAGGTGAAGGGAACAGCATTCTGGATATTCAAGAACTTCTGGGATGTAACAGCATCATTAGGCTATCTGCCAACGGAGCATGATTATTTTGTATTGGGCGATCCGGCTACCTATCGCCGCTTTGTGAAACGGCCATCTTACGGTTTCTTCGAATTCTCCGGAAGTACAGACAGCCGGAAGAAATTTTACTTTGGCTTCCCGCAGGTATTCCTGGCTGATTTCTTTAACTCAGCGCCCAACAAAAGTTACTATGCTGTGGAAACGGGTATGCGCTACCGGTTCAGCAACAAGTTTTCGTTGAACCTGTCTTACCGCCAGGAAGCGGAAACCGATTATATCATAAATGCAGGCAGGGAAACAAACAATGATCCGCGGATAGCATTTGTAGACTTTAAAGATATCACCACAGTAGTTTCCGGTATATACAACTTTACACCACGGATTAATTTAACCCTTCGCACCAGGCATTACCTGAGCCGTGTTACATTCAACCGGTTTGCCAATGTAGATAATGATGGAAACCCGGTGCCAAGAACCGGCACAACGTCTTTTAGCAATGTAAACTACTTTAATGCTGATGCGTTCCTTACCTGGGACTTCCGGTTGGGCAGCCGCCTGATAGTGGGGTATAAAAACTGGCTGGATGAGAATGCGGTTGTAACGTTAAACAATCGTAAGAATAATTACATCAACAACCTCGACGAACTATTTAGCTACCGGCATGGCAACGAGTTTACGGTTCGTTTTATTTACTTTCTTGACTATAACCAGTTACGCCGAAAGCATTCGGCCATTCAATAATTTCTTTCCCTGTCAACACAAAAACGGCATCCTCTTTCGCGGGTGTAATTTTAAACGTGCCGGTGAATTTACTGAAGGCAGGCAGTACACATTTTTCCTTTGTAAAATGAAAGCAGGGGAGCATAAAACTTTGCTTGGCTTGTCCCCTTAGTTTGATGCCGGGGTGTACATGCCCGCTGAAGAGGTAGGGAATCTTTTCATACTCGGTGTGGTGCAGCCGGTCATCTTCATGCCGGAACAAAAACTGGTTGACCCACAGATCCCGTTCATGCGTTTGGATATTGGCATCTTTATACCAGCTATCGTGCAGGATATCGTGATTGCCTTTTACCAGGTCGATATGGAGTAAAGAGAAATCCTGCCGCCATTTAAGAAAGAGGTCTAGTTCTTTATTGGCCCGGCTGTGCGAGAGGTCGCCAACGATAATGAGGCGTTCTGCTTTAAACAGGTAAAGCTGTGCCATCAGGCGCTGCAGGTCGGCCTTATAAACGGATTGCGGTACCGGAATACCTGCTTTGCGGAAATGGCCTGTTTTGCCAATATGCACATCGGCAACAATGAGGGTATTTTCCTTTTCCCAATACAGGCACCGTTCGGGTGAAACCCAGAAAGCCTGGCCTTGTATTATATGCGGAACCGGGTTGTACACAGGAAGGACAAATCTAATAGAAAAAAGCAGAATCAAAAGCCGCCGTGGCTGCTCTTTGATCGGGGTCAATTCATCTAACTTTAATAAGCGGTTGGTTGTGCCATTTGCACCATATTTTGGTAGTCACCCGGCAAACGGTGACAGGACAGTGGATCAGCCAAGCGACATTGTATAACAAAATTTGCGAAATAAAAATAGCGGTGAATCGGGTAATGGCTTTGACGGTGATATTATTTTTTCTGCTTAGTTGTGAAATTAAGACGGATTGTGAGCGCATTCCTGAAACGTATGATAAAGGTGAAGATATCGGAGCTTTCATAAAAAAAAGAATTTCGCATATACAGATAGCATAAAAATCAGTAATGAAAAATTTTTGACGGCGGCGAGCTTTATGAGTTGCGATGATAAAAAGGGGTTCTTTTTCTACACCAGGCATGCAACAAAAGAATATTTCAGCAGTAAAGTGCCAATTACCCTCTGGAATGAGTTTAAACAAAGCGAGAAGACGGATGAGTTTTTCTTTCAGAAAATTGATCCTTACTATCGTTCAGGAATAACAAAAACGCAAAGACTTCTTGATTATTCGGATAGAATAGAGAGGTAGTGAGGATAATGATTTGTGCATCACTGCCCACGGCGTCATTATACCGGTTCAATAATAATATCTTAAGGGAAGCACCATTTATTATGCGGAGCCGCCATGTTCAGCGTTTTCAGTCAGTATGGTAACCAAAATTCAATGATCGGCAAATAGACATTACTGCAATAATCTCAATTAGTTAAAATTTCTTCATTAAATATGGGGTATTGAAATAGCTATTCTTTGGCGGGTTGTCGGTGTAAAAACTTATTCTATTATTGCATCCGCATTTATTGCCGATCCGAATAATCCGGGTATGTAGGAGTCTATTCAGACCTGTCAAATGAGTCAACATTTACAAGGGAGTATGTACCGTGTAGTTGAAAAGTTCAGCTACAATAAAGTGTATGGGTTTTGTTTTGGCTACTGAGACTGCAATTAATTAAACGGTGGTACCCGATAAATAGACGGGTAGGGTTACAGCCGCAGCAGGTTGTAATGCAGAAAAAAATTTCTTTGTAACCCAACCATCAGCAGTATAAAAGCAGTTTAAGTATAAGGTGAGCCTGCCTATCGCTAAAGTTTGACGGTAAAGCGGGCAATTAATTAACGAACTAAAATACCCCAAAGCAAAACAGCCATGCTGCGAAGCATTGTGAGTATTTTATTGTTATGCCTTTTGTGTACGGCAACTACCAGTTTGCTGGCGCAACAAGTCTCAGCAGCAGATACAATGCTAGGGCTTAAAGATTCGGAGAGGTATGCAGATGCGGTAGCGGATAAAGCAAAAATGCTGGAATCGAAGCTGGATAAAAAGACCGCCAAAGCCTTAGCGCAGCTAAAAAAGCAGGAAACAAGTATTATCAGGAAACTCCAAAAGACTGATTCAGTAGCTGCTAAACAGTTGCTTGATAATGTAAAAGCCAATTATAAGGAGCTGGAAGAAAAGCTAAAAAATCCGGGCAAGCTGCAACAATATATACCGGGCCTTGATAGTGCAAGTACTGCACTCCGGTTTATCGGGCAGGACAATCCATTAATACAACAGGCAAAACAATACCAGCATAAAGCCAGGGATGCATTGGCCAAGGTGGAGGCATTGAAAGCCCAGTTACAGAAAGCAGAAAGTCTAAAACAATTTCTAAAGGAGCGCAAGCAATACCTGAAGCAGCAACTTGAGAAATTTGGATCCCTCCACGGCGGGCAAGTCGCAAAGCAGTTAAAGAAGATAAATAAGCAGGCCTACTACTACGCCCAGCAAATAAATGAGTATAAAGCAATACTCAACGATCCCAAGAAAATAGAGAAGAAAGCGCTGGAACTCTTAAGCAAAACAAAGGTTTGGAAAGACTTCTTTCGGAAGAACTCCATGCTTGCCTCGCTGTTCAACTTACCCCAGGATCAGGCAGCAGGAACGGGTCAAGGTAATGGGTTTGCCGGCCTGCAGACCAGGATGCAGGTAACCAGCTTCATGCAGCAGGTGGGCTTTAACCCTGCCGGAAGTAATAACATAGTCCAGCAGAATATTGACAACGCTTCAGGTCAAATTTCAGCCCTAAGAAATAAAATTGAATCCTATTTAAACGGGCAGGATATATCTGATATCAAGAATTTTAAGCCTAACAGCCAAAAAACAAAATCATTTTTTAAGAGACTTGAACTAGGTACAAACTTTCAGTCGCAGAAGGCAAACAATTTATTCCCGGTAACTAGTGATTTAGGGTTTTCGCTGGGATATAAATTGAATGATAAGAGTTTAATAGGTATTGGTGCAAGTTACAGGCTTGGTTTGGGGAGAGGGTGGAATGATATAAAACTTACTACAGAAGGTGTCGGTATCCGGGGTTTTGTCGATATAAAACTAAAGGGTAGCTATTATTTAGCCGGAGGTTTTGAGCAGAACTACAGGCAAATACTAAACGGAATAGTTATACCGGGTAGTGGCTCTCAAGAATTGACGGGATGGCAAAAGAGCGGTCTCTTAGGGTTCACTAAAATTATCTCGACGCAATCCAAATTTTTTAAAAAGACAAAACTGCAATTGCTGTGGGATTTTTTGTCCTATCAACAACTGCCAAGAACCCAGCCAATAATATTCAGGATCGGGTACACATTCAAATAGGTAAAAGAAAATCATATGCTTCGTAAATTAATTTCTTTGGTTTGTTTTTCGACACTGGTATTCAGCAAATCATCCGGGCAGGTGAACCTGCAATCTGGCAGTGCTACTTTTTCTCTCCCTATTTTTAATTGGCAGGATGGGAAGAGCAGGCTGAATTCTATTGTCGCCTTGTCATATAATTCAGGAATGGGTTTAAAAACTAATGAAGTTGCTTCCTGTGTAGGACAGGGATGGAGCCTTGTAGCGGGTGGCGAAATTATCAGGATGCAGGCTGGCGAGCCTGACGATCAGCCTGCCCGAAACGGCGCTGAAACCGATATTACAAAATATCCGGCGGGCAGGTTATATGCAACAGTACCGGCCGCTAACGGATATTCCAATGCATTAACGAAGTATCCAATTTTTGGAGCGAAAAACCAGTTTTATACACAGCATAATATCCTGGCAGAAGATAAACAACTCGATTACTTTTCATTTCAGTTCAATGGCAAATCAGGCCTTTTTGTTCTAGATCCATCTAATTTGGGTACAGCAAAATCGCTGGGGGATTCCAAATTCAAAATTACCTTTTCCACGGATGTTAATTTACAAAACCAGGGTATAAGAACCACTATCACAGCATTTACTATACAGGATGATGAAGGTCTGATATACCGGTTTTCTGCCAAGGGCTTATCCAAGGTATTGCAAACAAATTTTTGCGATAAATCATTTAGCCATGTGCAGAAACAACCAAAATTTAAGGACGGAAAAGTTTATCACCAGGCTGCTTTTGATTTGGGTCCGTCAGCTTCACCTTGGGTAAATAGCGAAATAGCAAACCCTTTTATTGTAACAAGCTGGTACCTCACAGAGATTGAGGATGCGCTGACCGGTAGAAAGGTTATTTTTAATTATAATACCCGTTTTACTAACCATACAGGCGGAGATAATATTTCATGCAGCGAGAACAGCAGGAAGTATGCTATTATTTCCCGGCAATTGTCAATTACAAGAACACCAGCTCTGACCTCGATTGCATACCCCGACGGGCATACTGCCACGTTTAATTACGGTGCAGGACGCCATGACTTAAATGGAGATTATGCCATGTCTTCCATTGATATTACGTACCAGGGCAGGTATTTGTCAAAACATGAGCTGGCAACCAGTTATTTTATTTTAAATCGTTATGGAACTCCGGTCACGCCATTTCAAAAAAGGGTGGCCCGGCTATGCCTGAAATCTGTCCGGAAAATTGGGATTGATTTGAAGGAGGACAGCCCTCCTTATCTCTTTGATTATTATACCGGGTCTAGTGCTGCGGGTGATGTTGTTCCTCCTGCATTTTCCTATGCCAAAGATATATGGGGCTATTATAATGGCGATAACAGTAAGGGTTATTGGTATGAAACCCTTCCGCTGGATGCAGAACTAAACCAGATAACCAACTATAATTATCTCAAAGGTCTTTGTTACCGCCGGCATGACCAGGGAAGCCAGGTTATTTTAAACGCAAAAGCCGGGTATGCAAAGAATGGGTTATTGCGACAGATCATCTATCCCACTGGCGGAACACTTACTTATGAGTACGAGCAAAACAGGGGCTATTTAAATGGTACAGAACAAAATGTGGGTGGTGTTCATATATCAAAAACCAGTTCAACAGATGGAGGAAATTCTAACAATAACTGTAATAATCCCATCAGTACCCAGTACAACTTTATAACAGCGCCTAATCAGTCATCCATGTGGGGACTGGAAATGCCGGTTACTTCAATGTATTCGCTGATGCACTATCAGCCCGAGTATAAGGTGTATAAATACAAATTAAGTTGTTTTCCTTTTGGATGCTGCTCGTGGAAATTTCAGCACCCCGGTATTATGTCGATGAATCAATATAAAAACCTGAGCGATATTCAAAAATTTGTCAATGCAGTGTCTCCCGTACTGTCGGTTATTTCTGCTATTTCAACTATTCAGAATGCCATAAAGGTGATGGGTGGGGAAGGAAACCCGGTCATCCTGGCTATTGATTTGGTCGTGTCCCTTGTCAATTTGGGCTTAACCTGTATTGGTGACCAATCCCGGGATACCTGGACCACGGTTTACTATAATAGTGATTTAAATAATGCGTCACCATTACCTACCCAGTATAAACGTGTAGAAGTGATAGAAGGGAGCGGGGGTATAGGGAAAACCATTCAGGAGTTCACCAGCAGCGATGATTATGCGATATGGCACCCAACCAATCCCACTTTTTCGCATAAGCAGCGTTTTGCGCCTTGGGCCTATGGCCTGCCAAAACGTACAGCCGTTTATGATGTAAGTGGAAATCTTGTTAAAGAGACAATTAACCAATACTCTATAGGGGATAGTTGTGGCGCTGGTTATGGTGAGGCTGTTCCCCCTGGCCCCTGTCACCCTAAAGTAAAGAAACCCTTAAACCTGTTTTCTGCAAAGAATGTAATTATCAGAAATTATTCACAGCGAAATGTACACTGGTCTAATCCTTCCTACTACAACAGCGAGCCTTATCTTACATCATCCAATTCGGACATGTGGGTGGATATCTATGATTTATATACTGGAAGGGCGGAGTTAAAAAGCACGAAAGAAAGAGTCTATAAGGTAGGCACTACGGATTATGCAGAAAGTTTGACCCAATTCTACTATAATACCGTACACAACTACGAATTAAATAAAATCGCAACAACCCAAAGCAACGGTGATATCAATTTTAAGTTTATTAAATACAGCAGTGATTATTCAGGTGGGGCACTATCCACACTGGTAGCAAATAATATGGTGTCTGTTCCGGTGTCAACATATTCCGCAGTGCTGAAGAACGGGGCTTCAATACAAGATCACCTGGGAGAAAGGGTAACAGAATACACGCAACTGGGTAATGGGGATATAAAACCATTACGGGTACTGGAACAGCGCCTGGCACAACCCTCAGCATTCATGAGCACTTATGGAGGCCCCGGCAGTAGTATAGCAGCGTATAAAATAACCCAGACTTTCACTTATGATGCTGCAGGTAACCTCACAGGGTTAACGGATGAGGGCAGCCGCTCAGTCAGCAGTATTTATGATTATGATGATAAGTATATAGTGGCTACCGTACTGAATGCAGAGCCGGCTACAGATAAAAGGGCCTACAGCAGTTTTGAAACAACTGTTACCGGCAACTGGACATTATCAGGATCTGCTTCGTATAATACATCGATGGCCATTACAGGAAGCCGTTCATTTAACCTCAGCTCCGGAAAAAGCTTTACATCCGCTCTGTTGACTGGTAAAACGCATACCGTTTCTTTCTGGTCAACCTCTGCAGGTATCAGCCTGTCGTCAGGCAGTACATTGAAAAAGTCAGGCCCAAGTTATCATGGTTTCACTTATTACGAATATGAAATAGCAGCTGGACAAAGCAGTGTTACTGTCTCCGGTACGGGTACTATTGATGAACTCAGATTATATCCATCATCTGCAAGGATGCGTACAGTAACCTACGACCCTGTAATGGGCAAAACTTCTGAGTGTGATGAAAATAACCGGATTACATACTACGAATATGACAAACTTGGAAGATTGTGGATGATAAAAGATGAGAAGAAGAATATTGTGAAAGTATACGAGTATAATAATATTTCAACTACCAAACAAAACGGTTGCCCGGGAATTTATTATAATAAGTTGATTAGCGAGATTTTTGTAAGAGAATGTGCACCCGGTTACCAGGGAGGTGAAGTGCATTACACCGTTCCGGCTAATACATTTTCGTCAACCATCAGCCAGGCCGATGCGGATGCACAGGCAGAGTATTATCTCCTGCAGCATGGACAGACCTACGCTAACACCAATGGTACTTGTAGTATTCTTTATTGCAATGCTGCCATATCTGTTACAGACACTACAGAAAGTTGCCCTCCCGGTTATATTGGCGGGCTCGTTACCTATACTGTACCAGCCGGTCGTTACTGTTCTACTATCAGCCAGGCCGATGCCGATGAGCAGGCCCAGGATGATATAGATGCGAATCTTGATTGGTATGTGAATTCCCCGGTACATGGAATTTGTAACGTGGATTATAACCCGCAATGGGAATGGAATGAATCAGGGGAGTATTATTGTCAGAATGTGAACGGCGTTCCGCACTTGTTTATTCTTGAAACAGATATCAATCCGAATAGCGCCACTTATGGGCAAACCCGGTGGGCAGACCAGGGCCCAAGTGAACTATGCCCACCTGCCGCATGTGATTCAAACAATTGCCCGGCGCCGCAGTATAAATGTATCGATACTAAATGCGAGGAGGGGGTAAAGGTAGTGACCGACTCCTATTGGAACGGCACTTCCTATATATGCGTGTACCATTATGAATTCAGCGACGGTTCATGGTCTATCACCATTTACGAGGATACCGGGCCCTACGCATGTATGTAAGTAAACTAATCAGTATTCAGCAAAAAGTGAATGACAAAATGAACAATATGAAAAAAGGAAAATTATTTTTTATAAGTACTGCACTGACTTTACTAGCCTGCAGTAAACTCAATGCACAGGTTTCTCCGCAGGCAGCACAACTGGCAGGCAGAATTGCTGATAAAATGAAAGATACGCTGGGGCTCAATCAGCATAAAAGAAACGAAGTGTATGCTGTCAATATTAATCTGCATAACCAGAAAGCAATGATCAGGCAGCAAAACACTAACATGGATTCAATAAGGATAAAAACACAACGGGTGGAGAAGACCAGGGACTCACTCTATCAAAGCATTTTGCCGCCACCCAAGTACCAGCTTTACCTGCAAAAGAAACGAAATCTTGTGTCGACTAACTAATACTTGCGAACGCCAAGATGAGGCATAAAAGTGATGACTGAAATTTGAAAATTGATAAAAATATTGGAATGAGCCATAATAAAGTTTACAGGCTGTTATCTACAATAGCATTCAGTTTGTTGCTGCATAAAAGCTATGCACAAACCTGGAATCCTGAACATAAAATAGGTACGGCATCAGCCACATACCATTTTAGCTATAACCAGGTGCCACAGCAGCTGATAGAGCTGGCGCCAGCTGCTGTACCCAATACAGGCCTCAGTTACCAATGGGAAAGCAGCAGCCTGCCTTTATCGGGCTTTACCAATATTGCCGGGGCCACATCAAGCAGCTATACTTTTTCTGCCCCTTTAAGCGCTACCATGTATTACCGCCGTAAAACAACAGGAAGCACCAGTATATATTCTAATGTGGTGAAAATAGCTGTGGTCTCTGTCAACTGGGAGGATGTAAACTATATACGTGAGCATGATGTTAATACTATCAATATTACCAGCTGGACTGCGGTTGATCAAATGACAATTGGGCCCAAGTTGCAAACCACCACTTACCTCGATGGGCTTGGCCGTCCTATACAGAAGGTAAGCAGGGAAACGGCCACACCACTTCCCAATTCCAGTAGTGATGTGTGGGCAGATATTGCACAGGTTGCCCAGTACGATGCGTATGGCCGGCAGGCGCTTAGCTATTTGCCCTATACCACAAACTCACAACAAGGTAAACTGAAAACAAACCCGCTTTTTGAGCAACAGCAATACTATACAAACAATTACAGTGAATCTTCTCCCTGGACAACGGTAGCCTATGATAACAGCCCTTTAAACAGGGTAATGAATGTAAAAAAGCCAGGAACAGTTTGGGCTGCTGCTGCGGGCAGCAGTGCTAACTATGAAATAAATGACGTAACAGACGATGTAAAAATCTACCGGGCTGGTTATACGGCTGGTGCAACACCAACGTTGGAAGGCGTTTATTCTCCTGCCACCCTCTATAAGCTAACCAGTATTGATGAAAACGGAAAAAAAGTAATCGAATACGCGGATAAGCATGGACAACTCATTTTGCGAAAAGTGCAGCTCGATAATACACCAGCTAATGCTTACGATGGTTGGATTTGCACCTATAATATATATGATGATTATGGTTTACTCCGCTGCCAGGTGCAGCCCGAAGGGGTAAAATGGTTATCGCAAAACGGATGGACTATCAATACTGCCATACTGGCAGAGCAGTGCTTTCAATACCACTATGATGATAAAGGCCGTAACACCTGGAAAAAAGCACCAGGGGCGCAACCACTCCAAATGCTCTATGATGTACGGGACAGGATGGTGCTGATGCAGGATGGCAACCAGGCTGCACTCTCCACCCCGCAATGGACGGCAAGTATATATGATGAGCTCGACAGGCCCATCATCAGCACCCACTTCAACACAACTAAGTCGGTGGCTACTTTACAGGCAGATATAAATGCGGCGCCTGTAAGCAATACTATTACGATAACCAATACGGGGGCAGCGACAGTGGTAGCCAAAACACACCTGAACCCAATAAGCTCCACCGATCTTACGAATAGCAGCACGACGGTGAAGCTGAAATACCTCTTTTATGATGACTATAGTTTTGGTGCTGTGAAAACATTTAATAGCAGCTATACAAATACCACTGCGTATAGTACCAGCGATCCTAATGTCCAGGCCATTGCCAAAACGGAACGTACCCTCAGTATGCCTACGGGTAGCATGACGAGTGTATTAAATCAAACGACTTTTTTAACAGCCACCGTTTATTATGATGAACGCGGATCTGTCATACAATCGCTGGAAGACAATATTAAAGCCGGAACTGATATCACCACCCTGCAATATCATTTTGACGGGCGGTTATTGAGTTCCTGTAACGATCACACCGTGCCTGGTAGCGGCCTCACAAATTTTAAAATTCTAAGCAAGTATCTGTTTGATCACCTGGGCCGGGTAATTAATATAGAAAAACAAGTGGGAAGTAATGCGTTTAAGACTGTGGCAACTTATGCTTACGATCAATTCGGAAGGCTGAACCAGAAAGTGTTGGACCCCGGCTATACTGCAGGTGGCAACTACGGATTGGAAACATTGAATCTCAGTTTTAACCTGCATGGCCAACTTACAGGCATTAATAAAAACTATGCGCTCAAAGCGGCTGGTTACAATAAATGGGGCCATTTCTTTGGTATGTACCTTGGCTTTGATAACCAGGATAATGTATTTGCTGCAGCCAATCTGAATGGACAGGCGACAGGCCAGCTATGGAGTACCCAGGGCGATGATGCACAGCGCCGGTATGACTATACCTATGATAACGCCGGACGCCTAACACAGGCAAACTTTACCGAGAAAGCCACCACCGGCAGCAGCTGGAGCAACAGTACGATGGACTTCAGTGTAAATGGCACCAGTGGCAAAATAACCTAC
>CAYLRV010000073.1:0-15534 GCA_964386395.1 uncultured Chitinophaga sp.
AGCTGATTTGAAAGGTTAAACTTAAGAAATTCCCGGTGCTTATTTTGAAACAGGCGCTTTAATCTTCCTTAAAAAATGTATTTTACAACGCAATTTAACCGATTTGAGGGAAGCCCTTTTTATAAAGAAAAACAAAGATCGCTGGCTCCGTATCCAGCAGCAGCCATCTACCGACCCTGATGAAATGGCAGCTGATTTTATACAGCTGGTAGATGACCTGGCTTATGCCAAAACATTCTACCCATCGGGCAAAGTGACCACCTTTATCAACACACAGGCTTCCAAAACCTACCTGGATATTTATCATAACCGGAAAGAAGAATCCAACAAACTCGTTTATTTCTGGAAATATGATCTGCCGCTTACCATTCGCAAACATTATAAAGTAATCATTTTTACGTTTATTTTTTTTGCTGTATTCTTTGCTATTGGTTTTTTTACTTCCCGCCAGGATGAAGATGTGGCAAGAGGCATTTTGGGCAATGGCTATATCAACGAAACCAAAAGAAATATTGCGAACGAGAACCCTTTTGGCATTTATGAAGGCGGTAACCCACTGTTGATGTGGCTGGGAATTATGGTCAATAATATCCGTGTATCCCTGCTCATGTTTGCCTCGGGGCTTGCACTTGGCATTCCCTGCATGTACAACCTGGCAGAAACCGGTGTAATGGTGGGCTCATTCGATCAGATGTTTGCCGACGCGGGCCTGGGCATAGACTTCTGGCTTGTCGTCTTTGTACATGGCACTTTAGAAATTACCGCTATCATTTTTACAGGTGCCGCAGGCCTCATCATGGGGAAAAGTTTTTTATTCCCCGGCACCATTCGCCGTATTGATGCATTTAAACAAGGCACCAAAGATGGTGTTAAAATTATCATCGGCATGATACCTGTGCTGGCAGTCGCAGCTTTCTTTGAGGGCTTTATAACACGATTGTACAATAACCACTCCTGGCTTACCACGGGAATCTTTTCGTTATCCGTCATTTTTGTAACCTGGTATTTTGCTATCTGGCCGGTAGTTGTGGGCAGAAGGATGGCACATACTTTAAACGAGGAGGAGGTTTAGTTGCTGAAACGAAACGTACAACATATCATTTTCCTGCGCCCTTATTGCTTCTTCTTTGTATTGTTCCTTGTCTTTTCCGGACAATATGCAGTCGCACAAAATAACGAAGATGGCAAACCCATTATCGAAGAGAAAATCGTTACGGATGACTACTATGACGAAGAGGAGGAGCAATCCGCTTTCCGCGATAAGAATGAATCTGACCCGTACAATGTAAACCCGCGGAACCTGCCACCGGGCTATACACAAAAACTAAAAGAAGACGGTGACTTCTGGTATGCTGATGCAGCCCCGGCTACTAAAAAAACAGAAGCCTCTGCCCCAGTAGGTGATAAAGGAACCGACAAGAAGGATAGCAGGGATATGGAAGAGTACGAGACGAGAATTGACACCAGTGCGAATACACCAGCACAAAACCCATCGAATGAAACGGCTCCGGAAAAAAAATACACCCCGGTAAGTAAAAACAGGAGCGGTTTACAAACGATACTTCTTATAATTATCATTACTGGCTTCGTAGGTATTCTCGCCTGGTATATTATTACCAATAATATCAGTTTCAAAAAGAATAAGAAACTGACTAAACCCGTGAACCCGGATGAAATGCCAGAGGATATATTTGCCATCAACTATATGAATGAGGTAGACAAAGCGGTGGCACAGGGCAATTTTCGTCTCGCCATCCGTCTGCAATACCTGCGAATGCTTAAGTCAATGGCCGAACGAAATATTATTAACTACAAACAGGAGAAAACCAACCTGGATTATATGATGGAGCTGCAGCCCACCATCTACTATAATAATTTTTTCCGCACCACCCGCCATTATGAATTTGCCTGGTATGGAGAGTTTCCGGTGAACCAGGAAACCTATGCTCTGGTACGCCGCGGTTTTGATGATTTTGAAAAGCAAATAACCGGCTAATTGAAAAAATATTTACCATACCTGATCCTCCTGCTCATTGTCGGTTCTATAGCCGCATTACTTGTTACCGGCAACAATAAAAAGCAAAATAAGGTACTTGATCAGCGCATTACCCTTAATAAAAAAGATAAGATTCCATACGGAACCTATGTGGCCTTCAACAGCCTGAAAGAACTCTTCCCGGCTGCAAGGGTTATTGCCAGTCGTGAAGAGCCCGGCTACTGGGATTCTCTTTCCTTCAATACGGACAGGCAGGCCTATGTATTTATCGGCGACAGGTTTGGTGCAGATGAGCCGGAGATGACAAAGCTGATTCGGTTTGCTGAAGATGGCAATGATGTCTTCATCAGCGCCCGCTATCTTTCTGCCACTGCTGATCGTATGCTGGGCTGTGTCAGCAGTTCTTTTGATCTCACCTATACCAGGAACGAAATTTTAAGTGATAGCTTAAAAATGATACTGGTCAAGCCCCCATTTGAGGGCGACAGTGTATACCAGTATCCCGGCCTCACCTATAATTCATATTTCACCGAAACGGATACCAGCACCACCGATGTGCTGGGCTATGATGAACTGCACCGTATCAACTTCATTCACCTGGCTGCAGGTAAAGGCCATTTCTATGTTCACCTGGAGCCCCTGGCGTACAGCAACTATTTTCTGTTGCACAAGCGTAATATGAGTTACTTCGAAAAAACGCTTTCGGCTATCAATCCCGATGTAAACAAAATAGTATGGGATGAATATTATGTAGCCAAACAAAAACGGGAATATAATAGCAGCGGAGGTGGCGGCGGCAGCGGTAGTGGTAACAGCAACAGTAACAGGCGTAATAATAACAATAGTACCAAAGGATGGTTCTCGGTACTGATGAACATGGAAAATGAAGATGGCAACAAATCATTCCGTGCTGCATTCTGGCTGCTGATCATACTGGTAACCATTTACACGTTAATGGAAATGCGGCGCAGGCAGCGCTATATTCCCGTTATAAAAACACCGGGCAACGATTCTCTGGATTTTGTTAAAACAATTGGCCGGCTTTATTTTGATAAAGGTGACCACCGGAACCTATGCAAGAAAATGGCTGCGTATTTCCTTGAGCATGTACGGGGCAAATACAAGATACCCACCAACCTGCTCGATGATAAATTTGTCAAAAATCTCCAGTATAAATCAGGTGCCAATGAACCGGAGATCAGGGGGATCGTTTCTTTTATTAAATACCTGGACGATAATCCGCCCATTAACGAAACCCAACTCAAAGAATTTTACGAACAACTTGAAACTTTTTATAAAAAAGCATAACCACACCTACAATGGAAGAACAAATTTTTCAGCAACGCACTGATCTTACTGCTTTGAACAATGCCGTGCTTTCTATCCGCAATGAAATCAAGAAAATTATTGTAGGACAGGATGAAATGGTAAAGCTGATCATTGCAGCCCTGCTCGCCGATGGCCATGTACTGATAGAAGGTGTGCCGGGTGTAGCCAAAACATTAACGGCAAAGCTGATTTGAAAGGTTAAACTTAAGAAATTCCCGGTGCTTATTTTGAAACAGGCGCTTTAATCTTCCTTAAAAAATGTATTTTACAACGCAATTTAACCGATTTGAGGGAAGCCCTTTTTATAAAGAAAAACAAAGATCGCTGGCTCCGTATCCAGCAGCAGCCATCTACCGACCCTGATGAAATGGCAGCTGATTTTATACAGCTGGTAGATGACCTGGCTTATGCCAAAACATTCTACCCATCGGGCAAAGTGACCACCTTTATCAACACACAGGCTTCCAAAACCTACCTGGATATTTATCATAACCGGAAAGAAGAATCCAACAAACTCGTTTATTTCTGGAAATATGATCTGCCGCTTACCATTCGCAAACATTATAAAGTAATCATTTTTACGTTTATTTTTTTTGCTGTATTCTTTGCTATTGGTTTTTTTACTTCCCGCCAGGATGAAGATGTGGCAAGAGGCATTTTGGGCAATGGCTATATCAACGAAACCAAAAGAAATATTGCGAACGAGAACCCTTTTGGCATTTATGAAGGCGGTAACCCACTGTTGATGTGGCTGGGAATTATGGTCAATAATATCCGTGTATCCCTGCTCATGTTTGCCTCGGGGCTTGCACTTGGCATTCCCTGCATGTACAACCTGGCAGAAACCGGTGTAATGGTGGGCTCATTCGATCAGATGTTTGCCGACGCGGGCCTGGGCATAGACTTCTGGCTTGTCGTCTTTGTACATGGCACTTTAGAAATTACCGCTATCATTTTTACAGGTGCCGCAGGCCTCATCATGGGGAAAAGTTTTTTATTCCCCGGCACCATTCGCCGTATTGATGCATTTAAACAAGGCACCAAAGATGGTGTTAAAATTATCATCGGCATGATACCTGTGCTGGCAGTCGCAGCTTTCTTTGAGGGCTTTATAACACGATTGTACAATAACCACTCCTGGCTTACCACGGGAATCTTTTCGTTATCCGTCATTTTTGTAACCTGGTATTTTGCTATCTGGCCGGTAGTTGTGGGCAGAAGGATGGCACATACTTTAAACGAGGAGGAGGTTTAGTTGCTGAAACGAAACGTACAACATATCATTTTCCTGCGCCCTTATTGCTTCTTCTTTGTATTGTTCCTTGTCTTTTCCGGACAATATGCAGTCGCACAAAATAACGAAGATGGCAAACCCATTATCGAAGAGAAAATCGTTACGGATGACTACTATGACGAAGAGGAGGAGCAATCCGCTTTCCGCGATAAGAATGAATCTGACCCGTACAATGTAAACCCGCGGAACCTGCCACCGGGCTATACACAAAAACTAAAAGAAGACGGTGACTTCTGGTATGCTGATGCAGCCCCGGCTACTAAAAAAACAGAAGCCTCTGCCCCAGTAGGTGATAAAGGAACCGACAAGAAGGATAGCAGGGATATGGAAGAGTACGAGACGAGAATTGACACCAGTGCGAATACACCAGCACAAAACCCATCGAATGAAACGGCTCCGGAAAAAAAATACACCCCGGTAAGTAAAAACAGGAGCGGTTTA
This sequence comes from uncultured Chitinophaga sp., assembly GCA_964386395.1. Classification (GTDB taxonomy): domain Bacteria; phylum Bacteroidota; class Bacteroidia; order Chitinophagales; family Chitinophagaceae; genus JJ008. The sequence goes on from CAYLRV010000073.1 coordinate 5,061, forward strand.
CAAACGATACTTCTTATAATTATCATTACTGGCTTCGTAGGTATTCTCGCCTGGTATATTATTACCAATAATATCAGTTTCAAAAAGAATAAGAAACTGACTAAACCCGTGAACCCGGATGAAATGCCAGAGGATATATTTGCCATCAACTATATGAATGAGGTAGACAAAGCGGTGGCACAGGGCAATTTTCGTCTCGCCATCCGTCTGCAATACCTGCGAATGCTTAAGTCAATGGCCGAACGAAATATTATTAACTACAAACAGGAGAAAACCAACCTGGATTATATGATGGAGCTGCAGCCCACCATCTACTATAATAATTTTTTCCGCACCACCCGCCATTATGAATTTGCCTGGTATGGAGAGTTTCCGGTGAACCAGGAAACCTATGCTCTGGTACGCCGCGGTTTTGATGATTTTGAAAAGCAAATAACCGGCTAATTGAAAAAATATTTACCATACCTGATCCTCCTGCTCATTGTCGGTTCTATAGCCGCATTACTTGTTACCGGCAACAATAAAAAGCAAAATAAGGTACTTGATCAGCGCATTACCCTTAATAAAAAAGATAAGATTCCATACGGAACCTATGTGGCCTTCAACAGCCTGAAAGAACTCTTCCCGGCTGCAAGGGTTATTGCCAGTCGTGAAGAGCCCGGCTACTGGGATTCTCTTTCCTTCAATACGGACAGGCAGGCCTATGTATTTATCGGCGACAGGTTTGGTGCAGATGAGCCGGAGATGACAAAGCTGATTCGGTTTGCTGAAGATGGCAATGATGTCTTCATCAGCGCCCGCTATCTTTCTGCCACTGCTGATCGTATGCTGGGCTGTGTCAGCAGTTCTTTTGATCTCACCTATACCAGGAACGAAATTTTAAGTGATAGCTTAAAAATGATACTGGTCAAGCCCCCATTTGAGGGCGACAGTGTATACCAGTATCCCGGCCTCACCTATAATTCATATTTCACCGAAACGGATACCAGCACCACCGATGTGCTGGGCTATGATGAACTGCACCGTATCAACTTCATTCACCTGGCTGCAGGTAAAGGCCATTTCTATGTTCACCTGGAGCCCCTGGCGTACAGCAACTATTTTCTGTTGCACAAGCGTAATATGAGTTACTTCGAAAAAACGCTTTCGGCTATCAATCCCGATGTAAACAAAATAGTATGGGATGAATATTATGTAGCCAAACAAAAACGGGAATATAATAGCAGCGGAGGTGGCGGCGGCAGCGGTAGTGGTAACAGCAACAGTAACAGGCGTAATAATAACAATAGTACCAAAGGATGGTTCTCGGTACTGATGAACATGGAAAATGAAGATGGCAACAAATCATTCCGTGCTGCATTCTGGCTGCTGATCATACTGGTAACCATTTACACGTTAATGGAAATGCGGCGCAGGCAGCGCTATATTCCCGTTATAAAAACACCGGGCAACGATTCTCTGGATTTTGTTAAAACAATTGGCCGGCTTTATTTTGATAAAGGTGACCACCGGAACCTATGCAAGAAAATGGCTGCGTATTTCCTTGAGCATGTACGGGGCAAATACAAGATACCCACCAACCTGCTCGATGATAAATTTGTCAAAAATCTCCAGTATAAATCAGGTGCCAATGAACCGGAGATCAGGGGGATCGTTTCTTTTATTAAATACCTGGACGATAATCCGCCCATTAACGAAACCCAACTCAAAGAATTTTACGAACAACTTGAAACTTTTTATAAAAAAGCATAACCACACCTACAATGGAAGAACAAATTTTTCAGCAACGCACTGATCTTACTGCTTTGAACAATGCCGTGCTTTCTATCCGCAATGAAATCAAGAAAATTATTGTAGGACAGGATGAAATGGTAAAGCTGATCATTGCAGCCCTGCTCGCCGATGGCCATGTACTGATAGAAGGTGTGCCGGGTGTAGCCAAAACATTAACGGCAAAGCTGGTAGCCAAAAGCCTGAATGCCGGTTTTGCCCGTGTGCAGTTCACACCCGACCTGATGCCTACCGATGTAATTGGTACACCGGTCTTCAATCCCCGTGAGGCAAGTTTTGAATTCAAACGCGGACCAATATTCGGGAATATTGTATTGGTAGATGAAATCAACCGGGCCCCTGCAAAAACGCAGTCAGCCTTATTGGAAATAATGGAAGAAAGGCAGGCAACTGTTGATGGCAAAACCTACCCGATGGCCTCGCCATTTATGGTACTGGCCACACAAAACCCGGTAGAGCAGGAAGGTACATACCGGTTGCCGGAAGCACAGCTGGACAGGTTCCTGTTCAAGATAGTAGTGCCTTACCCAACAGAAGTGGAGGAAGCAAGCATGCTTTCACAGTTTCATGCTATGGGCAATAGTACCGCTTTAAGTTTGGTAAACCCTGCCCTGAACAGCGATCAGATCAATGCATTGAAGCAACAGATAAAAACACTGGTGATAGAAGAAAAGCTTTTACATTTTATTGCCAAACTGGTGACACAAACCCGTAACCATAAATCAATTTACCTGGGTGCTTCGCCCCGTGCATCATTGGCGATTATGAATGCCTCCAAAGCTATAGCTGCCATGCAAGGCCGGGATTTTGTTACGCCGGAAGACATCTTATCCATAGTAACCCCGGTGCTCCGCCACCGCATCATCCTCTCCCCCGATAAAGAGATGGAGGGGATTACGGAAGATGATGTGATAAAGCAAATTGTGCAGGGCCTCGATATACCCAGATAGAAGTCCGGGGGCTGAAGTAGGATGCCAGAAGAAAGCCGGCAAAATGAAAGGAACTCCTTATCTCAAAGCAAAGAGTATATTGTTCAAATTTAAAAAGATAAGGATGATAAAAGCAGTTACAGATTTAGAAGTGTTTAACATTTCATACCAAACAGCAATGGAAATCTTCCTTATGACGAGAAATTTTCCTAAAGATGAGAAATACTCTTTGACTGATCAGCTAGTCAGAGCATCACGATCAGTAGCAGCGAACATTGCTGAAGGCTTTGGTAAGCGTGTATATGAAAATGAATTTAAGCGACACCTCATTTATGCAACTGGCTCACTTGAGGAAACGAAAACCTGGTTACTATTTTCGAGGGATTGCGGTTATATAAACACAGAGGCCCATGCTGCTTACGAAAAAAAACTGGATGAACTGGGAGCAAAACTGTATAAACTCTATGAGAACTGGAAAAAATTCAAATAAATAAACCTCTTCTGGCTTCAGCCTTCTGACATCATGTATAAATCTCTTTTCTTCAATAAAATCGTCTACTACATCACCGGCCTCGCCGCTGTGTTGTTCGTGGTGAGCTATTTTATACCCGCCTTTTTTAAAATCGGCTGGTTACTGATGTTGTTGCTGGGCATTACCGTGCTGGTAGACCTGCTATTTGTATACGGCCGGAAAGAAGGAATTATTGCAGAGCGTATTATTGGCGACCGCTTTAGTATCGGGGATGAAAATAAAGTAGGGATTGAACTGCAGAATAATTATGGCTTTAGTGTCCGCTGCAGTATTATTGATGAAATACCGGTACAGTTCCAGGACAGGAAATGGCTGCGTAAAGCCGTGCTGCCGGCCAACGGCCAGCAACTGCTGCAATACTATCTCCGGCCACTGAGCCGGGGTGAATATATTTTTGAAGACATCAACGTATTTGCACACGGCCCGCTCGGTATTATCAACCGGCGTTTTGTATTCCCTGCCCACCATGTGGTAAAAGTTTATCCCTCATATATTCAAATGCGGCGCTACCAGCTTTTGGCGGTTAGCAATAAACTGCAGGAAGCGGGTGTAAAAAAAATACGCCGCCTGGGCCACAGCATGGAGTTTGAGCAGATAAAAGAATATGTACGGGGTGATGATTACCGAACGATAAACTGGAAGGCCACGGCCCGCAAAGGCGACTTGATGGTCAATAATTATACAGATGAAAGAAGCCAGCAGATCTATTGCCTGATTAACAAAGGACGGGTCATGAAAATGCCATTTAATGGCCTGACGCTGTTAGACTATGCCATCAACGCATCACTGGTGCTGACGAATGTAGCGCTTGTAAAGCAAGACAGGGCCGGTATCATCTCTTTTGAAAAGAACGTGGATACATTCCTGCAGGCTGATAAGAAACCTACACAAATGAACCAGGTGCTGGAACTGCTCTATCGCCAAAAAACAGAATACCTGGAAGCAGACTTTGAAAAACTGTTTTCTGTCATCCGCAACAGGGTCACCAACCGAAGCTTACTTGTACTCTTTACAAATTTCGAATCACTGGAAAGCCTGCAACGGGAAATGCCTGCACTCAAAAAAATGGCAAAATACCATTTGCTGCTTACTGTTTTCTTTGAGAATACAGAACTGAAAGCACTCACAGAAAAAGACGCCACTACATTAGAAGGCATCTATATAAAAACCATTGCAGAGAAATTCAATTATGAAAAAAAGCAAATGGTAAAAGAACTGCTTAAGAACGGTATCCCTTCTATACTTACCACTCCAGAAAACCTCACGGTAAATACTATTAACAAATACCTGGAACTCAAGACAAGGATGTCTATCTGACGGATAAAATATACTGCCCTAAACTAAATTCCCATCTCCTACCTTCGCAGCATGAATTATAGTAAGCAGGCTTTTGAAGAGGGGCAGGTGTTACTGATTGACAAACCCCTGGAGTGGACATCGTTTGATGTGGTGCAGAAACTGCGTACTATCATACGCATAAAAAAAATAGGGCATGCCGGTACACTGGATCCCCTGGCTACCGGGTTACTGATTGTCTGCACCGGAAAATTTACCAAACGTATTAACGAATATATGGCGCAGGTAAAAGAATACACCGGCCAATTTACATTGGGTGCCACAACGCCTACCTACGATTTAGAAAGCGAACCCGCCGACTTCAAACCTTACGATCATATACAGCCGGATGAACTGGTTGAAACAACAAAAAAATTTACAGGCCCTATTGCACAAATACCACCCGCACACTCAGCTATTAAAATAAACGGCAAACGGGTGTATGAACTGGCCAGGCAGGGAAAAGAAGTAAAGCTGGAACCACGCAATGTTATTGTTCATGTTTTTGAAATAACAAAAGTGGAGATGCCTGTTGTATCATTCCGGATTGTATGCAGCACCGGTACGTATATCCGCAGTATGGCGCATGATTTTGGTGCTGCCTTAGGTTGCGGCGCTTATCTCAGCAGCCTTCGCCGTACAAAGATTGGTGACTTTACCGTAGATGATGCTATTCCATTGGAAACATTGCAACAGGAAGTAAAAGCTGCTAACGGATAAAAGGATAACTTATCCCTAACTGAAATTGTGAGTACTTAAGCGGGCTTTCTTTGCTGCCTAAATAACCAAACCATTTATTTTGCAAATAGGCCTTTTCGACTGTTGGGCTTGGGTCTTTGACTTTGTGTGAGAAGTCGAGGCGTACAACCAATATGCTGAAATCTGCACGGATACCGAAGCCCATACCGACAGCAAGGTCTTTTGCCAAACGGTTCAGTGAAAAAACTGTTTCATCATACCCCCCCGGAGGTTTACGCAACAGCCAGATATTACCAATATCGGTAAACACTGCACCATTTAATGGCATACCAAAGAGGTTTACAAGTTTAAACCGGTACTCAAGGTTTGTTTCTAATTGCATATCTCCATACCGATCAGGTACACCGGTGGTATCAAAATTGCGTATCAGGGAGCCGGGGCCAAGTCTTCTCAAACCCCATGCACGCATGCTGTTGGGACCACCCGCAAAATATTGCCGGAAGAATGGCAGGTTATATTTTTTAGTGGGTGCCACTGTAGATGTAAGTTCATTCCCCACGCCGGCAAAAAAGCGGAAGACCAAATCATTCTTTCCCAATTTTGTTTTCTGTATATACTCTGCATCCAATTTTACAAAACGGTACAGGTTGGTGTCAAAGAAATTATTGCGCAAACCGGGAATACCGGATATTTCAAGATTGCCCCGTATTACTGATACCCGTTTATCCCTAATCTCATTATGTACCGCACCTACTTTTGCGGATACAATTAAGCCATCGGTAAATACATTACGGAGCGATGGGTTTCTGCTGAAAATAGTATCCAGCCTTGGCTGTGACGTGAAGGAAGAGTATTCTACATTCGGCCAGCGGATGGACATATCCGTAGTGCCCCATCTAAAATCAATGCCATAAGCAAGATTGGCTGTATTCAGATTATATAATGCACGGCGCTCAGTAAGGGCCCCGCTCAACGACAATACTGTACGGGACGTTGCCTGTGTTCCTGCATTAAAGATTTTATTGTACGGGAATATGGCCCTTGGGAAATAAATGGTATGCGTAGCGCTGAGCTGCTTTGTCTGTATGAAATTAATACCCGCTGCTTTATCACGGCCGGTTTCCACACCTACCCGGATACTTGTATTAGCGATATTTGCCCGGCGGGCAAAATTGCGGTTCTGTAAGCTGAAGTTTACACCAATACCAAACAAGTTGCCCGATACGGCATTTTCATTGCGGCTGCCTTCCAGGTTAGCTGTAAATGAATATTTCTTGGCCGGTGTCAGCCTGATAGAAAAATCAGACGTATCCGTTCCCGAACGGATATTTTGATCAATAGCCACCATGCGCCATGAACCGAGCTGGTTAAAGCGGTTAATGGTTCGCACAAAATTGCGCTGATCATAAATATCTCCTGTCTTCAAATAGAGATAAGGCGGAAAAATTTTGGGAACAAAAACACGTTGTACGGTATCTACAAATACGCCGGGAGCTACCTGTACAAACTTACCCCTGGCTTCTAAGGGTGTATGTTCAGGAAACAGGTAAATATTGCCCACCTTGTATTGCCTTAGTTTAACGGTGTCTGCATTTGGGCGCAACCTTATTTCGAGGTTTGCTTTCAGGCTATCCTTCCTCGCCTGTAATTTCTGCAACAGTTCTAACTGCTCAAAAGGATCGGTAACAGGTTTTAATAGCGATACATCCAGTGTATCCCACAGCCCGTACAATTCTTCACGGCCAAACTTCATGTATCCGTTATTACGGTATAGCTCCACTAACCGATCTAATTCTGACGATATACTTGTTTTGGCAAAAGCCTCGCCTTTTTTTATAAGTGCCTGCCCTTGTGTGGATACTGCTAATTTTTGCAGGTTAGAATCACTGAGGTTATACCTGAATGAGTCGATTGTAACAGCATTTCCGGGCTTTACGATAAAGTTGACAGTGGTCCTTATCTCTTCAGCACTGATGGTATCAAACACTGCATTATCGGTGATAGTGTCTTTAAAATAACCGAGGGAAACCAATAAGGCACGCATAAACACTTTGGAACGTTCTGCATTGCTGGGGTCATACACGGGCGGCTTGTCCAGCACGGGCCTGTTTACTCCTTTATAAATGAGTTTACGTACCGTACGCACCCGTATACTGTCATCCAGCTGCCTGGCCAGCCTGGTTTCCAGGTTAGATTTTTCCGCAGGCGAAAAATTACCATCTACGGTAACCGTATATTTGAAAACAAATGGTTTTCCAACCGGGGCATTTTTGGGAACCACCCCGCAGGAGCCTAGCAGCATAAGCAAAACAATAACCCCGGAGCAGAGTAGCCGATTTGTGAGAGATAGCCGGGTGGATTGCATATAAAAAATTAAAACAGAAATGCTTACAAAAACGAAAGCCAAATATATTCAAAGTTTAGGCCAGAAAAAATTCAGGGCTGCGGAGGGGTTATTTCTTGCTGAAGGACCTAAACTGGTAGCAGAACTGATACAGGAGAAAAAAGCCGAAGTAAAGGAAGTTTTTGCCCTGCAAAGCTGGGCCGATGAGCACAAATCATTGCTTAAAGACGGCCAGCTTACTATCATTTCCGAAGCAGAATTGGAAAAAATTTCTCAACTCACCACGCCCAACCAGGCACTGGCGATAGTTAAGCAGTGGGAATACTTGCCTCCGGATGCTGTAAAAAACGCCATAGTGCTTGCACTGGACGATATCCGGGATCCGGGCAATCTGGGTACAATTATCCGCATAGCCGACTGGTTTGGCATAAGCGAAATAGTATGTAGCATGGAATGTGCTGACTGTTATAATCCAAAAGTAGTACAGGCTACCATGGGGAGCATCGGCAGGGTGAATATAAGCTATACGGATTTGGAAGAATGGATAGTCAAAACTGGCAGCAAACACATATATGCTGCTGTATTAGAAGGTAAGGATATTCATACGGTAAATAATATAAAAGAGGGCATATTGTTAATTGGCAACGAAGCAAAAGGAATCAGTGCTGCCCTGGTGGATATTGCCAATGTTAAAATAACCATTCCACGAAAAGGGCAAGCAGAATCATTAAATGCTGCTGTGGCCACAGGTATTATTTTATCTCATTTACTATAAAGGCTTTGTAAACCACGAAGCAGGCAAACATCTCCCGTTATCATCCGGTCTTTTTTAATCGCCCGTACTCCTCCGCTAAATGCAGCCGCAACCGCAGCATAAACTTAGGGGCAGACCACAGCGAACTGAAGCCGAAGCTTATTTCGAACTACCAACTGCAACAAAGAAGAAACTAATCGCTTCACAACGGTTCATTTGCCAGTACGCCGCTTCATTTGGATTTCAGGGCTGCTAATAGCAAAACTGTTTTTGCCTCTTACCTGTTTTGCATTTTTACACCGTAATACAAAAAGGAAAAACAATTAAGCTTTAAACTTTAATTTATGAAAAGGGTATTGTTTATTGCCGGCACTGCACTTATACTGGCAAGTTGTAAAAAAGAAGCCAGCGTAAACCCGAACCCCGGCCCCGGGATCAACAAAGAAAATAGCAAATTATACATACGAGTATGACACGTATGCACCGGAGACCACAACCTATAGCTACGATGCGCAGGGAAGGATGGCCAGTATAGCAGATGGGGATTTTAGCGAATCATTACAGCATCTTTCTGCCACACAACTACTCGCAACTGAAAGACATATAACTGACAATAGTATAAGGCAAACAAAAGAATGTACGGTTAATGACAAAGGATATATTACCCGCATGGTTTTTAAGAATACCGCAGGAGCAACATCACACACCTATGAGTTTACCTATGATACTGAGGGCTACCTGGTCAATAAAAAGGGGATTACGCCTACAGGTACAGTGACTGACTTGCAGTATAACATTGTTAACGGCAATATTGTGAATACAAAAACTTATCATGATGGAATACTTAGCCGTACAGATGAGTATACTACAGATTATACAAAGGCCAATAAGATTATGCAAGTTCCAGGCGCCTACTGGATTGGTACTTCCTATTTTGGTAAGCCACTCAGTAATCTCTGGAAAGAAATTAAGTCAACAAATGCCGCGGGCGCTGTTACCTGGCATACACAAATAAATTATGAAATGGATGCAGCCGGTTACCCGGTAAAAACCATGACCAATTTTTTGCTGGATGGCAAGCAATCTGTGCAAACTTTTAATTACCAATAACAATTCGTGAATGGGAACTGCTTTATAAACCGGTGATCATTTATCCGGTCTCTCATAAACTAAAAAAGCATCCGCCAGTGGGCGGATGCTTTCAACATTTTAAACAGGCCAGTTTAGCTAATTTTCTCGACCTGCATATAGGTCAGTTCCACGGGTGTGGAGCGGCCAAATATTTTCACCGTTACTTTCAGTTTCTTCTTCTCATCGTTCACCTCTTCAATCACACCGTTGAAGTCGTTGAAAGCACCTTCAATAATCTTGATTGTTTCGCCAACAATGAATGGCTCACTCATGCTGATACCACCCACCTCAGCCATTTCATCCATTTTGCCGAGCATCTTGTTTACCTCTGCTTTACGCAGGGCGATGGGATGATCCTTACCCAGGAAGTGAATCACGTTGCTGGTATTTTTCACAATATCACGCAGGTCATCGTTTAGTTTACCATTGGCAATCTCAATCATAACATAACCCGGATAGTAGTTACGTTCCCGCATTACTTTTTTACCATTGGCCACCTTGTACACTTTCTCCACGGGCAGGAAAATTTGTTTTACCTGGTCCCATCCACCACGGCTTACTTCCTTATCCAGGTATTCTTTTACTTTTTTCTCCTTACCGCTCACTACACGCAGCACATACCATTTGGTATCCGCCTGCTGAACATTGTCTGTATTTGCTGCAGTTTCCATGTGGTCCTTACTTTGATAAAATATTGTACACAAAAGTCATTCCCCTGCCGGCTACGAAATCCATTGCCATTACCACGAAAGTAATAACGAGTGTAGCAGCCAGTACAATCATAGTAGATTGCTGAAGCTGTGGCCAGGTAGGCCAGGTTACTTTTTCAGTCAATTCCTTAAAAGAATCCCTGAAGTAATTTCCAATTTTGGTCATCGTTTTTAATTTAACATTCAACTCAATCGCACGGGCACTAGGATTCGAACCCAGATCAAAGGTTTTGGAGACCCGTATGCTAC
>CAYLRV010000074.1:0-15267 GCA_964386395.1 uncultured Chitinophaga sp.
CCTGTATATGTTTACAGATTTAGCGGCGGGTACTTATCGTATTAGCTTTGGTAACCTGCCTGCCGGATTTGTTGCAACAACAAAAGATGCAGCCCCGGTAAATAATAATACCGACAGCGATGCTGATGCGACAACCCTGACTACAGATGCTATTATACTGGCTGCTGGTGCAGTTGATATGACATGGGATTTTGGTATCCGCAGCACAACGACTGCTTCAGTGGGTGATTATGTATGGAATGACAATGACGGGGATGGCCAGCAGGATGCGAATGAAACAGGTGTTGCAGGCGTACTGGTTACCCTGTACAACAGCGCTGGTACAGCTGTTGCTTCTACGGTAACAGATGCAAACGGTAAATACCTGTTTGTAAACGTTACGCCGGGCAGCTATACAGTTGGTTTCAGCAGCCTTCCGCTTGGTTCAGTATTTACTACAAAAGACAGCGGCGCAGATGCGTCTGACAGTGATGTTAACCCAGCAACAGGCAGAACTGATGCCTTTACCCTTACCGCAGGACAGGCGAACATGACTATCGACGCCGGTCTTGTAACAAGGTATGCAGCGGTTGGTAACTATGTGTGGCTGGATATGAATACAGATGGTATACAGGATGCAGGTGAACCACCAGTAGCAGGTGTAACTGTTATTCTTTATAACAGCGCTAACCAACCTGTTGCTTCTGCAGTAACAGATGGTAATGGTTATTATTTTATCAATAATATACCTGTACCTGCTGCCGGATCTTCATTTACTATTGGCTTCTCTGATATACCAACATCATGGTTGTTTACCACGAAGAATGCAGCCGGAAGCACAATCAATAATGACAGTAACCCCGATGCCGGAACTGGCGTGACAGATGCCTTTACACTTACGCCTGGTCAGATTCGCCTGGATGTAGATGCAGGTTTAGTGAAACTGATTAGTTTAAAAGGTAACGTATGGCATGATGTAAATGGCCTTACAGATAACCTGGTAAATAACAGTGGTGCAGCGCAGATTCCAGCAGCAGCACCGATTCCAAATGGCTTACTGGCTTACCTGGTAAATGCAACCACGGGTGTGATTGAGCAGGTTACTTCAGTGTCAAATACAACCGGCACATTCGAATTCGAAGAAGTGAAGCCCAATACGGAGTATAATGTAATTATATCATCTGTTCTGGTATTCCCTGGAAACCCTGCTCCAGCCTCTGTATTACCTACAGGATGGCAGCATATCGGTCAGCAATTAGGCCTTATCCCTGGCTTCTTCGACCCAGTGGTAAATGATGGTAAGTTGTTTGTACCAGTTGAGAACACAAATGTCATCAATGTGAATTTTGGAATAAAGAGAACAGGAGGTGTGGTAGTAATCGGGTAATAAAATTAAAACAGGTCATTCGCCCTGTAAAGGGTGAATGACCTCTCAAAAATGTCTTCTAGTATTTTTCATATAAAAAAACCTACAATGAGCACAAAAATTAAATTCTACACTTTAATCGCCGGTCTGGCATTATTCAGCCAGGCGGCCAATTCGCAAACCAATGCGACATTAGAAATGACTACAGGAGGCAGTGTTGGCAGCCCGGCCGCCACCGGTAACGGTTTTGGCCCCCGCACAACCAATCATGTTATCCGCCTTGACCGTGACAATGCAAACAACAACACTTTTTCTGTACAAAGCCCCAGTGTTACGGCTACTGTTTCATTAGAGAATCAGTCGTACACAGGCCTTACATATGGTGCGGGTACCACGAATGCCACCGGTTCTTCGAACGCAATTTCAACCGGACTTGTATTTGGTGCCGGCCCTTCTTTACCAATTGGTGCAGCACCTGGTTTACCTGATGGTCAGCAGGCGAGCCCGCTGAACAGTTATTTCTATCATGGCTTTATTGATGGAAGTGGCGGTCCTGTAAATGGTATGTTTATGTCTGATCCCACTGCGTCGCCAGTTGCTGATTATCCCGGAGCCAACGGTACTGGTCTCGATATCTCTACCGGAAATTTGAATAAAGTAAACATGGGTGTTGCTGTATTTACAACTGCACAGGTGTTATTTGATCAGAATCAGCCCAACAACACGACTACTGGTTACTACTATGGTGATTTAGTTGTTACATTCAGCCAGTTTGTTCAGAATCCTGTTATCCACTTCGCAGGTCTCGGTGGTTCTTACAGGTATTTGCCAGCAGGTGCACCGAATGCTGACACATCAAGCTATACGTCTACATTTTTCAGCACCGAACTGGAACTCGCTGGTGGAGTAACTATGACCAAACTTTCTGGTAATGAATTCCTGAGTCTCAATGGCGCAAATACAAGAGTACTGAACACGTCTGCAAGACCAAATGGTGCTTCACTCTTTGTTACTCCTCCGGATGCACAGACTTTCCATAACTATGGTGCTGCTTCTGGCAGTGTACGTATCAACGCTACAGTACGTTCCCTGCGTTTCAGGGTTTACCTGCGTGGCAGCGCTGCTTCACAATTTAACTGGTCTTCCACACAGGCAGCCGTGCCAGGTGCAGTTCGTCCTCCGCTTACAGGAGATATCTGGTATGTTTCAGCCAGCCTGAAACCACAGCAGTTGATTTCTCTGCCTTCTACAGGAGTTACACTCAGCGCAGTACTGGCTAACAATGATGTAACACTGAACTGGAAAACCCTGACAGAAGTAAACAGCAAGAAATTTGAAATTGAAAGAAGCACTGATGGCATCAACTTCGTTAAAGTGGGCGAGAAAGCAGCAGCCGGTTATAGCGTAACTGATATCAGCTACAATCACGTTGATCCTAATATGAGTGCTGATATTTACTATTACCGCCTCAAAATAATTGATCTTGACAACCGCTTTACTTATAGTAACAATGCTATTGTACGTAAAGGCTCAGTTAAATCGATTAGTGTGTTCCCTAACCCTGTAACTGATTACACGAATATCGAGTTTACAAACGCTAAAGGTGTGTACAGCATCAGCATCATCAACCAGGCTGGTCAAATACTGCAGGTTCGCAAAGCTGAAATTAACGGAACTGTTCAGTATGTACGTATCGAAAAAGGCAGCCTGCCAACCGGTATGTACCATGTACGGATTGTAAACACTGAAAGTGGTGAAATAAACACACAAAAATTGATCGTAAAATAACTACCATATGGTAAAACCTTAATGATTAGCACTTAGGGAATGCATTTAGCACGCCCAGGCTAACTCAAGGGCAGTTTTTGATGCTCAAGGTTTACAGAAGAAGGAGGCCTCCTTTATAGGAGGCTTCCTCATTTTTGTATGATCCGTATCAATATATTTCCCTGTCCACTTGTATTTTATTGAAACGGATATTACTTTAGTACTCTTCTGTAAGCATCCACCATCTTCTGATTCGCCGCAATTATTTTTCAGTATTCGCATGTTGAAGCCTTCCCTTTAAAGGGTATGTTTCATTTTATTCCGTACTTCAAAACGCTGCTTTATGCGAAAAACTAACTGGCTTGCACTATCAAAACTGGCATGGTTTCCGGTAGCCTTCTTTTTCTCTTTATTATTCTCTTTAAATATGTCTGCGCAGCGAAACCCGCTTGACGCTGCAAAAGGGTTTGCTGTGTTTACTGAATCAAATCTTACACTGATTAATACTACCATTGAAGGGGCCGTGGCAGTAGGCGATGATTTCCGTTTTCAAAACGCTGTGATTACAAACAGTGCTGTCGGTGGATATACTGCACCCGGCGAGAGTGGAAAATATACAGGGCTCTGGGTGGAAGGTACCATTTTGCCTGGCAGTATAGGACAGTTAGATATGAAGAATAATACGGTGGTACGGCTTGCAGATCCGGCCAACTGGCGGTGCAATACCAGCGGGCTAAACAGCCGGCTTAACCTGAATGGCGGTTTTGATGCTTACCCACGAATTAATATGGCGGGTACAGAAGCTAGCTGTAGCCAGGTGACGGCAATGGGCAATTTGTCTGTGAAAGCTGCTTTCAACGGTTTCAGGCAACTCGGTAATTGTATAGAAAACAGTCCGGCTAATGCCGCAGTGTCGGCGGTCACCTACAATACGTCCACGATCAGTGTGGGCAATACAGATGGTGTTTATTACTGTGATATGAGTGTAGCCAACCTGCTAAGTTTCAAAACATTTACTGCGACTGGTGCATCGCAAAACCGTCCTTTGATTATCCGTGTAAACGGTGGAGGGCAGGATTATACGATTAACAGCAGCTTCCGTTTTGATGCAGCCGAAAGCCGGTACGTGTTTTTTTATTTCTATAATATGCCGGCCCTGACTATTAATAATATGGGCGGTGATTTTCAGGCATCCATACTGGCACCTAATACCAATTTGGCTAAGAATAATAACCAGGCTATAAAAGGGCAGATAATAGCCCAATCTCTCTTAATGACTGGCTCCAGTGCAGGTGAGAAATTATTTGAAGGCCAGACAAATTTTATGGCCACGATTGGTGATTATGTATGGAATGATCAAAATGCAAATGGTGTTCAGGACAGCACTGAAAAGGGGTTATCAGATATTATCGTCTCACTATACAATTCAGCCGATAATACTATGGGCAATACGGATGATGGCCTGGTGATGCAGGCCCGCACCGCGGCAAATGGCCGCTATACATTCACGAATGTTCCGGCTTTATCATGCGGCTCTGTGTATTATCTTCGGTTTACAAATCTTTCACCCGGTAACAAGTTTACTTCTCCCTTGTCTGGCTCAAATAATGATGTGAACAGTAAGGTTGCCCTGCAGGATGCAACGAATGGCAGAACGGCCTTCTTTGCCGTAACCCCCGGCCTTGACAAACACAACATGGATGCTGGTATCATTGTACCGGATATAAACACCCTGCCACTGCACACCTTATACCTCACTGCCAGATTACAGGGAGAGAGGGTTCAGCTTGTATGGATCGCTGAAAACGAATTCAACACATCACATTTTTCCCTGCAACGGACAACAGACGGTGTGCATTATGCTGAAGTAACAACGAAGCAGGCTGAAGGCCCGGTGAATATCCCGCGGGAATATTTTTACAGTGATTCGCTGCGCAACGGGCTTATATCCGGAACAGTGATGTACCGCGTAAAAGCTATGGATAATTCAGGCCGGTATGATTATTCAAATATTGCTACGGTAAAAATAACCAGTGAGTCAGATTTAGAACTTTGGCCTGTTCCTTTTTCAGACGCAGTAAACATATCGTATAAAGCGAGTTCAGTTAGCCAGGTAAACGTTTCTGTTATGTCTGTTACAGGACAACTGCTTCGCCAATATACAACCCGTGTGGGGCAGGGGATTAATTATTTCCAGGTAACAGGCCTCAACCAACTTAGTGCTGGTACGTATTATATACAGCTACGAAATACGGGTACAGGGCAAATAACAGTTCGCAAGGTAGTGAAGCAATAAAGTTGTTCAAGAAACTACTTACGAGGATTTTTACCGGCAAAGCACTAACTTGAATTAATATTGCCTGTAGAAAACCTTTTTGCATGAGCCGGTTGCTGCAAAGACTGAAGCATTTTCATCCCGTACGAAAAATCGTGTATTTTTTTGTGGGCCTGTTTTCATATCCTGGCATCGCTGTCATTAACAGGCTGAAGATTTCAGGTACTGAGCATATAAAGGATCTTCCGCGGGAGAAGGTTTTGTTTGTAAGTAATCACCAAACCTATTTTGCTGATGTGATTACCTTCCTGCATATTTTCTGCGCAGTAAAATGGGGGAAGAAAAACCGGCTGGGTATTCCATATTATTTACTCAATCCCTTTACCCGTGTGAATTATGTGGCCGCAGAAGCCACCATGCATGGCAGCTGGATTAGCCGTCTCTTTCTGCTGGCGGGAGGCTTAACGGTTAAACGTACCTGGAATAAAGACAGCAAAGAAGTGCGCAAAGGCCTTGACGCATCTGATACCCGGAAAATATTTAATGCGTTGGAAAAAAACTGGGTGATTACTTTTCCACAGGGAACAACAAAACCATTTGCCCCGGGACGAAAAGGCACTGCACTCATTATAAAACAGATGAAACCCATCGTCATTCCCGTGGTCATTAACGGCTTCTGGAGGGCGTTTAATAAAAAAGGCCTCCGGTTTAAGAAAAAAGGGACATTGCTGTCCGTAACATTCAAGCCTGCCCTGGTTATTGATTACGACGCCCCTTCAGAAATTATCCTCGAGCAAATCATGGACAGCATTGAACAGAGTAAAAAATTCATGGTCAGGGGAGCACATCACCGCAAGGAAAACACCATAACTGCAGCTTCCTGAAATAAGCCGGCTAGTGCTTAGTCTTTTACAAACAACGCTTTCAATTCCGTAGCATCGGCTGGCTTGAGTTTACCACCAAGAATCAGGCGGAGTTGCCTTCTCCGGAGGGCACCATCAAACAGTTTCTTTTCTTCCTCGGTTTCGGTAGTTAGCACGGGTACAGGACGTGGTTTGCGGTTTGGGTCAAGTGCCACGAATGTATAATAAGCCTCATTGCTTTTGTACTTATATTGTTGGGTCAGGTCTTCTCCCCATACTTTCATATGCACTTCCATGGAAGAATTGAATGCCCTTGTTACTTTAGCTTCAATGTGCACTACGTTGCCCAGTTTAATGGGGTTCTCAAAAGAAATATTATCCACGGATGCCGTCACCACAGGGGCATTGCAGTGTTTTTGTGCAGCGAGTGCGGCAGCTATATCCATCCAGTACATCAGTCGGCCACCCATCAGGTTGCCAAATACATTGGTATCGTTGGGCAAAACTAACTCTGTCATTATCGTGAGGCTTTCTGCGGCTTTCCGGGTGTCCATCGTTTTATTTTTTGCAAAGGTAAGGGTGTGGCGGCAGGGGTAAAGCCGGCAGTAAATGAAATTCTTCACCCTATCTTTGCCCGGTTCTTAATGCTGCAATATGGAATCTAAATCCGCTATTTCTTTCGACAATACTGAATTTGCTTTTGAATATAAAACGGAGAGGCAGCTCCGTAAAGCGAAATTCCTGTTTAATATGATGGGGAAGCCCTGGGTAGTAAAAATGGGCACCCGGTTAGCTCCCTGGTCTATCAAAGCAGGCCTGCCTGTAAAAGGGATTATCCGCAATACCATATTTCAACAATTTGTTGGCGGTGAAACATTGGAAGAAACTGCCGTGGTGGCAAAAAAGCTTGGCGAGTATAATGTGCAGGTGATCCTTGATTATGGTGTGGAGGGCGGTGATGACGGAGAGAAAGGATTTGATCATTCAACGGAAGAATTTATTCGGGTGATCAACTATGCAGCGACCCAACCCAATATTCCTTTCATGAGTATCAAGGTGACCGGGTTTGCCCGGTTTGCTTTGCTGGAAAAACTGGACAGGCTGATGCATGAAGCAGAAGGAACACTGATGAAGCGTTTCCTGAAATCGGTAGATAGCCTGCCTGCCGGCGAAAAAGAAGAATGGCACCGGGTAAGGCTGCGTATGATGCGTATCTGTGAGGCCGGTGCTGAAAAAAAAGTGGGAGTATTTGTAGATGCGGAAGAAACCTGGATACAGGATCCAGTAGATGCACTGACCATATTGATGATGGATACCTTTAACAAAGACCGGTGTGTTGTGTATAATACCATTCAGCATTACCGTCACGACCGCTTACAATTTTTGAAGGACTCCTACGAAGCAGCAGTGGAACGAAATTTTATCCTGGGGGCTAAACTGGTGCGTGGTGCATATATGGAAAAAGAGCGGAGAAGGGCAGCAGAAAAAAATTATCCATCACCCATTCAGCCTGATAAAGCAAGCAGCGACAGGGATTATAACGATGGTGTAAAGTTTTGTATTGATCACATCGATCGTATTGCCTTAATCGTAGCATCGCACAACGAACACAGCAACCTCTATGCGGCTGAACTGATGCTGCAGAAAGGCCTGCCATTAAACCATCCGCATATACACTGGAGCCAGCTATATGGCATGAGTGATAATATTACTTTTAACCTTGCACATGCCGGTGCTGGTGTAAGCAAGTACCTGCCCTTTGGTCCGATTAAAGATGTAATCCCTTACCTCATGCGCAGGGCACAGGAAAATACTTCTGTAGGCGGTCAAACAGGCCGCGAACTGGGCTTGATACGTAAAGAATTGGATCGGCGGAAAAAAGAAGGCAATTAAGTTTTTTTTGCTGACCCCCAACATTTGAGTCATCGCACCGGTCATCTATTCCAAAATAGTAGTACTAAATGACTTACTAACCTGGCCAGGTCGCTTCTTCCTGTAAGGATAGTGTACTCATCCGTTTTTCTTCAGCCCAACCTTATCAATAACGGGTACAGAACCGGGTGTGTCCGGTATTAATTATCTGTATCTTTCTTTTGTGAAGCCATGTTATGGCCAGATTATTGCGGCTGGAGAACAGAGCCCGGTGCTGTAATAATAACACCGGCTTTTCTTTGCCATTTTTCCCCAAAACAGGTTATGTAAACTATCGAATGTAACTTGTGCTGTAAAGCATCGTATATGCGCCACCTTCAAAGCTGCTTTTTTCTCCTCGTTGCTTTTTTTCTCCTGCTTGCTGGTGAGGGATTGGCACAGGCGCATGTGAGTTCTTCGCCGAATATGTGGCCTAACCTTGACTCGCTGATCAAGGTTACCAATCAACCCATAGATGACACAGGCAAGGTAAAAGCCTATCATATGCTGTCTGCATCGGTAGCGGGCACCGATCCGGCCAAGGCAGTTATCTATGGAAAGAAAGGCGCAGCACTTGGCAGGCAACTTCGTTATACAAAAGGCCTGGCCAACTGCTATTTCAATGTAGCCTATGCGAGTAACCTGTCGGGCAATATCCGTTCTGCTGTATTGTATATGGACAGCGCAATTGCATTGTACAAGGAAATGGATAAAAAACTGTTGCTCGGTGTATGCTATTACAACAGGGCCGGCTATAATGTAAAACTGGGCCGGCTGAAAGAAGCACTGGAAGACTGTCATATTACATTTAACTATGCGCAGGAGCTGAACAAAACATCATTGATCCGGGAAGTGTATAATACTATTGGAGATATTAAATACCTGCAAAATAATTATGCGCAAAGCGGTGTATATTATCAAAAAGCACTGGAGATGAATGAAAAACAGGGCGATAGTGTGACCATGACAATATTGTTGAATAAAATAGGAAAAGTGCATGCCAGTGAAATGCATTACGATGCAGCTATTACCACCTACGAAAAAGCTATTGCACTTTCCAACAGGATAAAGTACGAAAACGAACTGCCCGTAAGTTATACCAACCTGGCCATAGCATGGCTCAAAAAGGGTTATATAAAAAAAGCCGAACAAAGTGCACGGAAGTCGGTGGAATATGCCCGTAAAAAAAATAACAAATCACAACTGGCAGAAGCGCAGGCCACCTTGAGTAATATCTACCTCAACAGGGACAGTACGCAAATGGCCATGCAAACTGCCAAAGAGAGCTATGCGGCTGCGGATAGTGCCAATACGGCTGAAACAAGGCGGCAGTCTGCCCTGGTAATGGCGCAAAGTTTTTACCAGGCGGGTAAATACAAAGAAGCCTATGATTACCTCAGCATCAGTGTTGCCATGACTGATTCCATTGCAAAGGACATGTACAATGATGAAATTGCCGAAATGCAAACATCATTTAGTGTGAATGAAAAGGACAGGGAAATACGCTTGCTGGAAAAAGACAGGCAATTGCAACAACAAAAGCTGCGGCAGCAACGGCTCTTGCTTATCGGCGCAGGTGCCGTAGCTGTCCTGTTGCTCGGCGGGGTTTGGTTATTTGTGAGCCGCAACAGGTTAAAACATAAAATGAAAGAACTGGAATTGCGCAGCCAGATCGCCGCTGATCTCCATGATGAAGTAGGCAGTTCGCTTAGCAGCATACACATGTTGAGCGAGATGGCCACACAATCAGACAACCAGGTCATGCAGAAAGATTTACTGTCAAGAATGACTACTAATGTTAAGGAGACGATGGAAAAAATGGGCGACCTGGTGTGGACGATTAAACCAGAAGAAGGAAAGGGTACAAACCTGAAACAGCGCATTGAACGTTTTGCCTATGAAATATGCGGCACAAAAAATATCGATCTGTCTGTAGACCTGGATGGTCTGGACGTAATGGATCTGGGAATGGAACAACGGAAGAGCATCTACCTCATTTTTAAAGAAGCCTTGAATAATGCCGTGAAATATTCCGGTACAGCTAAAATTTTTATTAAAGCTTCAGGCAGCCAGCATATGCTGACCATGATAGTAAGGGATGAAGGCCAGGGCTTTGATACAAATATGGTAAAAAAAGGAAATGGGTTGGATAATATTCAAGCCAGGGCGGCGAGTGTTGGTGGCGATTTAACGATTACGACTGAACAGGGAAAAGGCACCGAAATAAAGGTGACTATGCCGTTCAGTAAATGATATAATTCACCCATTTTCGCTATTGACTATTGCATGGGAGCATGCCACCTTGCATTACTTACTCCCGTATTAATCGTAGCTTAGTGATGGCTATTTCGTTCCGGGAATTAATCTAATGCTGCAATGCAGAAAATCGTCTATCTTTTTATTTTCTTTTTAGCTCCGCTTCAGCTCCTGTATGGCCAAAAAAGTAAAGAAGACAGCCTGCGCAATGTTATCAATACCTCTTCGGAGCGCAGCGAAATAGCCAGGGCTTACAATGAAATGGGCAGTGATTATATGCGTAAAGACGCCGCAAAAGCGCAGGCCTACCTGAACAAGGCGGTTGAAATCTCTGAGGCCGATAACCATCCCAGGATATTAAGTTCTTCTTACTGCATGCTGGTATATTTAATGTATGATTTGGGCAAAACAGACAGTGCCGAATATTATCTGCGCCAGGTAAAAAATTTATACGATCGGGCTATTCCTGCCGAGGTTGATAAATTGGGTGCCAACTACTACAGCACAACAGCCTTGTACTACAAAAAAGCAGGAGCTTTCAACAAAGCCATACCTAATTTCGAAAAAGCCATACCCTTATTCAAAAAAATTGGCGATAATCTATCGGCAGCGGGCCAAACACTTAACCTGGGCAACAGCTACCTGAGCCTGGGTAATTATAAAATGGCTGCTCAAAAACATTTAGAGGCCCTCAATATATTTGAACAACTTGGCAATAAACACGGCATTTCGTTTTGTTATAACAGCCTGGCTAATTCCTTTACCGAACTCAAACAATACAGCCAGGCGGTGAAATATTTTGAAAAATCGTATGCCCTCAAAAAAGAACTGGGCGATAAACGGGGAATGGGTACAGCACAAAGCGGCCTTGCAGATGTTTATTTTGGTATGAAGGATTACAATAAGGCTGTTCAATACTACCAAAACGCCATAGCTGTGGCCATCGATATGAAAAATATCCAGGACGAAAAACCAATACACCTGGGTCTCGGGAAAGCTTATGCAGCCCTGAAGGATTATAAAAAAGCAGAAAGTTCATTCAACCGGTATAAGGCATTGGCCTTGCAGGTAAAAGACAGTTCTGGCGTAGCAGAAGCAGATGCTGCCATCATTTCCTTAAAAGTGCCGGAAACAGATACACTTACCACAGCAGCACAGGTAACAAAGGATGCAGAACAGATGAAAAAGGGCTTAGTCCTGTTTCAGCTGCAGGGCGATTTAAGAAGGCAGGCATCTTCCTATGAAAGCCTTGCTAATTTTTATGTAAAGAATAAGGATTTTGAAAATGCCCTGTTGTACACGAATAAATACCATGCAGCAACAGATAGCTTGCGTAATACCGATCTGCAATTGCAGGTATTAAAAATGGAGGAGGGTTATACGTCTGCCAAAAAAGAAAGCGAAATCCGGCTATTGAAAAAGGACCAGGAGCTCCAGCAACAAAAACTTGGGAGGCAAAAAGTACTGATGTTTGGCTCAGTGATACTGGCCTTACTTGCTTTAGGCAGTATCTGGCTGCTGGTAGGCCGCAATAGGCTAAAACAAAAGATGAAAGAACTGGAATTGCGGAACCAGATAGCAGCCGATTTGCATGATGAAGTGGGCAGTTCGTTGAGCAGTATAAATTTATTGAGCCAGATGGCTTCACAACCTGGTAATGAGGCTGCCCAGAAAAATATATTGGAAAGGATGAGTGTGAATGCCAGGGAGACGATGGAGAAAATGAGTGACCTGGTCTGGACCATAAAACCGGAGGAGGCAGAGGGTAGTAACCTTAAGCAGCGGATGGAGCGGTTTGCCTATGAAATATGTACTGCAAAAAGTATAGCGTTGCAGTTGCAACTTGATAAATTAGATACGAAAGACCTGAACATGGAGCAGCGAAAAAACATGTACCTGATTTTCAAAGAAGCGCTGAACAATGCGGTGAAATATTCCGGCACAGCGAAAGTTTACATTTCTGCCGTCAATGGTGGCAATTTGCTTACCATGATTGTGAAAGATGAAGGAAAAGGGTTTGACAAGCGTATGATACAAACGGGCAATGGCCTGGTGAACATTCAAAACAGGGCAAAAGGCGTGGGAGGTGTGCTTGAAATAGATTCAGGACCGGGACTTGGAACAACAATAAAGCTGGTGATGCCGTTGAATGGGTGAGGCTTTTCACCCGTTTTCGCTATGAAAAATTGGACTTATTCTATACAACTTTGAAATAAATTAGATACGTTGATACAAGTAGCCATATTTGAAGACAATAAACATTTAAGGGAAACTTTCCAGTTATTGCTGGAAAACACACCCGGGTATATATGCGTGGGCGCCTGGCCAAACTGTAATGAACTGGTGCTGGTATTGCAGAAGAACCCCTGCGATATTGTATTGATGGATATTGAAATGCCCGGCATGAACGGTATAGAAGCTACAAAGCTTATCAAGCAGAAATTTCCGCATATACTTGTATTAATACAAACTGTATTTGCGCAGGATGATTATATATTCAATGCTATCTGCGCCGGCGCATCAGGCTATATTTTAAAATCATCCACTCCGCAGGATTACCTGCATGCGATTCAGGATGTACATACAGGCGGCTCACCCATGACTGGTGGTATTGCCCGGCGGGTGCTCGAATTGTTTAAGCATAACCTGCAGCCGGAGAAGCCGCAGGATGATTACAATCTTACCGGGCAGGAGAAAAAGGTATTACAACAACTGGTACAGGGAAAAAGTTATAAACTGGCCGCAGCCGAATTGTTTGTATCAGTGGATACAGTAAAAACCCATGTACGCAATATCTATGCTAAACTACAGGTACATTCCGGCACCGAAGCTGTATCGAAAGCTATACGGGATAAAATAGTTTAATTATATTTTTTACAAGTACCCGTAGCCTGCTCTCCGCCAAACCTGCATTGCCATATACAGTTCATTCACTGCAATTGCCAGTTCACCTCAATTCGCTATTGCCCACTGGTGCTTAACAGCGCATTTTTGCTGTGCCATTCAAACAGGCAGAGCGCAAATTATTTAATCAGACTATTCAACCAATAAACAACAATCATGAAAGCTTATTTTATTTTAATTGCCATCATCACATTCAGCATAAATGCCAACGCCAAAATATGGCGGGTAAATAATGATGCAACAAAGGATCCTGATGTGGCGCAGGCCAGCACCTTATTTGACGGCGTAAATACCACGGCAAACCCTGAAGCAGCAAATGGTGATACCATTCATATAGAACCTTCCACAATAACTTATGGCAGTTTTACAGTTAATAAACAGGTTGTCATTATTGGCAATGGCTATTTGCTGGGCAATAACCCCGGCTTGCAGGTCAATGCAAACAACAGCGATGTTAACGGGGTGTCGTTTGTTGCCGGAGCGGAAAACAGTGTATTGGCTGGTATAACTGCCTTAGGCGTAGCCATCACCAACGTCGGAAATATAACCGTAACCCGTTGCCGGATAGGAAATATAAGTTTTGCAAACTTTACTGTTGCCAAAACAGGCTTAGTGATAACAAAAAATTTTATAACCGGGACGATTAATAATACAGGATTTACAGGATCGGGTGATGCCACTATCACTATTGAGAATAATATATTGAACAGTTTAGCAGGAGCCGGTAGTGGTTCCGTTAATCTTACCAATCAATGCAGGGGCTTATTCCGCAATAATGTATGCGGAGGGTCTATAAATAGTATTAGTATCAATAATTTTTACTTTACCAATAATATTATAGTAACAAACGGTATTACAAATGTATTAGGCGGCAGCAATAATGTCATAAAAAATAACCTGAACAACCGTGGTACTGCTGTTACCGGCGGCTTGCCTGCAGGTAACGGCAATCAAAACATCACGGATGTGCAAATGAAGGGCACTGCCTCCGTTTTAGGTGACGTATTTGCAGGTGATGTATTTAATACGATCAGCACTACGCCGGGCGATGCACGGTTTGAACTCCGTATTGGCGGGCCCAATACCAATCCGGCTATTGCTACCGGTGAAACCATTGCACCGGTAAGCAACCCCGATCTGGGTGCCTATGGTGCTACCGATCCGTATAAAAAATCTGGTATACCTGCCGTACCAACCATTTATGGATTGACCGTGCCGGCAACTGTATCGCCAGCTGCCACCAGCATGAATGTAACCATCAGCACACGCAGCAACAATTAACAGCACCTGCATTTATTAATTTGAGAATCATTTTATGAAAAAATATATAATGATATTGGCGTCGCTGTATTGCTATGCAGCGGAGGCACAGTTTGAATACCCGATTGCACCCGCGCCGGTTGTAAATATTGCGGGGGTTGAATATTTTATCGACACAGATCCCGGTTTTGGTTTGGCCACGCCATTGTCACTCACATCAGCCACGGATATCCCTGCCTTATTGGCTTCGGTTGATTTAACGGGCATAACACCGGGTGTACACCGCTTAGCTATTCGCAGCAGGGATGTAAATGGCTATTGGAGTATTACCAGCAGCCATACATTTGAGAACCTGCAACCCTTGTACAATGACGCACCAACATTGGTGAACGTAACCTCGGCTGAGTATTTTGTTGATGCAGACCCTGGCTTTGGATCAGGTACGACTATACCGCTTACACCATCTGTGAATATAAATAGCTTATTGGTGACTGTTGATCTTACAGGCACTGGGGCACCGGGCAATAAACTCTTATTTCTTAGAAGCGTTGACGCAAATGGCAAATGGAGTTTAACCAGTGCCACACAGTTTAATAATACTGTTTATATCTATCCGCCTGCGCCAGTGGTGGCCGGAGATGTAGTTGTCATGGAATATTTCTTCGATGAAGACCCCGGCTTTGGGA
>CAYLRV010000075.1:0-14759 GCA_964386395.1 uncultured Chitinophaga sp.
GCACTTGGACAGGAAATGTACCAGCAAAAGCTCACACTCGGTATTGCTTACAGTAATATCGTGGTGAACCTGGGTAAACCGCCGGCAGGCACCTATATCGTTAAAGTGGTGAACAGCAACAATGTGGAGCTGGCTGCCAAACGTGTAGTGATATACAATTAGTAAAAATTACAGGTATAATCAGCAAAACCCTCCCATCACGGGAGGGTTTTTTTATTTAATAGCGGTTAAACATCCGGAAACTCCCGGATTTCGTTTAATTGATATATGACAAAACTTTTCTGTTTGAATTGTGTGGAAGGATTAATTTTACAGACTATACACCGGATTGTTTAAACCAAATTGTTTATGAGAAAATTTTTACTCTTACTCTGTTTTACAGTGTCTGTTTTCTCTGCAAATGCCCAGCTATCTGAGAGCGATATTGCAGCAGCAAAAGATGTTGTAAGCAAAAACAGTAACGCTATTGGCCTAACAGCCACCGACTTACAAAACATCATTGTTTCATCAACCTATGAGTCAGAGGGTATCCGCATGGTGTACCTCTACCAGAGCTACAAAGGCATCCCCCTGTACAACCAGATGCATGTACTTGCTTTCCGCAACGGACAGCTGGTGTCAAAAGCGGGTGGCCGGGTGGCTGATATCGCAAGCAAGGTTAATAATCCCTCAGGCGTCCCATCACTTCCTGTAAAGCAGGCCGTAGTGGAAGCATTGTTATTTGCCAAAGTGCCCAACCAAAGTATTCCTTCTGCAATTGCAGACCCGGTAGTAAACAGCTTTGGTAAACTGGATTTTGGAAAACTAGGTGTAGCCCTGGAAAATATTACCGCGGAACTTTTTTGGTTCCCGGTAAATAATGACAAAGAATGGAAATTAGTGTGGCAGGTATTCATTGCACCTGTTAATTCTTCTGATATGTGGTCTGTAAAGATCGACGCTGCCACTGGCAGTGTACTCGGTCAGTACAACTACACAGTATATTGTAACTGGCATAAAGATGGTGCTGATGCGGCTAACTGCACAGATGTAAGCCATAAAAAAGCCGGTGTAAATACATTTGCAGCAGCAACGCATGTACAGAAAGCTGTAGCTGGTACCGAATCACCGGTGGTAAACTCGGCTACCTACCGTGTTGTAAAATATCCGGCAGAAAGCCCGCAGCATGCAGGTGGTACACCACAATTGCATACAGATCCATGGACTATGGCGCCGGGCAATGCCACTTCCTTAAAATGGCATAGCGATGGCACTATTGAACATGACAGCACAAGAGGAAACAACGTATACGCTGCAGAAGACAGGGCCGCTACGAATGCGGTAATTGATAAAGCTGCTGTGTCCAGCACGCCGCAGCCAAGTCTCACTTTTGATTTTACACCTGACTTTACGGTGGCACCCACGCTGACCACACCGCCAAACCAGCAATTCAATATCACCAACCTGTTTTACTGGAATAATATCCTGCATGATATATTATACATATATGGATTTACAGAAGTGTCCGGCAACTTTCAGCGCAATAACCAGGGAAGAGGCGGTGCCGGAAACGACCAGGTAATAGCTGATGCACAAGACGGTGGTGGCACAAATAACGCCAACTTTGCCACACCTGTGGATGGTACTAGTCCGAGAATGCAGATGTATATCTGGACCGCACCAAACCCGGACAGGGATGGTGATGTAGACAACGGAATCGTGGCACACGAATTTGGTCACGGTATCAGCAACAGGCTTACCGGCGGCCCCGGCAACAGTTCCTGCGTAGGTAATGCCGAACATGGTGGAGAAGTGTAGCCCTGGAAAATATTACCGCGGAACTTTTTTGGTTCCCGGTAAATAATGACAAAGAATGGAAATTAGTGTGGCAGGTATTCATTGCACCTGTTAATTCTTCTGATATGTGGTCTGTAAAGATCGACGCTGCCACTGGCAGTGTACTCGGTCAGTACAACTACACAGTATATTGTAACTGGCATAAAGATGGTGCTGATGCGGCTAACTGCACAGATGTAAGCCATAAAAAAGCCGGTGTAAATACATTTGCAGCAGCAACGCATGTACAGAAAGCTGTAGCTGGTACCGAATCACCGGTGGTAAACTCGGCTACCTACCGTGTTGTAAAATATCCGGCAGAAAGCCCGCAGCATGCAGGTGGTACACCACAATTGCATACAGATCCATGGACTATGGCGCCGGGCAATGCCACTTCCTTAAAATGGCATAGCGATGGCACTATTGAACATGACAGCACAAGAGGAAACAACGTATACGCTGCAGAAGACAGGGCCGCTACGAATGCGGTAATTGATAAAGCTGCTGTGTCCAGCACGCCGCAGCCAAGTCTCACTTTTGATTTTACACCTGACTTTACGGTGGCACCCACGCTGACCACACCGCCAAACCAGCAATTCAATATCACCAACCTGTTTTACTGGAATAATATCCTGCATGATATATTATACATATATGGATTTACAGAAGTGTCCGGCAACTTTCAGCGCAATAACCAGGGAAGAGGCGGTGCCGGAAACGACCAGGTAATAGCTGATGCACAAGACGGTGGTGGCACAAATAACGCCAACTTTGCCACACCTGTGGATGGTACTAGTCCGAGAATGCAGATGTATATCTGGACCGCACCAAACCCGGACAGGGATGGTGATGTAGACAACGGAATCGTGGCACACGAATTTGGTCACGGTATCAGCAACAGGCTTACCGGCGGCCCCGGCAACAGTTCCTGCGTAGGTAATGCCGAACATGGTGGAGAAGGATGGAGCGATTATTACGGACTAATGGTAACAACCAACTGGGCAACTGCTGCTATTACAGATGGCGCTAACCCACGTCCGATTGGTACGTATGCATTGGGACAGCCCGTTACCGGCAGCGGTATCAGGAGCAGGCCTTACTCTACAAATATAGCAGTGAACAACCTGGTTTATTCCCCATCACTGCCAGCCGCAGTACACGATCGCGGCGAATACTGGTGTATGGCTCTTTGGGAAATGACATGGGAAATGATCCAGCAAACTGGTATCAACCCCAACCTGTTTGACCCAACAGCTTCAGGTGGTAACTCTGCGGCCTTTAAACTGGTAACAGAAGGTATGAAATTACAGCCTTGCGGACCCGGCTTTATCGATGCAAGGGATGCGATATTAAAGGCAGATACATTATTCTTTAATGGCCTTTACAGCTGTTCTATCTGGAAAGCATTTGCGAAAAGAGGTATGGGCCGTGGCGCTTCGCAAGGTTCTCCCGGAAGTGTTACAGATCAGGTGCCAAGCTTTATAGTTGACAATGGCTTCTTCCGCGTTACAGAAAGCGCACCTGCCGTACCAGAAGGACAAAACGTAACCTATACCAATACGGTAACAGCTGGTGTATGCAGCCCGCTGACTAACGTATATGTAACTGATACCCTGCCAACCAACGTAACTTATGTAAGCGGTGGTACCTACAATGCAGGAAACCGTACAATTACCTTTGGGCCAGTAAGCCTTTCCTCAGGTCAAAGCCAGGTATATCCGTTCACAGTTACTATTAATAACGGGACCTACTTTGCACCGGTTGACTTGGTAAATGAAACAGTAACTGGCAGCAGCATTCCGGCTCCATGGGCTATTAACCCGGCTACAGGTAATACATGGTCTGTATCTACGACCAACAGCCAGAGTGCGCCCAATGCATTCTTTGCACCAAACCCAACAGTCGTATCAGATCAGACCTTAACATCAGGATCGTTTGTGCTTAACCCTAACGCAGTGTCTAACTATCCTACACTGAGCTTCTATCATAAATTTAATACCGAAGATGGCTGGGACGGCGGCGTGGTGGAAATAACCACTAATGGCGGCGGTACCTGGACTGACTTAGGTACAAGAATGATTACTGGTAAATACAATGGATCTGTAGGTGCGGGCAGCAACAACCCGATTGGCGGACGGGCAGCTTTCACCGGCAACAATGGTGCAGGTTTTATGCGCACCGTAATCAACCTTTCTTCGTTTGTTGGACAGACCGTACGTTTCCGTTTCCGCTTCACATCGGATGATAATACAAACGTAGCCAATGGTGGCTGGTGGGTAGATGATGTGGTACTGCGTACTGAACCGGCTGTGCAGATTAAATCAAACCTGTACAATGCTTCAAACCAGTTACTGCAGTCATCTGATACATTAACCCGCATATTACCCGCACAAGTGGTTTGTGTACCAGTAACTGTTACCGGACAGCCTGCAAATGCCAATAGTTGTGTTGGCAACACAGTTACCTTCAGTGTAACAGCGGCAGGTACCACACCGACCTACCAATGGCAGGTAAATACAGGAAGCGGCTTTGTTAATATCCCTGCAGGTGCGCCATATTCTGGCGAAACAACTGCAACATTGACTATTACCGGAATTACTGCTGGTATGAACAACTACCAATACCGTTGTGTCGTATCCAACACCTGTACCTCACCGGCGGTAAATTCAAATTCAGCCATACTCGCCGTAGGTGCAAACGCAGCAGTAACATCGCACCCGACGAATGTAACAGTGTGTGATGGCGTGAATGTTTCATTTAGTGTTACAGCCACTGGTGCTTCATCATACCAATGGCAGGTAAATACAGGCAGTGGTTTTGTGAATGTACCTGCGGGTGCACCATATGCAGGCCAAACCACAGCCACACTTTCTATTACACCAGCATCGGCTTCCATGAGCGGTTATCAATACCGTTGCCAGTTGGGCAGTTGCGGATCACCTGTTAATTCTAACCCGGCTACATTAACGATATCAGTGCCAGTTAGCATTACCACGCAACCAGCATCGGTAGCCGTATGTCAGGGATCAAATACTTCCTTTACAGTGGCTATCACCGGAACAGCACTGAGCTACCAATGGCAGTTTAGCACCGACAACGGTGTAACCTATAACAATATACCAGGTGCCACCACTGCTGCGTATGCATTGACTGGTACAATGGTTGGACAAAATGGTTATCGCTTCCGTGTGATTATAACAGGCGGTTGCGGACCAGTTACTTCCAATGCTGCCACACTTACAGTAAACCCATTACCGGTTGTAGCAGTGAATGTACCATCTGTGGTTTGCTTGTCTGACGCTGCATTTGCGCTAGACGGTACGCCAGCTGGCGGTACCTGGAGCGGAACAGGTGTGGCCTCCGGCAGCTTCAATCCGGCAACAGCCGGTGTTGGCACACACATATTGTCCTACACCGTAACAGCTTCGGGCTGTGCCACTACAAGAACGGCAACCGTACAAGTGAACCCTTGTCCTGAAAGAGGCCGTCTGCTGACTGATTTTGAAGCAGTATTTGTTTATCCGGTTCCAAACAGGGGCCAGTTCAGCATTCGCATGAATACCGACAGGTATACAAACCTGGGTGTACGTATATATGCCAGCGATGGTAAACTGGTTGGCTCATATCAATTCAACGGAATCGGGTTTGGATCGGTAATACCAATGAATATTGGAAATGTAGCTTCCGGTACTTACTTCGTTTATCTCTACAATACCGAGTTCGAGTTTATCAAGAAAGGTGTGGGTATCGTAGTGTACAAGTAATAACTAACAGATAATAAAAAGACCCCGACGGTATCGTCGGGGTCTTTTTGTTTTAGCAATAGCCAAATTTTTTTATTAAGAAAACATCTCTTTAATCTTATCAAAGAAGCCTTTTTCTGCTTTATCAGGCTGTGGTTTAAAATTGGGGGAGTGGCTCAGTTTTTCCAGGGCTGCTTTTTCATCTGAGCTAAGGTGTTGCGGCGTCCAGATAGTAACCTGAACTAACTGGTCTCCTTTCTCGTATGCATTCACAGCCGGGAAACCTTTCCCTTTTAAACGAAATATTTTACCGCTTTGTGTGCCGGCGGGAATTTTAATTTTTGCCCGGCCATCGATAGTCGGTACTTCTACCTGCGTTCCGAACACAGCATCGGTGAAAGACAGGTGCAATTCATAAGCCACATTCAAACCTTCACGGTGCAATTCTTTATGTGGCTCTTCTTCTATCAGTACTATCAAATCACCTGGTGCGCCACCTCTTTCTCCCGCATTGCCTCGACCACTCACATTCATCTGCATACCTTCCTGAACGCCTGCAGGTATATCAATGCTTACAGTTTCCTCTGCATACACACGCCCTTCGCCTTTACAATTGGTACATTTCGCAGTTACAGTAGTACCTTCTCCATTACAAGTTGGACAGGTAGTTACAGTCTGCATCTGCCCAAGGAAAGTATTTTGAACCCGGCGCACCTGTCCGCTGCCACCACAGGCACTGCAGGTTTGTACACTACCCTTATCCTTTGCTCCGCTGCCACCGCATGTATTGCACCCTACGTATTTTTTTACTTTAATATTTTTTGTTACTCCTTTGGCAATTTCCTCGTAAGTAAGCTTCAGCTTGACACGAAGATTGCTGCCCCGAACACCACGGCTGCGCTGTCCGCCACCGCGGCGCTGTCCGCCACCACCAAAGAAACTGCCGAATAAGTCATCACCGAAAATATCTCCAAACTGGCTGAAAATATCTTCCATATTCATGCCGGCACCACCGCCGCCAAATCCGCCCCGGCCCGCCCCACTCACACCGGCATGTCCATAGCGATCATATTGCGCTTTCTTATCGGCATCACTCAGCACTTCGTAAGCTTCTGCTGCTTCCTTAAATTTTTCTTCAGCTGCTTTATCACCGGGGTTGCGGTCCGGATGGTATTGCATGGCCACCTTGCGGTAGGCTTTTTTTATTTCTTCGGCTGAAGCAGTTTTACTTACACCCAGCACTTCATAATAATCTCGCTTTGACATTCTAATTAACCAATTAACATATTAACCAATTGCTCATTTTCCAACCACCACTTTCGCATGGCGGATTATTTTATCGTTCAGGTAATAACCTTTCATGATTTCGTCCACCACCTTGCCTTTCAATTCTTCCACAGGTGCCGGAATTTCAGTAATGGCCTCATGCAAATCAGGGTTAAACTCCTGGTGCACCGTTTCCATAGCTTTCACACCTTTACCCTGCAATACAGAACGCAGCTTGTTGAATACCAGCATCACCCCTTCCTTCGTGGCTGCATCATCGCTGTTTTCCAACTGCTTTTGTGCACGATCGCAATCATCCAGCACATCCAGCAGGCTGCTGATAACATCCTTACCGGCAGTTTGTATTAATTCGATCCGCTCTTTGGCATTACGGCGTTTAAAATTGTCAAATTCGGCCACCAGGCGAAGATGCTTATCCTTCATCTCATCAAGTTCTGCCTGCAGTTTTTCTGTTTCGGATTCCTCCACCGGATCGTTCAGATGCGTGGTACCGCTCACATTATCATCGGTATTGATGTTAATGCTGTCATTTTCTTCGCTAAAGTTCTTCTCAGTCATAATTTATCTGCCATTTTTTCAAAACTGGCTGCAAAGGTACAGTTGTCAAGAATACTGCCAACGCTACTATTGGGACAAAATGGCCGATTCCGGTTATTTATTGGTTTGCAGTACCTTGCAGCGCTATGGCACAGGTATTTTTAAAAAGAAAGATTTCGCCGCGGGTGGCCAACGGGCATCCGTGGATTTTCAACAACGAGGTGGAAAAAGTGGAGGGAAATCCGGCCGATGGTAGTGTGGTCGATGTTTTTGGGCACGATAAAAAATTTGTTGGAAAGGGATATATCAACTCAAAATCCCAAATACTCGTGCGCCTGCTCACCCGTAACCGGTCGGAGGAAATAAATGAGGCATGGTTTAAGGCACAGCTGGAAAAATGCTGGAAATACCGCCAGCAGTTGGGCTATACCGAAAACTGCCGCCTCGTATTTGGCGAAGCAGATTCGTTGCCGCAGTTGATCATTGACAAGTTCAATGATTATTTCGTGATCCAAACCATTGCCCTGGGCATGGATGTGTGGAAGCCGGCTATTGTAAAAGCATTGAATGAAATCTTTTCACCCAAAGGTATTTATGAGCGGAATGATGTGCCGGTACGTGAACTGGAAGGGTTACCGCAACAAAAGGGATTTTTATCAGCACCTTTTGATACAAAAATTATTATCAATGAGAACGGTTTCCGTTTTCATGTGGATATCGAGAACGGGCAGAAGACCGGGTATTTTTTAGATCAGCAGGATAACCGGCGGGCTATACAGCATATTGTAAAAGGAGCGGACGTATTAGGGGCATTTACATACACAGGTACATTTGAAGTACATGCCGCAGGCTATGGTGCCAAATCGGTGTTGGGATTAGATATATCAGAAAATGCGGTGATGCAGGCCAACCGCAATGCAGCACTGAATGGGGTGGCCGAACGCTGCCGTTTTGAAACAGCCAATGCCTTTGATGTACTGAAACAATGGGGTAAAGAAGGAAAACAATATGATGTGGTCATGCTCGATCCGCCAGCATTTACCAAAAGCCGGGAAACGATACAGAAAGCTATAACGGGTTATAAAGAAATAAACCTCCGTGGTATGAAACTGGTGAAGCCGGGTGGTTTCCTTGTTACTTCTTCCTGTACAAACCTTGTACAGCCTGATTTATTTTTACAAATAATCGATATGGCAGCTAAAGATGCAAGGCGTAAACTGCGGCAGGTAATATTTCAAAAGCAGGCATCCGATCACCCGATTATACGGGGTATGGAGAATACGGAGTATTTGAAATTTTTAATAGTGCAGGTGATGTAAGGGACTGTTTACCCAGGTTAAAGCAGTTCACGTATACACAGTTGGAAAAGTACCTGGTGAGCAAAAAAAATTAAGCAAACAGGAAATAATAATAAAGGCGGTGGGTACTCTTTTACTTTTTAATATGGCTAATCACTCATCCTGTGTCCCGCATTTACCCAATCCGTAATCTTTTGTTTGTCTACCGCCGTTAAAGGCGCATTTGGCGCTTCAGGCATCTGGCTGGGAATATTATCTACTGCACGGGCTTTAATACGATCCCAACTGCTGATAATGCTGGCATCGGTATCGAAATTTTTGCTTCCGCTTACACCACCATTCAGGTGGCAGGGGCCGCAGTAACCACCACCTGCACCGCCACCACTGATAATTTGTTTGACCAGCGCATACTTTGGGCCATAATTCAGCACAGTAATCTGCGCTGTATCGGTACAGCCTTTCTGATTTTTTACGGTAAGTACATAATTGCCTGGGGCCAGGTTGGTAAAATTGGGTGAGGCCTGGTAAGTTCCGCTGTTCAGCTTATAGCTAATGGTATCACCAACGGGGAAGGTAATACTGATAGTGCCATTAGTGGAAGTACCTACCGCCTCTGTTTTTATAAACTGTACATCATAGCTTATACCAGCGCAGGGATCAGCAGGCGTGCTGTCTTTTTTATTACAGGCCACTACCGCAATAGCGCATAAACTGATAAATAGCAGGATAATAATTGATCGCATACCGGCAGGTTGGGTCTGGCTAATGTAAAACTATTTAACTGGTTTTGAGCGTTGTCCCGAAATCAGACCCGATCAATGGCTAAAAGATTAGTCAGCGAAAAAATTCTTTGAAAAGTTTGTTTGTAACATTGTTGCATTTATATTTGCAACAATGTTACAATAATATGAAGCTATTTTCTACCTCAATTGCAATGTGTCTAACGCTTGTTATGAGCGGACAGAACAGCCTTATCCAACCCGATAGAATTCCGATAGCTGGTTCCGAACCAATCAAGTCAACCCTCAGCGGGAAAGTGACAGATGCTAAAACGGGTGAGGCTCTTCCGGGTGCAAGTGTCTATCTGACGGATGATAAAATAGGGGCCATAGCGGATGCTACCGGTAATTACCGTCTTGACAATATTCCCGATGGGCACCATGTCATCGAAATATCCCATACCGGTTACAGCACATTGGTGGAGCATTTTGAAGTAAACGGAAATATAACAAAGGATTTTTCGCTTTCCCCCGTTGTGTTAGAAAACCAGGGGGTAATCATAACAGGTGTTGCAGGTCCTGCTAATATGAGAAGGGCGCCTGTACCTGTTTCAGTGATACGCAGACAGGCATTATTGCAAACCACTTCTTCTAATTTGATTGATGCCTTGTCGAATGTACCCGGCGTTTCAGCGTTATCAACAGGGCCTGCTGTTTCCAAACCCATTATCAGGGGACTTGGCTACAATCGTGTGGTAACCATCAATGATGGCGTGCGGCAGGAAGGCCAGCAATGGGGCGACGAACATGGAACGGAGATTGACGAAATGAGTGTGTCAAGAGTGGAAATACTGAAAGGGCCTGCATCACTGATGTATGGCAGTGATGCGCTCGCCGGTGTGATCAATGTAGTGACGAATGTGCCGGCAGCACAAGGAACGATTAAAGGAAATATATTAACCAACTACCAAAGCAACAGTGGCCTATTCGGCCTTAATGGCAATATTGCCGGCAACAAAAAAGGGATCAACTGGAACCTGTATGGTACACTTAAATCAGCAGGCGATTACCGTAATAAGTATGATGGCAGGGTATTGAATTCCCGTTTCAACGAAAAAAACCTGGGTGGTTATATCGGAATCAATAAAGGCTGGGGCTACTCTCATTTACTGTTCAGCCGTTTTGATCAGAAACTTGGCTTAACAGAGGGTGACAGAGATGATGCAACCGGGCGGTTCATACTTTTTGCCGGAACCCCCTTAGAGCGGATTGCCACCGATGATGATTTGGATTCACGGAAATTGTTTATTCCCAATCAGCGGGTGAGGCATACCAAACTGGCGCTTGATAATAACTTTGCTATTGGAAAAAGCCGGTTGAAAATCAATATCGGCCACCAGGCAAACCAGCGGCAGGAGTTTGGCAATGCAGAAGATCCGGGTGAGCAAGAGTTGTTTTTTGATCTTGGTACCACAACCTATAATGTGCACTGGCAACTGCCTGAAATGAATGAATGGCATACCACTATTGGTGTAAACGGCATGGGCCAGCAAAATAAAAATAAAGGTGAAGAAACGCTGATTCCGGAATATAACTTGTTTGATGCCGGCGGCTTTGTATACACACAGCGTACATTTAAAAAGACAAGTATAAGCGGCGGTTTACGGTACGACAGCCGCAGTATCAATGGAGATGAACTGCTGGAAGGTGCTGATGTTAAATTCGCAGCATTCAAGAAAAGCTTTAATAATTTTTCTGGTAGTGCCGGTTTAAGTTATGAAGCCGGTAAAGCCATTACGTTAAAAGCAAATATTGCCAGGGGGTTTCGCTCACCTACATTGGCCGAACTATCCAGTAATGGTGCCCATGAAGGTTCCAACAGGTACGAATATGGCAATCTCGATCTGAAATCGGAAACCAGCCTGCAGCTAGATGGTGGTATCGACATCGAAAATGAGCATATCCATTTTGGTATTACTGCCTTTTATAATAATATCAACAATTTTATTTTCTATAATAAATTGGAATCAGCTGGTGGTGGCGATTCACTCGTATTAGTGGACACAGAATTAATTCCGGCTTTCAAATTCAATCAGCAGGATGCATCACTTGCAGGACTGGAATTATCGCTCGATTTTCACCCGCATCCGCTGGACTGGCTGCATTTTGAAAACAGTTTTTCTTATGTGCGTGGAAAATTCAAAAACCGGATCGATGCGGGTACTGCAGGCAGTGAAAACATGCCCCTCATACCTGCTCCACGCTGGGTAAGCGAATTGAGAGGTGACTTTAAAAAAGCCGGAAAACATTTCGCCAACCTGTATGCAAAGGTTAGGGGTGATCAGACCTTTGCACAGAAAAAATTTCTGACTGCCTTTGATACCGAAACGGAGACCGGCGGCTATTTCTTACTGCACACCGGATTGGGAGGGGATATTATCAACAGCAAAAAGAAAACGGTTTTCAGCATCCATTTTGCAGTAAATAATATCACGGATAAAGCATGGCAAAACCACCTGAGCCGTCTCAAGTATGCAGCACCGAACCTTGTTACAGGCCGCACGGGTGTGTTTAATGCGGGCCGGAACTTCTCAGTTAAGCTGAACCTGCCACTAAATTTTTCACACCAATAAATGCTGTGTGTGGTGTTTATCGCCCTGCATCCCTTTGGGGGCAGGGCAATTTGTTTTGGTTTACTTTTGCCAAATGGAAATCACGTTTAACACACCGGCCCTGCTTTTTCCCGCTATCAGCCTTTTACTGCTTGCGTATACAAACCGATACCTCGCACTGGCCAGCCTGATACGAAAGCTGCATGATGAATATATGCGGGGTGAAAAGAAGGATCACCTGTTGAAGCAAATTAAAATATTGCGCATCCGTATTAATATGGTGAGGCAGATGCAGGCCCTGGGGGTGTTCAGCTTTCTTTGCTGTGTAGTAACCATGTATGGCGTGTACATGCAATGGCAGATAGTAACCCAGTATGTGTTTGCGGCCAGCCTGCTCAGCCTGCTGGCATCACTGATTATCTCATTGCTGGAAATATCACAGAGTACCAAGGCCCTGGAATGGGAACTGAGCGATATGGAAGAGCTGGAAAAATCAAATTTTTTTACTGACCTGTGGGGAGGAAAGCAACAAAAAGAACCGTAGATTTGAAACTGTGTACAGCCGGTCCTTTATAAAATATTTGCTTATCATCGCCATACTGGTTTTGCAATTAGGCTGCTCCAGGGGCAGTGGTACCGCCGATGATGATGAAGGGGTGCATACGCCAACGCCCAACGACACGTCGCCCCCTGTCATTTCCGTTACTGCACCAGCAACCAACCAGGCTTTTACCTCCGGTGCTGCTATCAGCATCAGCGGGAATGTAAGTGATGATTACGGCCTCTACCAGGGTTATATTAAAATTGTAAATGATGCTAACGGGCTTGAGTACTTCAGACAGCCCTACGTAATACATGGTATAAAATCCTACAACTTCAATATCTCTACAACAATAACTGCGACTACAGCCACTGATTTTACGGTAAGCGTTGTGTTTGAAGATCATGGTTATAATACCACAACCCAGGCGGTAAAAATAAAAGTGAACCCTTAATTCACAGGGATTGCATCTGCTTCAGCAGCTTCATCCAGTTGCCACCGTTATATACCTGCTTAATACCGTTTTGCTTTAAAATGCTTACTGCTTTGCCGCTCCCGGAACCTGCGCCACAGCAAATGATGGGTTTTTTCATATGACGGATCCGCTCTATGGAAGCTGAAATACGATCCATAGGAATATTTACAGAGCCTTTGATTCGTCCCTGGTCATATTCATTAACAGTGCGCACATCAATGATTACAGCATCCTGCTGTAATGCTTTTTTGATGCCGCCGCCAAACCCTAAAAATGAAAAAAAACCCATAATTAAGCGATTTATGCCTGGGCTATCCTGTTTTTACGCTCCCCGATTTGCTGGCGCCACATGGCATAATATAATCCTTTTTCATCCAGCAACTTTTCATGATTGCCTGTTTCCACCACATCGCCTTTTTCCAGCACATAAATACGATCGGCATGCATGATAGTACTGAGCCTGTGTGCAATCAGGATAGTGATTTGATTTCCCTGTTTTGAAATATCACGGATAGTATCTGTAATTTCTTCCTCTGTTAATGAATCCAGCGCAGAAGTAGCTTCGTCAAACAACAGGAGTTTTGGCCTGCGCAATAATGCACGGGCGATAGACAATCGTTGCTTTTCCCCGCCCGATAGTTTAAGGCCACCTTCACCAATCATCGTGTCTAATCCCTTTTCTGCCCTGGCCAGTAAATTCTGACAAGACGCCTTTTGTAATACATCTTGTAAATCATCTTCGGTTGCTTCAGGGTTTACGAATAACAGGTTTTCTCTTATGCTCCCGGAAAAGAGTTGGGTATCCTGGGTGACAAAGCCAATCTGGTTACGCAGGTCTTCAAAGTCAATACTATTTTCGTCAATACCATTATATAAAATCTTTCCTTGTTTCGGACGGTATAAACCCACCAGTAATTTCATCAGCGTGGTTTTACCGGATCCAGATGGGCCCACAAAGGCAATCGTTTCACCGGTATTTACTTTAAAGCTAATATCGTTGATAGCGTTTTGCACAGCAGATTGATGCTTGAAAGCTACATGGTTAAATTCCAGCGTTTCAATCTGGCCCAGGTGTGTGGGGCTGGCAGGGCGTGGCTCCGGTTCTTTCTTCATCAGGGTATCAAAGTTTTCCAATGACGCCTGCGCCTCCCGGTATGTAAGGATGATATTTCCAATTTCCTGCAAGGGGCCAAATACAAAGAAGGAGAAAATCTGCATGGTTACCAGCTGACCGGCATCCATTTTATCTTTAAAGATCAGCCACATCAGCATAAACAGGATAACCTGGCGCAATGTATTTACAAAAGTACCCTGTATAAAACTGATACTGCGGATACGCTTTACTTTAGTCAGCTCAAGCCCCAGTATCTTAAATGTATTTTTATTAAGACGTGTTACCTCCTGTTGTGTGAGCCCAAGGCTTTTTACCAGTTCAATATTGCGGAGTGATTCAGTAGTGGCTCCGGCCAGTGCAGTCGTCTGGCCCACAATTTTTTTCTGGATAACCTTTACCTTTTTACTCAGCAGGTTTGAAATGATGGTGAGTAAGAAAATACCACCGAAATATAATAGAGGCAGAAGCGGGTGTATAGTAGTTGCATAGATGGCCACAAATAGAATACCCACGATTACGGGCAGTAGTATATTGATAAAGGAAGCGATGAACCGCTCCGTATCAATCCGCACTTTCTGTAAAATGCCTAATGTTTCGCCACTTCTTGCATCTTCAAAT
>CAYLRV010000076.1:0-13084 GCA_964386395.1 uncultured Chitinophaga sp.
CGCCTTCCACGCCTTTTGCGTTGACCGGTTCAGCTACAGATGCTGATGCAGGTGATGTGCTTACTTATTGCTGGGAGCAGAATGATGATGTAGCTGGTCAAACAGGTGCAAACAGTGCGGCCCGGGAAAATAAACCTGTTGGACCAAACTGGCTTACTTATCCTGCAACTACCTCACCAACCAGGCTGATGCCAAGATTGGCAACTATACTGGCTGGTTCTAACCTTACCGGAGCTAATCCGGGTGGTACTGCTGGTATAAGTGTTGAAGCGCTGAGCAATGTTAGCCGTACATTAAACTTCCGCCTTACTGCGAGAGACAACAGGCCTTATAATGGTACTGCAGTTGGTCAGACAAACTTCCAGGATATGGTGGTTACTGTTAACGCAACTACATACACGCCATTCCTGA
This sequence comes from uncultured Chitinophaga sp., assembly GCA_964386395.1. Taxonomy (GTDB): domain Bacteria; phylum Bacteroidota; class Bacteroidia; order Chitinophagales; family Chitinophagaceae; genus JJ008. Next base: position 412 of record CAYLRV010000076.1, read on the forward strand.
TTACTTCTCAAAATTCAGCAGTAAGTTATGCTGGCGGCTCTACACAAACTGTAACCTGGTCAGTAGGTAACACTACGGCTGCTCCAATCAGCACAACTGATGTGAGGATTTCATGGTCAACCGATAATGGTGCCACATTCACAACCCTCATTGCCAGTACAGCTAATGATGGTACTGAAACATTTGTGGTTCCTGCGACGGTAACTACACAGGCTCGCATCCGGGTAGAAGCCATTGGTAATATCTTCTTTGATATAAATAATGCGCCTATTACCGTTACGTTACCTGTTAACGGATATACTTTTGGCACGCCAACAAACGGAACAGCCAGCTGTCCTGCTGCTGGTCCGATTAACGCTACATTGCCTGTAAACTTCCAGGGTACATATACCGGCCCTGTTACAGTGTCTTACTTGTCTGGTGCGCCAGCAGGTACAACAGTAGCCGTTTCACCTTCGTCTTTCACAGCGAATGGTAACGCTACTATTTCACTGAGTGGCACTGGTGCGTTAACACCAGGTACTTACAATGTTACTATTCAAGGTACAGGCCCGGCTCCGGGTACTACACAAACTGCTGTAGTTAGCTTTACTGTTAACCCAGGTTCAGGTCCGGCAATCACAGGCCAACCAGCGAACCAAACAGTTTGCTCTGGTCAGAACGCTACCTTCACTGTTACTGCTACAGGTACTTATCAATGGCAGCTGAGCACAGGTGGTGGTCCTTTCAATAACATCGCTGGTGCTACCACTGCTTCGTACACTGTAACAGGTGCAACAGCAGGCATGAGCGGCAACCAATACCGTGTAGTTGTATCAGGTCAGTGCGGTTCTACCACATCTAACGCTGCGACACTTACTGTAAACGTTGCTCCTACCGTTACAGGTAACCCAACTTCACAAGCAGTATGTTCTGGCAGCGCTGTAACATTTACAGGCGCTGGTACAGGTACACCTGCACCTACTTACCAGTGGCAGCTGAGTACTGGTGGTGGTCCTTTCAACAATGTGGCCGGTGCTACTTCTGCATCGTACACTATTGCAAGTACCACACTGGCAATGAACGGCGACCAATATCGCCTGGTAATTACCAACTCTTGCGGTACAGTAAATACAACAGCAGCCACGCTGACTGTTAACTCGTCTATTACTATCTCGTCTAACCCTGTTGACAGAACTGTGTGTGAGGCTACAACAACAACCTTCAGCGCTTCTGCTGCCGGTTCTGGCCTTAACTATCAGTGGGAAGTTAGCGTGGGTGGCGGACCATACACAGCCGTACCTGCTGCAGCTCCATACTCTGGTACTACAACACCAACACTGACTATCACTAACGTACCGCCATCACTGAATGGCAACCGTTACAGGGCAGTAGTAAGCAACGGTGTTTGTACTCCTGGTATCTCTACAGGTGCATTGCTGACTGTTAATACTTTCCCCGCTATAAACACACAACCAGCATCTGCCACTATTTGTGCAGGTGCCGGACATACATTCAGTGTTGCTGCAACAACTGGCGTAGGTACATTATCTTACCAGTGGCAGGTTAGCACAGATGGTGGTACATCATGGGGTAATATCGCTGGTGCAACTACAAATTCATTTGCACAGGCAAGTATTCCGGTTGGTCAGAATGGTTACCGTTTCAGGGTAATAGTAACTGCAGGTTGCGGTTCTGTTACCTCATCAGCCGCTACGCTGACGGTAAATGCATTCCCGGCCATTACTTTCGGAAGCAATTCGGTTAACGTGTGCGTTTCAGATCCGGCATTCTCGCTGTCTGCTTCACCTGCTGGTGGAACATGGAGTGGTACCGGTGTATCTGCTGGCGGCACATTCACCCCATCAGTTTCCGGAGTAGGTTTAAGAACAGTTACCTATACTGCTACTAACGCAGGTTGTACCTCTACTGCTACAACGGTGGTAAACGTACTGGAATGTGCTGAGCGCCATGTAAGGCTGCGTGACTTCCAGTCTGTAATAGTATACCCTGTTCCTAACAACGGTTTATTCAATATCCGTATGAACAGTGACCTGTATACACGTCTTGGCGTAAGAGTATTTGGCTCTGATGGCAAACTGTACATGACTAAGACTTTCACTGGCCTGACTTATGGCAGTGTGGTTTCAGTTGACGGTACACGCCTCGCTGCTGGTACTTACTACCTCCAAATCTTCAATGATGAAGGAGAGTTTACCCAAACCGGTATCGGAGTGACTATCTACAAGTAATAAGCTATAAACGCTTTTCATACAAGGCCCCCGACGTAGTCGGGGGCCTTTTTTAATGGAATTAACGTACCCTTCGCCGGATAAATCGTACCTTTGCGGCCTGAAATTTTTACGATATGATAAGTGTACGGGATCTGAAATTAGCCTACGGGAAAAGGGTATTATTTGAAGAAGTAAACCTCAACTTCACGAAAGGGAATTGTTACGGCGTTATTGGCGCCAACGGTGCAGGCAAGAGTACTTTTTTGAAAATACTCAGCGGCGAAATTGAGCCCAACAAAGGCACAGTGGAAATAACACCGGGTGAGCGTATGGCTGTACTGAAACAGAACCAGTTCCAGTTTGATGAAGAAACTGTACTGAATACCGTAATGATGGGGCATACTAAAATGTGGCAGGTGATGAAGGAACGGGAAACGATCTATGCCCTGGCTGATTTTACAGAAGAGGATGGCATCCGCGCCGGAGAGCTGGAAGGTGAGTTTGGTGAAATGGGCGGCTATACAGCCGACAGCGATGCCGCTACTTTATTGAGTGAACTGGGTGTTACGGAAAGCTTTCACCAATCGCTGATGAAGGACATTCCGTCTAACCTGAAAGTAAGGGTTTTGCTGGCACAAGCTATATTCGGAAACCCAGATATATTACTATTGGATGAGCCTACCAACGGTCTGGATATTGAAACCATTGGCTGGCTGGAGAATTTCCTGGCCGATTATGAAAACATTGTACTGGTCGTAAGCCACGACCGTCACTTCCTGGATGCCGTTTGTACACACGTAGCTGATGTAGACAGGCAGAAAGTAAAAATATTTACCGGCAACTACACCTTCTGGTACCAGAGCTCACAACTGATGGCCCGGCAGGTAAATGATAAGAATAAGAAAGTAGAGGAGAAGCGCCAGGCATTGATCGACTTTATCGCCCGCTTTAGTGCGAATGCTTCCAAGAGCAAGCAGGCTACTTCCCGGAAGAAGGCCCTGGAAAAACTAACCATCGAAGAGATTGAACCAAGCTACCGCAAATATCCTGGTATCATATTCCAGCAATTGCGGGAAGTGGGCAACCAGATACTGAATGTAGAGAAACTAAAAAAGTCAGTGGATGGCCGTGTGCTGTTTGATAATGTAACATTTACCGTAAACAAAGGCGATAAGATTGCATTACTTAGCCGTGACCCATTAGCTGTTACAAGCTTCTTCAATATCATTACTGCTGAGGCAATGGCCGACAGTGGCTCTTACGAATGGGGCAGCACCGTTACCCATGCCTACCTGCCACAGGAAAACAATCAGTATTTCAATGGTGATGATAACCTGATGGACTGGCTGCGTCAATATGTGCCAGATCATGTTAAAGATGTGGATGAACCTTTCCTGCGCGGCTTCCTGGGTAAAATGCTCTTCAGTGGTGATGATGTATTGAAGAAGACAAACGTATTGAGTGGTGGGGAGAAAGTACGCTGTATGCTCAGCCGCATGATGCTGCAAAGCCCCAACGTTATCTTACTGGATCAGCCTACTAACCACTTAGACCTGGAAAGTATCCAAAGCTTCAACGAACAATGTACCGAGTATAAAGGTATCATACTCCTTACCAGCCATGACCATACCTTTATGCAAACAGTGGCCAACCGTATCATCGAGCTTACGCCAAAAGGTATCATTGATCGCCTGACTACCTTTGATGAATACCTGGAAGATGACAGGGTGAAAGCACTGAAGGACGAAATGTATAAGTAAGGTTTGCGGGGTTAACGGCTACAGGTTATGTGTCATTGTCAAATGCAACAGCCTGTTATTTTTCGTCTTCACGCTTAAAATAAATGACGATGGAAGGTGTAAGGAATGTTCTTCCATCCGGCCTTAGTACCCTTATCGTATCGATTGTAAGTGTACTATTATCATCAGCTTTACTGATTAGTTCCATCTGCTTATTTGTAAGCCGCTTTCCCGTGCCCGGTTCAAAAAAAACACTATCATTTATATCTATCCCCAGCGTAAAGGAAATCACCTGCATATTGTAACTGTATAAACTGCTCCCACAGTCAAATCTCAGCAATGGGTTGTTTAATACCTGTGACCTGCTTGTTTTTTCATTGCTTTTCACTCCACCCAATGTTAATTCGCACCAGGGCAATTCACGAAATGTATATGATTTTTTGAGTACCGTTTTTCCTTTCTTATTACGGATGATGATATGGCAAATGCTGTCACCCGTTTTTCGTAAGCGTACTATGTAAATGCTGTCATTTTTTTTGTTCATATCCACCGCATCATCACTGATGCTGACGGTATGTGCTGCTGGATGAAGGCCTTTCCAGTTTATTTTCAAGGTATTGTCCACGCCGAAGTAGAAGATGTTTTTTGTACTGTCGGTGAGGCTCAGGGTGTATAACTGTACCTGTGCACTTCCTGCGAAGGAAAATCCGGACAGCAGTAAAAATAAAGCATAGCGCATGCTGTACTAACGGTAAAAAAATCCGGTTGGTATTGCCGGATTCAATATTTTCAATGTAAATAGATAATTATGTTCATTCCCATTGCCGACGATAACTCGGATCATACTATCCGGCCCTATGTCAATTATATATTTATTGCCATCAACATTTTGGTGTGGGTACTGGCGCAGCAAATGAGCGGTGACAGTCATTTTACATTTGCCTATTCAACTGTTCCGGACGAAATTATTAAAGGCACTGATCTTGTATTGCCTGCACGGGAACTTGTGGTGTCCTCCACGGGACAAACAGTGATTATGCCCCCTCTGTACGAAACGAATATCCCTGTCTATCTGACGATTATTACTTCCATGTTTATGCATGGCAGCTGGATGCACCTCGGGGGTAATATGCTTTACCTCTGGATATTTGGCGACAATATCGAAAACCGCCTCGGTCATAAACGTTATATCTTTTTCTACCTGCTCTGCGGGGTGATTGCTTCGCTGAGTCATGTCTTTTCCTCCTTCTTATCCCCAATTAATTCCGAACTGCCCAGCCTGGGCGCTTCAGGCGCTATATCAGGCGTACTGGGTGCATACCTGATGATGTTTCCCACCCGAAAAGTAAAAATGTTTGTTATCCGCGGGGTAATTGATGTCCCTTCCTGGGTGGCATTGGGTTTCTGGATTGTCTTACAGGTGGTAAGCGGCCTTGGCCTGCTCGGTGGTGAAAGTGCAGGCGGAGGCGTGGCCTATGCGGCCCATATTGGCGGCTTCATTGCCGGTTTATTACTTATCAAGTTTTTTGATCCGCTAAAGAGAAATAAAATACAATCAAAATAACCATATACGGAGTATGAACAACTATTTGAAAGACTACCAGGACTACTACCGGTTGCGTATGCAGCGGTATGAAGGCAATGCAGAATATGCCAACAGCTACCAGTCAGAAAAAGCTATCTATGAAGCTATAGCTTCCTGCACTACACTGGATGAGTTTAAAGATAAACTCGGTAACCTGAACGAAAAAAACGCCATAGCCCTTGTACTCGATCAGTACAACATACAACTGAAACACTACACCGGCATGAATGAACCCATTAAGGCAGACGGGTGCAAACGCTTTTTGGAAAAAGCAAGCACCACCAGCAATGTGCAGGAACTCATTACCATGATCAATGAAGAAGAAAATAAAACCAGCCTCGCTGTTACGGCAGATACCATTCAACCATTTCCGGATCTTGGTTATATAGAACGTTCAACCATTTGGGCAGAGGCAGAAGTACCTGAAAAGTATAAACAACGCTATGCACAATATGCAGTTGAAGAAAAAGAACATATGCAGGCCGCTTATACGGAGACCACCCGGCAACTGAATAACTGGCAGCCAGGCTGGTCCTTTAGTTTTGAACGGATACTGGAAGAACGTCACCGACGTCTGCTGCCTGTACCAGATGATGTATTGCGGGATTATATTGAAACAACTAAAACCATGCTGTATGCCGGTAGATAAAACAACATTAGACGCCATGCTCGGTACATTCCGTAATATGCTGCAGGAATGCCGGGATAAAAGCATGACTGGTGAAGACATTGAACAAATGGCCAGCACGCTGCAACGCATGGAACAACTGGGGCAGGAGATGAATGATATAGGCGCCTTCTCCGGGCAACTGATGCAGGAGGGATTGTTTATGCAATTCAGCGACCACTACGGCAAGGCCCTTGCCGCTGCGGCGCAAGTAAATACGAATACAGGTGGTGCTTATGATGAAAACACGGACAAGGGATTATTGCAGCAAACACTGAATGCCTATAAAGACGCCATTGAAAAAATAAAGGAAAACAAGGCACAAACAAAACTGATGCTGGGTACACATGCATCGGATGCAGATGTACTGCTGAAAGACAAGGCCGTAACAGGGGCCGTTGAAGCAGTAATCAGTTTAGGCGGGTCCGGCATCAGCTACCCGGCCTTCCTCAGCGAAATGATAAAGCAGGGACTGGATAAAGCAATGGAAGGCGCCGCTATAACAAGAGAAGCCCAGGTGTACCTTACTGATGCAGCCAGGGCAATGGCCGCTGCTCCTTTTTACATACAGAAAGAAGAGGAGAAACTGCAGTTGTATGATAAGCTTGTTGGGGCATCAGCAATAAACACCCCGGATACCCTGTCTTATACACTCGGTTGCGAAAAAATAGAATGGCAGCACGGGCCGGCTATTGCCCGCTGGAATAAAATAAAGGAAGGGTGGGAGAAAGCAATCTTCTGGCTGGATGAATGGATCACAGCCTATTGCTCTTTTGCCCCGCATATAGAACCATGGGCACAGGCAAAAAATCCTGCTGAAGCGGTAATGGAATCGCAGGACTGCGTGCCGGGAAAGCTGCGGGTATGGGAAAAAATTAACCGGTCGTATTTTAATTACTCATTACAGGAATTATTCCGGCATGAAACAGTAGCCTGGGATGTACAGCACCACTGGATGTACTGGAGCCAGGCTTATTTAGAATTTCTGCTGAAAGAAGTAGAGCCGGTATGCCAGCCATTGGGTCGCCCGTATGCAGTGCTGGTAGAAAAAGCAACCGCCTTTCATACCGAAAAAAAGAAAATCAACCCGGCATTGGGTGAGCCATCCCGGCGCTATGCAACATACTTCGACAGTTATTTTGGCGACGGCGAATACAAAAAACGCTTTGGCCTGCCCGAAGCGGTTGTAACCAATGCTGCGCCCTGGCAATGGGAAAAATTTTTAGCCTGAGCACTTGACAAGGAAAAATCTTATTATTAATTTCGATCAGTGAATGAATCGTTCTTATTTTATGTAACAGGATCCAATTCCTGACCTTGCCTGTTAATCTTACCGGGAAACACCACCAACAACCAGGTTGTATCCGGCCGGTAGGTATGTTCTGCAAAGCAGGATATTCGGGCTGAAGCCAATTGCAAAAAGACTTAGGGTCAATCACAACGAAGTTGGATTGGCCCTTTATTTTTTATTCCCCGTTCATACTATCATTATAATACCGATATTGCCGGACAAGCTATTCCCATGCAAGCCGGCGATTCATCCATCACCAAACTTGGTTTCTGGTCATCTGTTTCTGTTATCATCGGCAGTATTATTGGGGCGGGGGTGTTTATGAACCCCTCGTTTATGGCCCAGCAATTGGGTTCTCCTGTATGGCTTTCTGTTGTCTGGGTTATTGCCGGCATCTTTTCATTATTTGGTGCATTGGTCTATGCTGAACTGGGGGCCATGATGCCGGAGACGGGTGGCATCTATGTTTATTTCCGTAAGATGTTTGGGCCATTTGTTGCCTATCTCTATGGGTGGGCAGCTTTCTCTGTGATTAATACAGCATCGGTGGCGGCCATTGGTTTTGTTTGTGCGTCGTATGCAGATTATTTTTTACACCTACCGCATTTTAGTGAGGAGGTGGTGAAATCGGTGGTATGGCGCATTCCTTTTATCGGGGATTTATTTCCGTTGAAAGATGCCGGAGTAAAAGTACTGGCTATTCTTATCATCATCTCACTGACTATACTCAATGTGCGCAGCCTCAAAGCAGGTGGCCGCTTCCAGTTGGTGTCCACTTTTATCAAGATGGCAGCCATCGCCTTACTTGTTGTCGGAATTTTTATTACCGGCAATGGTTCCTTCCATCATTTCGTATCCGCCGACAATCCTAAAACAGGCGGTTCCCTGCTCAGTGGGATTATAGCAGCCATGACGGGCGCCTTCTTTGCCTATGATGGGTGGATCAATATTACGTCTATGGCAGGAGAGGTGAAGCATCCGCAACGCAATATCCCGCGGAGTTTGTTTATTGGCGTTTTTGTTTGCATCATCGTCTATATATTGATAAACCAGGCCTATCTGTATGTATTGCCGGTAGAAAAAATTGCTGCATCGGATTTAGTGGCTGCTGACGCTATCAGTGTGGCATTAGGCAGTGCTGGCGGTGGCATTATCGCCGCTATGATCGTCATCTGCACATTGGGGGCGGTAAATGGCAACACGATGGCCACCACCCGTATTACCTATGCCATGGGCAAGGACAGAACCTTTTCACCATGGACAGGTAAAGAACACCCGCGGTTTAATACGCCTGCGAATGCCCTTTGGCTGCATGGCATCTGGACCTGTGTATTTGTAATTACCGGATCCTTTGATATGCTGGCCAACATGTTTGTGTTTGTAAGCTGGATAGCCTACGGACTGGGTGCCGTTGGTATTTTCATGCTGCGGAAAAAAATGCCCGATGCGGGAAGGCCCTACAAAATTTGGGGACATCCATGGGTCACTATTTTATACATCGGTTTTACGGCTTTTTATTTAATTGTTACTGTATATAATGATGTTACCAACTATATGGCCAACCGCCAGCCGGTGATCAATTCCGTTCTGGGACTGTTAATTACCGCTTTAGGCATACCCCTTTACTTTTATTACCGCCGGAAACAGACACAGGATTAAAACCTGTGCCTTTATTGACAGGTTATCTTTTGGCTGACAATCTTATCTACTGATTGTCATAAATCTGTTTTTCTGCCGGTTTCTGCGTTTTTGGCAAGGTTTTGGAAAATAGCCCTGAAACAAACAAAAACTATATATGAAAACTAAAGCCTTAGTATTCGCACTGTGTCTTTCTGCTTCCGCTTTTTTGTCTGCAAATGCACAAACTATCCGGGCAGGTATAAATGCAGCTACGATTAGTGTTAATGAAGACGGAGATGTGGATGACAATAAATTCTTAGCCAGCTTCCAGGTAGGTATTGTGGGAGATTTAAAATTAGCACCGGCGATCTACCTCCAGTCGGGTGTGTTGTTGACGGGTAAAGGTGCGAAATCACAATCAGGCAATACATCGGATCCGACCTATTATCGTGCAACAACCAATCCGTTTTATGTAGAGATACCGTTGAACCTCGTTTTCAAAACACCAACGAAAGGGGTACAGTTTTTTGCAGGTGCGGGACCTTATCTTGGTATTGGTGTAGCAGGTAAAAATAAAGTGGAAGGAAAATTCCTGGGTGTGGCATTCAACAGTGAGGAAAGTATTGACTGGTCGAACGATGATCCGGGTACGGTGGATTATGAAGAGGGCGCCGGCTATGGTATTATGAAACGGTTTGACTATGGTGTAAACCTGCTTACCGGTATTGAAACCAGTAATATTGTACTGAACCTTGGTTACGGACATGGCCTTGCTAAACTGCAAAGCGGTGAAGGCAGTGGTAATGATGACAAAAGTAAAAACCGTGTGATCAGCCTTACGCTGGGAATCAAGTTATAAAAACTGCGACGCAAGTAATATATACCAGTGGCACAGAACACATGATGTCATCCTTGCATAAGGGTGACATTTTTTTTAGCGTAATAACAGCACAGTTCCTTTTTCTGATACCGGCATACCAGTTACTGTATCGGTGTATTGTAAAAACCATATAAACACGCCGGGAGCCTGTGGCTGGTTTTTAAAATTGCCATCCCATCTGCCCGTTCTTTCCCGTGAACTGAATACCAGTTGTCCGAAACGGTTATACACACTGAACTGCAATTGCGCAGCCCGTACAGCATTCGTTGGGTATAAATAATCATTTAGGCCGTCTCCGTTTGGCGAGAAAGCGGTGGGGACTTTTATTAAACAGTTGTCGAGCACAAGCACCATTTTGCGGATAGTGTCCTGGCAGTTGCTGCTGCCGGCAATTAATGTAATCGTATAATACATGTCATGGCCAAGTGGCCGGTAGCGGAAAGGCCCGGGATCTTTTGTGGTGAATATATTCCCATCACCCATCCGCCATTCCCATTGTTGCACCTGTCCCGTTGTATTGTTTTGTACAGGCAGCGTGTCATATACGCATATGGCATCAGGAATGTGAAAAGATGTTTTTAATTCATCCGGTATAAAAACAGGTTGTGTGCTGGTATCACGGCAGAGGCCATTGCTAACTATCAGTGTTACAGTTTTTGGCCCCGGTGTGGCGAAAAAGTAAGCGGGGTTTTGTGCGTTGCTGTTATTGCCGTTTCCGAAATTCCATTGCCAGCTGTTTGCACCATTGTTGCCGTCATGCTGAAAGCGGATACTATCGGGCTTGCAGGAAGCGTTCGTCGTAAAAGTGAAACCGGCACTGAGTGGCGACACAACATCAAAAGAAAGTGTATTGTTATTGACAGCCAGGCCGCACTCATCAATCAGCGTATTACCATCGGTACCTGTTTTTAATTGCACAGAATAGGTGCCGGAAATAAGCAGGGGTGAAGCAAAACGTAAACGGATTTTGTCCGTGGTGGGGCCGCTGGTGCAGCCGGGAGTCAACACATCTATTGCAACAGCTTGCGGGCCGGTAAATAAAAAATCGCTTCCATCCGGGGCAATAGAATTACAATTTATTCCTTTATCAAAAACCAGTTCTATATAATCCGGTGAACAACCACCGGGTGCATAGATACTGTCCATGGTAATAGATTGTGGTGTGGTTACAGTAAACGGAAGCGTTTCACCAGCCGGAATTTCGCGGTTACAAACATCGAGTAAAGTATTGCCATCGCTGCCCTGGTTTATAGTCAGTACATAATTACCAACAGGCAGTGGTGCGGCCAGGGTGATGAGTATAGAATCACCACCCGTTACCGGTGAACAGCCGGGCCCGGCTGCGGCTGCTACTACCACACCGCCACCGCTGATGCTGAAGTCGCTGCCATTGGCGGCAATGCCGGCGCATTGCAGTTTTTTATTGCCCCGAAATATAATCGTATTGCCATTGCAAACAGCCCTGGCAGAAAATGCATGCGGCTCCACCTGGTCGGTTATACTTGCGGTGCCGCCATCAAATGTGATATTGTATCCGGTAATGGAAGCACTTTCGTTGCTCACCATCAGCATATACGCATGGCCGGCAAGTATATCCGGCATCTGGCTAAATGTTAACTCGCCCGGGTTAGCGCAAACGGCTAATTGTGTTCCTAACGATGAAGCACCTGTTTCACCTGGTTCTGGCGACCAGTTACAGGCAACAAATAATGCCGGGTTGGACAGTACACTTACGGGATTATAATTGGTAATATCAAATAGCTGCCAGTTATAATTAGCGCCTGCTTCATCTGGAATAATGGTGAAGCCCAGTGTGCCAGCGCTAAAGCAGTTCATCCGGAAAAAATTAGGGTTCCTGTTGCGGTATTGAAAACCGGTAGGACAGGGGGTGGGTATATCGGTTATCCCGCAATATTCGGGTGTTGTGACATAAAAGCTGGAACTGCCGCATACCAGGCGGGCGGTATTTGGTGTTTGTCCGTTCAGGGTACAATGTTGCGCATGTGCTGGCAGCCGGCCGGCCAGGAATAGAATGATAAGGTAGTATATGAAGCGCATGGATGTACAAAGTAATACAATTTTTTGGCGGCTTCCTGATACTAAATGCCTGCTGCTATGCAGGAATGCGTTTATTTTGCAGTCTCTTCAAAAGCCTGATGTATGCGGTATATGAAATGGGTTGGTTTGTTTGCAGTCGTATTGCTGATAGTGGCCTGCTTTTCGCCCTGGGTGGTGATCGAAAGCAAGAACATCACGGTAAGTGGTATTGATGCAACGGGTACCAATTTTGGCAAGCCTGGCTATTTTCATTTCTTCTGTGCCTTTTTCTTCATCATCTTCACAATGATACCCCGAATCTGGGCCAAGCGCTGGAACCTGCCTGTGGTAGCGCTGAATGTGGCCTGGGCTATCCGCAACTTTATGGTGATAGCTGTATGCCGTGGTGGTGAATGCCCGAGCCGCAAAATCGGCTTGTGGATGATGCTGCTGGCTTCGGTGCTGATGCTTGTCTCGGCGCTTTTTCCTGACATGGAACCTGAGTCCGGGAAAAAAGACCAGTAAACGCCTTTGTTTTTGACTTCGTGGCTTTTAATTGGCCTGGCACAGCTTCGCTGTTGTGATAGCTGTCTTGTCCTGAAATCACTTTACATATTTAGGGTGTAAATATGTAAACTTGA
>CAYLRV010000077.1:0-12800 GCA_964386395.1 uncultured Chitinophaga sp.
GTAGCAACAGTACCACGACCTGTGATAGAGAATACGTCTTCTACAGACATCAGGAACGGCTGATCAACCGGGCGTGGAGGCAGCGGAATATAGCTGTCAACAGCAGCCATCAGTTCTTCTACTTGTTTAACACCGTCAGCATCGCCTTCGAGTGCTTTAATAGCAGAACCTTTGATGATTGGTGTATTGTCACCATCAAAACCGTAGAAAGTGAGCAGGTCACGGATTTCCATTTCAACCAGGTCAAGCAGTTCAGGATCGTCAACCAGGTCAACTTTATTCATAAATACCACCATTTTAGGTACACCCACCTGGCGTGCCAGCAGGATGTGCTCTTTTGTTTGGGGCATAGGACCATCGGTAGCAGCCACAACTAATATTGCTCCGTCCATTTGCGCAGCACCGGTAATCATGTTCTTAACGTAGTCGGCGTGACCAGGGCAGTCAACGTGAGCATAGTGACGGTTGTCAGTCTGGTACTCAACGTGAGCTGTATTGATGGTAATACCCCTTTCTTTCTCCTCAGGAGCAGCATCAATTTCATCATATTTTTTTGCTTCAGCCATACCCTTCTTAGAAAGAATGGTAGTGATGGCAGCAGTCAAAGTTGTTTTACCATGGTCAATGTGGCCGATGGTACCAACGTTAACGTGGGGTTTGTCCCTCTTAAAGGTCTCTTTTGACATTGTTATCGGTTTTTAGTTGTGTTTTACAATTATTGTTTTATAAACGAAGCTGGCTACAACTGCTGCCTGCTTTAGTTTTTCGTTGAGCCGTTATGGGGAATTGAACCCCAGACCTCTTCCTTACCAAGGAAGTGCTCTACCACTGAGCTACAACGGCAATAACCCAGTCGGCAATTTTCAGTTGGCAGTCGGCAGTTAGCTTTTGATGAGTACTGCAGACTGCTAACTGCAAGCTGCGAACTGAAAACGAGCGGGAGACCGGGCTCGAACCGGCCACCTGAAGCTTGGAAGGCTACCGCTCTACCAAATGAGCTACTCCCGCTTATCCGCCGAAGCATTAGCGAGGGCGGAAAAATCATTAAAAGAACTTTTTCAAATACCCCCTTCGCTACAGCTATGGAGGGTAAAGTGGGCAAGGATGGATTCGAACCACCGAACTCGTAAGAGGACAGATTTACAGTCTGTTGCCGTTGGCCACTTGGCTACTTGCCCGCCCTGAGCCACCTGCCAGAATCGAACTGGCGACCTACTGATTACAAATCAGTTGCTCTACCAGCTGAGCTAAGGTGGCGTTTTCTCTCTACGTTTACCGCTGCTGGCGAGCGATAATCAGGCAATAAAGAGCTACCCCATTTAATTGGGGAGGCAAAGGTAAGGGAAAATGAGAATTGGAAAAATTTTGAACTGGATTTTTTTGCTTGTTTTCAGCCAGTTGTGTACAACTACTGTAGAACGATTTTTTTCACGTATGCCCCAAAAATAAAAAACCCCCTTCGTAGAAGGGGGTTCTTAATGATTTAAGCTGCTTTTCGTTCCTTGTTCCTTTTTATTTGTGTTACCATCGAATCAAAAGCGCTGTCAAATGAGTTCTCAAATGATTTACTAGTGGATTTAACGAAGAAATCCTGGCCAGGTATGTGCACCCTGATTTCGGCAATCTTGTCTTTAATGGTGTGCACCACGTTGTCCAGTTTCAGAAAAACATTCACCCGGATAATACGATCGCTGAAGTTATTCAGCCGCTGCAGTTTACTTGTTACATAATCAATCAGTCTCTTGTCTGCATTGAAATGAACTGCCTGGATGTTTACGTTCATAATCATCTGTTTTAATCTGTAAATAAATATGTAAAGAACTTGGTTTTTCCAGTGGATTTGGATGGTTCTTTTATCAGGTTCAAGTTACTGCAAGACCTTCCATTTTCAAAAAAATAAAGCCGCTTTTTTTGTCGCGGCTTTGTTATTTTTTACGATTTCGGGTGTGCTTTTTTGTGAATATCTTTTAATTTTTCAATGGTATTATGTGTATATACCTGGGTGGCTGCAAGGCTGCTGTGGCCCAGTAATTCCTTTACCGCATTCAGGCCGGCCCCGTTATTCATGAGGTGGGTGGCAAATGTATGACGAAGCACATGCGGGCTTTTTTTATCAAGTGTACTGGCTTCACCCAAATGCTTTTTTACCAGGAGATAGGCATATTTCGGGTATATTTTTTTCCCTTTTTCTGTAACCAGCAACGCACCACCCGTATCCCCAAATTCCTTCCGCTTTTGGCCCTTATAATAATCCACAAGCTCGATCAGTTCCCTCCCCACCGGAATTATCCGCTCCTTATTACCCTTTCCCAGCACTTTTATATGCCCCCTGGAAGCATCTACCTGTTGCTCTTTCAGGTTCACCAGCTCACTTAGCCGCATGCCTGTAGCATAAAATATGGTAATAAGCATACGGGCATTCAGGCTCTTCCAGTCATCCGAACCATGGTTCAACGAGTCGATTACCTGCTTTACCTCATCTTCTTTTACAAATACCGGAAGCCGTTTTCCGGTCTTCGGGCTTATCACTTTTGTCATGGGGCTTACCTCTATAGCCCCTGTTTTGAGCAAGTATTTGAAAAAAGACTTCAGGCTGGATATTTTGCGGTTGATGGATTTGGCTGCCAGCTTATTTTCTTTCAAATCAGCCAGCCAGCTGCGTATGTTATGATGGGTTATTTCAGCCGGGGCACTGGTGTCGAACTGCTTTTCCACATACATAAAGAAGCCCGTTAAATCTGTTTGGTAGGAAACAATTGTATGAGCAGAAAAACGCTTCTCGTATTTCAGGTAATCAAGAAATGGCTGAACGGAAGATGGAGCCCCGGTTTTCATCCGGCTAAGCTACATTATATCAAACAAAAATAGCCATACCGGCAGGTCCGGATGGCTATAGTTATATCGGTCAAAAGGATCGCTTATCCTTCGATCTTTCCGCTTGCTATCTTCTGCTTGTAGATTGCTTTCAGCACTTCACCTCTGCGTTTTACAGAAGGCTTAGTGAAACTCTGACGCTCACGCAACTGCAGAAGTGTTTTAGATTTCTCGAATTTCTTCTTGTACTTCTTCAGCGCTTTGTCGATGTTTTCGCAATCTTTTGAGTCAATAATCAGCATAATTATATACCTCCTTGGTACTTTTTTATTCCGAAGCACTCCTTCGGAGGGCGCAAAGATAAGGTGAAAGCAGATAGATTTACAAGTTTCTGCCCACAAAGTTGGGAAACCCCCACCAAAAACAAAAATGCGAATAACTGCTTAATTTGCAAGGATGTTTACAGGTATTATTGAAGCAATTGGCGAGGTATCGGCAGTAACCAACCATGGTTCAAACCGCAGTTTTTGGGTAAAATCGCCCGTTTCGGCGGAATTGAAGGTTGATCAAAGTGTGTCGCACAACGGCGTCTGCCTCACGGTAGAAGAGCTCCGTGAAGGGCAGCACCGGGTCACGGCTATTGATGAAACACTTAAAAAGACAAACCTCGGCGACTGGCAGATCGGCACCATCCTCAATATTGAACGCTGTATGCAACTTTCCGCACGGGTAGATGGCCATTTGGTACAAGGCCATGTGGATGCAACTGCCACCTGTATCAAACGAAAAGAAAAAGACGGCAGCTGGGAATTCAGTTTTCAAATTCCTAAAAAATTTGCCGCACTCATCATTGAAAAAGGATCTATTTGCCTCAATGGAATCAGCCTTACCATTTTCAATGTAAAAAAAGACCGGTTTACAGTTGCCATCATTCCTTACACATTTGAGCATACGAATATGCGGCACCTGCAGGAGAATGATAACGTAAATATTGAGTTTGATATAATAGGTAAATATGTACAACGATATATCGCACAGCGAAAAGGCTGATCGTTTAACTACCGCTGTTCTTACCCGTTGATTTTAGCTATCTTGTTTCCATACGGCTTATGAAACAACGAATCAAGGTCCTGGATTTTTTGCGTGGTGTTGCCATCCTGCTGGTTATGCTCAGGCATAGCAAGCTCTCGGCTATTACAACACAAACAGGATGGATTGGGGTCGACCTTTTTTTTGTGCTAAGCGGATTTCTTGTTTCGGGCTTATTATTTGCAGAGTATAAAAAGAATGGCTCGATAAGGCCGCTCCGGTTCCTGGTGCGCCGTGGGTTTAAGATTTATCCCTTGTTTTATGTGGTATTACTGCTGCATATTTTATACAACTACGTAAAGGGGATTCCCGTTATAAGCAGTGAAGTTTTCGCTGAGGCTTTTTTTTATCAGAACTATTCCCCGGGCCTTATTGGTATATCCTGGTCACTGGCCATCGAAGAGCATTTTTATGTCCTGCTGAGTATAGCGCTCTTTTGCTTGTACAAAAGCGGGGCACTGCATAAAAAAACAGCTATACCGCTTATGTGTTTGCTAACAGTTATCGCTTGCCTTGCACTGCGTTTTATTACCTGGCGGCAACAACCGGTAATTGACCCCTATACCCATTTCTTCCCAACCCATCTCCGTATCGACTCTCTCGCCGCTGGGGTACTGGTGGCCTGGTTGTACCATTTCCGTCAAAATCAGCTGGCGGAAATAATTCGTAAACGACTTGGCTTATGTCTGCTCATTATCCCTCTTCTGCTCCTGCCCCCTTTTATATACACTGCAGAGTCTGTTGAAATGGGAACTTACGGCTTTACGTGTTTGTACCTCGGCTTTGGCTTGTTAGTAGCAGTGATGATGGTATATGCGGATGCAATACATCATGCTGCTGGTCGAAACCCGGCGGGTTTTATATACAGCAGCATCGCATGGACCGGTGTTTATTCGTATTCCATTTATCTAATTCATATGAAAGCAGGCCCGATGCTCTCCAATTATGTTGCTGTAAATATTGCGGGTATCCCGGCCTTCGTAATTGTACTGCTGTATTTACTTTTCAATATACTTTGCGGCTACTTATTATCCCTGTTAATTGAAAAGCCATTTTTACGCTTGCGTGAAAAATATTATCCTGCAAACTAAATGATGACGGGGCATAAAGCTACCTTTGAAAAAGTATACTAACCCAATCACTGCTGATGCAATCAACCGTTCCTGAAAGGAATTACTACCCGGCACTTGATGGCCTGCGCGGCGCTGCAATTCTGCTGGTGGTGGTGTATCACAATTTTGGGTTCATGGATTATTTCTCTTTTGGCTGGCTGGGTGTGGATTTGTTTTTTGTACTTTCCGGTTTTTTGATCACTGATATACTCCTGAAAACTGTTGGGCAGCCTGGCTATCTGAAGAATTTTTATATACGCAGGGCTTTGCGCATTTTTCCGCTTTACTTTCTCTGCCTGGTCATTTTCCTTTTCATTATTCCCGGCCTATTCCCTCCTCCAGGGGTTGGCTACTACCAGGAAAACCAGGTATGGCTATGGACCTACCTGCAAAACTGGTTATATATTTTTAAACCGACCGATGCCACGCCTTTACATCATTTATGGTCGCTGGCCGTTGAAGAGCAGTTCTATTTAGTGTGGCCATTAGCTATTCTATTTATCAGGAACCATAAACTGCTGCTGGTATTTATATCGCTGGTGCTTTGTGCCGTACTAGGCCTGCGCCTGTGGGCATGGCTGAACGATGATGCCAATTTTGCTTACTATCAACTATATACTTTCTCCAGAATCGACGGGTTGTGTATTGGCTGCATGGTAGCGCTGCTACAGCGTATTAATAAAAATTTCTTTACCAAGTATACGGCGCCGGTTGTTTTATTTTTTGCACTGCTCAATTTCATTTTCTTTTTGCTGAACAGGCGCTATCATTTTGCTTTTCCTTACCTCGCCCTGGCAGGCTATACTACATTTGCCATGCTGTTTGGCTTACTGGTGCAGGAAGCTATTTCACGTAAAACAGCGATTATCAATTTTATTTTTGATAATGCCCTCCTTCGCTTCTTCGGAAAAATATCCTATGGTTTTTATGTACTGCACTGGCCTTTATATATTATCCTTGCACCCTTGTTCAGCAAATGGCTAAACGGGAAAATGGGATGGAGCGAAATGCAGTTTACCGTATCTGTATCAGCCACACTCATCGCACTCGGCCTCAGCTGGCTCAGCTACCACTATTTTGAAAAATATTTTCTAACACTGAAAGAAAAGTTCAACTAATCATTCGCATGGATCTGCGGGAGTACATACAGACAGGTGCGGCCATCAAAAGGCATCCATGGGAACTGGCCCGGTTAAAAATGCTGCGTTTTTTTATCCGTAAAACAGTTGCGGATAAAAAACTGATTGCAGATGTAGGTAGTGGTGATGCGTTTCTTGCAGGCGGGGTTGCAGTTTCATGGCCGGAAAGCAATGTAGTAGCGGCAGATATTAACTATGATCAGGCTTTACTGCAAAAGCTGCAGGAACACAAGCCGGTTAATCTTCATTTCACAAATGATATAATCAGTATAAATTCTGCAGCTAATTTAAGTGCGATTGTATTGATGGATGTGCTGGAACATGTGGAGCACCCGGAGAATTTGTTGAAGGATCTGCTGCAACTTGAACAAACGGACAACAATACAGTTTTTATCATTACGGTGCCTGCTTATCAAAGCCTGTTTTCACAACATGATATTAATCTGGGCCATTATAAACGGTATACCAGGGCCAGCCTTGAAGCACTGTTGAAACCCCTTTCGTTGCAGGTATTGCATTCCGGTTATTGTTTTAATTCATTGCTGCCCGTTCGCCGCCTGCAGGTAAAACGGGAAAAAAAGAAGGGACCTGGTATTTCCACAAATGAAGGCATTCATAACTGGAAGGGCGGCGCCTTTCGTACTAAACTGCTTACGACTCTCTTGTGGATTGAATTTAAAATAACTTGGTATCTTGCCCGCATCGGTTTAAAAATACCCGGTCTTACCTGCTATTGCATATGCAAACCATCTCCATCATAATCCCCTGCCATAATGAAGCCAGCAGGTTGCCGGTGGATCGGCTATCGGGGTTCCTGGAGCAAACACCGTATGTGCAACTAGTATTAGTAGATGATGGCAGTACCGATAGTACAAGAGAAGTGCTGACGGGGTTCAGCAAAAAATATCCCGGCAGGACAAAGACGGTTTTCATCGGAAAAAGAGGGGGTAAAGGCGAGGCCGTACGGCAGGGCATGATTGAAAGTGTAAAGAACAACAGCATCACTTACCATGCCTATATGGATGCCGACCTGGCCGTTTCACCAGAAGAAATAAAACGGCTCTATTCCGTTGCCCTTGAGAAAAACTATGCATTTGTGTTCGGCAGCCGTGTAAAAAAAATCGGTGCCGTTATTAAACGGAACGAGTGGCGCCATTTCTACAGCCGCATCATAGCTACGATTGTTGGCTCCATTATAAAGCTCGATGTGTACGACACACAATGCAGTGCCAAATTGTTTACCACGCCACTTGCAACGAAGGTCTTCAACGATTCATTTCGCACCCGCTGGCTGTTTGATGTGGAAGTTATATGCCGGGTCAACCAATTTTATGGCGATCTGAATACTAATGGAACAGAAGAGCCTTTATTGCAATGGACAGAAATGAAGGGCTCCAAACTGCGCTGGTATAATTTCTTCAGCATTGTACGGGAAGTGTTCAAACTCAAAAAACATTATAAAGGCAAAAAATGAAACGGCTGAGTACCCGATCAGCAGATTACCTGTTTATAGTACTGGTGGCACTTGTTGCCTACTGGCCTGTTTCTTCTATGCTGTTTAGTGTAAAGAATGATGCCATCAATTATTTTATGGCTATGCGGCACAATACCAGCGAGGCTATACAGCATGGTTATTTTCCCGCATGGATGCCCTATATCAATATGGGATATCCTGCCCATGGTGATGTGCAGGCGGGTGTGTGGAACCCGGTTGTAGTCATATTGAGCCTGTTCCGTCAATATGATATGTACTGGCTGCAAGTTGAAACCATACTCACTATTATTATAGCAGGTTTCAGCATGTACCATTTGCTGAAATATTTCAAATTGAAACGATCGGTAGTGCTTGCGGTAACAGCTGCCTATATGCTGAATGGTTTTATTACCGATTCCGGGCAGTTTCTCAACTGGCTGTATGCAGCAGCCTACCTGCCTTTTGTCATGCTTTGTACTATCCGCTGCTTTGATAGTTTTAAGGTAAAGGATGCTTTCCTGCTTGGCCTCTCCTATTCCCTCATGTTACTTTCTGCATATCCTTCAGATTTTATACAACTCAGCTATATACTCGCTGCCTATTTAATTTTTGTTTTTTTCCGCCATAAAAAAATACATGGATTAAAAAAATCCTCCCAGGCTTTTGCAAGGCAGCTATTGGTGGCGGCTCTTTGTTTCCTTATCATCTGCCTGCCGGCATTATTATCGTATATACCGTTTATACAATCCATCGACCGGGGGCAGGGTGTGAATCTTGAAACCGCATTGATAAATTCCATGTCGCCGGAAAACCTTATTTCATTTGTCACGCCCTGGCCCACTATGAAAGCCAGTTATAACCAATATACTGACCCACTTATCCGAAACTGCTATATTGGAATTATCCTCTTGCCCTTCTTTATCTATGCTATTGCTAAAAAGGGTAAAAAACCGTTTTTGCATTGGTTCTTGTTGGGGGTATTTGCTTTTTTCCTTTTATTCAGCCTGGGGCAACTGGGGGGGCATTCGTGTATTGAGTTTTCACTTCCTGCCCCTGATGGATACATTCCGGCACCCCGCCAATGCCAAGCTATTTTTCATTTTTGCGGCACAGCTCCTGGCTGCATTTTATATCAACGACTATGTAACAGCAAAAAATTTCAATATTGCGCTTTTAAAAAAGATTGTACTGATTCTTACAGGTATTGCGCTGCTGTCATTTATTATCAGCCTTTTCTCCGGTCATCTTATCAGCAGTACTAAAACAGCGATGACCAACCCCCATGGGCTGAACCTCCGCCTCCGGTTAAAAGAATTTATAAGTGCTTTAGGTTTTTACGATTTCTTATTATTAAACAGTCTTTTAGTAATAATCGTGTCTGGTATTTTTTATAAAGCCATTCAGCGAAGCAAACTTGAAAAATTTCTACTTCCGCTTGTGGTTGCAGAGATGTTTATCGTGGCACAAGGCATGCTGCCACTTACCTATGTACGCACCAATCCGCCATCGGCTGCCCAGCGCATCATCAATCAGCAACCGGCCGGCTACCCGCTGCCCGACATGCAAAAATCAATTGCAGACTTCTCCGCTGATGGTATGCAGTACTTTGATATTGTTGGCTGTTTTAACCCTTATAATAAGTTACCCGGCCGTTCGGACTATATTATTACACCGGCCAACCTGAGTACACAAGCGGGTTTCTGGGATTCAGTTTCGCTGCGAAAAAAGATTATAACATACCCGCTGGCCTATTTTGCCGATACGGTTTATGCGTTAAAAGATACCGCCGCCTTCATTGCCACCGGTTATAATGGAAAAGTGGCTATCGCCACGCCAAAGGATTCGCTTCCATTTCTGCCAAATGACAGCAGTAACACGATCCGTATAAAAAGGTTTAGTCCGGGGCATTTTTTACTTGAAACCGACACAAAGAATCCAGCTTTGCTGGTGTTTATGCAAAACAATTATCCCGGCTGGACAGCTACCGTAAATGGGCAATCAACACGGTTATATACGGCCAACCGGACCTTTCTCGCTGTCACCGTTCCGGCAGGGAATGCTACCATTGAATTCGTATACAAAACCGGCAGGCTGAAATTACTTTCTGTTATAGCTGTATTATTTATCCTTGGCGGACTCCTTTATATTTACATCCTGCAAAAAAAGAAATCCTGAACCGCGGCATTACCAATATTATCCGGCTGATTATGGATGAAGGCTTACCACCTTTTATCCGTGACCGACGCTGGTTTATGTACCCCTTCTTCTGGTACTGGTTCAAAGGGAAGAACATCGGCCTATGTATGGATTTCAAAAAGAAAGCATGGGCGATGAGCGATGCCGATTTTCAAAAATTCTATGCTGAGCTGGACTGCCGGGCAACCAACCGTCCTACGGACCTGAATAAACAATCCATCCGTGTGATGCTGGAGAAAGCAGACCCGCAATGCAATAACGTATTAGATGTGGGCTGCGGCAGAGGCTACTGGCTCAGGCTACTAAAGGAAAAGACAAATTATACATTAAGCGGTTGCGATGTTTTCGATAGTTCCCCTGTTGCCGGTATTGATTATAAACCGGGGGTGATAGAACAACTTCCTTTTGCAGATAAGTCATTTGATATTGTTACCTGCCACCACACGATTGAACATATACGGAATGTAAGGCAGGCAGTTGCCGAATTAAAACGTGTGGCAAAAAAGCAACTGATTATCGTAGTCCCAAAACAGCGCTATTACTATTATACACTTGACTTACACCTTCATTTTTTTCCGGAAAAAGAATACCTCGCTGAACTAATCGGGCTGGATAACTATGAATGTATCAATTGTGGCGGCGACTGGTGTTATATAGCCCGGCTTTGAGTTATATCTTCTTATCTTTTAGTGCAGTGCGCACGGCTTCGTCCATCAGCCGTTCTGCATAAGGCCGGGATATTCCGTTTAGCTTTTCAATAGCTGTATGTATTTCATCTTTTGTACCGGTATTGATAATCTGCGTCAGTTCATTCATCGCTTCAGCAGTTGCAGCTGCTTCCTCTTCTGTCAAGAAGCCCTGGTTCTTTTCCAGGAAGGCCCAGGTCGTTTCCAGTAATTGGGTTCCTTCTGTTTGTGCCTCCACCAATGCCCTTGTTTGCATGTCTTCTTTTGCATGGGTCAATGAATCAAGCAGCATTTTCTCCACTTCCTCGTCAGTGAGGCCATATTGCGGCTTTACTTCAATACTTTGTTCAACGCCGCTGCGCAATTCCTTTGCTTTTACAACCAGGATGCCGTCTGCATTGACTAAAAATGATACTTCTACTTTGGGCAAGCCCGCGGGCATACCAGGTATACCGGCAAGGTTGAATTCAGCCAGTTTACGATTGTCTTTTACCAAATCCCTTTCACCCTGGTAAACGGCAATTCGCATGCTCCCTTGTCCATCTTTCTGCGTAGTATACTGCCGGCCTGCTTTTGATGGTATTTTTGCATTACGTGGAATCAATACGTCCATCAGTCCGCCCATGGTTTCAATGCCCAATGAAAGCGGTGTAATATCAAGCAATAAAAAGTCTTTGTTGTTACCCGCAAGGATATCGGCCTGTACGGCTGCACCTAACGCCACTACTTCATCAGGGTTCAGCTGATCATTTACATGCTTATTGAAAAACTCACCTACTTTTTCTTTTACCAGCGGCATACGTGTAGATCCGCCTACCATTATTACTTCGTCAATTTCTGTCTTTTCTATCCCGGCATCCTGTACAGCGTTCTTGCAGCAATTAATTGTCTTCATCACCAGCGGCATGGCCAGGCTGTCAAATACCTCTTTCGTCAGTTCTAGCTGATAGCCTTCTACTGTTGCGCTAAATTTTTCCCCCTTACTGATAGTTTTCTTCGCCTCTTCTGCCTGTAATCGTAAACGTTGTGAAAGCTGCTTATTTTCAGCAATCATCGCTGTAGCGATATTCAGCTCATTTGCCCAATGCTGTACAATGGCCCTGTCAAAATCATCACCACCCAGGTAGGTGTCGCCATTGGTAGATAATACTTCAAAGATGCCGCCGGCAATACGCAGCACAGATATATCGAACGTGCCACCTCCTAGATCATAAACAGCTACAATTTTCTCTTCATCGTTCCGCAGGCCCATTCCGTATGCAAGGCTGGCGGCGGTCGGTTCATTGACTATACGCAACACGTCAAGACCTGCCAGTTTTCCTGCATCCCGGGTGGCCTGCCGCTGTGCATCATTAAAATAAGCCGGTACCGTAATCACCGCTTTACTTACAGGCGTTTTTAAAATATGCTCAGCCCTTGCTTTTAGTTCTTTTAATATAAAAGATGATAATTCCACCGGCGAATAAAACCGCCCGCCGGCTTCTATTTTCACCAGGCTTTCTGTGTTATCATCAATAATTTTATAGGTAAAAAAGTCAGCCTGGTTTTTTATATCACTGTATGATTTTCCCATCAGGCGTTTGGCTGAAAAAATTGTTTGGTGCGGGGCTGATACCAGGTATTCTTTAGCTGCATCGCCAACGGTTACATTTCCATTCTCACCAAAATGTACAACAGACGGCACTAATGCTGCGCCATCATGCTCTTTCAGCACTACCGGTTTTTTACTTTCCGGGTGAATAATTGCCACCAGGCTATTCGTGGTGCCCAGGTCTATGCCTACAATCATTTCTGCTTGTTGCAGGCTTCCTGTTGCTATATTAATCCCAATTTTTGCCATAGTTTCTTTTAAGCGGACTATTTGCAAAAATACAAAAGCTGTGCCCTTCGCTTTTACGAATACAGAAAGAAAAAAGGCTGCTCCGGGGAGCAGCCTTACTATTATTTTATTTCAGCATTATCGCATCAGGTACATTTTACCGTATCCTTTATTGAAATACTGGTCAGTTTTGTCACCTTTCTCGGTAAACTTATCCAATGATTTACCATTGAGGTTAGTTACCACCCTGTAGAGGTATATGCCATTCGCCAGTTTCTGGCCGTACATATCTGTACCATCCCATTTAAATTCGGTGATGTTACGGCCGATATGGAGTGGGCCCAATTCATTTTTTGTTATCTCCCTTACGATATGGCCTGTTACCGTCATAATTTCAATTTTGATATTCTGCGGCACTTCGCTACCGGTAATGGTGAATACAAATGCTGTGGATGTCGTAAACGGATTGGG
>CAYLRV010000078.1:0-12130 GCA_964386395.1 uncultured Chitinophaga sp.
AATCATCATCACTAATGATTTTTCCTTTTTCCATATCCACTACAAACATCTTTCCTGGTTGCAGCCTTCCCTTTTCGAGGATAATGGCGGGGTCAACGGGTAATGCACCTGTTTCAGATGCCATGATGACACGGTCATCCTTTGTTACACAATAACGGGAAGGACGGAGGCCGTTCCTGTCCAATGTAGCACCAATAATTTTACCATCGGTAAATGAAATAGATGCCGGGCCATCCCAGGGTTCCATAAAGGAAGAGTGAAACTCATAAAATGCTTTTTTCACCGGATCCATTTCATCATGTCCATCCCATGCTTCAGGTATCAGCATCATCATGACATGCGGTAATGAACGGCCGGCAAGGGTGAGCAGCTCAATGATATTATCGAGACAAGCTGAATCACTTTGTCCACCCGTAACAATGGGCAACAGCATTTCCATTTCTTCTTTGGAGAAATAGGGGGAAGTGAATCCTTTTTCACTTGTCTTTAACCAGTTCAGGTTTCCCTGCAATGTGTTAATCTCACCATTGTGGGCAATAAAACGGAAGGGTTGCGCCAGTTTCCAGGAAGGAAATGTATTGGTGGCAAAACGGGAGTGCACCAGGCCAAAGGCGCTTACTACTCTTTTATTACTGAGATCGGGGAAGTATTGGCGCACCTGGTGACTGGTCAACTGACCTTTATAGACAATTGTTTTATAGGAAAGAGATGCGATGTAAAAACCAATTTCATCTTTTCGAACAGTGCTGTTGATTAAATGTGTGGCGTAGTTGCGCAGTACAAATAATTTTCTTTCAAAATCATCAGCGTTTGCAATATGATCGGGGCAGGCAATGAAGACCTGTTCCATTTCTGGTTCTACGCTTAATGCAGTTGGGCCAATATCGCTTGTATTAACCGGTACCTTACGGTAGGTAAGTATTTCCAGGCCGAGCTTTTCTGCTGAACGGTTGAAAATGTCACGGCATTCTTCACGCAGCCTGATTTCTTTTGGGAAGAAGACCATGCCTGCGGCATAGCGGCCGAAAGAGGGGAGGTGCACACCGAGTTTCAGGCATTCATCAAAGAAAAATTCATGTGGTGTCTGGATCATGATACCAGCGCCATCGCCTGTATTGTTCTCACAGCCGCATGCGCCACGGTGTTCCATGTTTTCCAATACGGTTAATGCATCAGAAATATGCTGGTGTGATTTATGACCTTTTATATTGGCTACAAAACCAATACCACATGCGTCATGCTCAAAAGAAGGATCGTATAGTCCCTGGTTACCTGCCATGAATAGTTCAACTTTAGTATGAAAAATATAATCAGCAAACACGGAAACCGTATTCCGTTTTTCAATAGCAAGCAGGTCGTCTGAAGATACAAAAAAGCTTTCAGCAGGATAGGGGATTCAGCGTGCAATTTTCCACAAATCAGTGTAGTACGTCTTAATTAAATAAGATATCCAAACAACTGATCGTTTTTATTTATTTCTGAGAAACCGATATTCGATTGTTTCATTTTTTGCAAAAGCAAATCATAGTCTGACCGGCTTTGCAATTCCACACCTACCAATGCAGGTCCGTTTTCTTTGTTGGTTTTTTGCATGTATTCAAAACGGGTAATATCATCGGTAGGACCGAGTACATTATTCACAAATTCTTTCAATGCGCCCGGACGTTGGGCAAAGCTGATAAGGAAATAATGTTTCAGCCCTTCGTACTGCAGGCTGCGTTCTTTTATTTCCTGCATACGGTCAATATCGTTGTTGCTGCCGCTTACAATACAAACGACATTTTTGCCTTTTATCTGATCGGCGTAATTATCCAATGCAGCAATGGATAGTGCGCCTGCAGGTTCAACAACGATCGCATCTTCATTGTATAGTTTCAGGATAGTGGAACATACTTTTCCTTCCGGTACCAGGTGCATATCGTCCAGCACATCTTTGCATATGGCGAAAGTTAAATCGCCAACTCGTTTTACTGCGGCGCCATCTACAAAACGATCAATACTGTCAAGTGTGATTGGGTAGCCATTTTTCAGCGATGCAAACATGGCAGGCGCCCCTTCCGGCTCCAGGCCGATGATTGTTGTTTTGGGTGAGTATGTTTTGAAATAGGAGCCTACGCCTGCACTAAGGCCACCCCCGCCCACGGGTATAAACAGAAAGTCAATATCCGATTGTTCCTCCAATATCTCCACACCGACTGTTCCCTGCCCCTCAATAATCCGGTAATCATCAAAAGGAGGAATAAACGTGAAGCCATTTTCCTCCGTGTATTTTTTTGCTGCTACTGCGCAATCATCAAATGTGTCGCCAACCAGTTTTATCTCGATAAAATTTTCGCCAAACATTTTTGTCTGGTTTACTTTCTGTTTGGGTGTAATGCCTGGCATAAACACCACGCCTTTTGCGCCAAGTTTCTTGCAACTGTAAGCAAAACCCTGTGCATGATTACCGGCGCTGGCGCATACCACACCTTTGTCAAGCTGTTCTTTTGGTAGCGAACTCATCATGTTATAGGCGCCACGCAGCTTGTATGATCGAACCACCTGCAAATCCTCCCGCTTCAAAAAAACATTGCACTGGTATTTTTTTGACAGGTTGTGATGGAAGGTGAGGGGTGTACGATTTACCACCTTCTTCAGCTTAAGCGCTGCAGCTGTGAAGTCAAGGGCAGTATTGTTTAGTATGGTACTCATTTCATTTTTTGAACAGGTATTTTAAGCAAACAAAATTTGAACACGGATTGAACGGTTTGGATGGATTTTCACGGATTAATCTTCCTGCGGAACAGTTTGGGATTTCCTGATCCAGATTTGATGCGAAGCATCAAAAATATCCGTGTGTATCTGTTCAACCCGTCTTATCCGTGTTCCCTGTATATTAACCAACCGATTCCGGTTTTAGTGTCAGTTTGCTAAATACTTCTTTGGTTGATGAAACTGTTTTCGCTGCTTGTGCTTCTTTTGGCTGATTTTCCGGACGAAGGCTTCTTACTGTTTTACCAGCCTGCCACAATTCACTTTCACGCAGTTCTTTCAGTTCTTCTTCGAGCTTTTCACGATAATCTGCTTTACTATTGCTGTCGATCGAACGCTGCGATTCTTTACCGGCAGCCACGCTTTCATATAATTCTTTAAACACCGGCGCTGTTGCATCACGGAATTTTTTCCACCAGTCAAGGGCTCCACGCTGTGCAGTAGTGGAGCAGTTGGCATACATCCAATCCATACCATTCTCAGCTACCAATGGCATCAGTGATTGTGTCAGTTCTTCAACTGTTTCATTAAATGCTTCAGAAGGGGTGTGCCCTTTATCACGCAGCACCTGGTATTGCGCAGCAAAAATTCCTTGTATAGCACCCATCAGGGTTCCTCTTTCGCCTGTCAAATCGCTATATACTTCTTTCTTGAAATCAGTTTCAAATAAATAACCACTGCCTACAGCAATACCGAGTGCGATAACACGGTCAAAGGCTTTGCCGGTTGCATCCTGGTAGATTGCATAGGAGCTGTTAAGGCCACGGCCTTGCAGGAACATTCTTCTTAATGAAGTGCCGCTGCCTTTTGGTGCTACCAGGAATACATCCACATCTTTCGGTGGGACAATACCGGTTTGTTCATTAAACGTAACGCCAAAGCCATGTGAAAAATATAAAGCCTTGCTAGGTGTTAAGTGTTTCTGCACAGTAGGCCATAAAGCTATTTGCGCTGCATCACTCAGCAGGTAGCAAATGATAGTACCCCTTTCCAATGCTTCTTCAATTTCAAACAGCGTTTCACCCGGTACAAATCCATCGGCGATAGCTTTATCCCATGTTTTAGAATTTTTGCGCTGACCAACGATGACATTAATACCGTTGTCTTTCTGGTTTAATGCCTGGCCAGGGCCTTGCACGCCGTAGCCAATTACTGCTACTGTTTCATTTTTCAGCACTTCCTGTGCTTTGCTAAGCGGGAATTCTTCCCTCGTTACTACGTTTTCTTCAACGCCGCCGAAATTTAATTTTGCCATGTTATTTGGTTTAGAGTTGTTGTTTATTTGTGAGTAGTGAGTTGTCAGTGGTGAGTGGTCAACTGTGAGCAGTATTACTCACTATTGACAACTCACAACTCCCCGCTACATGCTGAATACTTTTTCGTTTTCGTTCAAAAATTCATTTTCTACCACGTCTTCGCCAGGATCCTGTTGTTCAAATTCTTTTAACCGCTCATGAAAATCGCTGCTGCCTTTCAGGATGGCCACCCTGGCACTTCGCACAAATTCGATCAGGCCATAAGGTTCCAGTACTTTTATTAGTGCTTCTGTTTCTTCGCGGTGCCCGGCTACAGCAAAGACGGTATAATCTTTACGTATCACTACCGTATGTGCACCGTTTTCTCGCAGTAGGCGTTCTACTTTTACTTCAGTGGCAATTACATCTGTTGGCACTTTGTATAAAGCCAGTTCCTGCCAGACGATCTCATTCTCTGTATTATAATAGGCTTTCAATACCTCTACCTGTTTCTCCACCTGGCGGCATAACTTTTTTACCACATCTTCGGTTTCATTGATAACGATGGTAAAACGGTGTACACTATCCACTTCAGTAGGTGAAGTGTTCAGGCTTTCCACATTAATCTTTCTCCGGGAGAAAATAATAGCAATACGGTTCAACAAACCAATCTGGTTCTCCGTATAAACTGTTATGGTATATTCTTGTTTTTGCATCGCTTTTTTATTAGTCCGGAAGACCGAAAGTCCGGAAGTCTGAAAGTTGTTTCACGTAATGGGATGTCTCTCGGTCTTGCTGACCTCCCGTCTTTCCGGCTATATCTCTTCTTTGCTTAAAACACATTCGGCTACGCCACGGCCCTGCGGCACCATGGGGAATACATTGTTTTCTTTGCCCACCATTATCTCCAGCAGGAAACTGCCATTGTTGTTCAACATTTCTTCAATGGATGTTTTCAATTCTTCTCTCTTGGCTATGCTTTTACCCGGTATGCGAAAGCCTTTCGCTACCTGCACAAAATCGGGACTGGTGATATCAACAAAAGAGTACCTCCTTTCATGGAAGAGTTGTTGCCACTGTCTTACCATGCCCAAGAACTGGTTATTAAGAATAATAATTTTTACATCTGGTTTGAATTGCATGATAGTGCCCAGCTCCTGCAAAGTCATCTGGAAACCCCCATCACCAATAATGGCCACTGTTGTGCGGGTTGGATCGCCGTATGCAGCGCCAATAGAAGCAGGCAAAGCGTAACCCATAGTTCCCAGGCCTCCACTCGTAACATTGCTTTTACTTTTATTGTATTGCGCATAGCGACAGGCCACCATCTGGTGCTGGCCCACATCTGTTACAATGATGGCATTGCCGTTTGTAAGTTCATTTAATGTTTTGATGACTTCACCCATGGTTAATACTTCACCTGTTGGGTTCAGTTCATCTTTAATTACTTTATCTTCTTCTTTCTGTTTATAGTCGTTGAATTTTTGCAACCACTGCGGATATACTTTTTGTTCAACCAATGCCGTGAGCATAGGCAGGGTTTCTTTACAATCACCCCAAACAGCCACATCCGTTTTTACATTTTTATCAATTTCGGCTGGATCAATATCGAGATGAATGACTTTAGCCTGCTTGGCATATTTGTCTAAGCGGCCTGTAACCCGGTCGTCAAAGCGCATGCCGATAGCAATCAGCACATCGCATTCGTTGGTCAAAACATTTGGGCCATAATTGCCATGCATACCCAGCATACCCACACCCAACGGATGATCCGTTGGTATGGCGCTCATGCCCATAATGGTCCATGCAGCAGGAATGCCGGCCTTTTCAATAAACTGTTTAAATTCTTTTTCAGCATTGCCAAGTATCACCCCTTGTCCAAAAACAACAAAGGGGCGTTCAGCTTCGTTTATCAGCTTCGCAGCAGCCTCCACATATTCTTTGCGTACAATAGGTTTGGGGCGATAGCTGCGAATATGTTCGCATTTTGTATAGCCTTCGTATTCGAATAACTGTAATTGTGCATTTTTGGTAATATCAATCAGCACAGGACCCGGACGGCCACTGCCGGCGATATAAAAAGCTTTCGCCAGTACAGCAGGAATTTCATTCGCATCTGTTACCTGGTAATTCCATTTAGTAACAGGTGTCGTAATATTAATTACGTCTGTTTCCTGGAAAGCATCGGTACCCAATAAATGTGCAAACACCTGCCCGGTGATACATACAACCGGGGTTGAATCAATCATCGCATCCGCTAAGCCTGTCACCAAATTTGTTGCACCGGGACCACTGGTGGCAAATACCACACCTGTCTTTCCGCTTACCCTTGCAAACCCCTGGGCTGCATGTATCGCACCCTGTTCATGACGGACAAGGATATGCTTCAGTCTGTCATTGTAATCATACAATGCATCGTAGATAGGCATGATTGCACCACCGGGATAGCCAAAGATGGTTTCCACACCTTCAGCCAAAAAGGCTTCCAGCACAGCTACGGAACCGCTTACTGAAATTTTCGTTTTAGATGCTCCCTTCGTTTTCTTTAATTCTAATGTATCCATAGAAATAATATTCAAAAATCAATAGTCAATGTTCAACGCTCGTCGGTAACACAACCCTGGTCGGCAGGCTTTACAGACTTCGCATATTTGTACAAAATTCCTTTTGTTGCTTTCAGTTCAGGCTGCTTCCAGTTCTTCTTGCGTTTCTTTATTTCCTTTGCACTTACTTTTAAGGTTAGTTTATTCTTATTGGCATCAATTTTTATAATATCATCATCTTCCACTAACGCAATCAATCCGCCATCGAACGCTTCAGGTGTAATATGACCCACCACAAAGCCATGTGTACCTCCGCTAAAACGACCATCTGTAATCAACGCCACTGATTTACCCAGTCCTGCGCCAATGATAGCGCCGGTTGGTTTCAGCATCTCTGGCATACCCGGCGCACCTTTCGGGCCGATATAGCGGATCACCACCACATCACCAGCTTTTACTTTTCCCGACGCAATACCTTCAATAAAATCTTTTTCACCGTCAAATACCCTGGCCGTGCCTTCAAACTTTTCTCCCTCTTTGCCGGAAATTTTTGCCACACTTCCTTTCTTCGCCAGGTTGCCATACAGAATTTGCAGGTGTCCCGTTTTCTTTAACGGTTGTTCTAACGGGTAAATAATTTTCTGTGCTTCAAAATCTAAATCCGGAACACCTGCTAAATTTTCTGCAACCGTTTTACCGGTTCCTGTCAAACAATCGCCGTGGAGTAGTCCGCTTTTGAGTAAATATTTCATCACAGCGGGTACGCCACCATGTTTATGTAAATCTTCCATCAGGTATTTGCCTGAGGGTTTGAAGTCTGCCAGCACCGGTATGCGATCACTGATATCCTGGAAATCATCCTGTGTCAGATCAACGCCTGCACTTTTTGCAATGGCTATCAGGTGCAACACTGCATTGGTACTGCCACCCAGTACCATGATAACCGTAATCGCATTTTCAAATGCTTTACGTGTCATGATATCAGCCGGTGTAATATTTTTCTCCAGTAATATTTTAATAGCTGCTCCGGCCGCTTCACATTCTTTTTGTTTCTCTTCACTCAGCGCAGGATTGGATGATGAGTAGGGGAGGCTCATGCCCAGTGCTTCAATAGCTGCGGCCATCGTGTTGGCTGTGTACATGCCACCACAGGCACCGGCGCCTGGGCAACTATGTTGCACAATACCTTTAAAATCTGCTTCACTCAAATCACCGGCAATTTTTTGCCCTAATGCTTCAAATGAGGAAACGATATTTAAATCCTGGCCTTTATAATGACCCGGAGCTATCGTTCCGCCGTATAGCATGAGGGCAGGACGGTTCAGTCTGCCCATGGCCATTACCGCACCGGGCATATTTTTATCACAGCCGGGAATCGCAATAATGGCGTCATAATATTGCGCACCTGCATTTGTCTCAATACTGTCTGCAATCACATCGCGGCTTACCAGACTGTAGCGCATACCATCTGTACCCATGCTGATACCATCGCTCACGCCAATGGTATAAAAGCGTAAGCCCAGTAACCCATCAGTTTTATTCACACTTTCACGAACGCTGGTGGCCAAATCATTCAGGTGCATATTACAGGGATTGCCATCCCATCCCATACTTACAATACCTACCTGTGCTTTACTAAAATCTTCTTCTTTGAAGCCGATAGCATAGTACATAGCCTGTGCGCCCGGTTGTGTGGGATCCTGTGTTAAGGTCTTCGAGTATTTATTCAGCTCTGTCATTTTTATTTTTTGTTTACCAGCACCTGTACTACTATCATCACCTGTTGTGTCACTCACTTCATCGTTCTGTAATGCTATTCAGCAATACTTCAACTATCGCCCGGGTGTATTAACTATCCTCTATTATCTATCAGTTATCATCTGCTTATGCCACTTTTTCAGCCAGCACAAATTCCTTCTCTAATACTTTGCATTTATATGCCTGCTGGATTACATAGCTGAGCGTATCTTCCCAGTTCTTCTTAAAAGGCACTTCATCCAGTGAACTTAATGCCACCACTTCTGCGGCAGTGCCACAGAAGAAACCGGCATCAGCACCGCGCATTTCATCGGGTGTAAATAATTTTTCTTCAACCGGTATATTCAGCTCCTCACAGATTTCTAATACAGTGGCGCGGGTAATGCCGGGAAGGATCGCCCCTTTTGGCGCTGTGTACAACACGCCATCATTTTCATAAAATATGTTGGCGCCACTGCTTTCAGCTACATAGCCATTACTGTCAAGCACCAATGCTTCGTCGTATCCTTTGTCTTTAGCTTCCTGGCAGGCAAGAATAGAATTTACATAGTGACCGCTTACTTTGGCATCCACATGAAATGCATCGGCATTTGGGCGGCGGTAAGAGGAAGTCATAATCTTCATCTGGTTGCTCATGTACCCGTTTGTCCATTCCCATGTTTCAATAGCGAGATAGGATTCTCTCCCTTTCGATAAGGACATATTGGGAGAACAAAGCACAATCGGGCGAATGTAGGCGTCAGTAAAATTGTTGAGACGCAGTGTTTCATAGGTCAATTCAACCAGTTGTTCTGTTGTATACGAAAATGGAATACGGGTTACTTCCGCAGAGCGGCGCAGGCGGTCATAATGCTCTTTGCCCTTAAACATTTTGGTGCCGCCATTAACAGGATAGGAGCGGATGCCTTCAAATACAGCATAGCCGTAGTGCAGCGACTGGCTGTACAAATCCGTTTTAGCCTCGGCTGCTTTTACAAACTGCCCATTGAAGTAAATAATTGTATGCTCGTTGTAGTACATATTGCTTATTTAGTTTGTTACGGGTAAAAAGAAACCCGCCTTTTTGGAGGCGGGTTGCGTATTTTGTTTTAATCTGTTTATACTTATGCACCACCTCCGGTTGAAGAAGATATAATAATCACCACCACAATAATGACTGCAGCAACAGAAGTGATAATATTATATGTGTTGTTCCTCAACATGGGGATGTATGTATGGTAAATATACATACACCTTTTTAAAAAAAGAACTGAGCAAGCAATATTATTTTGGCAATCGCCAAACCATCGTTAGTTAATCGTTCGCAACTATATAATCGTTGACTTTCTTAATTCAATATTCTCTGCATTCACAGAGCCCGATACTTTACCACTTACAAAATCACAAACCAATTCACCTATAGTGGAAGTGAAGTAGAAATTGACCGGATCTATATCTTTAGTTACAAAAGAATTCATTAGGGTCCAGCTCACTGCATCACGTACCAACTTGGCTTCTTCGGCCATGCCCAGGTATTCCAGCATCATTGCGGCTGAAAGGATAGAACCGATCGGATTCGCAATATCTTTCCCGGCCGCTTGCGGATAAGAACCATGGATAGGTTCAAACAGGGCGAGGTTTCCGTTTGCACCCACTGATGCAGAAGGCAGTAATCCCAATGAACCACTGATTACACTGGCTTCATCGCTGATAATATCACCAAACATATTTTCTGTTAGAATGATATCAAATTGTTTTGGGTTCAGTATGATTTGCATCGCGGCATTGTCCACAAACATGTAATCCACTGTTACATCTGCATATTGTGCCGCTATTTCCTGTACTACTTTTCTCCACAGGCGGGAGGTTTCCAGTACGTTCGCTTTGTCCACCAATGTCAGTTTTTTCTTTCTGCCAGGTTTCTGTGCAAAATGAAAAGCCAGGTGGGTAATGCGTTCTATTTCTTCGCGGCTGTAGGTACATTCATCCAGCGCAAATGTTTTTTCTTCGTTTGCTTCTTTTTTACCAAAATATATGCCACCTGTTAATTCACGGAAGATGATAAAATCAGCACCTTCTATATTTTTGCTTTTGAGTGGTGACAAATGATGCAGCGAGGAATAAGTGCTTACCGGGCGGATATTCGCATATAGTTGTAACGACTTGCGCAGTTTCAGTAAGCCTTGTTCGGGCCTTACTTTTGCGCTTGGGTCATTATCATATTTCGGGTGACCGATGGCGCCGAATAAAATAGCATCACTGTTCAGACAGGTTTCGATTGTTTCATCTGGGAGTGGATTACCCGTTTTGTCAATGGCATCTGCACCCATTAAACAATAGGTGTAATCAAATTCATGATCAAAATGTTCGGCTACAGCGTTCAGCACACGAATGGATTGTTTGGTAACTTCTGGTCCAATACCATCTCCTTCAATAACTGCTATCTTCTTTTTCATTGTGGGTTATTTTTACAAGCTGCGGTTCGCCGGCTACGAGCTGCAAGAGCGTAGCTCCCGAAGCTCGCGGCTCAGCACTCACAGCTTCTCTTTTTCGAATTGTTGTATATCGTCTTTAATACTTAATAGATAATCTATATCATCATACCCGTTCAGCAGACAGGTTTTTTTATAATTGTTAATGTCGAAATGTTCCTCTTCACCAGTGGAGTTGATGGTAATGGTTTGGTTTCCTAAATCCACCGTCAGCTCTGTGTTATTATCCTGCAGGAAAATTCTTTGCAGGAAAGCTTCACTGACCTGTACAGGCAGCACACCATTATTCAGGGCATTGTTCTTAAAGATATCGGCAAAGAAACTCGACACAACCACACGGAAACCATAGTCAAGAATGGCCCATGCTGCATGCTCCCTGGATGATCCGCAACCAAAATTTTTGCCTGCAACCAAAATTTCACCGTCAAACTGCGACATGTTCAACGGGAAATCAGCTCTCGTTTTAGATTCATCATCGTTGTAATAACGCCAATCACGGAATAGGTTCTTACCGAACCCGTCTTTGGTAGTGGCTTTTAAAAAACGTGCAGGTATGATTTGATCCGTGTCGATATTCTCGACTGGTATTGGTACAAATCTGCTCTTAACTATGTTTAGTGGCTTCGCCATTATTAATTGTTCAATATGAATGATTAGTTCAGTAATTCTCTTACATCTGTTACCACGCCAGTAATAGCAGCAGCGGCGGCTGTAAGCGGACTGGCCAATAATGTTCTGGCACCTGCCCCCTGCCGTCCTTCAAAATTTCTGTTGGAAGTGCTGATACAATATTTGCCGGCAGGTATCTTGTCTTCATTCATACCCAGGCAAGCCGAACAGCCGGGTTGACGTAGTATAAATCCAGCCTCCTCAAAAATTTTATCAATACCTTCCTGTTTCGCCTGCGCTTCCACCTGTTTGCTGCCAGGCACTATCCATACTTCTACATCGTTGGCTTTTTTTCTTCCTTGCACAAAAGAGGCAACCATACGTAAATCCTCAATACGGGAGTTAGTACAACTGCCAATGAAGACATAATCTATCTTCTGGCCTTTGATCGGCTCGCCCTGGCGCAGGCCCATATAGGCAAGTGATTTGGATAAGCCCGATCTGTCGTTTTCATTAATTGTATCTGTAGTCGGGATGTTTTCTGTAACACCAATACCCATACCCGGGTTGGTACCGTATGTTATCATTGGCTGAATCTCTTCTGCTTTGAAATGATATTCTGTATCAAAGACGGCGTCATCATCGGAGTATAGTGTTTTCCACTCTGCTAATTTTTCATCCCATGCGGTTCCTTGGGGTGCAAATTTTCTGCCTTTGATATAAGAGAAGGTTGTTTCATCAGGGGCAATCAAACCACAACGGC
>CAYLRV010000079.1:0-11418 GCA_964386395.1 uncultured Chitinophaga sp.
AGGATTTTGACCGTGATTACTGGATGGATGCCACAGAATCGGTTGCTTACGGCATTGCCGATAAAATAATAGACAAACTGTAAATCCTTGTAAATAAGCGATTAAAACATCGATTTATTCGTAGGATTACGTTGTTTTGCAGCATTCTGCACAAAAAACCACTCTTACCGGGGTGGTTTTTATAATTTTGCATGTTACAGATTCGTTTGTAATCCGTTATATATTCGACAACTATGGCTAAGAACCCCTTACATTGTTCTTTTTGTGGCCGCAACCGGGATGAGGTTAAGATCCTGATAGCGGGACAGGAAGGGCATATTTGTGAAAACTGTGTAGAACACGCCCGGGAGATTATCGACCAGGAATTGGTGGATAAGGCTGAAAAATCAGCCTCTTCCTTCAAATTGACTATCAAGAAACCAGTAGAGATCAAGAAATTTCTTGATGAGTATGCTATTGGCCAGGATGAGGCTAAAAAAGTACTGGCTGTAGCCGTATACAACCATTACAAAAGGCTGCAACAAAAGCCTGCTGAAAATGGTACGGGTCATGAGATAGAAATTGAAAAGAGCAATATCATTATGGTGGGCGAAACCGGTACAGGTAAAACCCTGCTGGCTAAAAGTATTGCCCGTATGCTCAATGTACCTTTTGCCATTGTGGATGCTACTGTATTCACCGAGGCTGGTTACGTGGGTGAAGACGTGGAGAGCATCCTCACCCGTTTATTACAGGTTTGCAACTATGATGTAACCGCGGCCGAAAGAGGTATTGTTTACATAGATGAGATAGATAAGATTGCCCGTAAGGGAGACAATCCTTCCATTACCCGAGATGTAAGCGGGGAAGGCGTACAGCAGGGTATGCTGAAATTGCTGGAAGGAACAGACGTACTCGTACCACCACAAGGTGGCCGCAAACATCCCGAGCAGAAACTGATTAAGATTAACACACAGAATATCCTCTTTATCTGCGGTGGTGCTTTCGATGGCATTGACAAAATCATTGCCCGCCGGGTGCAGACCAATACCATCGGTTTTAATGTTGATAAGGAATTGCAGGAAAGCATGAAGAAGAACCTGCTGCGTTATGTAAATGCAACAGACCTGAAAGGCTTTGGCCTGATACCGGAACTGCTGGGCCGTCTTCCCGTAGTGACACATTTGGATCCGCTGGATGCTGTTACATTAAGGGCCATCCTTACTGAGCCGAAAAATGCACTGGTGAAACAATACCAGAAACTGTTCGAGTTAGAAGGCATTAAACTCACTATTGAAGACGAAGTGCTGGACTTTATGGTGGAAAAAGCAATGGAGTACAAACTCGGCGCCCGCGGCCTCCGCAGTATTTGTGAAGGCATTTTGATTGATGCCATGTACGAACTGCCTTCTTCTAAAGAAACGGCTTTCACCCTTGACATTGACTATGCCCGCCGCAAGTTTGATAAGAGCAAACTGAGCCTGCTGAAGGTGGCTTAATCCTTATATTATTTTACGTTAACGGTTCCAAAGTTCCTGCTTTGGAACCTTTTCTTTTTGAAATAGGTTATGGATTCTTAACTAACTTTAAAGCATAAACAATTCATATGCAGGAACTGATTGACAAACTGAAAACAGAAGCAGGCCTCACTGAGGAGCAGGCTAAACAAGCCATTGTCACGATTAAAAATTTTGTAGTAGAAAAATTCCCGATGCTGGAAGGTGCGGTGAGTAATATTTTCGGAGGGGATTAACCATCCGCTTCATTCCGTTACAGCAAAGAAACCTGTATGCACAAAGACACTAAGGCGTATAATAATGCCCAGACAAAGGCTGACAAAGAAATTTGTAACCAACTGGCTGAAGCTATAAACGCCAACCTTGCCAAGGCTGAAAATAAAATATGGCACGCCCATCCTGTTTGGTTTATTGACGGGAATCCAATAGTAGGTTACAGTAAACAGAAAGCCGGCATTAAACTCATGTTCTGGAGCGGCGCTGATTTTGATGAAGAACAGCTCCTGCCCGGGACAGGAAAATTCAAGGATGCTTCTATCGTCTATACAGACCCAGCACAAATCATATTGAAAGACCTGAAGCGCTGGCTGAAAAAATCCAAAACAATCCAGTGGGATTATAAGAATGTGGTAAAGCGCAAAGGCGTACTCGTACGATTATAAATATGCCGTATGAAATTTCCCGTCCCGTCAACACGAAGAAGAGTGGCAATTGCTTTTTTGGCTGTCGTCTGCCTGCTGACGCCGGTACTACTACATGCACAAAAAAAATCAGTTGCCCCTAGGAACCCTGTTATTGACGGCTGGTATGCCGATCCTGAAGGTGTTATTTTCGAAAAAAAGTATTGGATATTCCCTACATATTCTGCGAAATATAAAGACCAGGTTTTCCTTGACGCTTTTTCATCAAAGGATATGGTGAACTGGAAAAAGCATCATGCTATTATTGATACATCTGTTATCAAATGGGCCTGTATGGCGATGTGGGCGCCATCCATTGTACAAAAGGATAATAAATACTACTTGTTCTTTTCGGCCAACGATATTCAAAGCAAAGCCAGGAACGGGATGAAGGATGATACTCTTGGCGGCATAGGTATAGCTGTAGCCAATAAACCGGGTGGGCCATATAAAGATCACCTGGGCAAGCCGCTTATCAACCAGTTTTATAATAATGCACAACCGATCGACCAGTATGTTTTTAAAGATAACGACGGGCAGTACTACATCATTTATGGTGGATGGGGACGTTGTAATGTTGGCAAGTTGAACAATGATTTTACCGGGCTTGTCCCCTTTGAAGACGGAAAGCTGGTCAAAGAAATTACGCCAAAGGATTATGTAGAAGGCCCAACCATGTTTATCCGCAATGGTAAATATTACCTGATGTGGTCCGAAGGCGGATGGACTAATGGTACGTATAAAGTGGCCTATGCTATTAGCGATTCAGTATTTGGCCCTTTTAACCGGATTGGTACTATACTGCAGGCCGACGAAAAAATTGCCACCGGTGCAGGACACCACTCTGTTATCAATATTCCCAATACAGACGAATGGTATATTGTTTACCACCGCAGGCCCATACCCAACCTTGACAGGGATCACCGGGTAACCTGCATTGATAAACTACAGTTCAATACTGACGGAACTATACAAGATGTCAAAATGACTTTTGGAGGCGTACGCCGTAAGTTGTAGCGGGCTGCAGATTAACGTATCTCCCTGCATTTTTTGCCCCTCGGATGGTTGGCCGCTTCGTACGGAGTCATAGCACGGTTGCAGGCCTGGAAAATAATGCTTGCAATAATGAGCAAAAGAAGTGTCTTAGTTGTTTTCATAAGTTACCAGATTAGGCCATGAAAATAACTGTCAACAATGAAAAGGAGCATAGGATTTCCCGCCTGAAATATGCTGTGTGTACAGCAGTATTTACTATCCCGCCAGGATCGTTTCTATACCTGCCAGTTCTTCGCTGGTGAAAGCAGTATTTTTCAACGCATCAATACTATTGCCCAACTGGGTTGCAGAACTGGCGCCTACCAGTACAGAGGTTACCCGCTTGTCTTTCAGCAGCCAGACGATAGCCATTTGCGCCAGCGACTGGCCACGTTGAATTGCTATTGCGTTGAGGGATTGTACTTTTTGCAGTACGGCATCCGATATTTCACTTCCTTGAATGGCTCCGTTGCCGAGGCCGCGGCCCGCCCTGGAACCGGCCGGTATGCCATGAATATATTTATCGGAAAGCAGGCCCTGTGCCAGCGGTGAGAAAACAATAGAACCAATCCCCTCCTCTCCCACTACATCCAGTAAACTCTTATCTATTGTACTATCCTTTTCTTCCACCCAGCGCACAAACATGGAATATTTAGGCTGATGGATGATGCAGGGCGTACCAAGCTGCTTTAAGATAGCAGCGGCTTCTTTTGTCTGGGAGGCGGTATAACTTGATATACCCGCATACAACGCCTTACCGCTTCTCACTGCGTAGTCCAGCGCCATCATCGTTTCTTCCATGGGTGTATTTGGGTCAGGACGGTGTGAGTAAAATATATCCACGTAATCCAATCCCAAACGTCTCAGGCTTTGATCGAGACTGGCCAGTAAATATTTTCTTGAACCCCATTCACCATAAGGACCGGGCCACATATAGTAACCGGCTTTCGTTGAAATGATAAGCTCATCCCGGTAAGCATATAAATCTTCTTTCAGCATCCGGCCAAAGCTTCTTTCTGCTTCGCCGGCTGGCGGGCCATAATTATTGGCCAGGTCAAAATGTGTAATGCCTTTATCAAATGCATGAAAGACGATCTCTTTCATGGTAGTGTAATCATCCACTTCGCCGAAATTGTGCCATAGGCCTAATGATATGGCAGGTAATAGCAAACCGCTTTTGCCGCAGCGGTTGTACTGCATGGTATCGTAACGTGAAGATGAGGCTGTGTACATACTCAATTTGGTTGCTGATGAACTATTATTTTTTTCCTGTCGCTGCCCAATATATACCCGCATACACATGGTTCAAAAAAGCCGGCTCTTTATATACCTGCGGCATATGGCCCAGCGCTGTGTAAAATGATCGGCCACCATCAAACAAATGATACCAGGCTACGGGATGAAAACTGCCCATGCCCTTTGCCGTCTTAGTTGCATTTTTTGCGGCAGGGTTGTACGAGCTTTCGTCTACGGTAAGTATATAGGTCAAATCATTTACCTTCTCTTCGCCAAACTCATACCATTCATCTGTCCACAAAGGAGATCCATCAAAGCCTTTTAAGCCCGGAAAGTTATTTGCTGTCAGGTTCAGTTTTGCTGTTTGCGTAGGCGGATGGAGATAAAACATACGGCCTACCAGGCGGGTATACCACTCCCATTCATATTCTGTATCAGATGCGCTATGGATACCTACATATCCTTTACCCGATTGAACAAATCGTTCTACCGCCTTTTGTTCTGTTGAGTCAAATATGTTCCCGGTGGTATTCAGGAAAATAAGTACCTGGAAGGGTTCAAGGTATTTATCAGTCACCTTACCGGCTTCCTGGTGCCACTGCAGATCAAAAAAATGCCGGTTAGCCAGTTCCTTCATGGCGGCCACTCCATCCGGTATACTTTCATGGTTCCAGCCAGC
Source organism: uncultured Chitinophaga sp. (assembly GCA_964386395.1). Taxonomy (GTDB): domain Bacteria; phylum Bacteroidota; class Bacteroidia; order Chitinophagales; family Chitinophagaceae; genus JJ008. Next base: position 5,127 of record CAYLRV010000079.1, read on the forward strand.
AGTTTCAGTTATCAGCAGGGCTTTAAATTGTTTGCCCTGCGCTGTTGTTTCACTCCATGCAAACAGTAGCGCCAAGCATATCGTGAGCCATCGTTTATTATTCATATACAATAAAGTGCTTGTCTTTCTGACGAATGTATGAAATTAAGTGCCCTGTAAAAAAAACATCCCGACAGGCCGTCGGGATGAATTTAATGGGTACATTATTTGGTTTTTCCATGTCCCGATCTATTACTCGGGATCGTCCTGTTTACTTGTTTAGCTGCAACCTCCCTGTGTTCCGCAGTTCAGGCATTTGTAGCAGGTACCACTGCGCACGGTTATGTGCCCGCAATTGGTACAAGCCGGTGCATCACCCTGCATTTTCCGGTTCATTGCATTCATGGCATCCAGGCCATTCTCTGCTTTTACAGTTTGTGCTTTTGCTTTCACTGCTTGTGGTGCTACGCTGCCAGATGAAGGTGTAACCCGTACACTCGACAGTTCCTGCTCTTTCGAATACTCGAGATTTACAGGAGCCTCATCCCAATCATCTGTCCCTGTATTCATCACATCCGGCTTATCCAGTACATGTACCAGGTCTGTACGGCCCAGATACTCATAACCCAGCACACGGAATATGAAGTCAACTATAGAAGAGGTAGTCTTGATATTCGGGTGCTCCACAAAACCAGATGGATCAAACTTCGTAAAAGCAAACTTGTCTACAAACTCTTCCAGCGGAACACCATATTGCAGGCCGATTGAAACGGAGATGGCGAAACAGTTCATCATACTGCGCATGGTTGCACCTTCTTTCGCCATATCAATGAAGATTTCACCCAGTGTTCCATCTCCATATTCGCCTGTGCGTAAGAATATAGCCTGGCCATTGATTTTTGCTTTCTGTGTAAAGCCACGGCGCTTGGCAGGCAAGGCCCTTCTTTCCACAATGCTGGCCAGCTTGCGTTTCAGTTTTGTATCAGGCGAAGACTGTACACGTTTCTGTACTTCTTCTAATAATTCTTCAACAGTCAGCTTGCCTAAATCAACAATATTCGATTCAACAGTGTTTTCTGCAACTGCTGCAACTTCTTCTGTCTTCAGGTTTCCGTCTTCAGACTTCTTTTTCTTATCAGACTTATTGCTCAGCGGTTGCGACAGTTTAGAACCATCACGGTACAGCGCATTTGCTTTCAATCCCAGTTTCCAGCTCAGGTAGTATGCATCAGCAATCTCTTCAACCTTGGCCTCATGCGGAAGGTTGATTGTTTTGGAAATGGCACCACTGATGAATGGTTGTGTAGCACCCATCATACGGATATGTCCGTGCGCATGGATATAACGCTGGCCTTTCTGGCCGCATTTGTTGGCACAGTCAAAAACGGGCAGGTGTTCTTCTTTCAATTCTGGCGCACCTTCAAGCATCATGGTACCGCATACGTAGTCGTTTGCAGCTTCAATTTGCTCGTCGGAGAAACCAAGCGCTTCCAGCAGGCTCCATTCAAAATCATTGTACTGCTCCGGTGTGAAGCCAAGGCGTTGGAGGCATTCTTCCCCAAGTGTATATTTATTGAAGACAAAACCAATTTCAAAAGCCGTTAATGCAGCCGCATCCAGGCGTTTGATTTCGTCAGCAATAAAGCCTTTTTCGCTTAATGTCTGGTGATTGATAAACGGTGCACCGGCAAATGATGCGGCACCCGTTGCATACTTAATGATTTTTTCCGCTTCAACATCTGTATAACCTAAGTTGCGTAAAGCAGTAGGTACAGACTGGTTGATGATTTTGAAATAACCACCGCCTGATAATTTTTTAAATTTCACCAGGGCAAAGTCCGGCTCGACACCTGTCGTATCGCAGTCCATTACCAGGCCAATTGTACCAGTAGGTGCAATAACGGTTGCCTGTGCATTGCGATAACCATATTTCTCACCCATCTCCACTGCATCATCCCATGCTTTGCAGGCAGCTTTCAATAAATAATCAGGACAGTATTTAGCATGAATACCCTGTGGTTTCAGGCTCAGTCCTTCATATTCATCAGCATCGTATGCAGCAAGACGGTGGTTACGCATTACACGCATCATATGCGCTTTGTTTTCCTCGTATCGTGGGAAGGCACCTAAAGTTTGTGCCATCTCAGCCGAAGTTTTGTAAGATATACCGGTCATGATAGCGGTAATTGCACCGGCAATTCCCCTTGCTTCTTCACTATCATAAGGAATACCGCTTACCATCAGCATCGTACCGAGGTTGGCATAGCCTAAACCAAGTGTCCGGTATTCATAACTCAGTTGGGCCACTTCTTTAGAAGGGAACTGCGCCATGAGTACAGATATTTCTAACACAACAGTCCAGAGGCGGCAGTTATATTCATAACCTGCTACATCGAACTGGTTTGTTTCTGTGTCAAAAAACTTCATCAGGTTGGCTGATGCCAGGTTACATGCTGTATTATCCAGGAACATGTATTCAGAGCAGGGGTTTGAAGCCCTGATTTCGCCACCTTCGGGGCAGGTATGCCACTCATTGATGGTGGTATTGTATTGTGTACCCGGGTCAGCGCAACGCCATGCAGCATAGGCAATCTGGTTCCACAATTCCCTGGCAGGTATTTTCTTCATCACCCGGCCATCCATTCTGCCTTTCAGTTCCCAATCCTCATTATTGTCCAGTTTTTCAAAGAATGAGTTAGGAATACGTATAGAGTTGTTGGAATTTTGTCCGCTTACCGTTCTGTATGCTTCGTCTTCGTAGCCGGAAGGATAACCAGCTGCGATCAATGCGCCTACTTTCTTTTCTTCTTCTACTTTCCAGTTGATGAAATCAACAATTTCGGGGTGATCCAAATCCAGGCAAACCATTTTAGCCGCCCGGCGGGTAGTACCGCCCGATTTAATAGCACCGGCAGCACGGTCACCAATTTTCAGGAAGCTCATCAAACCGGATGATGAACCACCACCGCTTAATTTTTCACCAGCACCACGCAGGTTTGAATAGTTCGTTCCAACGCCTGATCCGTATTTAAATATTCTTGCTTCACGAACCCACAGGTCCATAATACCACCCTCGTTTACCAGGTCATCATCCACGCTTAAGATAAAGCAGGCATGCGGCTGGGGACGTTCGTATGCATTTTGTGATTTTTTCAGTTCACCATCTACCGGGTCTACATAATAGTGACCCTGAGGTTTACCGGTGATGCCATAGCTTTCATGCAGGCCGGTATTGAACCATTGCGGTGAGTTAGGCACACACATTTGATTCAGGATGGAATACACCAGTTCCTCATAAAATACCTGTGCATCCTGTGTGGTGGCGAAGTAACCATAGCGCTCGCCCCATGCCCTCCAGCAATTGGCCATTCGGTGTGCTACCTGCTTGGCCGATGTTTCCCGACCCAGGCTGCCGTCGGGTTGTGGTACGCCTGCTTTTCTGAAATATTTTTGTGCTAAAATATCTGTGGCAATCTGGCTCCATTGTTTCGGTACCTCCACATTATTCATTTCAAATACAGTTTCTCCTGACGGATTACGTATTACAGAAGTACGATAATCATACTCGAACATGTCATATACATTCACATCGTCTCGGGTAAAGCGACGAGAGAACTGTAAACCGCCCTTAGCGGCTTTATTGGTTTTGGTAGCCATAACTAAATAAGAATTTCTGAGGTTAGTAAGTGTGCAATCTTAAAACGTCCTTGACGAAAATATTTTTTCCTTCGCTTACTTCATAGTTTCAAATATTCACATTCTGTGGATAAGGGATGTGCAAAACCCCCGGACCCAAGCCAGTAGGGCATTTGGGGGTTTTTTCACAAAAACAGGAGGGCGCTATGGCTAATTTTATTTGGAAAATTAAGCCCGTCCCGTTAGGTGGTTTTCCACATGAATTATTTATGAATTTCTGAGAGGGAAAACAGCTTTTAGCATCGTTTTTTGCGGCAAAAAACCGGGCTTGCCCGTTTTAAATACAAGATTGTATTTCAGCCGGAAACCGGGGAAGGCTTTCTGCATTATTATACATGAAAACCAACACAGATGGGGCCGGCTGTTTACAATGAATTAACAGAACCGGGTCAAAAAGCACTAAAAATCTTCTCCCTGGTTATTGAGCTGGCTAGGCAGAACAGCTACGCTGTACGAGTATTTGAGGTTTTACATCGCATCCAGAATGGACAGCATAATGACAGGCGGAAGGTTGGCCACCCCCAACCCTCCTGCGTCCGTGTTCAGCCTGTCAGTCTGCTTTGACGATGATTGATTTATTGATTCTCTGACCTGCTTTGTCTGTTACAACAATAAAATAGCTCCCACCAGGCAAAACGGCCATATCTACTTTTAACTGATACAAATTGCTTTCACCACTATATACCAGTTGAGACTGTGTATTATAGATCTTTACTTTCTCGCCAGCCAGCAGTCCGTTGATAATTACCTGATCATTGGCAGGATTGGGAAAAATGGTTACCTGCCGATTTCCTTTACAATCAATACGCAGAGAAAGCGCCGGGCTGTAGCTATTTGTCCCATCCTTGTCAATCATGTTAAGGCGATACTGATATTTGCCTTTTTCAATGATACTTTCGCTAAAACTATACCCGGATTTCGCAGCATCATAAGCAGCGGATGCTATTTTTTCAAAATCCACTCCATTGGTACTCCGTTGTATGTCAAAATGTCCAAAGTCTGTTGCGGTACTGACTGTCCAGGTAATTAATACAGTATTACAATTTTTTACTACGCCATTTAAATTTTGCAAGTGTATTGGCAAGACTGCTATTGCCCGGATTCCAAAATTTAGCTCAGCAATAGCCGTTGTAGCCAGCGTTACCGGTATTGCTGATAACATACCATTCGTTATGGTCCCGGTAGAAGAGCCGGTATAAATCCAACCTGCAGGCGCTGCGGTTGCTATATTTATAATTGACGATGAAGCAGTACCGGGCGCCAAATTATTGGAACCAATAACAACAGTAGCCGCATTGGCATTCTGCGGCGCATTGGCAAATGAATAGTAGCCATCAGCATGTACCTGTGCTGAATCAACAATAATTCCACCAATAACCATATAAGCATATGAATTGGTGCCGGCATTTGTACCAGTCTCGCCGATTTCTAATATAGTGCTGTTATTTACATCATTAAATACAGATCCTGTTACGACGACCGGCCCGGCAAAACGATAGTCTTCAGCTTCCCCGTCAAATGCGAAGGAAGCGGGTGCAGATATGGTAAGCCCGGGATCGGTAGACAGTCGCAAGCGAAGATTTACAGTTCCGGTTGTTACCGTAGCCGGTATTGTCCAGGAAAGGTCTGCAAGGGGTGTATTGGCTGGAACTGCCGCTGACGTGCCTTCGGTTGATTGAAAAATACCATCATGATTAAAATCAATCCATCCAAACAAGGTAGCTGTTTCTGTAGTTGTATTGTTAACCGGAATGCCACTGATGGAATAAGTACCTGTCATTCCGTAGTACAAACTCCTGGCGTCTGATTTCATAGTTGCCGAAATACCATCTTCATCAGAAGCTTTTGGTGTCGCGGCTATGTCATCGCTGTCAAAATTTACGGAAGCCAGGGCTGCCGTATCTCCGTCAATAGTGGCACCTATGCGTAACCTGTCTTGCAGGTAACCACTATTGTTTAAAAAATGAGCGGCAATACCATAAGTGGAAGGTGCATCACCAAAATCATGGAGGCTGTGTGCGTAGCTATGCGGATCAAAATAGAAAAAACTTGCGTTGCCTGTCCCCGCAGGGTTTTGTACAATGGAGTTCGTGGTTAGCCCTGTAGTATGCAGATCGTATATCCTTGCAGTGTAACCTGGTCCGTTTTCACCCAATATAGCATAGAGCTTGGAATCATCGGGAAGTATGTTAACCCCAATCACAAAACCTGAGGTATTACCATCATAATTCAAAACGGCCGATTTCGCCGTATGGCTAATTACGGTCACCGTTTCTGCTGTTTTATCCGGTGGTATCGCAAACCGGTAGGCCCGGTTGCCGCCGGCATCAAAAAAAGACCCGGTGTACAATTGTGTGCCGGCCCTGTTTAATGACATAGTATGAAATCCCCCTGGCTCAGTTCCATCACCGTCAAGCGCTTTATAGATATTGTAGGTTGGTGTACCTGTAGTAGAAAACGAAAGTATGGCCGCTGTATCAATACCACCTGTTGTGATATACCCCGATATATACACTTTATTGTTAGCTGTATCCAGGCTGATACTATGCGAATACCTGATAGCATCTGTTTCGTTATATCTTGTCGTATAAGAAGCAATAACGGGTGTGGGATGTAA
>CAYLRV010000080.1:0-11069 GCA_964386395.1 uncultured Chitinophaga sp.
AAAGAAGCGGGAAGGAAACAACTGGAAAAGATTGTACATTTTTTGGAAACAGCCGATCGCTTTCATGGGGCCTGGCCACACTGGTGGAATGGAGAAACAGGAAAAGTAAAACCATTTGGCCGAAAAGACAATGGTGGCGATCTCGTAGAGAGTTCTTTTATGCTCACAGGCCTTTTATGTGTACGGCAGTATTTTCAAAATGGTACACCAGAAGAAAAAGCACTGGCTGCAAGGGCAGATAAATTATGGAAGGAGGTAGAGTTTGATTGGTATAGAGGACCCAGCCCCCCAGCGGGGGGAGAGAGGGGGGCTGTATTATACTGGCACTGGAGTCCAACTTATGGCTGGGAAATGAATTTTCCGGTAAGAGGATACAATGAGTGTTTAATCATGTATGTGCTGGCCGCCTCATCGCCCACACACGGCGTGCCTGCTGAAGTCTATCATGAAGGATGGGCTGATAAAGGAAAAATAAATGATGTAAATAAACCCGATGGCATTGCGGCAAACTATCCTTATAAACTGCAAATGAAACACCAGGGTGATGCCTGGAATGGGGGCCCCTTATTCTGGGCCCATTATTCCTATCTCGGTCTTGATCCAAGAGGATTGAAAGATAAATACGCTGATTATTGGCAAGAGTGTACCAACCAGGCCATGATTAATTACCAATGGTGTGTTGATAATCCTAAAAAATATAAAGGGTACGGAGCTAATAACTGGGGGCTTACCTCAAGTTACTCCGTAAAGGGCTATGCAGGACATGCGCCAACAATGGAAAGGGACCTGGGTGTAATTTCTCCAACAGCTGCCTTGTCATCATTTCCCTATACACCGGTACAATCAATGGCTGCGATGAAAAACTGGTATAATAATAAGAGAGACAAACTGTGGGGGCCTTATGGGTTTTATGATGCATTTAGTGAGCAGGACAACTGGTACCTGCCACATTACCTGGCCATTGACCAGGGCCCGATTGTAGTGATGATGGAAAATTACCGTACCGGCATGTTGTGGAACCTGTTTATGAGCTGCCCGGAAATAAAAGAAGGATTAAAGAAACTGGGGTTTGAAAGTCCCTGGTTGAAAAAATAAATTATTCCCGCAAAGACGCAAAGAAATGTAATCAGGACTTTACGGCTTTGTATTTTTCTTGTGAAAGAAAATAATGATTTGTATGAGGAGAAGATTATTTATTACATGCTTACTTACTTCGCTGTTGGTAATTCCTTTGCTATTGCCCGCCCAGCTTGACGTAAAACTAATGAGCTACAATATCCGGCTCGACGTAAAATCGGATGGGGAAAATCAATGGGATAAGCGAAAGGATAGAGTAGCGGGCCTCATGAACTACTATGAAGCCGATTTTATTGGCGGACAAGAAGTGCAGCATCACCAGTTGCAATATCTTTTACAAAATTTGAAAGGATACACATATATCGGTGTGGGAAGGGATGATGGCAGGGAAGCAGGAGAGTATTCCTGTATTTTCTATAAAAAGGATAAATATAAACTGCTGCAGCAATCTACGTTCTGGCTATCGTCAACGCCAGATACCGTATCAAAAGGATGGGATGCGGCCATAGTGCGGGTGTGCACCTATGGATTGTTCCAGGACAAGAAAACAAAAACAAAGTTTTGGGTATTCAACACACATTTTGATCATATTGGAAAACAGGCGCGGCTGGAATCCGCCAAACTGATTGTCAATAAAATTAATGAGCTGAATAAGGCTGGTTATCCGGTTCTGCTCTCTGGTGATTTTAATTCAAAACTCGATGAAGAACCTGCACAATACATGGTTGCCAATATGCAAAACAGCCGCAGTATAAGTGCGCAGGTATATGGCGGCCCGGACACATGGAATGCGTTTAAGTTTAACGAAAAGCCCAATGGTTGTATCGATTATGTTTTTGTGTCGAATGATAAGCGTATCACAGTAAAGAAGTTCGCCACGCTAACAGATTCGTACGATATGAAATATCCGTCTGATCATTTTCCCATACTGGCCACGATAAATATTACGAAATGAGACTGCTGATAATTATAGGTTGTTTTATAACCGCTAACCTCCAGGCGCAAAACAACACCTATTGCAACCCGGTGAATATTGACTATGGGTATACACCGATCCCCAATTTTTCACAATGGGGTAAGCACCGTTCCACAGCCGATCCGGTTATTGTAAACTATAAAGGCGATCTCTACTTATTCAGTACCAATCAATGGGGCTATTGGTGGAGCAGTGATATGAGCCAGTGGAACTATGTCTCAAAAAGGTTTTTACGGCCCTGGAATACCGGCATCTATGATGAACTATGTGCCCCGGCTGTGGGCGTAATTGGTGATACCATGATTGTTTTTGGCAGTACGTACACCAGCAAGTTTACCATCTGGATGAGCACCAATCCCAAAGCCAATGAATGGAAACCATTGGTGGATAGTTTTGAAATAGGTGGTTGGGACCCTGCTTTTTTTACAGATGATGATGGCAGGCTTTATATGTATAATGGCAGCAGCAACACCTATCCGTTATACGGTGTTGAATTGGATCGCAAAACATTTAAACCAATCGGTACCCGCAAAGAAGTGCATATGCTCAAATCCTGGCGCTATGGCTGGCAACGGTTTGGTGAGCATATGGACAATACATTTCTTGATCCGTTTATGGAAGGGGCCTGGGTAACGAAGCATAATGGTAAATATTATATGCAATACGGGGCGCCGGGTACCGAGTTTAGCGGCTATGCAGATGGAGTAGCGGTAGCCAATGATCCGCTCGGCACACCTACGGGGTGGTTTGCGGATCAAAGTGATCCCCTGAGTATAAAAGTGGGAGGTTTTGTAAGGGGTGCAGGGCATGGTTCTACTTTCCAGGATAATTACAAAAACTGGTGGCATGTGTCCACAACGATGATATCGGTTAAAAATACATTTGAACGAAGAATAGGTATCTGGCCTGCCGGTTTTGATAAAGATGATGTGATGTGGTGTACTACCAGGTTTGGTGACTATCCGCATAAACTTCCATCAGCAATGAAAGCTGCTGCGGGTGGAACGGTATCAGGCTTTACTGGCTGGATGTTACTCAACTACAATAAGCCGGTACAAGTATCTTCCACACTAAAAAACTATGCGCCGAACCATGCTGTAGATGAGTTGTCAAAAACCTACTGGAGTGCAGCAACGGGTGATAAAGGCGAATGGATTCAAACAGATTTAGGAAATCTTTCAACAGTAAATGCTATACAAATCAATTATGCGGACCAGGATGCTGAGTTTCTCGGCAAGTCAGCTGGTGTTTATCACCAATATAAACTCTACTACTCCATTGATGGAAAAAAATGGACAGTGCTGGTTGATAAAAGCAATAACATCACCGATGTGCCGCATGAGTACGTGGAATTAAAAACCCCGGTGCAGGCCCGCTATATAAAACTGGAAAATATCAAAATGCCAACCGGTAAATTTGCTATAGCTGGTTTGCGGGTGTTTGGTAATGGAAATGGCCAAAAGCCAGTGATGCCGGAAGATTTTATAGTCCTGCGTACTGAAAAGGACAAACGAAGTGCCTTTATCAAATGGAAACCCCAGGATGATGCCTATGCCTATAACATACTATATGGCACCGATCCGGAAAAACTGTACACCTGCATTATGGTGCATACTAATAATGAATACTGGATGAAAGCCATGGACTCTCAAAAAACATATTACTATTGTATTGAAGCAATAAACGAAAACGGGGTGAGTGAAAGAACAAAAACGATTGAAGTAAAATAAACAGCTGATGAAACGAAGATTTTTTTTAGGATTATGTATACTATGGTCAGTTCAACTGATGGCGCAGGATAAAAATCCGCCGTTTTGGAATGATATACAAAAATTCAAGCAGCAGGATTCTGCTGCATTTCCGCCGGCGAATGCTATTCTTTTTACCGGCAGTTCATCTTTTACGTATTGGAAAGATGTGCAGGACTACTTTCCTGGCTATACTATTATCAACCGTGGTTTTGGTGGCTCTTCACTGACCGATCTGATACGGTACACACCTGATGTAATCTTTCCCTACCGGCCTAAACAGATTGTAATCTATTGCGGCGAGAATGATTTTGCCGGTGACAGCAGTTTATACCCTGCCCAGGTAGCACAGCGGTTTATAGATCTGTTCACATTAATCCGCTCTAAGTATAAGAAAGTGCCGATAGCCTATGTATCTATGAAGCCCAGCCCTGCCCGCAAACACCTGATGGCTAAATTTAACGTGGCCAACATAATGATAAGGGAATTTTTACGCAAGAAAAAGAAAACAGCTTTTATCAATGTATACAAAGCCATGCTGAATGATGATGGCACACCCATGACAGATATATTCTTGCAGGACAACCTGCATATGAACAAAAAAGGATATGCTATCTGGCAAAAAATAATTGAACCATATTTAATTAAGTAGGATGAGAAACTTATTATGGGCATTTGCGGCAGTAATACTTTTTTCCTGTAAAGAGAAAGCACCAGCTGTTACTAAAATAGCATTTGGCAGTTGTGGCCACGAGAGTGAACCGCAACCGGTACTCAGCCTGGCTGCAGACAACAAGCCTGATGCATTTATATTCCTGGGAGATAACATCTATGGTGATACAGATAATATGGATACCCTGCGTACCAAGTATAACCAGTGGATGGCCCAGCCTGATTTTAAAAAACTGGATAGCGCTACCGCCATCTTTGCTACCTGGGATGATCATGACTACGGACGAAACGATGCGGGTAAATATTATCCCTGGAAAAATGAGTCAAAAGAAATTTTTCTAACAGCATTTAAAGAGCCGGCGGAAAGTGAGCGAAGAACACACGATGGAATTTACAAGACCGAGTATATAAAAACAGGTGACAAAACCATTCAGGTACTCCTGCTTGACGTACGCAGCTTCCGCAACAACCTGCTCTTATACAAGAAAGGCGATTCACTGCCCAGGAAAGAGTATTTCTACACGCCGGATTATACACCGCATACTTCCCCGGACAGTACATTGCTCGGCCCGGCGCAATGGAAATGGCTGGAGGCAGAATTAGGAAAACCAGCCGACATCCGTCTTATATGCAGCGGTTCGCAGTTTGGTATTGAGTATAACGGCTATGAAGCCTGGGCAAATTTTCCGCATGAGCAAAAAAGAATGCTGGAACTGATAAAAAAGACAAAAGCAAGCGGTGTGCTGTTCCTGACAGGCGATGTGCATTATGCAGAGATATCCAGGCTTGCAGAGGATGGCTTATACCCAATCTATGATGTGACAGCCAGCGGTATTACATCCACCTGGGATTTTGCGACACAAAACAATAACCGCATTGAAGGACCGGTGATGGATAACCATTATGGTTTACTTACCATCACCTGGGAAAAAGATCCATCTATACGTATGGAGATAATTGATAAGTATAAAAACAGCCGGGTGGAATACACCGTTCCGCTCAGCGAAATAACGTTTGCTAATAAGAACTAAAAATAACTATCATGAAGAGAAGTTTTTTTTTCCTCGCATTGCTATTTGCAACCAATGCAGCCTTTTCCCAGGTAAGTCAGGCAGGGAACCTTAAGATGAAAACCTTTGTCGATGCCCTGATGAAGAAAATGACACTCGACGAAAAAATAGGACAGCTCAATTTGCTTACTCCCGGCGGGGGTGTAGCCACAGGCGCAGTAGTAAGTAAGGGCGTAGAAGAAAAAATTGCCAACGGACAGGTAGGTGGTTTGTTTGGCGTAATTGGTGAAGAAAAAATAAGGCAGGCGCAGCAACTGGCCGTAAGCACAGGCCGGTTAAAAATTCCTTTGCTGTTTGGGTCAGATGTGATACATGGCTACAAAACCACGTTCCCCATTCCCCTTGCTTTGTCCTGCAGTTGGGATATGCCCATGATACAGCGGAGTGCAAGAATTGCTGCAACAGAAGCCACAGCCGATGGATTGAACTGGGCATTTTCACCCATGGTTGATATATGCCGTGACCCACGCTGGGGACGTATTGCAGAAGGTGCAGGAGAAGATCCATACCTTGGATCGCAGATTGCGAAAGCCATGGTTAACGGTTACCAGGATGGTGATTTAAGCAGGGAGAACACACTGATGGCCTGTGTTAAACACTTTGCGCTCTATGGTGCCGCAGATGGCGGGCGTGATTACAATACAGTAGATATGAGCCGGGTGAAAATGTACAATGAATATATGCCGCCATACAAAGCAGCGGTAGATGCGGGCGTTGGTAGTGTGATGAGTTCTTTTAATGTTATAGATGGCATACCTGCAACAGGCAATAAGTGGTTGCTGACAAACCTGCTGCGTACACAATGGGGTTTTAAAGGGATGGTGGTATCTGATTATACATCAGTCAACGAAATGATTGATCATGGCATGGGCGATTTGCAACAGGTGTCTGCACTATCATTGAATGCCGGCCTGGATATGGATATGGTGGGCGAAGGATTTTTAACTACACTGAAAAAATCACTGGCGGAAAAGAAGGTTACACAGAAACAAATAGATGATGCTTGCCGCAGGGTGCTGGAAGCTAAATATAAACTCGGTTTATTTGAGGATCCCTTCCGGTATTGCAAACCAGAACGGGCAGCGAAAGAAGTGTTGTCTGCTGAAAAGAAAACAGCAGCGAGGGAATTTGCCGCACACTCCTTTGTATTGCTGAAAAATAATAACCAGCTGTTACCATTAAAGAAAAGCAGCACCATTGCCTTGATAGGGCCACTGGCAGATAATAAAAGCAATATGCTGGGCACATGGGCCGTATCCGGCAATTCGGATTTATCTATACCTGTCCTGCAAGGCATGACCAATGCGGGCGCTTCTATACTGTATGCGAAAGGCGCAAACATTTCAGACGACACCAACTTTGCTAAAAAAGTAAATGTATTTGGAACAAGGATTGAGGTGGACAAACGTTCGCCACAGGAAATGATGGATGAGGCACTTGCCCTTGCCAACCGATCCGATGTTATTGTAGCTGTAGTAGGTGAGGCTTCTGAAATGAGTGGTGAGTCGGCCAGCCGATCGGCGCTTGATATTCCTGAAAGTCAGCTAAGATTATTAAAAGAACTGAAGAAAACAGGCAAGCCGTTGGTACTGGTAATCATGTCCGGCCGGCCGCTTACACTTAATTGGGAAAATGAAAATGCAGATGCCATTCTCTTTACCTGGCATGGCGGACAGGAGATAGGCAATGCAGTAGGCGATGTTTTATTCGGCGGGTATAATCCGTCTGGTAAACTCTCCGTTAGCTTCCCCAGGAATGTGGGACAAGTCCCCATTTATTACAACCACCTCAATACCGGAAGGCCAAACCCCGGTGATGGTTTCAATAAATTCCGCAGCAATTACTTGGATGTGGAGAATAGCCCGCTGTTTCCGTTTGGTTATGGTCTCAGCTATACATCATTTACCTATAGTGATATAAACCTGAGCAGCCAGTCATTGAAAGGCAGCCAGAACCTGACGGCCAGTATAACGGTTACGAATACCGGCAAGTTTGACGGTGAAGAAGTAGTTCAGCTGTATATCCGCGATGTGGCAGGCAGTATTGCAAGGCCAGTGAAGGAGTTAAAAGGGTTTCAAAAAATAAAACTGAGTGCAGGCGAAACAAGGACTATCTATTTCAATATTACACCAGAGAGCCTGAAGTTTTATAATTCAGATTTGAAATATGATTGGGAAGCCGGCGACTTTGAAATAATGATTGGCGGAAATTCCAGGGATGTAAAGCAGGCAAAAGTTACTTGGGTAAAATAGCAGGATATGTTTATCAGGACAGCAACCATTATATTTCTAAGTGCAGGTGTTTTTCTTTTATCCTGCAAGGAAGCAGCCAGGCCAAAAGATGTTCCGGCAATACCGCCTGCAGCGGAAGAATGGAAACTGATCTGGGGAGATGAATTTGACAATACGGGCCTGCCGGATACCAGTAAATGGAATTTTGACGAAGGTGGTCACGGATGGGGCAATAATGAACTGCAGTATTATATAAAAAAAGATACAGCCACAGCTTTTGTAAAAGATGGTTTGCTGAATATCGTGGCACATAAGCAATCCAGGGAAAAGAATCAATATATATCAGCGAAGCTTATAACAAAAGGCAAACGACTTTTTCAATATGGAAAAATCGATGTGCGGGCCAAATTGCCCAGGGGCCGCGGAACCTGGCCCGCCATCTGGATGCTGGGTGATAATATTGATATGGTAGGTTGGCCTGACTGTGGTGAAATAGATATTATGGAACACGTAGGTTATAACCCGGACTCGGTATTCGGCAGTGTGCACACCAAATTGTATAACCATGTATTGGGTACGCAGACAACAAAGGGCCTCGTTGTGAAAGAACCATACACAACATTTCATACCTACTCTATAGAATGGTCGGAAGAGAAAATCAAATTCCTCGTGGATGATGTGCAATACCTGGCATTTACCAACCAGCATAAAACAGATGCCGAATGGCCTTTCAGCAAGCCTTTCTACCTGATATTGAACCTCGCTGTCGGGGGTAACTGGGGTGGTAAAAATGGTATCGACGAAACCATTTTTCCGGCTACGATGCAGGTGGAGTATGTACGGGTGTATGAGCAGGGGAAGAAGTGATGTTTTACCGCAAAGTCATAATGGCGCAAAGAAACGCAAGGAATTACTGAGTTATTTTCATAGCGAACCCTGGCGTCTTGGCGCCATAGCGGTTAAGTCCTCTCACCTGATACGACACCCCCCTTTACTTCTTCAAAGTCAATATAATCTCCGGCCTTATGTTTGGGTTTTGTCTCCGGTTGCGGTTGCTGCGGCGTATTACCTTGCTGCTGCCGCATTTGTTCTTCCATACGGCTATGCATTTCCCGGAAACCTTTTTTTAGTTTACGGGTAGTGGTGTAAACGGGTATAATCAGTTTAAAAATCAACTGGTACAGTACATAAGCCAGAATGGCGTACAAAACATACTTCATAGCACAAAGATAAAAAGGCTGCTGTTGGCCTTACCGGGTATACCACCTTCTTTACCGAATTATTAACCCAGCCCTTTTTCGCCAGTTATTTGGAATGTATAGCTGTTTTAGCTTACATTTGTGCTGGAATTAGCAGTTAGAAGGGAACGGTGCCGTTCCCTTCTTCTTTTGTATGATATGAATAATGATCCGCAAATACAGGCAATCGAAGAAAAGGTAAAACAACTGATCAGTGCAGAACCGGATGTTTTTTTGGTGGAGATAAAAATAAAACCCACTAACAATATTAAAGTGTATCTGGATGGTGATCAGGGAGTTAGTATTGAAAGGCTGGTGCAATTCAACCGAAAATTATACAAACAGCTGGAAGAGGAAAACAGGTATCCAAACGGGGATTTTTCGTTGGAAGTGTCCTCGCCGGGGCTTGATGAACCGTTAAAACTTCACCGGCAGTACCTGAAAAATAAAGACCGTTTTGTAGAAGTAATGGAGAACGACGGTGTAAAAAAAGAAGGAAAACTGGTGGCGGTAAACGAAGAAGGTATCGTGGTGGAGGAAATAAAGGGTAGGGGGAAAAAACAGGAAACTATTTCACATTCCATATTATTTTCTGATATAAAAACAACAAAAATTCAAATTAAATTTTAACTGCCAGTTCAGGTAGATAACTACCGGAAAGGCATTCGACTTCAAATTTCATTTTTATGGCAAGTATCAACTTAATTGAGGCGTTCCAGGACTTTAAAGATGCAGAAAACATTGATCGTCCTACGATGATGAAGGTGGTGGAAGATGTATTTAAAACGCTTCTTCGGAAAAAATATACGAGTGATGAAAATTTTGACGTAATCGTGAACGCAGAAAAAGGTGACCTCGAAATCATCCGTCGCCGGATGATTGTGGAAGACGGCCAGGTGGAAGATCCCCTGGCGCAGGTAGCCTACACGGATGCGGTAAAGATTGAACCTGACTTTGAAGTGGGTGAAGAACTGTATGAAGAAATTGACCTGCTTGACTTCGGCCGCCGGGCTATTTTAGCCGCCAAGCAAACCCTGGCAAGCCGTATCAGCGATTTGAAGAAAAACGTATTGGCTAAGAAATATGGTGATCGTATCGGTGAAATCATCAGTGCGGAAGTGTACCAGGTTTGGAAAAAAGAAATATTACTGCTGGATGAAGAAGGAAACGAACTGATCCTCCCTAAAAGCGAACAAATACCACAGGATTACTTCAAGAAAGGAGAAAACACCCGTGCGGTAGTGAAGAAGGTGGATATGAAAAATAACAGCCCGGTCATCATTCTTTCCCGTACCGATCCAAACTTCCTCGCCAAACTGCTGGAAATAGAAGTACCTGAAATTTTTGACGGCCTGATCGTTATTAAAAAGATAGTTCGTGATCCGGGAGAAAGGGCAAAAGTAGCGGTGGAGTCGTATGATGATCGTATCGACCCCGTAGGTGCCTGTGTAGGTATGAAGGGCAGCCGTATCCACGGAATAGTGCGTGAGCTGAAAAATGAAAACATAGATGTAATTAACTATACGAGCAATATCCAGTTGTTAATCCAGCGTTCATTGACGCCGGCAAAGATTACCAGCATGGAATTGGATAATGAAGGAAAGCATGCAAATGTTTATCTGAAGCCTGACCAGGTATCGCTGGCTATCGGCCGCCGCGGGGTGAATATTAAATTGGCCTGTGAACTGACCGGCTATGAAATAGACGTATACCGCGACACAGAAGACCAGGAAGAAGGGTTTGATATCGACCTGGATGAATTTAGCGATGAGATTGAAACATGGATCATTGATGAGCTGAAACGTGTGGGTTGTGATACCGCCCGCAGCGTACTGGATTTAACAGCCGATGAACTGGAAAGAAGGACAGACTTAGAAAAAGAAACAATTGCCGACATAAGAAGAATATTGAAGGCAGAATTTGAAAAAGAATAAAACAGTGTGTAAATGAGATAATGTGCAAAATGTGATAATGAACCAGGTTTCACCACATTTTCACACTTACCACATTGCTCACATTTTCACATTAATAAAAACGAATGGCAGAATTAAAACTTC
>CAYLRV010000081.1:0-10355 GCA_964386395.1 uncultured Chitinophaga sp.
TGCGCCTGACAACAACTTTATTCAGCCTGGTAGTAGCGGCTGTTTTTACTCTTTCATCTTCTTTCAAATCAAACGATGTAAATAATGGCCCCTGGCGTTTTCTGGGCGACAAGAGTGTACGCTTTTCTGTAGATCGGGATGTATTGCATTTTAGTAACTGGGGCGACAATGTGCGCCAGTTAAAACTAAAAGTAACAGACGGACCATTGAAAATGTACTCCATGACCGTTCATTTTGATAATGGTGGTACGCAAAATGTAGAACTGCGTAATACTTTTTCACAAGGAAGCTGGAGCCGTGTAATTGATTTAGACGGAGGTCTCAGGAGGCTGGAAAAAATTGAATTTGTCTATGAAACAGCAGGTTTCGCAAAAGGCAAATCAAGAATAGCCGTTTGGGGAAAAAACTAAAGATTAAGCCAAAAACAATTAAAACGGGGTGTAGCAGGTCTCCTACCGCTACACCCCGTATTTTTTTATACATTTGTGCCCCTTTTAAGAGGGGTGCCGCATGTCAGCCAGTTTAGACAAAATAGATAAATCCCGCCTGCCAAGGCATATTGCCATCATCATGGATGGAAATGGCCGTTGGGCGAAAGAAAAAGGTGAAGACCGGCTTTTTGGGCATTTCCATGGGGTGGAGAGCGTCCGCAACATTGTGGAAGGCTGTGCTGAACTGGGCGTTGAATACCTTACCCTCTATGCTTTTTCTACAGAAAACTGGGACCGGCCGGAATATGAAGTGGTCGGTTTGATGGAATTGCTGGTAAGCACCATCCGGAAGGAAGTGGAGAGCCTTGACAAAAACAATATCCGCCTGCATGTAATCGGCGACATGAACATGCTACCCGATTATGCACACCAGGAGCTCAACGAAGCACTGGATATCACAAAGAAAAATACCGGGCTGAACCTGATAATGGCGTTGAGCTACAGTGGCAGATGGGAATTGCTGAATGCGGTAAAAAACATAGCCTGGGAAGTAAAGCAGGATAAGCTGGAGGTGAAAGATATTAACCAGGATACCCTGCAAAAATACCTGTGTACCAGTGGCTTTCCCGACCCGGAATTAATGATTAGGACCAGCGGCGAGTTCCGGATAAGCAACTTTTTGCTTTACCAGCTTGCCTATGCAGAGTTATACTTCACGCAGGTGCGGTGGCCCGATTTCAGGAAGGAAAACTTGTACGAAGCTATATTGGACTATCAGAACAGGGAGCGGAGGTTTGGCAAAACGAGCGAGCAATTGGAAGAAGATGTCAAATAAGTCAAAGCGCTTTGAAACCGGCTGCAAACTGACTTTTATGACCCTTATAACTTTAAGAATATCGCCCTTGTTCTGTTTTAACAAACACTTTCGATATTAACCAGTAATTTGCCGCAGATCAATAACTGAGTTCATTTATAACAAACAGATTATTAATAATTTATCCCTTGTTTAGCCAGGGGCCAAACTGACCAGAACGAACAAAACATGCAACAATTTTTACAACGGGTAGGTGCTACGGCTTTTGTGTTGGTTGCTTCCGTACTTACGATAAACGCACAGGTAGATCCGGATACTGCCCGTCCCACATCCATTGACCCTAAGTTAATAGAATGGCAGGAGGCCCGCATTCCTAAAGAATATACCGTCGCCAATGTGGTGGTAACAGGTGTTAAATATCTCGATAGTTCAATTGTATCCTCAATCACCGATATATTACCAGGCGATAAATTTACCCATCCCGGAGCCGATATTTTTTCCAAAGCGATCAATAACCTCTGGCGCCAGCGTTTCTTTTCGAATGTGCAAATATTTGTTACCCGGGTAGAGGGTGATAAAGTGTGGGTGGAAATAAGTGTGGTGGAAAGGCCGAGGCTTGGCACCTTCAAATTTGTGGGCATAAAGAAATCTGAGGAAGAAGATTTGCAAACAAAACTGAACCTGGCCAAGCAAACCATTATTACAGAGAACACCCGCCGGGAAATAATTGAAAAAATAACCAAGCACTTCGCTGATAAGGCTTACCGCAATGTAACAGTGCGTATAGATGAACAGCCTGACCCCTCTTTTCCTAACTCAAACAGCCTGACGATTTACGTAGACAAAGGAAAAAAAGTACATATCAATGAAGTTGGATTTTTCGGGAATGATAATATTGATGGAATCCGCCTGAAAAAGCAAATGAAGGGTACAAAGGAAATGGCCAAACTGACCCTGAAACCAGACAGGGAAGCCAGCCCCTACGGATTAAAAAAGAATTATTCATTCAGCCAATACACTAAAGACTGGGGTTTTCTTTCTGTAAGTAAAACCAAACGCTTGCTTGATCCCTATTTCCGTTTCAAACTCAGCAGCGCCAAATTCAATGACACAAAATTTGAGGAGGATAAAAACAAGGTACTCGATTACTATAACGCAAATGGATACCGCGATGCGCAAATAGTAAGCGATACCACCTACACCACCAGCAAAGGAAACCTGAATGTGGATTTGCGGGTGAGTGAAGGCCGCCGTTATTATTTCGGAAACATTGTTTGGAAGGGTAATGCTAAATATACAGACTCTACACTGAACAGTTTACTGGGTATCGCTAAAGGTGATGTATATAACCTGGCAACCTTAAATAAAAGACTGGGCAAAGAAGCTGCACAGGAAGGTGGTGATATCAGCGGCCTGTATATGGATGATGGATATTTATTCTTTCGTGCCGAGCCGATAGAAACCGCTGTGTATAATGATACCATCGATCATGAAATACGCATCATAGAAGGTCCGCAGGCCAGGATTAAGAATGTAACGATAGCAGGAAATGAAAAAACAAAAGATTATGTAATCCGCCGGGAGTTACGAACTATACCAGGCGAGTTGTTCAGCCGTACGGACCTTATCCGCTCACAGCGGGAACTGGCCAACCTGAACTTCTTTAACCAGGAAACAATTAATCCGGGTGTGGTACCAAATGCAGAAGACGGAACGGTGGATATAAACTGGAAGCTCGAAGAGAAATCATCTGATCAGCTGGAGCTTTCTGCCGGTTGGGGTGGTGGTGTTGGTCTTACCGGTACCCTGGGTGTTACCTTCAATAACTTTTCAATCCGGAACATTTTCAAAAAATCGTCCTGGGATCCATTGCCAACCGGTGACGGGCAAAAACTGAGCCTGCGTGTACAGTCAAACGGCCGTGCTTATCGTTCCTATAATTTCTCGTTTACTGAACCATGGCTGGGCGGTAAAAAAAGAAACTCCTTTACGATTGGTTTAAACAGCAGTAAATTCTCCAACGCATTCGATCCGTTTACCGGTACTATCGACCGGGCAAGATCGGATACGAACTATTTGAAAACAACCGGTATATCGGTGTCACTGGGCAAGCAGCTTAAGTGGCCTGATGACTATTTCAGTATAGTATATACGCTGAACTTTACCCAGTATAAACTGATGAACTATCCTGTATTTGATGCAAACTTTAAAACAGGTACGTCAAATAACATCAGTGCAAAAATTGGTATTCAACGTTCATCCGTATTTGATCCGGTGTTCCCAAGAAGCGGTTCTAATTTCCTGGCAAGCGTACAGTTTACCCCGCCATATTCACTGCTGAATAAGAATATTGAGAAATCTGCTACGGATAAATATAAAAACCCGGAATATCATAAATGGCGTTTCAATGCCGAATGGTATGTGCCGATTGGTAAACCAATGGGGGCTGAGAAAAACCGCCAGTTTGTAATGAAGATTGCGGCTAAGTATGGTTTTATGGGCCGCTACAACCGCAAACTCGACTACTCACCATTTGAGCGCTTCCAGGTGGGTGATGCAGGTCTGACGAATAACTTCGGTCTCCTCGGTTACGATATCATCGCACACAGAGGTTATCCTGTATACCAGTCATCTGATCCAAGCATTAACCCTGATCAGCAAAGTGCCAGCCAGTTCTTTACTATATTCAATAAGTACCAGCTGGAAATGCGCTTCCCGTTTGTAACGAACCCGAGCAGTACCATCTATGCGCTTACATTCTTTGAAGCAGCCAACGGATGGTATAACTATAAAGACTATAACCCGTTCAAACTGCGCCGCAGTGTAGGTGTGGGTATGCGTTTCTTCCTGCCAATGTTTGGTTTGCTTGGATTTGACTATGGAGTAGGATTGGACAGGCTGCAGCCGGGACAAGGTCTTAAAGCCGCCGGAAGGTTTACATTTATGTTAGGTTTTGAACCAGAATAATCGTTTAACAACACCAATCAAAAAAGTTTGCACTATGAAGAAGTTGTTTTTCCTTGCCGGGTTTATGGCATTCACTATGCTGGCCGGTGCACAGAAATATGTAATTATTGACACCCGTTATATACTGGATAAAATACCAGACTACAAAGCGGCACAAACACAGCTGGATGAAGTGGCTGCAGCCTGGCAGAAAGATATCGATACCAGGCAGGCCGACCTGGATAAAATGTACCGCGACTTTGAAGCGGAGCAGGTCATGCTGAGTGATGAACTGAAGAAAAAAAGGGAAGACCAGCTTTTCAATAAAGAAAAGGAACTGCGTGATCTGCAGCGTAAACGCTTTGGTTTTGAAGGCGATTTGTTCAAAAAAAGGCAGGAGCTGATAAAACCAATCCAGGACAAGGTTTACAATGCCGTACAGCGCATGGCATCGGGACGTGGCTATGATTTGGTACTCGACAAAAGTGAGGGAATTACCATTATATTTGCCGACCCTAAACTGGACAAGAGTGACGACGTGTTGCGGGAATTGGGCGTAAAATAATTTCTGACCCGGATGTTAAAAAAAATAAAAGGGGCAACTAAAAGGCCCCATTTTGTATCATAAAAGCAATCACAAACAAATCTAAAATGAGAAAGTTTCTTTTCGTAGTAGCGTTGATGGCCGGCATGTTAGTGGCTGACAATGCAAATGCACAGGTAAAAATCGGGTACATCCGTATTGATAACGTAGTAGGGATGATGCCTGAACTGTCAAGGGACAAAGTGAACCTGGATACCATTGGTCAAGTGCTGGCACAGCAATATGTAACGGACTCTGTAATGCCCCGTGTAAACTACGTGCAGGACGAGCTGATCAAAAAACAACAAGAGTATCTTGATACCACAAAGCCAAAATCTGTACGGGAATTAATCCTGAAAGATATCCAGGCTTACCAGGAAGAACTGGGTGGTGCAGAATCTGCTATTCAGCAAATAGGCCAGCAAATTATGCAGGCAAAGAAAGAACAGTTCCTGGCTCCTTACTATGAGAAAGCAAACAATGCTATACAGGCAGTAGCTAAGAAAAAAGGCTATACCCATGTATTGAATACAGATGTATTCCTGGTAGCTCCTGATGCCGATAATCTCTTCAGGCCAGTCCTTGATGAGCTGAAAATAAAATATCCTGAACCAGAAAAGCCGGCAGCTACTAAACCAGCGCCAGCTAAGCCAGCAGGTACAAAATAATTAGCAGAACAGCTATAAATAAATTGAGTCCCCCGATTTATCGGGGGACTTTTTTGTTCGGCTCCTTCTTACATTTGTTCAATGCAACAACAGGGACCTATCGGTGTTTTTGACTCTGGCTATGGCGGACTTACTGTTTTGAAAGAAATAGTAAATAAGCTGCCGCAATATGATTATCTGTACCTTGGTGATAACGCACGGGCTCCTTATGGCAACCGATCTTTTGAAACAGTGTACCACTATACACTTGAATGTGTAAAATGGTTTTTTGAACAGGGCTGCCCGCTGGTGATACTGGCTTGTAATACAGCATCGGCAAAAGCCCTGCGCACCATCCAGCAAAATGATTTGCCCGGCCTGGCGCCAACCAACCGGGTGCTCGGTGTAATACGGCCAACCGCAGAAGTGATTGGCAATTTTTCAGACTCCGGATCGGTAGGTGTGCTGGCTACCAGTGGTACAGTAGCCTCAGAATCTTACCCAATGGAGATTGGAAAGTTTTTTCCGGAACTAACCGTGTACCAGGAAGCCTGCCCGATGTGGGTACCGCTGGCGGAAAATAATGAGCATATGGGTCATGGGGCAGATTATTTTATCAAAAAGAACCTCAATAACATTTTTGAGAAAGGTGAAAAGATTGACACTATTTTACTGGGCTGCACCCATTACCCCCTGATGCGGGAAAAAATAGAAGAATACCTGCCAATGGGGGTCAAATTGATTTCTCAGGGCGAAATAGTGGCCGAAAGCCTTGACAATTACCTGCAACGCCACCCGGAAATAGCCAGCCGCTGCTCAACCGGGGCCAGCCGGCAGTTTTATACCACAGATGCCACTACCGATTTTGACAGCCATGCGGCTGTATTTTATGGTACGCCTGTTCAGTCAAAACACATTGATTTGTAAAGGCTAAGATATCTGATGCCATTGGCCGCTAATAAACCTAAAACTTTAAACCTCAAACCTTAAATTTTCAGCCCTCAAACCCCTACCTTTGCCGTCCTTTCACAAACGGCAGATGTGGTGATTTGCCGGCGTGTTTGAAACCTGGGTTCTTCTCCGGACCCGCATTTCATAAAAAGTTTGAGCAGCATTCCTGCTTGGAAAAAAAGAGAAAAAAATGAAACGTACATTTCAACCCCATCGCAAACGCCGTAAAGCTGTTCATGGCTTTCGTAAAAGAATGCAAACAGCGAACGGCCGTAAAGTGCTGGCCAGCCGCCGTGCTAAAGGCCGTAAGAAGCTGACGGTTTCTGATGAAAGGAAATTAAAATAATAACTGAGCTGTTATAACAGAACGGTACCGATATTTAAATAGCCCCTTTGTGGGCTATTTTTGTTTTTTAAACGAACAGTGAAAATAAGGTTTACACTCTCCAAAACGGAAAGGCTGAAAAGCCGGAAATCCATTGATGCGCTTTTTGCGGGGGGCCAAACCATTGCACTTGCACCTTTCCGGGTGTTCTATCAGTTTACAAACGAAGGGCTGCGCTTCGGTGCTGTAGCCAGCAAAAAGAATTTTAAAAAAGCCACAGATCGTAACCGCATCCGGCGTTTAATCCGTGAAGTATACAGGACCGAAAAACCAGGATTGAAGCTATTGCTGGAACAAAAAGCAAAAGGCATGGATCTGTTTTTTGTGTACACCAAAAAAGAGATACCAGAATACAAACAACTGTTAGTGAAAATGCAGGTGATGATGAAAAAACTTATGGATATAGCTAATGAAAATAATACTCCGGCTGCTTAGTCTGCCATTCATCCTGCTTATTAAAATTTACCAATGGGTGATTTCTCCCTGGCTGGGGCCTAAATGCCGGTATACGCCAACTTGTTCCCACTATGCAGCAGAGGCGTTTAAAAAGCATGGGGTCTTCAAAGGGTTCTGGCTTTCCCTGCGCCGGATCAGTCGCTGCCACCCTTGGGGCGGGAGTGGTTATGATCCAGTACCCTAAAAATTAGTTACTGTTTATAATAAATTACGGTAAATCACTTATTCGCTTCTTCATTAATCTGTATCTTGTCGTATTAAACGGTTTTAGGGCTTTGGTCACCATTTCTATTATAGAAGACGATAAAGATTACAGGGAAGGGCTGGAAACGATTATCAGCAACTCTGAATACTTCAAAGTACTGTACTGCTATCCCTCAGCGGAAAGTGCATTGCCCCATATTATTCATAATCCGCCACATATCGCCATCGTTGATATAAAGCTTCCCGGAAAAAATGGAGTAGATGTTATTTCCGTTATCAAGCAGCAAATCCCCGATACGCTATGTATGGTTTGCTCGTTCTATGATGACAATGAATATATATTTAATGCCCTGAAAAACGGAGCCACCGGGTATATCCTGAAGGATTCTATGCCTTCGGAAATTATCGAGGCTTTACAGGAACTGCACCAGGGTGGTGCACCCATGAGCCGCTTTATAGCTAAAAAAGTGATCTCTGCATTTCAGCAAAAACAAAACTTGCCACGGCTGGCTGAGCTGTCTGAGCGGGAAAATGAGGTATTGCAGTTTCTGGCTACCGGCCTGACGGTGAAGGAAGTATCCGATAAACTTGCATTGAGCAAACATACGGTGACGAAGCACCTGAAAAATATCTACAACAAGCTGCATGTAAATAACCGGGTGGAAGCGGTAAACCGCCTGAACAGTACCAAATAAGAATTCTCCCCACTGTTTTGTTAATCTCTTTTTAATGGTATATTGTGCCAACAAGGGAACACCTTAAACTAAAACCGTAATTAATTACCAAAAAGCAAAACATGAAAAAAATGATCCTGCCGGCAATGGCGCTGGCATTAGCAGTTAGTCTTACATCCTGTGGCGGAGGCGGCTTTGAAAGCGATGTACGTAAAATGGCTGATTACCGTTGCAAAGCGCAACAACTGGCGAAAAAAGATCAAAACGATGAGAAAGTAAAAAAAGAAATGGAAGAACTTAGCAAAGAGGCCGAAGCATTTGCTGAAAAAATGGAGAAGAAATATGAAAGCAAAAAAGATGACAAAGCAATGGAAGAAAAAGCTGAAAAGATAATGGAAGAAGTAATGGCAAAGTGTAAATAAGCAAAAGCTTCAAATAATATAAAAGCCCCGCAATATCAACTTGCGGGGCTTTTTATATCAATATTATTGGTATCAGAAACGTGCCGCCACTTTATCCCAGTTTACTACATGCCAGAATGCAGTAAGGTAGTCTGCCCGCTTATTCTGGTATTTTAAGTAATAAGCATGTTCCCATACATCGCAGCCCAGCAATGGTGTGCCTTTTACTTCGGCCACGTCCATCAATGGGTTGTCCTGGTTGGGCGTGGAGCTGATAGCCAGTTTGCCATCCTTATCTTTAATCAGCCATGCCCAGCCGCTGCCAAAGCGGGTCATACCTGCATTGGCGAATTTTTCTTTGAATGCATCGAAAGATTCGAAGGCTTCATTAATCGCATCTGCCAGTTTGCCGGATGGTGCATTCACTGCATCAGTATTACCAGCTGGTTTCAGGCTCTCCCAGAAAAAAGTATGGTTCCAGTGGCCACCACCATTATTGCGTACCGCGGGACTGATGGTGCCAGCTTTTTCCACTAATTCTTCCAGCGATTTGCCTTCATTGTCTGTTCCGGCTACGGCTTTGTTCAGGTTATCTACATAGGCCTGGTGGTGTTTGCCATGGTGTATTTGCATGGTGAGTGTATCAATGTATGGTTCCAGCGCATCGTGTGCATATGGAAGCGGGGCTAAACTAAATGCCATAAAAAAATATTTAGGTTTTTGAATTTGATTCGAACTAAGAATAACAAATTTACGCAGCTACGCTTTAATAAACAGCCATGATCATTAATAGTTTCTTATTTCGCAACCTTAGCGGCCAGCCTGTTCAGCTTTTTCCCTTTCTGTGTAAATGTTTCTACGACACCTTTTGTTTCCAAATCCAGGCGAATAGAAATAGTGTACCAGGGAATTGACTTACTGAAGTCAGGCATTTTCTTTTTGATAATTTTTACCACATCATTACTCAGTTCGGTAAATGGTTTTCCTTCACTGCCTTTCAGGCTTTGCAGAATAGCCGCTTTGATAGGTTCATAAATTTCGGCAGCAATGGTAAACTGGCTGCCCGTAAGGGGATGGGTGGTTGTTACCTTAGCGGGGTTAAGTTTCTTTGCCATACACCTGGTTTGCCTTGAAAAGGTACTAAAAAGCAGCTATCAGCAGAGTGTTAAACCTATTATTTCAATGTTTAAACACTGAGATAATTTTGTACCTTTATTTTATGCAACGAAAGCAATTCCTTAACAGCATAACAGGAGGGATACTCACCATGGGAACAATAACCGCACTTAACTGGCTCAATAACGAGTTGGGAGAGCAGGATGAAACAATGCCGGTATTATTTGTAGGACACGGCTCGCCTATGAATGGTATTGAGAATAATCCGTTCAGCGAGCAATGGGTGAAAGCGGGTAAAGAATTGCCTGCACCAAAAGCCATCCTGGTCATATCTGCCCACTGGCTGACCAAAGGCACATTTGTAACAGCTATGGACAAGCCACGTACTATTCATGACTTTGGTGGTTTTCCGCAGGAGCTGTTTGATGTGCAGTATAATGTACCCGGCAACAGTGTACTGGCGCAGGAAACAAAAGAGCTGGTGAAGTCAACCAGTATAGGGCTCGATCATGACTGGGGCCTCGACCATGGTGCATGGACGGTGCTGCGCCGTATGTACCCCGATGCTGCGATACCTGTATTGCAATTGAGTATTGATTACAGCAAACCTGCTGCTTATCATTATGAACTGGCAAAGGAACTGGCTGCGCTGCGCAAGAAAGGTGTGCTGATCATCGGCAGTGGTAATATGGTGCACAACCTGCGCTTGGTGGCCTGGGATAAATTGGATACACCAAATTATGGTTT
>CAYLRV010000082.1:0-9682 GCA_964386395.1 uncultured Chitinophaga sp.
CAGTGAAATCTATACCAGCGGTTATCGCATCGTAATATTTACCGGCAAACTTTTCCTGGATATACTTACCGTTTTTGCTGATACGCAATACCAGTTCGCATTCGTAATGCAGTTCATTCGTAAACTCAGGATAGTAAAATGGTGTATGCGGCTGTAGCAGTGCGCTTTTGGGTTTCATAAAGATGACCGGTTCTTCCGGCACTTCATTTCCCAATTCTTTAGCATGCGCTGCATAATTGCGGCCAACGCAAAAAATCTTCATGGTGACTGTTTATTATAAATACATCGGATACATGCGGACTGTTCATCCCATATATTCATGGCGTTCAATATGTCCATTGGATTTTAAGAATGTACTCCCACAGACAAGCGGGGCTGCTAAAATATGTAAAGAACCTGATTAATCATAGCGAAAACTCTTTATTATTTACACTGTTCATGGCGGCTGCAATGCCTTGTGCTGCAAATATTTCTATCGCTTCTGCCGCTTTCTCTATTTTCAGTTTCACAAGGGGTTCTTCTTCCGTTTTCCATTTGCCCAGCACAAATTCGGCCTGCATGCCTTTCGGATAATCGTTGCCGATACCAAAGCGCATCCGCGGGTATACGGAGCTTTGCAGCGACTCCTGGATACTCTTCAGT
Organism: uncultured Chitinophaga sp.; assembly: GCA_964386395.1. Lineage (GTDB taxonomy): Bacteria > Bacteroidota > Bacteroidia > Chitinophagales > Chitinophagaceae > JJ008. The sequence goes on from CAYLRV010000082.1 coordinate 643, forward strand.
CCGTTATGCCCTGCATCACTGCCGCCGGGCCGTATGCGGAGTTTGCTGAGTGGCAAGGCAAGATCGTCCAGTATCACCAGCAGGTTTTCCGCTGCTATGTTTTCCTTGTCCATCCAGTATTTAATGGCTTTACCGCTCAGGTTCATATAGGTGGTGGGACAAATACAAATAAACGTCTTGCCCTTCCATTTTACAGTCGCCGTATAGGCCAGCCGCCCGGTAGCAAAGCTGCCACCATGCTTTATCACAAATGCATTCACCACATCAAAGCCGATATTGTGGCGTGTGTGTGCATATTCGTTTCCAATATTTCCCAGTCCTGCTATCAGGTATTTCATAATGATGGTATAAAAAAACCCGTATCAATGATACGGGTTTGCATTCTTTTTTGAAAGAAATTATTTTTTTGCAGCGGCTGCGGGTGCAGCAGCTTTCGCAGCAGGTGCAGCGGCTTTCGCAGCAGGTGCAGCAGCTTCTTCCTGCTTCAGTTGCCTTGTCAGTACCACTGATGCGATAGGAATACGTGGGGAGTTCAGGATTTCAAAATTCTCTGCCACCACATCTTCCACACGGATATTACCATTCAGTTCCAGTGTATCAATAGGAACTTCAATTTGTTCTTTCAGGTGCTTCGGGTAAGTTTTAACCTTCAGCGAATTGATTTTAGATACAAACTTACCGCCATCTTTCACACCTTTAGACGTACCGGTGAATTTGATAGGGATGTTTGCAATCACCTTTTTGTCATCTACCAGTTCCAGCAAATCCACATGCGTTAATGCGTCAGTGATTTTGTCGAACTGAAGATCTTTCAGGATTGTTTTGTAAACCTTGCCATCTATGCTTACTTCAGCAATCTGGAAGCTGGCTGTGTAAACCAGTTTCTTAAAAGAAGCTGCTGGGGCATAAAAGCTAATTTCCTGTGCACCGCCATAGATTACACCGGGCACCATCTCCTGAGAGCGGAGTTGCCGGGTGGCTGACTTCCCGAATCCGGTCCTCAGGTTACCTTCGATAGTAACTGTTTTCATGTTTGTTGTTTTGCCCCCATCCCCTGAAGGGGAGTTTTAAAACTCTCCTGGAAATGGAGTCTGTTATTAATAAAAAATACTTACTGTCAAAATTTAGTTCACCGATACAATCCCCCTTTTGGGGACAGGGGTTTTATTTATCCCTTCGCTGCGAGTGAATGAAGAGGCTTGTTATACTCTTATTCTCATACGCATTGCGGATAGCTACGGCAAAAAGTTCGGCTACACTCAGCACTTTAATCTTCTGGCTTTCTTTCCGCACCGGTATCGTATCACAAACCACTAATTCTTCCAGCACACTGTTTTCAATATTCTCGTATGCTTTTCCACTCAGTACCGGGTGGGTTATTAAAGCCCTCACACTTCTTGCCCCTTTTTCTTTTAAAAGACCTGCGCTTTTTGCCAACGTACCTCCCGTATCACAGATATCATCAATCAGCACCACATCCCGGTCGGTTACATCCCCTATTACTACCATGCTCGCTATTTCGTTCGCCCGCTTCCTGTGCTTATCACAAATCACCATTTCGGCGTTGAAGTAGCTGGCTATTTCCCTGATGCGGTTGGTAGCTCCTACGTCGGGGGCCGCAAAGGTAAGGTTTTCCAACCGTAGATTGGAGATATAAGGGATAAAAACGGCATGGCTGTCCAGGTGGTCAACCGGTATATCGAAATAGCCCTGGATTTGCGGGGCATGAAGGTCCATGGTAATCACCCTGTCGGCCCCTGCCGCCACTAACATATTGGCTACCAGCTTGCTACCTATTGCCACCCTGGGTTTGTCTTTCCGGTCCTGGCGGGAATAGCCGTAGTAAGGCATAACGGCGATGATTTTGTAGGCAGAGGCACGGCGGGCTGCATCAATCATCAGGAGCAGTTCCATGAGGTTGTCTGTTGGGGCAAATGTGCTCTGCACCAGGAAAACATAATCGCCACGGACACTTTCCAGGAAGATGGGGCAGATTTCCCCGTCGCTGAACTTCTGGATATTTACTTTACCCAGCCGGGTACCATACTGTTTACAGATTTGCTCGGCCAGTTGTTGTGAGCCTGTACCGGCGAAAATTTTGGCAGATTGCATGGCAGTTTTATTGAATACCGAAGGCCTTTCTCCGGAGCGGCGAAGATAAATACTTCGCCTCCTGCTTTGCAAAAAAACTATGGTACTGACGTTACTTATTTAGCGTAAGGCAACAGTATGCTGTCCGCCTTCTGGTATTTGCGGGGTCCTTTGCTTTTCTATACGGGCAGAAGACGCCGAACTGGTATTGCAACTGTAAAACAGCGTAGAGCAGATAAAGATGGCGAGGAAAAGAGCGATGATATACATACCGGCCATAAACAGGATGGGATGCAGTGAACCTACGGGAGAAATGGATTTGGATCGCATGTGTTGGTTTTTTCGTGTTCAGATATTGGTTATACCTCTCTGGTCAATCGGGCTGGCGGCGGCTTTCGTCGAATCATTCTTCTGACCATAAAATTATTGGCTAACCTTGCTTCATGCAAGAGCACAAGTACTCAATTAAAGACTGGGCAAAAGACGATCAGCCCAGGGAAAAACTACGATTGAAGGGGCCTGAATCATTGAGCGATTCGGAGCTTCTGGCCATTTTAATCAATAAAGGCACACGGGAAAAATCCGCCGTGGAAGTGGCCAAGGATGTGCTGCGGCTGGGCAAGGATAACCTGGCAGAGCTGGGTAAGCTGAGCCTGAAAGAGCTGACCCGCATTAAAGGTATTGGCGAAGCAAAAGCCATTACGATTGCGGCCGCACTGGAAATTGGCCGCCGCAGGCAGGTGGAAGGCCCTTTGGACAAACAATCCATCAACAGCAGCAGGGATATTGCCCGTTTTTTCCAGGCCAAGTTTGCTGATTACCGGCATGAAGTATTTGCCGTTTTATTCTTAAACCGTTCCAATAAGGTCAACCATTTTGAAATCATCAGTGAGGGTGGTATTACCGGCACCATTGCCGATCCACGGATCATTTTGCGCAAAGCATTAGAGCATGATGCGGTGAATATTGTGCTTTGTCACAATCACCCTTCGGGCAGCCTGAAGCCCAGCCGTGCCGATGAACAACTGACAGAAAGAATAAAAATTGCTGCCCGTTATTTAGACATATCCGTTCTCGATCATGTTATAATAAGCGACCAGGGCTTTTTCAGTTTTGCGGATGAGGGGTTGGTGTAGGCGATCTGAGTTATAGGCGTATTACAGGCCAATTATAGGCGTATTATAGGCATCGCAGAGGCAGTGTACTATACTAATACCTACTATTTTCAGCTACATGTTTTGCGGGGATCTCGTCCCGGGCGAGTCTTCAAACCTACAACTTTGCAGCCGTATTGTCACCGCGGGGCCTTGCGGGCAGGGTGGACTCGGCGTTGTTCACTAATGGCTGAATCCCTGCTGATAAACGGCGAGTGCCACAGCCCTTGCGCACTAAGCCATCTGACACTTCGCCTGGGTAATACCGTGAAAGGGTCATTTGGGAAGAAAAGAATTGCTCTCCTTGACTAAAACATGACTTCAACCCTTTTCCTATTATACTTAACGAACCATCCGGGATCTGACATTTCATTCTTAAAAGCGTTATGGTCATAGCAATCCAGATAAAAGTAGTCGATGAAAAACAGTTTCTCGTTTGTTCCTTTTAGGACATTAAAATCAAAGGATTTTGTTTGATATGGCATAATTGCTATCGCCTCATAGGCGAGCCCTTCTCTGGACATTCTTAAGTTTTCACTTGTAATCTGTGGACAGTAGTGATACCTGTTTTTGTCATCCGAATCCGCTGGAGCCAGTAGAATTAAAGTATCCGTCCGATAGTCACTCGGTTCCAACATCCGGCAAGTAATAAAATACAAGATACTATCCTGGTTATTGTAAATTGAAGCTCTGTAGGATTTTTGACTCCCGATAAGAGCTACATTCACATCAGGCTTGTTAGTCTGGGCATTTAAACTTCCATTTATTATAAAGATGGAAACGAAAAAAATAATTGTAGCCTTCATACTTAAAAAGTTTACTATATGCCCACCCGAGTCTCCAACCTCATCACTTCACAGCCGTAGTCTCACCGCCTGGCCTTGTGTGCGGAGTGGACTCGGCATTGTTCAATAACGGCTTGGTCAAATCAATATCGGCCAGTTCCGCATAACTTAATACCGTGTAAATTCCCTGTTCTCCCGTAATATAAAACTTTGCTGAACTATGTAAATAATAGACGGGTGCAAGCGCCAAGTCCCATTTCCCTTTGCACGGATTATCGTGCATATAGTCAAGTTTCTGCTGCATATACTTATTCGTTCGGCATTCCTTCCAGTCGAACGAATCTTCCCATACTTCATGTTTTTTATTTCTTTCCAGGTCTTTGGCTTCTACTGATAAATGTAACTGGTGCAACAGTTCCTTCTGATTTAATTCCTTTAACCGTTTTACAATTTCATACGCTATAAATCTTTTGCCGTTCCCCACTATTGTGTTGATAGTCTGATTGCTATTACTGAAAGCGATTAAAGCATGAACATGATTGGGCATAATAACATAACCCACTATATAATGACCTTTACGCTTTAAATGATCGAACCAGTTATAAATTAAATCATAGCCACCTGTCAGGTCTATCAATGGCTTCCATTGATGACAAGTGAAGGTGATAAAGTAAACTCCATCAGGTTCAGTTATAAGTCGCTTGACAGGCATATGCTAATTTACAGATTCTCTACTGATGAACGGCGAGTGCCACAGCCCATGCGCACAAGGCTATCTGACACATCGCCTGGGAAGCAAGATTCCCTGACCACACCGAAATAAACCTGCAACTTCACAGCGGTAGTCTCACGGCCTGGCCTTGTGTGCGGACTGGACTCGGCGTTGTCCATTAACGGGTGAATCCCTACTGATGAACGGCGAGTGCCACAGCCCATGCGCACAAGGCTATCTGACACATCGCCTGGGAAGCAAGATTCCCTGACCACACCGAAATAAACTTACAACTTCACAGCCGTAGTCTCACAGCCTGGCCTTGTGTGCAGGGTGGACTCGGCGTTGTACACTAATGGCTGAATACCTCCCGTTGAACGGGGAGTGCCACAGCCCTTGCGCACAAGGCCATATAACACATCGCCTGGGAGGTAGTAGGATGGAACTCGACTGGGAATGATGCCTATTCTCTATGAGCGGATTGAATGCATCCTAGCCTTTCTTTACGAACTTGGTAAGAATTACAATCGTCTGTTCATTAATCTTACCTTCAATTTGCTCCGTATTATTTGAGACTAAACGGATACGTTTTACAATAGTTCCCTTAGCGGCTGTGAAATTTGTACCTTTTACGTTTAATCCTTGTGTCAAAACAACTGTGTCTCCGTTCTCAAGTGTATTACCAAAAGTGTCTTTATGCGTATCTATCACATCAAAAGCGCTCATTCCCCATTGGACAATATTTTCATCAACTTCTACAGATGACAGAACATTATTTGCCCACTCTTTATCTTTGTAAATTTGCAGCAGACGATAGCTCAATGCCTGAACGCTCGGTTCTTGATTCCAAATACTTCCTTCCAGGCATCGCCAGTAGTCACCTTCGTCTTTTTTATCGCTTGCAATCAGGCAGGTATCACATAAAGCTACTTGATTTTCTATTTGATCATCCTTTTTAGGGCTTACAGTATACTCGTGCGTCGCCGGCAAATTATTACAAAGCTCGCAAAGCCCCTGACAACGTTCTTCTAATTTCTTACTTATTCCCAAAATGAAAATTTTAGTTTGCAAAAGTAACAAATATAAAATTTAGTTCATTCCCGCCCGAGTCATCATACTTACACCTTCGCAGCCGTAGTCTCACCGCCCGGCCGGCCTTACAGGCAGGGTGGAATCGACGTTATTTGGGTCACCTAATATTGAATGGCGAGTGCCACAGCCCTTGCGCACAAGGCCATATGACACATTGGTTGGGAAGAGTTATGAGAGCCACAGGTAGGAAGAAAATATCAAGGCTTCTAATCTATTAATAGATAGGCAAAGATGTAAATGCATTACTCTCGATCTCATACACATACTTCTTTTTGGACTGGTACTTTTTCCTGTTTCGTTTTTTATCCATATTAAATATGCTGAAAATAATAGGATTTAAAATCACCCAATCCTTGGGGAGACTTACGGAGTAAGATTTAATCTCGACTTCATATTGCCTATTCATTACTCTATGAATAATTAAGAACCTGGATTTTGGATACTTTAGCGCAAGTATATCTTTATAAACTAAGGAATCAATCAAAAGTGCGCCAGGCGAATATTGTACTTGCACTGTATCTACAAACCCAGTTTTATCTTCTAAAAGCAATAGCATATCTCTATCAATTCCGGAAATGGGAATTTGATCATCAACAGAAACAATCAGGTTGATTTCTGCTTTTTGAGAATACAATTGATTGCTGAATAATACAAATGTTATAATCGCAATGAAATTTGTATACAGGCTTTGCATATCAGGATAGCTTTCTTTACAGATGCAGCGGCCCAGCTTTATACATACGCAATAAAAAAGCTGCCTCATACAAAGCAGCTTTCTATTTCAACGACCTTAATAACTTATTATTGCGACAGCGACACCCTTACCTGTATACCTGCACGGGTATTCGTTATCGGGAAAGCATTACTGATTTTTGGTATCGTACGGTTTTGTTCAAAATAGAATTTCATGCTCACCCGGTTGTTCACCACATAGTCAATGGATGGTGCAATGCGTATTACTTTCTGACCGGCTGTACCAAAAGATGTACCCTGGTCCAGTTTGCTGTTGGCCGTAGCATCATCACGCAGGCTGAACTCCATACGCACCGTTACATCATTGTCCATATCGCCTTTCATAAACGGCAGCTTCTTAATCAGCGGCAAGCCTTTTCTTCTCCAGTTGAAATTGAAGGTAACCTCTGTAGATTGGTTCTCTGCCAGCTGGTAGTCAATGAGGCTCAGGCTGAGCTGACGGCTTTTCTTAAATTCAAACCCGGTTGAAATCTGGTTGGTGAACGTCATATCCATTGCTATCAGCGGATCAAATGCTTCCTGTATGGTAATGTTCGGCACCAGGAAATAAGGAATATAGTTGCCCGTAAGCGGATCAACAAATTCAGGATAACCTACACGGAACCTGTCCACAAACAACAAGGCTGTATTAAAGCTGTTCATGCTAAGTGTACTGTGATAGCCATGACGCAGCGTGAAGTTGGTGAATATCTTATCCAGCCCCGGAATACGGGAAAGGCCATTGTAGGTTAGTGTCCAGTTTGGTTTTGCTTTCAAACCAGAGAACGGATTGGCCCGCAGGTTCGGGTTATTATTCTTCAGCAGGCTGATCGACATTGGATCTTTCTTGGTATACGCTGCGAGGAATGCTGGTATTACCACATCCTGCGCATAACGGCCATAGCCCTGTACATACCCGTCAGGCGTAGTACCATTACCTGCTGCATACGGGTTCAGTACTTTCAGTCGCTGGGAAAGTATGGCCCTGTTCGCTTCAAATGTTTTGAAGGTTTCCGATATTACATTCGGATCAAATTTTTCAAACAATGTCTGGAACGCTATATAACTGATATTGAAACTACCGGCAGCATACGGCGTAAGGCGGGTAAATCCTACGTTGTCGAATTTGCTCGTGTCCTTGTACAGTTCGCTGTAGTTTTTGTCAAACGTTTTATCCAGGTTCAAATCAATATTGAAATCGCGGAACGGTGTTACCTGTGCTGTCAGGTTCAGCCGCTGGTTATAGCGTTGCTGAATCATGGCTGTTACCAAGGTATCACTTGATAACAATCCTTTAGCTGCAAAACTGTTGATCCAACTCGTGTCTGGCTGGTACCCAAATATGTATTTCCAGCCCGGCTGACCACTCTTCAGGTTCTGACCAAATAGGCGGGTGCTGTCCATATAACCCGGCAGCGTGGTACCCATATCTTCGGTGTACTGAACACCCACACGTTTCACCGCAGTTACCAGTCCAAGGAAGCCTTTAGTAACCCCACCCAGTTCAGGCAATGGTTTGGCCTGCTTCGGCAATTTCACTCTTTTGATTTTCTTCTTCTTGATCTTAATGATTTTACCGGCTTTGTTGCGGATCGTATCATACCGGAAGCGTGGGCCATCATTAAGGCCGGGTATTGGCTGGTTGGTATTTACACCACCATCCTGCACTTTGTCTTTCCTATTGCCTTTACCTCCTTTCTTATTATCCTTTCCATCCTTACTATCGCCAGCACCGGGCTGGTTATTAGTGTTGGTATTATTCGTACGGATGGTTGGCATATTGGCTGCACGCAGCAGTCTCCACTTATTATACAGTTCTTCAAATTTAAACTCGCCGTTGATGGTTTTCGTTTGTGTGTTAGAGAGTGTATTGCCCAGCAGCCTTGCTTCTGGTAATAAAGACGACGCTAGCCAGTTGTACTTGGTATTATAGCTGGCACGGATATTTGTCCAGTCAAGCAATGGAATTTTACTGGTAGGTACATTGTAATTTACCGTTACATCCTGTGCAAAACGGGTGTTCCGTCCGCCTTTGAACAGGTTGTTACGTACGGAGTCTTTTTTCTCTTTTGTATCAATACGGCCAAACGGCTCATCAACCCTTGCCCAGTTGGTGGCATTATAGTCAATGCTGATAGAGCGGGTCAGGTTCCATTGTAATATATAATAGCGATCAAACGTAAAGTACTTATTATATGACTCCGGCACTTTGTACGGGCCACCACCAATATTGCGTGGACGCAATGCGCCAAACTGGCGCAATACATCTGCCTTGAATGATATATTGTTTGGCGCAGGATTGATGTTAAAATCCTTTATCAGTGCCCACCAGGGTGATTTTGATTTAATGAGTTTTCTGAAAGGCTCGAATGGTTTCAGCGTTGGTGCATAGGTATAACCCAGCGATCCCCTTGTGCGGCGAAGTTCATCTCGTTCAATCAGCGGGTTATGAACCACGGTCTGTATGTAGGAGT
>CAYLRV010000083.1:0-358 GCA_964386395.1 uncultured Chitinophaga sp.
ACCAGACCTGTCTGAACAGGTTTACGGTAACACGTACCTACCGTGCCACAGATGCCTGCGGCAACTTTGCTGATTGTACACAAATCATCACGGTGAATGATCAAACACCACCAGTACTGACTTGCCCTGCTCCTGTAACAGTGAGCTGTGCTTCAGCTGTACCGGCTGCAAATATTGCTTCTGTAACCGGTGTAAGCGACAACTGCGGTGGTACTGTAACAGTAACACATGTGGGTGATGTCATCAGTAACCAAACATGTCCAAACAGGTTTACGGTGACAAGAACATACCGTGCAACAGATGCGTGCGGCAACTTCGCAGAATGTACACAGATAATTACGGTGAACGACCAGACAGC
>CAYLRV010000083.1:368-9602 GCA_964386395.1 uncultured Chitinophaga sp.
GTAAGCTGTGCTTCAGCCGTACCGGCTCCGAACATTGCTTTAGTAACAGCAACGGATAACTGTGGTGGTGCCATCACCATCGTACATGTAGGCGATGTTATCAGCAACCAGACCTGTCCAAACAGGTTTACCGTAACACGTACATACCGTGCGACAGATGCTTGTGGTAACAGTTCTACCTGTACACAAACAATCACAGTTAATGACCAGACTGCACCAGTAATAACTTGTCCTGCTAACATAACAGTAACAACACCTGTAGGCAGCTGTACAGCAGTAGTGAACTTCACCGTAACAGCTACAGACAACTGCGGTGGCGCTGTAACTATTGTAAGCAGCCCTGCAAGCGGCAGTGTATTCCAGCTCGGAACGACAACTGTTACTTCTACAGCTACAGATGCTTGCGGAAACAGCAGCACTTGTACGTTTACTGTAACTGTACTGGATGCACAATTGCCAACCATTACTGCACAACCGCAAAACCGTGCGGTGTGCGTAGGCCAGAATGCAACATTCAGTGTAGCGGCTATCACAACTCCAAATGCAAACGGACCACTGGCTTACCAATGGCAGCAGTGGAATGGTACAGCATGGGTGGATGTGACAGGCGCTACAGCCAGCAGCTTTACTATAAATGCTGTAACCCAGGCCATGAACACCAATACATTCAGGGTAAGAATAACAGGATTGTGTACAACAATCTTCTCTAACCCTGCTACACTGACAGTGAACCCGCTGCCAAGTATATCACTCAATGCAAACCCGCTGGCTGCCTTGTTACCAAATCAAACAACCAGCATCACTGCAACGGTGAACCCGCCAGGTGGTACGTTTGTATGGACGCTCAATGGCAGCACGATAACCGGTGCAACAGGCAGTACACTCGGCCCGATTAATGTAAACGGTATTGGCCTTTACCAGGCTACATATACAGATCCAAATGGTTGTACTACAGCTTCAGCAACGCTGAATATTACAGCCATGGCATCCAGCCAGCTTTGGGTTTATCCTGTACCAAATACAGGTACATTTAACGTACGCTTCTATAACCAAACCGGTGAAGCAGCTACGGTGAAAGTGTATAACCCATTAGGCCAGGTAGTGTACTCGCAGGCGCTCACCCTCGGTATCGCATACAGCAACATCGTAGTGAACCTGGGTAGTGTACCGGCTGGTGTATACATTGTGAAAGTGGTGAACAGCAGTAATGTGGAACTGGCGTCGAAACGTGTAGTCGTGTATCACCCATAACACATTCATCCGATTATAAGCAAAACCCATCCTGTCATCATACAGGGTGGGTTTTTTAATTGAGACGGGCGAACAGACAGTAATGACTAATTTTGACAGCTATGCCGCTGTATATCGCATCCATCAATTCGGGTAGTAATGCCAATTGCTATTATATAGCCAATGAGGAAGAAGCCATACTCGTGGATGCAGGATTGAGCTGCCGGGAAACGGAAAGAAGAATGAGGCAGCTAAATCTGTCCATGGATAAGGTGAAAGCGATCCTTGTATCGCATGAGCATAGCGATCATATTACCGGGGTGCCAGGCCTTTCCAAAAAATTTCAGTTACCCGTTTATATAACTGACGCCACTCACCGCAACAGTCATATACCCTTACTGCCCGAACTCACCCGGCATTTCAGTAAAAAGGATAGGATACAGATTGGTGGCCTGTGTATAATCCCCTTTGTAAAACAACATGATGCAGCCGATCCATACAGCTTTATCATTATGTATGATAATACAACCGTGGGAGTTATAACCGATATCGGCTTTGCCTGTAAGCAGGTGTTGAAATATTTCAGTCAGTGTGATGCGGTATTCCTGGAATCAAACTACTGCCCGCAAATGCTGGAGAGCGGCAGCTACCCTTATCATTTAAAAAGAAGGATAAGTGGTGATGAAGGCCATCTTTCCAATCACCAGGCACTTGATTTGTTCCGGCAGTATAAGTCGCCGCGGCTACAGCTACTGATACTGTCCCACCTTTCTAAAAATAACAACCGGCCTGAACTGGTAGAGCAATTGTTTGCACCGCATGCCGGCGATACAAAAATTGTAGTGGCTTCGCGGTATGAAGCATCAGCCATTTATACGGTGCAGTCCAATGAAAAACCAGTAATAGCAAACCTGGCCGTGAAAAGCAGGAAGAACAAGTTCCAGCACCAAACTACCAGCCCGCAGCTTAGCTTGTTCTAAAATGAAAATATGCGGTCCCTCATGTTGAAAAATCCGCCTACCTTTGCACTTCATACAAAAGAATATGAAAATCTGTTAAGACCTGCCCCCATTGTAAGCCATCACGGCTAAGGTCTGTTTTACTGTTTTTAACTTATCAGCCTGCGGCTGAAATTATTCATATTCAGTTTACTTTAATTTTAATAGCAACAAACCATGTCGCAACCAACTTATACAAATAAGCTGTCCCGTTTTATAGCATTAGTCAAGCAATCGCTGCGGGGCGGCGAATACGATTATACGCAGGGCAGTATCCGTACGGCCATCGTGCTGCTCGCTGTCCCTATGATTCTTGAACTCAGCCTCGAAAGCGTATTCGCAGTAGTAGATATGTTTTTCGTAGGCAAACTGGGCCCTAATGCCATTCAAACGGTAGGCCTTACGGAATCGGTTATCACTATTGTTTATACCGTGGCAATAGGACTGAGTACGGGTGCTACCGCTATGGTATCACGCCGTATCGGCGAAAAAAATAAAGAGGCAGCAGCCCATGCAGGGGCTCAATCGATTTTAATAGCGATGGTTATAACTGTCATCATCAGTGTGGCGGGGATTGTATTTGCACCCGATATACTGGCGATGATGAAAGCCGATAAAGAAGTAATAGCCGAAGGAACCACATTTGCCCGGATTATGCTCGGTGGCAGCATGGTTATTATCCTGTTATTTCTTATCAATGGTATATTCCGCGGGGCCGGTGATGCCGCTATCGCCATGCGCAGTCTGTGGATAGCCAGCGGTATTAATATTGTTCTTTGTCCCACACTTATCAATGGGTATGGCCCTTTTCCCGAACTGGGATTGGAAGGCGCAGCCATTGCCACGGTAATAGGTCGTGGTGCAGGTGTGCTGTACCAGTGTTGGCATTTATTTGGCAAGAGCGGTGTAATAAAAATCAGGCGGTCACATTTTAAATGGGACTGGCCATTATCAAAAGCAATCTTTGGTATATCCTGGCCAGCCATATTTCAGTTCTTTATGGCATCGGGCAGCTGGATTGTATTAACAAGACTGGTAGCAGAAACAGGCGGTAAAGAAGCGAGTGCTGGTTACCAGGTGGCTATGCGAAACGTTGTGTTCTTTATTCTGCCTGCCTGGGGATTGAGCAATGCGGCGGCAGCATTGGTGGGACAAAACCTGGGTGCTAAGCGGCCAGACAGGGCCGAACAAAGTGTATTGCTGGCAACAAAATACAATGCCATTTTCATGTCATTTGTCATGCTGCTGTTTGTCATATTCGCCCGGCCTATTGTATCTATATTCACCAATAATCCGGTAGTAATGGATTATGGCGCACAAGCTCTTCGCATTATTGGTACAGGGTATGTGTTTTACGGTATTGGTATGGTAATGGTGCAGGCCCTGAATGGCGCAGGCGATACAAAAACACCTACCTGGATCAACTTTGCAGGCTTCTGGCTATTTCAGATTCCATTCGCTTATTTGCTGGTGAAAGGATTTAATATGGGTATTACAGGGGCGTTTATCGCTATTCCTGTTGCTGAAACACTGATGGCAATCGCAGCCTATTTCTATTTCAAAAAGGGGAAATGGAAAACGGTGGAGGTATAACAAATGCTTATATTTAATATGCTATGCGTGATGTAATCAGCCAAAACCGGGTCAGGCAAACATTCTTTATCATTCTAATCCTGTTGCTGGGCATATTGTTATTCCTGCAACTGGCTTCATTCGTGCCGGCCGTACTTGGGGCCATTACCCTGTACATTCTGCTGCGCAAGTGGATGTTTTATTTCATGCTGAAGAAAAAATGGAGAAAGGGCGGGGCTGCTGCCTTGCTTATGCTAATCTCTATAATTATCATACTGCTGCCCGTAGGGTTGCTGGCCAACATGCTTTCATCAAAAGTGAGTTATGCCATCCAGCACTCAGCCGAGCTTACGGAAGCATTGAAAAAAGTAGTGGCTAACCTGGAGCAGAAATTTGATATCACCATTGCCAGCAATGAAAATATTAACAAGGTGGGGAATGTTATTGCACAAAGCCTGCCGAAAATATTGGGCGCAACGTTCAATACACTCACCACAATATTTTTCATGTACTTCATCCTGTATTTTATGCTGGTCAATGGACGCAGTATGGAGAAAGCGCTGTATGAATACATACCATTGAAGGATGAGAACGTAGATAAAATAGGAAAAGAAGTAAACACCATGGTTGTGTCAAATGCTATCGGTATTCCGCTGATAGCATTTGCACAGGGTGTGGTCGGGCTCATTGGGTATTTAATTATTGGTGTAAAAGAACCTTTCTTTTGGTTTGGCGTAACCTGTATTGCTGCCATGCTTCCCGTTATTGGCGCTGCACTGGCATACATACCATTGGCGATCATATTTTTTGCAGCCGATAAAACAGGACAGGGCATAGCCATGCTGGTATTTGGATTTGGTATTATTGGTACCGTGGATAATGTGCTGCGCTTCACCTTACTGCGTAAGCTGGGTGATGTGCACCCCCTCACTACTGTCTTCGGTGTTATAATAGGGTTGAATTTATTTGGCTTTATCGGGCTCATATTTGGCCCGCTGCTTATTTCCTTATTTATATTATTGCTGCGTATATATTCCAACGAGTTTATCCATAAACAACGGGAAGTACACGAGGATGTAATGGAAAACTAAACTGAACTACTACACTTGCTGCAGCTCCGTATTTATACTGTGTCTGCGTAGTTTCCCACGTTAAACACATATACCTGTTGCGTACTTATTCGTAATAAATTAAAAAACAATAATTTATTGCTTGCAGATTTAACCTTTGCATAATATTTTGGCATCGGCTTTCGTTTTAAAAGTCCACCGGCAGTATTTACTACGAAGTAAAGCTGCTGTAAGAAAAACCGTACCCTGAGTGAGAAACCTATTGATTCCAATATCCATGGGATTACTGTGTACTTCGTTTACAGTAATTCCTTCCAGCCAGCCTTATGCTGGTGGCGAGCTTCCGGCTATGGAGGTTCGGGAAATGCAATCCGCATCGCTTAGTTACGATAATGTATCCCTGTATAATGATTTATGCCTGGAGCAATACGGCCTGTCCGTTAAAGCATTTGAATATGCATACAGCGGGTATAAGAAACTGTGTGATCAAAAGAAAGTAACACGCAGCCGTTATTTATCAATATGCGATTTCAGCCAGTCTTCAAAAAATAAGCGGCTGTATATAATAGATATAGAGCAAAATAAACTGCTGATCAATACCTGGGTGGCCCATGGAAAAAACTCAGGCGGTGAATATGCAGCAAAGTTTTCTAACGTGCATGAGTCACTGCAAAGCAGCCTTGGCTTTTATGTTACCGGGCAAACATATATAGGGGATCATGGCTTGTCATTACGTATGCATGGAGTGGATCAGGGCTATAATACAAATGCATACGATCGCAGCATCGTGATACATGGTGCAGAATATGTGGATGCAGCCCGTGCAAAAAAAGGTATCATGATGGGCCGCAGTTATGGGTGCCCGGCCGTACCCCAAAAAGAATCGGCCAATATTATCAATATTGTGAAGAACGGAACCTGTTTGTTTGTCTATCACCCCAACCAGGATTACCTGCTTCACTCGAAAATACTAAACGACTGATTGGACACAACAAGGATGGATGATTACAAAAAGCCCGCCGTACCCTATGGTTGGGCTTTTTTGTTGCCTTAATTGTCTGCTGCCTACCTTTGTGGGGATGGGTCAGTACAACAGGAGAGATACAGCTAATCTTTTATCCAAACTTACATTTCGCCGTGCCTGGAATGGTATGAAAGTCTTGTCCAGTTACTATATCAGTAAGTGGACTAAAAGACCGGTACAATGGGGTTATCCAATCTCCGTATCATTTGAGCCAACAACCTCCTGCAACCTCCGTTGTCCCGAATGTCCCAGCGGGCTCCGTGCTTTTACAAGACCTACCGGGATGCTGCAAAAGGATTTTTTCCGTGAAACTATCGACCAGCTGTACAAAGAGCTATGGTATTTGGTATTTTATTTCCAGGGCGAGCCTTACCTCAACCCGGCATTTTTGGATATGGTTCAATATGCATCGGAGAGAAAGATATATACGGCCACATCTACGAATGCCCATTATCTGACTGATGAACATGCAAAGCGTACAATCGAAAGCGGGCTTGACCGGCTGATAATATCTATTGATGGTACCACACAGGAGGTTTACCAGCAGTACCGGGTAGGTGGAAAGTTGGATAAAGTGATTGAAGGGGCAAAAAATATAGTAAAATGGAAAAAGGAACTCAACAGTAAAAAGCCTTTTGTTGTGTTCCAGTTCCTTGTAGTGAAGCCGAACGAACATCAAATAGAAGATGTAAAGAAACTGGCCAAAGAAGTGGGTGTGGATGATGTATGGTTTAAAACTGCGCAGATTTACGATTACGAAAACGATCCGAACCAACTGATCCCCGAAACAGATAAATACAGCAGGTACCGCAAAACGGATAATGGTTACACCTTTAAGGGTAAAATGGCCAATCAGTGCTGGCGGCTATGGCATGATCCCGTAATTACCTGGGATGGCCTGGTAGCCCCCTGTTGTTTTGATAAAGATGCCCAGCACCGTTTAGGCGACTTAAAGAAAAAAAGCTTCAAAGAGGTCTGGAAAAACGGGGAATACACTAAATTCAGGCAGCAGATATTAAAGGGACGAAAGAACATTGATATTTGCGCCAATTGCAGCGAAGGAACCAAGGTTTGGGAAAACCGTTAGGAGAAATACAAGCCCCTACAGACGAAAACTATCCACCTCGCCATGCAGTTTATTATTAACCAAACAGCTTTTCTGTATGGAGATACCCTCTTCCATTTCTACCCGGCTGCACTACCAGCATAAAACAATAGTCGATATTATTGATGGCCTCACCGATGAACAGCTTCGCCGGACTGTGATAGCCGGTAAGTGGTCAATATTTGAAACGATTGTACACCTGCAAACCTACCAGCATGTATTTATAAAGCGGGTAAAAGAAATACTGGACGGGGGCAATCCCGAATTTTCCCGGTATACAGCCGAAGGCGATCCGTTGTTTCTGGATAATTGTTGTAAATCCACCAGGGAAATTATGCAGGACCTGCTGGCCACACGCAAAGAAATGACGGCCGAAATGCTGGCCTTTAAACCTGCTGATTTTGAAAAGAAAGGTATTCATCCTGCTTTTGGCAGTATGCACCTGCTGCAATGGACCAACTTCTTTCTGCTGCATGAAGCCCACCATCTCTTTGCCACATTTAAACTGGCGGGGGAACTCAAGAAGCAAAACTGACAACCGTCAGCTTACCATTTTTTTACCTCTTTATAAAAGGCCGTATAAAATGAGGTAAAACCCTCGAAGAAGTTTCGTACAGATTCGGATAGCAGCTTCATGGCGGATGATTTAGTGGTTAGTACAAAGGAACAGGTTTCCCGTATTCCCTGCAATACCACAAAGAGGGTAATTTCCCGGTAAATGCTGCTTGAACAGTGTTAAGAAATTTTTAACCCTCCATTTGTTTATTTCAATGTTTAAACATTAATTTTGTGCTGCAATTGAATTTTATCATTCTAAAAAAATATAACAATGGACTTACGTACACAGGTAGACCAGCTCAACCAGATGATCCTCGAAGGAAAAGTACTGGACGCATTTGAAAAATTTTACGACGACAATGTGGTTATGCAGGATAACGATTACCCCGCCCGTTCCGGCAAAGACATAAACCGTCAGTATGAGGAGGCTTTTGTAAACGGCCTCACAGAATTCCGGGGTGCCAAAGTGTTGAATACCATCATCAGCGATGGACTGGCCGTGGTAGAATGGTGGTTTGACTATACCCACAAAGACTATGGGGTAAGAAACTACACGCAACTGGCCGTGCAGCGCTGGAAAAATGGCAAAATCGTAGAAGAGAAGTTTTATTATAACAACTAAGCCCTTGAGGCATGTCAAGAAGTTTTGGGCAAAGCAATGTGCTTCGCCCGAAACTTTATACTTTTAAGTCTGACACCATGTTAATGGGAATAGAAAAAGACATACAGCAAAGCAAGTTCCGGAATGCATATCAGAAAGCATCCATCAACCTTATATACACAATTGGGTGGATGCGTGATAAAACGAAATGCATTTTTGAATCTGAAGACATAACCCCACAACAGTTTAATATCCTCCGTATTCTCAGGGGTAGTTTCCCGCAACCGCTTTCCACCCTGCAAATACGGGAAAGAATGCTGGAAAAAATGAGCGATACCAGCCGGATTGTGGACCGGCTGATCACAAAGGGGCTGGTAAAAAAAGTAACATGCAAAACTGACCGTCGCCTGGTGGATGTGGTAATAACAGATAAAGGCAAAAAATTATTAGAGAGGCTGGATCTGCGCCAGGATGAAATGGACAATATTCTCAAAAATCTTTCTGAAGAGGATGCTGATGTACTCAGCAGGTTGCTTGATAAAATACGTGACGGCCAGGAATAATTAACAAGCTTATTGCATAAGCGTAACTCCTCTGTTAAAACTGCCCGCTAAAGCCCCTTAAGCCATTGTATTACTGTGTGAAGTAGTATTTTCGCATGAATCAGAAAATACCAGATGAAGCGTTTAAATACCCTCTTTGCCCTCCTCTTTTTTTGCCTCCCGTTTACATCCCTTAACGCACAGCCAAAATATGAATTTCGGGGTGTATGGATTGCCACTGTTGATAATATTGACTGGCCCACCCATGGCAACTGGGACAGCGAAAAACAAAAACAAGAATTCAGGGATATCCTGGATATGCACCAGAAAAATGGCATGAATGCCATGATAGTACAGGTGCGACCCGCTGCAGATGCATTTTATCCATCGCAACTGGAACCCTGGAGCCAATGGCTTACCGGCGAGCAGGGCAAGGCCCCATCTCCGTATTACGATCCGCTGCAGTTTATGATCGAAGAAACACATAAGCGGGGTATGGAATTTCATGCATGGCTAAACCCTTACCGGGCCAAC
>CAYLRV010000084.1:0-9563 GCA_964386395.1 uncultured Chitinophaga sp.
CAGAATTCCAGCAAAATGGCTTGGCTTTGCGAAGAATGCTATCAAGGGTGCTACATTCACAGTAAGCGGACGTAACCTGTTTATGTTCCTGCCTGAAACAAATGAGTGGACTGACCCTGAGTTTTCTAACACAACTGGTAACGCCCAAGGTGTGAGTGGTCTGGATAATACACCTCCAACAAGAATATTTGGTGCATCTTTAAATATCCAGTTATAATTCTAAAAACACGACAGATATGAAACTGAAAAAAATAATTTACTCAATCCCCCTGGCTGCGCTGCTTCTGGCAGCAGCCACGGGATGTAATAAAGAGAAGTTCAACATCAACCAGAATATAAATCAGCCCACTGATAGTACGGTGACTTATGATGTTGTGCTTCCTGCTGCTCTTCATGCAACGGGTGGTATAATTGCCAACCAATGGGGCTCCATTCAGAACTGGCTTAGCTACTGGGCCCGGTCTGGAACGTATGCTCCAAACGTAATTGAGGAGACTTATGATATCAATACTGGCTTTGGTAACGGTATCTGGAATGCTTGTTATGATAACAACTATGACTACCAGATAATCCAAAACAAAGCAGCAGTTGCCGGCGCAGGTTTTTATGAAGGCATTGCCCGTATCATGAAAGCACACAACTTCCAGATACTGGTTGATGTTTACGGTAATGTGCCTTACAAGCAGGCTTTGAAAGGTTCAGCAAATCCTACACCTGCGTATGATTTAGGTGTTGATATTTACAATGATTTGTTCCGTCAAATTGATACCGGTATTGCCTTGATAAAAGCAGCTGTTGTATCTGCTACAAATCCTAACAAGAATATTGCTACTAATGATATAATGTTTGGTGGTAATAAGACGTTATGGGCAAAATTTGGCAACACACTGAAACTCCGGTTACTTATTCATGCGTATGCAGTTGCGGCCATTAACAAGCCTGCTGAGATTGCAAAAATCGTAGCCGAAGGAAGTGGTTATCTTGATGCTGGTCAGGATGCAGTAGTTCAGCCAGGATATGCTGCTGACAGGCCCAATCCATTCTTCAACAACTATAAGGCCAACACAGCAGGAGCGCAAACAGCTAACAACGTTTATTTCAGAGCTAACGAATGGGGTGTGGAGTACTACAAATTTGACGGAGACCCACGTACCGCACGTTTCTATGAAGCAGGATTAAACGGAATGGTAGGTGTAAAATATGGTCTTCCTCCAATTAATGCGAACGCATCAGGCAATCTTGCCGGCATCGGCCCCGGATTGTACAGGGCTAATACTGCGTCTCAACCAGTATTCACCGCAGGGGAGAGCTTTTTACTTCAGGCCGAAGCAAGGCACAGAAATATCATCACAACCGGCCCTTCAGCTCAGTCATTGCTGACTTCTGGCATTGTAGAAAATATGAGGTATATGGGTGTTGCAGATCCTGCTACCGCAGCGGCGACTTATATGAATAATAATGCAACCTACCCGGATGTGGATTATACGAATGGTGTTGCTCAGGGAGCCGGTGGACCTACTGGTGGCTTATTTACCATCCTTTCGCAAAAATGGTTTGCACTTAACGGTATTAATCCACTTGAAGTGTGGACCGATTACCGCAGGGTACCTTATACTGAAGTTGCTACTAACATTTTGGGTACACCAGCTGCGAACGATGCACCAACAGATCGTTTCGTGTACGGCGACGGTGGTGGTTTCACACTATACGGAATTGGACCTTCCATTTCAGTAGCACCGCAGAATACATCAACAAGGATTCCTATTCGTTATCTGTATCCGCAGTCTGAATACAACTACAATGCGGCTAACGTTGGCGGACAGGGAACTATTGACCGGTATACTAAAATATTCTGGGATCTGAACTAATATTTTTAATATTTAAAACCAGCAACATGAAAAGAATATCATTTGCCCTATCACTTCTGGCGCTTGGAAGTATTTTTCTGACAGGATGTCTGAAGGATAAAGGGTTTGAAAATGGTGAATATGGGCTAAACGACCCTGACACCCAAAAGCCAGGCGTAGGGTTTCCTCTGGCCACAAAATCACAAGGTTTCGGCCTGAATGTTAGCGGATCTAGCCAGGTAGTAACAGAGATGGCTTTTATAAATCTTAACTCAGGCCCGGTTGCCAGTTCAGATGTAAAAGTTACCCTGACGAATAATACTACATCAATGGTAGCAGCATATAATACCGCTAATAATCTTACCGGAAGCAACCAGGTGTTGGAGCTACCAACGTCATTATACACATTCGCTACTACCGCAACCATACCTACTGGTGGCCGTTTTATCGATGTGCCTATTACAGTTTCCAGTACGCTTTCTTTGGACCCGGCCCGTGCATATGCCGTGGGTATTTCCATTTCTGCTGTTGATGGCGGGTATACTATCGCCAGCAATATGAAAGATTTATTTATCATTTTCAGCATCAAAAACAGGCTGGATGGTATTTATGAAATCACTGGTGAAGCGCTTCGTGCAGGCGACCCACTTTTGTCAGGCTTTTTTGGCCCGTATGAGAGAGCTTACTCTACATCAGGTCCAAATGCTGTGCAACACAATGGCCAGGTACTTTGGGCAAACACAGGTAACTCTGCACTTCCGGGTGGTTATGAACCATTGGTAACTGTTGACCCTACTACCAACCTTATCACTTCGGTAAGCAGCCCTGCAGGTATCTACATGACTGCTCCTATCGTACGTACAGATATTGTTGGCTCGGCGCACAGATATGATGTGGCTACCAAAACGTTGTACTTTGAGTTTAGTTACGGTGGTGGACCTACTTCAAGGCTATTCTCTATCAAAGCTGTGTACAAGCGGCCTAGATAATTATCGCCTCGTATCATAAATAAAAAAGGGACCACAGTCAAAGTGGCCCCTTTTTTAGTGCAGTGTTTTAACCTTTAGAAGACGCCGGGTCACATAGGAAATACTTATATTTACTATCTAAAATGATGGTCATGAAAAAAAATCTTTTATTCTCGCTTGCTGCAGTTGCCTTAACCACAGGCGTGTTTGCGCAAACTGGCCCGCAGGTAATATCATTATCGGCTAATTCCGGTTCGATGAATGCCAGCCCAACAAGATTTGGCGGTTTAGCTCCCGATTCACGAGGCTGGACAGACCCGGCTATGAACCACAATAAACTTTTACAAAACCAGGCAGGAGAAGGAGTATTTAAACAAATCGGACCGTATAAAGTGCAGGGATCTCCATACTTATTTGGCGAACGACACAAGGCCGATATGTATTCAAAAGAGGCAAAAGCATTTAATATTTTTGTCAGTTACAACACGTATAATCAGGAGGTAGAATTCTATTCAACATCAAACCCCTACCAACCACTGGTGAAGGAGACCGGGGAAATTGACTCTTTTGTAATAAAGCAGAATAAGGATATAAATATTCCTGCTGATTTGAAGTTTATATACGGAGCTAACCTGGGTGTCAAGGACAAAAACTATTATCAGGTAGTAGCTACGGGTGAAAAATTTATGCTATATAAGCGGTACAAAGGTGAAATAATTCAGAGTTCGTCTAACTATGTACAATCAGACCTTCGGGAGTTCGACCTGCAAACAGAATATTATTACGCCGGACCTGCTGTTAAAGGCCTGAAAAAAATAAAACCCAATATGGTAGCTTTTACAAAGGAGTTCAAAGAGGTAAAAGATTTGTCCAACGTGGTTACACAGGAAGCATTTACCATCAATCCTGAAAATGCCATGAGTAAGATGATTGAAGTCCTTAATAATTAATCAAACGGGTATAATAAAAGATTTTATGACTGAACAAGCGGATAACCAGAATCAACTTAATATCGAAATATCTGAGGAAGTTGCCGAAGGTACTTATGCTAATCTTGCCATTATTACACACTCGCATGCGGAGTTTGTCATTGACTTTGTAAATGTAATGCCGGGTACGCCCAAGAGCCGGGTGAAGTCCAGGATTATACTAACCCCGCAGCATGCGAAAAGACTAATGAAAGCAATGATGGACAATGTGCAGAAGTACGAAGCGGCCAATGGCCCTATTAAGGATCTTGAGGAAGTGCCGATCCCTTTCAATTTTGGCGGACCTACCGCACAGGCATAGACTTATTCTTATTTTCAAAAAAGCCCCGCCATTGATTATTTGGCAGGGCTTTTTTGTTGTACTGTTTTTTAAGAATTAGCTGTTGCCAAGGTTGCCCAGGAAGCCAATACCTAATAGTGTCACGGTAAGAATTACCAGGATAGCCCACAACGCAAAAAAGTTCCTGACATGCGCAAAACCTGTATTGAGGGTCTCCATATTATTCGTCTTAAGGCCTGTGCTGATTTTGTTACCAGCAGTAAGCGCAAAGAAACCACTGGCGGCATAGACCAATGCCACTACAACAAGCCCCACCAAATCGGCGCTTGAGAAATCAGCGCCAAAGCTCGACGAGCGTCTGTACCTGTACCCTTGCTGGCTGGCCGATTGGGCAACAAAACCAATTACCATAAACATAGCTCCGAGAATGATGCTTACAACACCAAGAATCTTTGCCCAGCTGGCGGTATTTCGCAATACGTAACTGTTTTGCGGATCCAGGTTCATATTAAAGAGAGAGGATTGCTGATGCTGTTCCATAAGCAGGAATTATAGTTTTGAATATAGGTTTAATAAGCTCTTGCAAATAATACCCGTTGCGTTGAAGGTTTACCGCTCAGGATACATACGCCATTTTCGACTGTGTTATCCAGTGGTATACAACGTATCGTGGCTTTTGTTTTTTCCTTGATCAAATCTTCTGTTTCAGCAGTGCCATCCCAATGCGCAGCAATAAAGCCACCTTTCTCATCCAGCAGTTTTACAAAATCATCCCAGTTATCTGCCTTTGTAATATGCTCATCTCGGTATGTTTTTGCTTTGTCAAATAGTCCCTGCTGGATATCTGCCAATAGCTGATTAATGTGAGCGGCTATACCTTCCAGCGACACCGTCGCTTTCTCTTTTGTATCACGGCGGGCTACTTCCACCACATTATTTTCCAAATCACGGGCACCAATGGCCAGGCGCACCGGTACACCTTTCATTTCGTATTCGGCAAATTTCCAGCCGGGACGGGCATTATCGTTATCATCATACTTTACCCGTATGCCCATCGATTTTAGTTCGCTGGTTATTTCAGCTACTTTTGCATTGATCAATGCTTTCTGATCATCGCCTTTGTAAATAGGTACAATAACAACCTGCACTGGCGCAATCCTTGGTGGAAGTATTAAACCCTGGTCATCACTATGGGCCATTACGAGGGCGCCGATTAGACGGGTGCTAACACCCCAGCTGGTGGCCCATACATACTCCAGTTTATTTTCTTTATCGCTGAATTTTACATCAAATGCTTTGGCAAAATTCTGACCCAGGAAATGCGAGGTACCCGCCTGCAGGGCTTTGCCATCCTGCATCAATGCTTCAATACAGTAGGTATCCACGGCACCCGCAAAACGCTCACTTTCTGTTTTCACTCCTTTAATAACAGGTACAGCCATCCAGTTTTCAACGAAATCAGCATACACATGGAGCATTTTCACGGTTTCTTCCACTGCTTCCTGCTGCGTGGCGTGGGCAGTATGCCCTTCCTGCCAGAGAAACTCAGCTGTACGCAGAAACAACCGTGTACGCATTTCCCAGCGTACTACGTTTGCCCATTGGTTTATCAGCAATGGCAGGTCACGGTAACTCTGGATCCAGGTTTTATAGGTACTCCAGATAATAGCTTCACTGGTAGGGCGTACGACCAGTTCCTCTTCCAGTTTGGCTTCCGGGTCTACAATCAGTTTCCCTTTTTGATTAGGGTCGGCCTTAAGCCTGTAATGCGTTACAATCGCACACTCTTTTGCAAAACCCTCGGCATTTTTTTCTTCTGCTTCAAACAGGCTCTTTGGTACAAATAATGGAAAATATGCATTCACATGTCCTGTGTCTTTAAACATCTTATCGAGTGCATCCCGCATATTTTCCCAAAGGGCAAAGCCATACGGTTTGATGACCATGCAGCCACGCACGGCTGAATAGTCGGCCAGTTCCCCTTTTAAAACAAGGTCATTATACCATTGCGAATAATCCGTTGCCCTTGACGTAATCTCTTTACTCATCTCCGAAAGTTTAATTTATATCTGTGCTTTAAATCTTATTTAACAGCGGGAAAGACAATAATCCGTGAAATGGCTAAATCTTTGCTGCTGAAATGCATACGATTGTGCATCGCCATAAAAGTGGCACAAAAGTACTAACTTCATGTTTAACCCGACTAAACTTACCGCCATGAAACTGCAATTGAGCTTTGCGGCCATCCTAGTAGCAGCACTCTCCAGCTGCACAACGGCTTACAAAACCGGGCAAACCCCCGATGATGTCTATTATTCTCCATTACCACAACGGGAAGAGTACGTGGAAACGAGAAAAGAAGATGAGCGTCGCTACAAGTATACGGAGGAGTATTACGATGACCGTTATCTGCGTATGAAAGTAAGTAACCGCTACCGCTGGAATGATCTGAACGACTGGTATTCCTACGAAAGATGGGGTTTCGGGCATAACTATTACTGGGGCTCATACTACAACCCTTACAACGCATGGAATTACTATTATAATCCTTATTCACACTGCCAGGGTAACGTCTATTACAGTAACCCGAAATCAATAGCGTATCAGCCACAGGTAAAGCCAAGGGCGTTTAATCTGGGTACCTATACAAATACGGGCTATAACAATAACAACACCGGAAGCAGCAAAGGAACTATGCGCACTGTGTCAACCCGCCCTGTTTATAACAACAATAATACCTATACCGGTAGTGGCCGGTCGAAAGAGAACGGATTGAGCAACACCATGCGCACCATATTTGACCGGAACAATAATAACAGTTCTTCCACTGGCAACTCAGGAAGCTCAGGTAGCAGCAGGACTTACACACCATCCAGCAGCAGCTCCAGCGGCTCGTCTTCATCAGGCGGAAGTTCTGGTGGCAGCAGCGGAGGGGCAGTAAGCCGTCCGGGAAGAAATTAATCCATTGAACAAATGATAATTGACAATAGGAACATGCTAAAAAAATGTTTCCAGTCATTCTTTTACCCAAACATACAGCCACGATGAATAAAAAATATTTACCTATAATTTTCCTGCTCGCCATTGCACAGGCAAATGCGCAGGTGCCCGAAGAAGCACTTCGTATCTCCTGGAAATCACAAACAGGAACTGCCCGCAACCAGGCTATTGGTGGTGCCATGGGCTCGCTTGGTGGCGATGCTACGGCAAACCTGGTAAATCCGGCAGGCCTTGCGTTTTTTAAGACTTCTGATTTTGTGATTACACCTGGCTACCAGTTCAGCAAATCGACCAACAATTTCCGGGGAACCGCCGATACAAGAAAGAATGATAGTAAGTTCAACTTCGGTACATCGGGTTGGGTGTTTGGCGGTTTTGGCAGGGGGGCGAAGAACAGTTTTGCGATTACCGTTACGAAGACAGCTGATTTCAATAAGACGCTGTCCTATAAAGGGCAAAACGATTATAGTTCTTTTGCAGAGCCGCTGGCCGATGAATTTGCAGGCTCGGGCCTCACCATTGATCAGGCATTAAATAGTCCCGATATTTCTGTACCTACTAAAATGGCACTGTACACCTACCTTGTAGATACAGCCACTATAGGGGGCAGTACACAGGTGATAGCCCGTTCTGAGTTTACACCCCTGCTTACACAGGAACATTTTTCAGAAACAAGCGGTGGCACTACAGAGATAACCCTTGGCTGGGGACATGAACTGCATAAAAAATTACTGCTGGGTGTAAGTCTGGGTATTCCAATCACCAGCCTCGACAGGGATACCTATTACAAAGAGTCCGATGCATCCGGCAATACGAATAATGATTTCAACTATATGGCCTACCGGGAACAATACCGGTTGCGTGGAGTAGGCTTTAACCTCCGCGGTGGTTTAATCTATCGTCCTAAAGATTATGTCCGCTTTGGCCTTGCCTTTCATTCACCGGATATCAACCTGATGAAAGAAACATTTAATTCAGGTATGGCTGCTGACCTTGAAAACCTTTTTTCACCCAATTCAGGTTATGACAGCGTAACCTTTGCCGATATTACGGGTGCCAATAATGTTACGTACAATTATTACAACTATACGCCGATGCGTATTATTGCCAGTGGTTCCTATGTATTTCGTGAGGTGGAAAATATTAACCGGCAAAAAGGGTTTATTACTGCGGATATAGAATACGTGAATTATAAATGGATGAAGTTTGGCCCCGACAACAGCGAAGCGGAAAACCCGGCTTCCAAGGAAGATTTCAAGCCCTTCAACGAAGCTATTGATGCATTGTATAAAGGCACGTTCAATTTCAGGGTAGGGGGTGAGCTGAAGTTTAAAATAATAATGGCCCGCCTTGGTTTTGCTTACTATGGCAATCCTTACCAGGATAAGGCAAACCTGAAAGCCAGCCGGATGAACCTGAGTGGTGGATTAGGTTACAGGCATAAAGGCATATTTGCTGATCTTACCTACGTGCACCGTATTAACAAGGATGTGAACTTCCCTTATCGGGTAAATGCACCAAGGGCGAATACATTTGCCAACCTGAAAGAAACGGGCGGTACTGTGTTGCTGACACTGGGCTTCAAGATATAAAAATCAGTATTGGAAAACTATTGCAAAGCCTTGCAGGTTACAAACCCGCAAGGCTTTCTTCTATCACTTTGATTTTTGCTTCAGCATCTGCTTTTTTCTTCCGCTCAATATCGATTACTTCCGGTTTTGCATTCTGCACAAATTTTTCATTGCCCAGTTTCTTTTCTACGGACACTAAAAAACCTTTCAGGTAATCCAGGTCTCTTTGTAACTGATCTTTTTGGGATGCAGTATCAAGTACCGTCGTTGTCTCAATAAAGAATTTATCTTTTTGTACAACTACGGTGATTGCATTAGATACAAAATCGCTGGTAAATGAAATAGCTTCTGCATTCACCTGTTTGGCCAAAATGGTTTCTATGCCTTTGTAATCTTCTTGTGATGCAGTAAGTATATGCAGGCGGATAGTATCTTTTGGTTTTAATTGAGCTTTATTGCGTGCATCCCGGATGGCCGTGATTACTTCTTTCAATAACCCGCCATGTTGCAGTACAGCTTTATCTGCTGCACCCGCAGCGGAAAGCGGGGCGACGGTCAAGTCACTTGCTTGCTCTTTCAACTGGTGGAATACTTCTTCTGTTACAAATGGCAGGAACGGGTGCAGCAATTGCATCAGTTCTTCAAAGAAACCAACAGTTTTATCATACACCGCTTTGTTGATGGGTTGTTCAAAACCGGGTTTCACCCATTCCAGGTACCAACTGCAGAAATCATCCCATATTAGTGAGTAGATCGTCTTCAATGCTTCACTGAGGCGGAATGTTTTAAATTGTCCTTCCACTTCTGCCTTTACTTCATGCAGACGGTTTTCAAACCACCTTATAGCAAATTCGTTATCCTTCAAACTGGTTTCATTATCACACCGGTCTTCCCACATCTTCACCAGC
>CAYLRV010000085.1:0-9521 GCA_964386395.1 uncultured Chitinophaga sp.
GTCCGCTTCGTTTAGCGCATCACAAATATGGAATCCCGGCGGTACCGGTGGTGTATACAATAATGCTGATGTGGCATTTGAATACAACAACAGCATAGCTAAATGGCAGATAAGAAATACAAACGGATCAGCCGTGCCGAACGGCGCCGCTTTCAATATTATAATTAGCGGAACGAATGCAGCCATTAACCCCGCTAAAATACCCGATATAAAAAACAGCAGCCAGCCGAATGTGAAAGTGGAACCGGGTAAAGTAAACGTGCCCACAGGCATCGCAAACATTCCCAATGTTGCCGCCAACGGCGTGGAGGGTTTGCAAAAAGCCTATCTCAATTCAGTTAACCTTGGTTTCGAAGACCCCTTCCTGAACTGGAATACTACCGGCACCGCATTCAACTTTCAACCTGTTAGCGGCAACACGGTTATGTCAGAAAGGGTGTTGTCACGCATGAACTACAGTGCAGGTGGCATCGGCGGCGATTATTGGAAAGGCATGCCCTACCACATCGGTTTTAAAGGCAATAACTGGATTGGTACCTATGAAAATGGTGCCGGCGATGGGCCGACAGGTACCATTACATCCAAACCATTTACGGCCGATAAACGCTACCTGACTTTTCTGCTCGGAGGTGGTAATGATATCAATAAACTATATGTAGAACTGCAGGTTAAAAAAACCGACTATGAAGCTGCCTGGGGTGCCGGAAAAAAAGGATTGTGGGGCGATACCGAAGATGGCTTTACACGGGTTAACCGTATCACTTCTTTAATAAACTCGGAAGAACTGTTTCGCTATTTCTTTGATCTGAATGCCGAGCTAAATAACCAGGCGCCAGGCAAAACTATACGCATCAGGATTGTCGATGAAAAATCAACCGGCTGGGGTCATATCAATGCCGATGATTTTACTTTTAAAGACAACCTGAACGACCTGGTTTCATTTATGAAAGGTGGTATCAGCATGTATGCCGACAGCGATAAACCTATCTGGGGATTTGCTGATACACATGCCCACTGGGTAAACCATGTGGGGCTGAAAAATTTTATGTGGGGCAGTCCCGGTGGCAAATTAGAAACAAGTAATGTAACAAGGGACATTCCACCCTGCGATGGGTACAACCATGGCTTACCAGCTCCAACAGCAGGATTGTTGATGGCGATTGTTGAAAACAAAGCATTCAACAGGCTCGGAGAGCGCCTGGCGAATGTTGGCAATGCCACTTGTGGCACACTGGCTTTACCATGTGCCATAGTAGCGGGGGCCAATGCAGCCGTAGGCGCTACTTTTGGTTCAATTGGTCAGGGCGCTTCAGGTGCTTATGCAAAAACCGGCGCACTGGATGCCACTATTACCACTGCATTGTATACAATGGCAACCTGTGTACCCTTCCAGGCATGTGGCCATCAATTTGTAAAAGATGTTTTTGCCAAACACTATGGGAATAATGTACCGGAAAATAATCCGGCGGTAAGCAACTATGTTGATTTTCCCGCCTGGAACTCATTCGCTCATCAAACGATGCATATTAGTTGGGTGCGCCGCAGCTTTGATGGTGGCCAGCGGCTGATGGTGGTACCCGTTGGTGTGGCAAAAAGCTGGGAATTCAACACCACCGGCGATGGGGCCATGCAACCTGCCATTACACATGTACGGAATGCCGTAACAGCATTAAAAGAATTAGTACGACTGAACGAAAGCTGGATGCAGATCGCTTATTCATCTGCCGAAGCCAGGAAAATTATTCTTGAAAATAAAATGGCCATCATCATCGGGCTGGAGCAGGCAGAAATTGGCAGCTATTTCCCAACTGTACAACAGGAGGTGAACGAGTTATACAACATGGGGGTACGTCATTTCTTTCCCATACATAATATTGACAACAACCTGGGTGGTGCTGCTGTTTTTAACTCAGCGCTTAACTCTTACAATGATTTGGTAAACCGTGGAAAATTCAACGGCGATCTGACTTGTATGCATGTAAAAGAAGGCAACACGAATGATGAAACAAGGGTATCTGTACGATTGGAACGGGGAATCATGCGTCAGGAAATGCGCTTACTGCCACTTATTGGCTTCGGCAATATTCCATTCTTTTACAAAAACGATGTACCGGCCCGTTATAACTACGAAGGATTTACCGCACATAAAAATACTACCGGCCTTACCAGCCCCGGTTTGGCCTACCTGAAAGAACTTATGAAGAAAGGTGTGATCATCGATATTGATCACATGAGCGATGATGCCCAGCAAATGGCCGTTACTGAAATGAAGCGGAATAACTACCCGATGCTATCCGGGCATACCAATTTCCGTGACCTGCGCCGGGATGCAAATGAAACAAAAGGTGATAGTAAAGAAGCCCGGTTAAAAACGGAGTTCACTATTTTCAATACGAGGGCCACAGATATAATCAACTCCGGTGGCATGTTTGGTTTGATGAACCAGCAGAATAATATTCGTGATGCTTCAGGCACTCCGATCCTGAATACGTCGGCTGGTGGCAGTTCCTCGTTTATCCAGGCTTACTGGTATGCGCTCCAAAAAGGAGGCGAGAACCAGGGTATCGCTTTTGGTTCCGATGCAAACGGGTTTGCACCACAAGTGTCGCCACGGTTTGGTACAGATGCCGCTTACTTCCTGGAAGGCGATGAAGCACTCAACACACAAATGAGCGACTGGGGCATGGATAAAAAAAGGAGGCGCTTTGCGTTTCAGCAAACAAATGGAGTACGATATGATAAACCCATTACAACATGGCATTATCATCGTTTCCAGCCTACCGGTTTCTTAACGCAGGAAGAACGGGATATCTGGGAAGCACTGGCCATGGCAAAAAGCGGAACAGATATTGGCAACGCCTGGCAGCCGGGTGGCGGATTGAATTATCCGGAGCGTACCGACATCCAGCAAAATAAAATACGAAATATAGCGAATGGCTTCAAGTGGGCACAGCAACGGCAGCCCGCGGGCGACTATGGCAATTTTTTACAATGCCATGATGTGCTCGATGGCTTCAGGGGAGAATGCCCCAATGAAAGATGGGCAGCCTATATGTGTGTACATGGAGAAAGCAGTATTCCAGCTCATTTACGGGAAGCCAGAACGATACAACTTTATCAAACCATGAAACCTATCTACGACCTCTGGATGCAGTTTGAAAATGGCCCTAATGAACCATTACGCCGCAGCTTTGCCGGCAACCGTGATTTTGATTTCAATCTCGATGGACAGGCACACTATGGTATGCTGCCCGATCTGATACAGGATATGAAAAACCAGGGGCTGACGCCGAACCAGCTAAATCCTTTATTTATCAGTGCTGGCCAGTTTATCAAAATGTGGGAAAAAGCTGAAGCAGCTAAAACGCTTATAAGAGATTAACAATATACTTCACTCATTAAACAACCAAACATGAAAAAACTATTCATCGTATCGCTCGCAGCCTTCTTATTTGCCTGCAACAGCGGTAAAAAAGAAGACAAGCCAGCCGACGCACCAACCTCATCCGGTGAAAACAACACAGGCAGTACAACGACAACCCCCACACCGCCTGCCACCAGCGGTGGAAATACCATCATTGTCGAAAATGGAAAAGAACTTTCATTAAATGGCAGCATACTGGTGGATAAAGATAAACTGAACCTGAAGGCCGGCGCCCCTTACCGTGCCATGATTACCACCAGCCAGGGCCCAAACAAAGAAGGATTAATACTTCGCTTTGTTTTTGATACCAAGCCCGGCACCTATCCCGTTACCGGTATGAGCTTTGGCCGTGGCGACGGAGACAATGGTGAACAATATGGCGGACTAATGGGCGGCGCTGAAAAAATTTACGATGGAACGGTAACCCTTACCGAAGCAAAAGACTTGGGCGATAATGGTGCTGGCGGGCATAAGTGGAGCATCAGCGGTAATGTTGAAAATCTTGTCATTCCCGCCATGGGCCTCATGATGATGGATAAAACAAAAAATCACCCGAAGGAAATAAAGCTTGACAAGATTAGCTTCACAGGTCTTGTATTTGATGACAACGCTGAGGAGATGCTGATAAAAGCCATGGAGCAAATGAGAGAAATGAATAAGAAGAAATAGATCCTTCAAATCTATTTATGATAAGCGGCTGCTTCAAAAAAGTAGCCGCTTATTATTTTGGCAAATGCGCAATCAATTCCACCTCCAGCCTTGCATCGTGCATATATAACCGGCTTATCTGCACCCAGGTAGCAGCGGGAAAATCGCCTTTATAAAAAGCCTTCCGGGCATCATTGTATTTTTTCATAGCCTCCATATCCGTAGTGTACAGGTTTTCTTTTACCACGTTCTGAAAGGTTGCGCCAAAACTTTTGAGTGATTGCTCCAGCGCTTTATACACCCTCGTTATTCCATCAGGTGTTACATCCCTGGCCACAGCACCGGATATATAGAGCATGTTATCAACTTTCACCACCTGCACATAGCCGGCAGTAGTATCCTGCTTCAGGGCATCGCCCCAGTGCCACTTCTCTTTTTTAATTTCATTACCCTGCTGCCCGTTTATGGTTAACAAGAATATGGCCTGGAAAACTATTATCAATGACAATACTTTCTTCATAATTCCAATTTTACCTGAAGATAAAATGTCAGCTGGCCTGTTTACGTTAAAAATCCACCAATGGTTACAGGAGCAAAAGGACGGCATATTTAACCTTGCTACCACCCATAATTCGTAAATCCAAAAGCGGGATTGGTAAAACATAACTGCCGAACCCGGGCCAGCCGGAATAGTTTTGTTTACACTCAATTCAACAACACACATGAAACAGATCAGTCTCCTTACGCTGGCACTCGTAGTAGTAACCGGCAGCCTGCTGGCACAAACCAAACCAGCCTGTGCGAAACTTGCCAAAACCTTTGCGGCAGAAAAATTTGAAATAAGCAACAGCGATGGCATGACCGCTAAAAATTTTAAACTCGTCTTTAATAATTGTAAGGCTACCTATACATTTGATATGATGGCCGAAGGGGAAGGCGGCAGCATGGAACTTAGTTTTTCCTTTGAAGATGTTATCAGCATTGAAAAAGTGCCGGACGAAGGTTTTGTAAAAGTTTCTTTGTATGAAGGAAAAGAAGCCAATAGTAAATTAAAAGCCGGAGGCGAGACCATGGAAGAGAAAACAGCGGATGTACCATTTAAATTCCCGGCAGATAAACTGGATGAAATGTATGAACTGATAAAAGCGGCGGTGAAAGAATGCAACGAAGCTTTCCTGGATTTAGATTAATGCTGCCCCCAACCAATATGCAAAAACGGGTACTATTACAGTGCCCGTTTTTATTTTTACTAATTACTGCTTTACCAACAGCTCTGCATTAGCCACCCGCATTACGAAGTAGGGATTCTCACTGTCCGTTCTTTTCAGGATAATATAGAAGGCTTTGTCGAATATCATTTTTTTAGGCTTTGGTATTTCTTCCATATCGGGGGCTAAGGCCGCAGTGTCAGTCGCCACCACTGCATGGCTTTCCGCGACCGCTCCTGTCTCGTTCAAAATAAAACCAGTTCGCTGGTAGGCTGTTCTGATACGACGATCCTCTCCCTTCATAAAAAATACCTGCCCTTCCAGGGTTTTATAGTGTGTTTCAATATTGTATTTTATTTCAGGAATAGAAAACACATCATCACCAGTAAGATTGTACTTCCAGGCGAGCTTTTCATTGGTGGCTTCGCTTTCTCCTGCCGCTTTCCATGCCTTCGCCCGTTTTACAACTTCAGCCAGTGTGCTGTCAGTATCCTGTGCTTTCATCAGCCATATCTCATGATTGACTTCCTTAGGCAATAATTTCAGCAGGAACCGATCGTCATCCTGGTAAAAAAGTACCTGGCTGTATGCGGCAATATCCTGGTTGATGCCGTACATACCAAAAGCATTTACTTTTTGCCCCTCGAATAACATGGGTGCAGTTGCTTTTTCCATTTTGGAGGGAAAAGCTAGTGTCTTATTAAAAAAAGCTTCGGCAAAAATTGCTTTGCCATCCACTGCTGCTTTTATTTCGTATTCCCCTTTCGACAGGCTGTTCAAAAAAGAAGTAGACTGGCGCAGCAGGTTAAAATCGTTACTATAGCTGCTATCATTCGCAATCTCACCGCCCAGTAGTTTTTGTACCGTATCCCATGCATACAACAAAGCGGCTGCATACACCGTGTTGCGTTTCAGATCAATAGGATTCTCTAATGTGGCTACAAAATCTGTTTGTTTTAAGCTATCAAGGCTGATAACTTTTGGCAGCTCACTCCATGCTTCTTTGGCTTTGGGAGCTGCCGGGTTTTTTGTTTTGTCTTTACAGGCAACAATGATGATAAACAATAATAAAAAAGGAATGATAATTTTTTTGAACATGGCTTGGGTTTATAAGTCCATAAACTTAAAACATATTCCTTTTATTATAATTGGCGGCGCATTTAACAAGGAGATGCTTTTTTAACCCTGCCTATCGGCAGACAGACACAGAGAACACAAAGAAGGCGGCACAAAGATCATAGAGCCCTTACAACAACCCTTCTCAGTGTTCTCTGTGTAAAGCTTTGTGTCCTCCGTGGTTAAATTAATCTTTGGAGTTGGTATTAATTCGCTCTACCCAGCATCTCTTCCAGCTTCAATACCAGTTCTGTCTTGGTAATAGGCACACCCATTATTTTGTTGTAAGCTTTTGCATCCACCATATACTGGTCGCGGATGATTTTGATAAGCTGGCCGTTATTGATTTCAGGTATGAGTACTGTATCGAAATTCTTAATAATATCGCCGAGGTTTTTCGGGAAGGGCCGCACATAGCGCAGGTGTGCATGACTTACCGCATGGCCCTGTGCCTGAATTTCTGCGACAGCAGATTTAATAGCACCATAGGTAGAGCCCCAGCCCAGCACCAGTATCTTTCCTTTATCGGGACCGCTGTCTAATTTTTGCTCAGGTATGTAATCCGCAATCTTATCTACTTTCTCCTGGCGAATCTTCACCATCAGCTGGTGGTTCTCCGGTTCGTAGTTTACGTTGCCCGTTATATTTTGTTTTTCTAATCCGCCAATACGATGCTCCAATCCCGCTGTGCCGGGTACAGCCCATGGCCTTGCCAGTTTCTCATCACGCAAGTAGGGCTGAAACTTTTCTTCACCATGCCCCAGCTCGGTTTTGAATTTTACGGGGATGGGTGCCAGTTGATCAGATGTTGGAAATTTCCATGGCTCTGCACCATTGGCAATATAGCCATCGCTAAGAAACATCACCGGTGTCATATGTTGTACCGAAATACGCACGGCTTCATAAGCCGCATCAAAAGCATCAGCCGGTGTGCTGGCAGAAATGATCGGCATCGGGCATTCACCATTTCTTCCATAGTATGCCTGCATCAAATCACTTTGTTCCGTCTTTGTTGGCAAACCGGTTGACGGGCCACCACGTTGTATATTAATTACTATCAGTGGAATCTCCAGCATCACGGCTAAACCAATGGCTTCGCCTTTTAATGCAATGCCTGGGCCGCTGGATGTGGTCACACCCAATGAACCACCATACGCTGCACCAATGGCAGACGTAATTGCCGCTATCTCATCTTCTGCCTGGAATGTTTTTACACCAAAGTTTTTATGCCTTGCCAGTTCATGCAAAATATCAGAAGCAGGGGTAATAGGATAAGAGCCGAGGAATAAGGGCAAGCCGCTTTTTTGCGAAGCAGCAATAAGCGCATAGGCCACAGCCTGGTTGCCCATGATAGAACGGTATGTACCTGGTTCCATTCTTGCTTTTTCGACTGAGTACGTTGTCGTGAAGGTTTCTGTCGTATCACCAAAATTGTAACCAGCCTGCAACACTTTAATATTGCTGTCGAGTATCTCGGGCTTCTTACCAAATTTTTCCCGCAGGAAGTTGATGGTATTTTCCATATCCCGGTTATACATCCAGTACAGGAAACCGAGTACAAACATATTCTTGGCCCTGTCCTTTTCTTTCATCCCCATGGTAATATCCTTGAGGGCCTCACGGGTCATCTTCGTCACATCCATTTTATATACCGTGTAGCCTTCGAGGCTGTTATTCTCCAATGGATTTTCTCCTTCGGGATAATTGGCGAGGCGCAGGTTCTTAGCATCGAAGCCATCTGTGTTCACGATTATCTTACCACCGGGTTTCAATGCTTTTAAATTCACTTTCAATGCGGCAGCATTCATCGCCACCAGCACATCCACGGCATCGCCGGGGGTATAAATACTATCACTGGAAAAACGGAGCTGGAAACCGCTCACGCCAGGCAGGGTACCCTGTGGCGCCCTTATCTCTGCCGGGAAATCCGGGAAGGTAGCAAGGTCGATACCTAATAGGGCCGTATTGTTGGTAAACTGGCTGCCAGTCAATTGCATACCATCGCCGCTGTCGCCTGCAAACTTGATAACCACATCACTGAGTACTTCCTGTTTTTTTGCCATAGCCATAAAAATTGAATGGAACGAATGTACTGAAGTTCCTGTTCAATCCTCTACTGATTTTTAACAAAATCGGCCCAAAAGACCGTTGATTTCTGCCTAAGTATTTTTATATTGCTATATAATAATACTGAAGTATGAGCCACGTCCCGAAGCCCGCCTTTTTACTGGCGTTCCTGTTTCCTCTTGCCCTGCTTGCACAAAATGATGACGATATATACGAAGCTAACCGGCTGAAAAAAGTATTTCCCGATGATCGGGTTGCAGCTACGCTGGTGGAAGAGGAATTTAGCTTCGATAGGGGCAAAAGCGAGGATAAACTACCCGTGGTTACTGCCACCCGCAATACAGGTATCAACTTCCTGGCCCTGCGTGAAAGGGCGGGTATGCAGTATTTTGATTTTTATAACTCTTTCTGCAAAATCACTTCCTTCAAACAATTGGTGAAGGCCAAGGGCATGTTCGGCATCAAGAAGAATTATAATGTAGCCTATGCCATTGACCGGTCAGCTACTTCCAGCGAATTCTTCTCCGACGACAGCCGGGTCAAATTCTTTAATATCGGTTTCAGTGGTTATGGTGATGTGGCCAGGGTGGAAACAGAAAAAAAATACTTCGACAGCAAATACCTCACTACCGTTTATTTCCACAGCTGGTTCCCGGCAAAAGAAAAAATCATACGCTTTAAAGTGCCGGACTGGTTACAATTAGATATCCGTGAGTTCAACTTTGAAGGCTTTAAAGTAACCAAGCAAAAAATACAGGAGAAAGGTGCCACCGTTTATTCGTATAAACTGACGAATGTGGAGACGATGAAGAATGAGCGCCGTGCTATGGGTGCAGCCTACCAGTGGCCGCATGTGGTACTGGTGGTAAAATCATTTAACTACGATGGCAAGGAAGAAAAAGGCTTTGGCAGTGTGGCCGATCTATATAGCTGGTACAACTATCTCTATAAAAAATCGGTCAACAAAAACGATGATTTTAAAGCCAAGGTAGCCGAACTCACAAAAGGTAAGGCCAACGATATGGAGAAAACAAAAGCTATTTTCTACTGGGTGCAGG
>CAYLRV010000086.1:0-9420 GCA_964386395.1 uncultured Chitinophaga sp.
GCTGCATACCTGCGAAATAAATATGCTGATGAAAATGGAACCGGATGGGGATATGCGTTCTCTGCTGCGGGTATAGGTTTGATCATAGGCTTAATCTGGCTTGCATTTCAGTTAAAACATGTACGCCATGCAGACGTTAAAAAGCCTGTACAGGCCGGGGATGTTCCAATGTCCAGAATCTTTGGCTCTGTATTTCTGCCTATGATCATATTTGGAGTGCTGGGATGGATTATTCCGGGCAATTTCATGGGTTCTGACTCTAACGATGCTTTCATTGCAGCTTGTATTCCGGTTATTTTCTTCTATGTTA
The DNA here is from genome assembly GCA_964386395.1 of uncultured Chitinophaga sp. Taxonomy (GTDB): domain Bacteria; phylum Bacteroidota; class Bacteroidia; order Chitinophagales; family Chitinophagaceae; genus JJ008. The sequence continues at coordinate 311 of CAYLRV010000086.1, forward strand.
ATCTCTGGATAAAAGGCAATCAGGAAGACAAAAAAGGGATTGGTGCTCTGCTGTTTATATTTACTGTTTCCATCATATTCTGGACCATCTATAATCAGAATTCGACTGGTCTTACTATATGGGCTGAGTCCCACACCAACCGGGCTATCCCATCTTCGGTTGAAGGCGTTGCCAGTAGTATCGATATGCTACAAACAGCCTCCACTTCCAACCGTGAGGTAACCCAGGTAGATGAATATTTACGGCCTGTTTTAGATACAGGTGGTAACCCGTTAAAAACAATGGGGCCTGACCCTTACTTCAATAATGTTCCAAAAGATAAATGGCCTTCAGATGGAACATCAAAACTCGTCAATGCAGAATTATTTCAATCTATCAACCCCGCATTCATTGTCCTGCTCACACCTTTGCTGATTGCCTTCTTTGCATTGATGGCAAGAAGGAATAAGCCGATTTCAACCGCGAGTAAGTTCGGCTGGGCACTTATTATATCTGGCCTCAGTGCCCTCGTTATGGTATTTGCAGTAATGTCGGTACCCAGTATCTATACACATAAGACATCTGCCATGTGGCTTTTTCTAACATATGGAGTTTTCACCATCAGTGAAATTTGCCTAAGCCCTATCGGATTATCTTTCGTATCGAAACTGGCACCACCCCGCTTAACAGCATTGATGATGGGAGGATGGTTTCTTTCCACATCATTGGGTGGAAAAGTAGCGGGTGTAATGGCAAGTTTCTGGGATAAAATGCCAGATAAAAGAATTTTCTTCGGCATTATTGCTGTAGCCGCTATTCTTGGGGGCCTATTGATCTTTGCCAAAGTAAAATCATTAGATAAAATAGTAAAAGATAAAACCGGGTCGGCAGTCTAATTCAAAAAACCCGGCTGAAAGTTAGGTGGTTCTATGGACCACCTTTTTTATTTCCCCTAAAACCATTTTCCCCTTATCTTACCTGCTTAAACTGATGCAGCTATGTGGAAGAAGCACCCGAAAGCATTGCCTTTTTTGTTCTTTACTGAAATGTGGGAACGGTTTGGTTATTACCTGATGATTGGCATCTTTACCCTTTACCTGAAAGATGCTAAAGAGGGTTTTAATATGGATGAAAAAGATTCAGCCAGTTTATATGGCACATTCATCGCCCTGGTATTCTTTACACCTTTTCTTGGTGGCTTAATTGCAGACCGGTACCTGGGCTACCGCCGCTCCATTATTTTAGGCGGTCTTTTGATGGGTGCCGGATACTGTACCATGGGTATCCGCAGTGAAACGATGTTATATGTTTCTATGGCATTAGTGATTGTAGGTAATGGCTTTTTTAAACCCAATATTTCAACCCTGCTGGGCAATGTGTACTCCACACCACAGCACCTCCACCAGAAAGATGAGGGTTATAATATTTTCTACATGGGCATTAATATCGGTGCCTTCATTTGCAATTTTTTTGGAGCAGCACTTTACACAACTATTGGCTGGGGTGCAGCTTTTGCAGCGGCGGGTGTTGGTATGTTTATCGGTGTGGTTATCTTCCTCATTGGCACGAAACACTATGCCGCCTACGATGTACGAAAACCTCTACAGCCAGGAGATATGCCGCTATGGCAAATTATGGTACTGGTACTCGTGCCTTCAATTGTTTTTGGTGTTATTGGCTATTACATAAAAGGTGTCGGCCCCAATAATTTCATTTTTGATTCTGACTCGACGGATGCTTTCATATTTGCCTGCATACCTGTCTTAGTATTCTATACCGTTTTGTTAATACGGAGCAGCAAAGAAGAGCGGCCTGCTATGGGCGCCATGCTAGCCATCTTTGCCGTGGTTATTTTATTCTGGGCTATATTCAAACAAAATGGATCGGCTTTAAATACCTGGGCCAGCCGGTATACAGACCGGGAGGTTAGTGGCGCATTGGGGAATGCTTTATACTCGCTGAAACAAACAGACAAACCAGAAAACACTACCTACAAACTGGATAGTGTTGTGAAAATTGACAACCAGTTCCGGAAGGTAAAGGTGGATGGCAAGGAGGTTAAAGAGTTAGGATATCCCTCTTATTTCAAGAATGTGGCACCCGATAAATTACCACAAGACGGAGCTGTAGTCAAAGCATGGCTACCCAGCCTGAGTCAGTCTATCAATCCATTCTGGGTAGTAGTATTAACACCGCTGGTGGTTGCATTTTTTACGTGGTTGCGCCGAAAGGGAAAAGAACCATCCACCCCAACAAAAATCGCATTCGGCTTATTGATATCTGCGCTATCTGTACTGGTCATGATTGCGGCAGTAAAAGCAGGCAATAACGGTTCTGAAAAAGTAAGTGTGTGGTGGTTGATTGGCAGCTACGGAGTTATTACCATTGGTGAATTATTCTTAAGCCCCATGGGTTTATCGTTAGTATCCAAATTAAGCCCGGTGCGTATCACCTCATTAATGATGGGCGGATGGTTCCTGTCCACTTCTATTGGCAACAAACTAAGCGGCATCCTGGCCAGCAAGTGGGATGAATATGATGACAAGGCCAGCTATTTCTGGCTCAACTTTATTTTACTCGGTGTCGCGGCTGTATTCCTGTTTATATTATTAAAATGGCTGAACAGAGTAATGAAAGAGAAAGGGGTAAACTAAAACAACAAGATCAACAGCAAAGGCGGCGGAGTTTATTCGCCGCCTTTTTTCATATCTTCCCATTACAAAAAATAATGCTTATGACTGAGCCGAAAGCCTTCAAACCCTTTGTGCCTGCTGAAACTAAAATGGCCGAACTGACCATTAAGTCCATCATCACCGGGGCTATCTTTGGGATCATCTTTGGCGCATCCACAGTGTACCTCGCCTTAAAAGCCGGCCTTACGGTTTCGGCTTCCATTCCCATTGCTGTTATAGCTATTACGCTTGGCAGGAGGTTTTTGAAAACAACTATTCTTGAAAATAACATTATACAAACAACCGGATCGGCCGGCGAAAGTATCGCCGCAGGTGTTGTGTTCACACTTCCCGGTTTCCTGTTTCTGAGTGATCCGAACACGGCAAACTATTTCAACTATGTCACCATTCTGATACTCGCCATCTTTGGCGGTATCCTTGGTACGCTGATGATGATACCATTGCGTCGCTCACTCATTGTACAGGAGCACAATACCCTCCCCTATCCCGAAGGAACAGCCTGCGCCTCTGTATTAAAAGCAGGTGAGAAAGGCGGAGACTTTGCCAAAACAGCATTTATGGGCCTGGGCTTTGCCTTTGCCTATGCCCTGTTGCAAAAAATATTTCACGTTATTAAAGAAGTACCAGAGTTTGCCACAAGGCAAACCAATAAAATTTTCCCTTCAGCCAAAGTAAGCGGGGAGATAACGCCAGAATACATGGGAGTTGGCTATATCATCGGCCCCAGGATTGCCGGGGTGCTCGTGGCTGGCGGTGTACTGAGCTGGTTTGTATTAATACCACTGCTCTCATCGGTTATCAGCGCCGATGTGGTGGCAGCGCAGTTACATAAACTGGGCTATATCACTGATCTGTCAAAACCCGGTCCCAACAATGCCGGCTCATGGGATCCGGTAACGCATAATTTCTCTGACTGGTCATCGGCTATTTACCGGGCGTATATCCGGCAAATTGGTGCCGGTGCTGTAGCGGCTGGTGGTTTTATCACCCTCATCAAAACCATTCCCACCATCATTTCTTCCTTCAAAGGAAGTATTGGTTCATTAAAGAAGGACGGTAGTGGTTCGGCCGCTGCTGCTGTTCCGAGAACAGAAAGAGACCTTTCTATGAAAGTAGTGGGGCTTGGTACATTAGGTTTGTTATTAGTGATTGCTTTATTGCCTAACACACTTGTACCCGGCACCAATATCGGGAGTAAGTTGTTGCTTGGTTTACTGGTAATCATTTTCGGCGCCTTCTTCGTTACGGTGGCTTCACGCATCGTAGGCTTAATTGGTTCTTCTAACAGCCCTATCAGCGGTATGACCATCGCCACACTCATGGGTACCTGCCTCATATTTATTGCGGTAAAATGGACCGGCCATGTATACGAACCAATGGCATTGGTTGTAGGTGGTATGATTTGTATAGCTGCTGCAAATGCCGGTGCCACATCACAGGATTTGAAAACAGGCTACCTTGTAGGCGCTACACCCAAATACCAGCAAATAGCATTATTTGTAGGTGCTATTGTTTCGTCTATTGCTATTGGCGCCACCATCAAAATACTGGATACACCTACAGCTGATATGGCCGCACAGGGCATCAAACATGCCATTGGCACCGATACTTACCCGGCACCACAGGGTACATTAATGGCTACATTGATAAAAGGAATTCTCTCATTCAACCTGGATTGGCAGTTTGTATTAGTCGGCGTGTTCATTGCTATAGTTGTGGAGCTTTGCGGTATTAAAGCACTGAGTTTTGCTATCGGTATTTACCTGCCCCTGTCTACTACATTGCCCATCTTTATTGGTGGTGCCATCCGCGGATTAGTAGAATGGAAACAAAAAAAGAAAAACGTTGAAGTTTCAGCTGAAGAAGAAGATCTGGGTAAAGGGAATTTATTTGCAACAGGACTGGTTGCAGGTGGCGCACTGGCCGGCGTATTGGCGGCCATTCTTTCCTCTATACCGAGTATAAACGCATCGCTGGGTAAAGTAAATGCTGAACATGCACTGGCCGGCGGCGGCGGATTAGGTGAAGAAGGGTATAAATGGCTGGGTGTCGGTTTCTTTGCCCTGATGGGCTTCATACTGTATAAAATTGCACTGAGCAAGCGAAAAGAGACATAGCGTTGTTCAACATAAATTAAAATGCCGCAGATAAATCTGCGGCATTTTAATTACAAGATTTTGTGCTTATATAAAGTTTAAATATTCATACTGCTTTTGTAAAATGGCCTTATCATCTGCCTTCAGCCATTTATTTAGCACAGTAGCATACACATTTTTAAAATCCACATTGTATTTCAAATCGCCCTCATCCAAATCGGCAAGGTTTGGAAGCGGGTTGATAATCCCCTTCTGTTTTAATGCACCGCTAATGAGGAACATATTATTGGCCGTACCATGATCGGTACCACCGCTCGCATTCTGCTGTACCCGGCGGCCAAATTCAGAGAAGGTGAAGAACAACACATCATTGAAACGGTTATTTGCCTTCAGGTCTTTTACAAAAGCCTGCACGGCACCGTTCATTTCTGTAAACAGGCGCTGCTGCTGACCTTCCTGACCGATATGTGTATCAAAACTACCCAGTGATACGTAGTATACTTTGGTATTAATTTCTGAAAATATCAATGAAGCAATTGTTTTCAGGCTGTTGCCCAAATCGTTTTTTGGATAGTCTGCATTTGTAGGATGCAAACGGCTTTGCTTGAATATATAATCAGCCGATGAAAGCGTTTCAGCCATTGTCTTGTACAAATAATCCACAGGCTGCTCCCCCGCTTCGTCTTTATGATTTTTCATCACATCCCTAAAGAATTTCTCGTTAGATGTACCATACAGTTTACGCGGATCTTTGACCGCAATGCCTTTTATGTCTTCGCCCTTCAGCGCCAAACTCAGCACATCATCTATTTCGATGGCCTGTGTGGGTTTATCGCATCCCTTGCATTGTGCATCGAGGTAGCGGCCCACCCATCCGTTTGTCCAGTACTCGCTGCTCTGGCTGGCGGTATGCCATATATCCATGCTGCGAAAGTGTGAACGATCAGGATTAGGATAACCCACATTATTCAATACGGCAAGACTGCCGTCATCATATAAATCTTTAAAGGCCGTTAGTGCCGGGTGCAGGCCTACTTCATCTGTCAGGGACAAAGCCTTGTCTTTTGCAATACCCAATTTTGGCCTTGCCTTATAATATAAATCATTGCGTACCGGTATCACAGTATTCAGGCCATCATTGCCACCACTGAGCTGCAGTATCACCACCACTTTATTGCCCATGGGAACCATGGTTTGCCCTTCAAATGCTTTCAGGAATTTAGGCAACATCATGGAAGCGGTTGCTAAGGACCCGATTTGAATAAACTCTTTTCTTTTTATATACATAATATTATGCTTTGAGCAACGAGCTATTAGCTATGAGCTGATACAAATGCAGCAGCCGGTAGCTAAAAGCGCATGGCTTTTTAACTTAACTGGTATTCAGGTGTACACATGATTTGCATCGTAGCCGTTTTGATAAAATTCTCCCGGCCTGATTGATCCGTATATTGCTTTACCAGGTCTTCACCCACCCTGCTTTTTACCTGCAGCAGATTTGCGCTGATAGCTGTCAGTAAATTCTCACGGGGTGTACTTTCGAAATGCTCCTGGTACAGCTTCCAGTCGATATCAACCATGATAGAGCCAGCCACTTTTTTTACACCGCCGGCAGATTTCGGCTTATCTTCCTTATTGTCCATGCGTCCCATCATCTGGTCATCATCGTCTTTGGGCTTTACATTAAACTCATCCTGGTCGTTGAGCATTTTGGGAAGGCGCATGCGCAGCATCAGTGTTGAGCTGTCAATCCATGTCTTACCACCCGGCCAGCCAGCCACATTTGGCGGGTAGAACAATAATTGCCCCAATGCCCGCTGAATCAGCAGCAATGCTTCATCCTTTTGTATTTTCATAGGCAACATACGCTGTATGCCAGTTAGTAATTCAATCGGTGATTTTATCAGTGCACCAATATTCTTTTCTTCATAAAACCAGTCGCTGGTAAAAATATCCTCCAGCAGTTTGCTGATTTCATAATTGCTTTTATAAAAACGATCCGCCAGCCAGTTCACTTTTTCATTATCAATCTTTTCATTTACAAAAAACTTATACATTTTCTGCGTGATATACCTGGCTGTTTGTTTTTCCTGTAATAAAATATCCAGTACTTCACCCCCGTCAAAATTACCGGTGCGCCCCAATACTGTTTTGCTGTCGAAGTCGTGCTGGAATTTGCGGAATACAAATTCGCCTTTCAGGTTGGAGCTCCATCCCGTGAAAGCCCTCGCCGCTTCTTTCACGTCATGTTCGGTATAGTTGCCCCGGCCAAGTGTAAAAAGCTCCATTACCTCACGGGCAAAATTTTCATTGGGGTGATCTTTACGGTTCTGCTGATTATTTAAAAAGTTCAGCATGGCAGCTGTTTTCGAAACCTCTTTTAATAAGGTGCCAAAATTGCCCAATGCGTTCCTTCTAATCACATCCAGCAGGCCTTGCTGGTAGAACACGTTGAGGTTACGGCAAGCAAAATGGCCATGCCAGAAAAAAGCTAATTTCTCCCGCAACTGTGAACTGCTGTTCACCATTTCATACATCCAGAAAGTATTAAGATTGCGGATACTTTCCCGGTTCTTTTGTTGCACCATCTTTCGCTCATCCTTATCCATTTCTTTTTTTTGCATGCGGCCTGCTTCACCAATGCCTTGCCACAGGCCTTTCAGGTAATCATCTGCCACATCAATATACTCCGGCTTCTTAGCCGAGGCTTTTACCAGGGCTGCATAAATCTGTTTGGGGGAATATTTGCTTAAATCACTTAATTGCTCTACAGCAGGGCCAAAACCGGCACGCCACATCAGGTGCTGATTTTTAAGCTGATTAGATAACGACATGGGCTCAACAATTTGAGGAGTTATGACTATAATCAGGGCAATACGTTTAAAAACAGTGCCACAGGTAAGACGAAAAACGTTAAAATATCCTGCTTATTATTTTGCGGCTTGTTGTGCATAGGCCATTACATATGCCCTCACATGAAAAGCTTCTTCCATATTTAGCCTGGTGCGTGGAAACATAGATGAGAGATACCCGTCCCACACCCTTTGTGTAAACTTTTCCGGTGCCGGTAATTCATGGCATCTTTTACAACTCATAGTATAAAGCTTGCTGCCCCTGGCTGTATCCGGTTTCACATTGGCTGTGGGCGGATAGGCCCAACCAGTCTTCTGAGGCAAGGGTGCTTCTCTGTCTGCAATGACAGGTACCGATTTTTTTTGGCAGGCCAGGACAATGGACATGAACGAAAGAAGAGTAAATAGTAAAACTCGCATTAGCCAGTAAGTATTAAATCGTAAAAAAGTTATTTGTTTTTGCAGGTTCTTGCAGGTTAGACACTTCGTTGCAATAATAGTTTAGTCAGCTTGCTAAATATTTCATTTTCTCAAATATATTAGAAAGTCATTTCTTAATCACCCCAAAACACACCGATTTTTTATGAAGAAATCACTTGTATTGCTTGCTGCCGGTGCTATTTTTTTTGGCGCCGGATGTAACAAATCGACCAGGTCTGAGGAAAACCTTCCGCCAGAAGAAGAAAAATCTACCCCTGTCAGTCAAAGAAACTGCTCATCTTATGAGGTATTACAGGACCAGTTAAAGGCTGACCCCGGATTAGCTCAACGTATGAGCGAAATTGAAGAGTTCACGAACCGTGTTTTAGCAAACCCGGCACAATATCGCCTCCTTGCTGATGGCACTATTGAAATCCCGGTGGTATTTAATGTGCTTTGGAGAACTGCAGCGCAGAATGTATCACAGGCCCAACTCCAATCACAAATCGATGTATTGAATGAGGATTATTCTGCTACCAATGCGGATTACAACCTCACCTCTACTTACAACAGTGTGAAGTCTGGTAATATCGGTATCCGCTTCGTACTGGATGCTGTAAACCGGCGCCAGACCACCAAAACAAGCTGGAGTACCAATGATGCCATGAAGAAAAGTGCACAGGGTATTGCCCCCACCAGTCCGACCACCAAACTCAATATCTGGGTTTGTAATATGGGTGGTGGTATACTGGGTTATGCCCAGTTTCCCGGCGGCAATGCAGCCACTGATGGCGTAGTGCTTGATGATAATGCAACAGGACGTACCGGCACGGCTGCAGCACCTTTTAACAAAGGAAGAACAGCCACCCATGAAGTGGGCCACTGGTTAAATCTGCGCCATATCTGGGGCGATGCTACATGCGGTAATGACCAGGTGGGTGATACGCCGTTACACAATACTGCTAATTATGGTTGTCCTGCCGCAGGCCATAAGAGCACTTGCACAGGCACCCCGGTAGAAATGACGATGAACTATATGGACTATACGGACGATGCTTGTATGTATATGT
>CAYLRV010000087.1:0-8896 GCA_964386395.1 uncultured Chitinophaga sp.
GAGGTTGTGAATTTTATGAGTAAGTTTGGCCGTGGCCTTATTTGTGTGGCCCTGCCGGAAGAACGTTGCGACGAACTGAAGCTGGACCTGATGGTGAATAATAATACGGCCTTGCATGAAACGGCATTTACCGTGTCTGTGGACCTGCTGGGGCATGGATGCACTTCCGGTATATCCGCACAGGACCGCAGCAAGACCATCCAGGCACTGATCGATCCACAAACCTCACCGGCTGATTTGGGCAGGCCGGGACATATTTTTCCACTGCGTGCAAAGAACGGTGGAGTACTGCGCCGCGCAGGACATACGGAAGCGGCCATGGACTTGCCGAGGCTGGCCGGGCTGGCGCCTGCAGGTGTATTGGTGGAAATTATGAATGATGATGGCAGCATGGCCCGCCTGCCGCAGATGATTGAGATAGCGAAGAAGTTTGATTTCAAAATCATCTCCATCAAAGATCTGATCGAATACCGCATCAAGTCTGATTCACTGATTGAAGAAGTGGTGCGGGTGGATATGCCTACGAAATATGGAAAGTTTGAACTGGTGGCCTTCCGCGAAAAATTTTCAGGTAATGAACATATGGCCCTGCTAAAAGGGAAATGGGAAAAAGATGAACCGGTGATGGTTCGGGTCCACTCATCCTGCTTCACCGGCGACATACTGGGGTCACTCCGCTGCGACTGTGGCGATCAGTTGCAAAAAGCAATGAAGATGGTGGAGAAAGAAGGCAAAGGCGCTATCTTATATATGAACCAGGAAGGCCGGGGCATTGGCCTGCTGAATAAACTGAAAGCATACAAGCTGCAGGAACAGGGGCTTGATACTGTGGAGGCCAACCTTCATTTGGGTTTTAAAATGGATGAAAGGGATTATGGTTTGGGCGCACAGATACTTCGCCACCTCGGCATTTGCAAACTGCGCCTGATGACGAACAACCCGAAGAAACGTGTGGGCCTGATTGGCTATGGACTGGAGATTGTAGAAAACATTCCGATTGAAACACCGGCGAACCCTTACAACGAAAAATACTTACTGACGAAGCGGGATAAATTGGGGCATGAGATTATGGATGAGGAATAGATAATAACTAATAACTGATAACTGATAGTTGGCCTTCACCTGGTGGTGGGGGCTTTTTTGTTTTGCTGGTTATTGGGCAAACACAGATTGTGGATGAATACTACACGGGTTCTATGAAATTTCTTCGGCGTTTAATGATTCCAGCATTTTTAAGATTTCCTCGGTAAGCGTTACCTCTTTGAATGCTATGCGTTTTTCTGTGCCATGATGAACATAGAGTACTTGTTCGCCAAACGAAAACATAATGCATGGCTGATTTTCTCTCAGGCCATACCGTCTCGATTTGGATATTATTAATGAATAAAGAGAAGTGCCTGCTCTCAGTGTTTTATCGAAACCCTTGCCCCGTATCGATTGTATAAAGACCAACGCTTTATGTTTTAGCGGAAAGTCATATTCGGAATAGAATTTTTCCACATTATCCCAGCTTTCTGTAAACTCGCCTGCAATCCCGTCTCCGTTTTCGTAATGAGCAGCTATAGGATAAAGTTCAATCCACGGACAGGCTTTCTTTAGCTCAGACGGTTTTTTATCATTTAGTAACCAGTCAGACACTAATGGCATAAAAGCTTCTAAATGCTCGTTGTATGCATAAAATACCGGGCATTCATCCCAAAGAAAGTTGAAACCGAATCCATGTTTTGGCAGATTACTGTATCCCGTCAATATGATATTCAATAGCCCTGTCCTTATTTACCAGCGAGTAATTAATACTGTCGCCCCAACGTTGTTTTAATGCAGGCTTGCAATTTTTTAATGCCGGATCTGCATGTAAGAGATAGGTGTTGATGTATTCCATTTTTCTTTTCAGCTCGTCAATAAATTTGTATTCGGTATAAAGTTCAGGTACTGTTTTTCCACTGATCCAGTCTTTTGCTGCGGACAATGCCAGCTCTTTATCCATCGTTCTGCCCGTTGCCAGCATATTATTGTCGTCAGTAAATTCAATATAGTATTCAGCCCCTTGTTTGTGCACAAACGCATAATGGAAACATGCAACAACGCATTTCTTCTTTCCTTTTTCAATTTTGCAATTCCAATGTACGCCTTCGCCCGCAACTGTAATGGTTATATCTTTTTCTTTACGTTGAAAAAGCCGTAAGAAGAAATGATTGGTTTGCCCGAACGCTTTACTCAGGTCGGTGTAAAACTGCCGGGCAATTAATTTTTCCGGATAACTCATTTTCGGTTTAATCTATAGCTTAAAGTAAGGCTTTATACCCATGCGCTTTTACCGGCTAATTCCAGTTGTCTATTTTAGTATCATTCGGGGAGGGTTTGCCTTTTCCGGTTTCCACCAGTTCTTTAAGGCTTAATAAAAAGATAGCCCATTTCATACTGCAATGCGATTTAAACTCAACTTCTTCTTTCCAGTAGCTGTGTGCAAATAAAACAATTGTGTAACCATCTTCTTCGTATAAGTTGAATACAACGTCGGTGCCGATCCATTCTGCCGGCCCTGCTGTAAAATGCCAGTGTACCAGTTTGCCACGCTCCAGGGCTTTTACCTCCATCTGCATACTGCCAATTTCCTTGCCTGCCGGGGAGTGAAAGCGAACTGTAATTGTATGGCCAGGGGCAGATGTGCCGGTAGTATCTTCTGTCCACCAGCCACCTATACCTGCTATTGTTGATAAGGCTTCATATACTTTTTCTGAAGAGGCGTTGATTCCAATGCGGTGATGGATATGTACCATTTGTTTGTGTTTATGGTTCTGTGTTTGAAATTTGTCGTTCAATATTTTTAACGAGGGCAAAGAAGCCAGCCAAATCCGCTGGAGTATCACAGAAGAATTGGGCTGTGTTTAATCCGCCCTCTATTCTCATTTTTTGTATAGTACCGAATGAACTGTTATTTATTTTTGGTTTATACCGTTTGCTGTTTAAAACACCTGCATAGAATATTTTAAAATCCCGCAGCGCATGGCTAAAACTGGAATCCATCTGCGTTGCTTTTATTGAATTACTTGGGTCCTGGTAATCCACGCTGGCCATATATTTTCCATCTGTCTCCTGGATAAATACAGTAGTCATGCCGTAATGAAAACAGCCATAGGTCTCATAGGTTATTTTAATCGTTTTTCCGAGCAGGAGCATCTGCGAAGGATGGGGTGCAATACTTGTTGCAACGGGTGGTTGCTTTCCGGGCAAATCAATTTTGCTTTTGCATGAAACTGCTGCACAAAAAGCAACAGCAAATAGTATGTTTTGGGGCAATTTCAATCCGTTGTTTAGTTGGTTTATTTTTTCAATGCATCCCTGTTGTCTGTTAATTGTTCGGCCAGGCCAATGAGCAGGCCTTCGGGTCCGCGGATATAGCAGAGACGGTACAGGTCTTCGTACTTCACCACTTCGCCCACCAGTTGCGCACCCAGTTTTTGTAACCGGGTTAGTGTATCGTCAATATCAGTTACAGTAAACATGATGCGCATATAACCTAAAGCATTTACAGGAGCATTGCGATGGTCGGCTATTGTAGCGGGATGTATAAACTTCGACAGTTCCAGCCGGCTATGGCCATCGGGGGTTACCATCATAGCGATTTCTACCTCCTGGTTTCCCAACCCGGTAATACGTCCGGCCCATTCGCCTTCGATGGTGGCCCTGCCTTCCAGTGTCAAACCTAATTCTGCAAAAAAAGTAATGGCATCATCGAGTGATTCGACTACGATGCCGACATTGTCCATGCGTTGTAATTTGTTTTGTGTCATGTTCATTTTGGTTGAAACAAAATCTGCTGTTGGTTAAAGATACAAAACCAATGTTGCCAGTAATGAAAGCCTTACAAAGGCATTCTTGGAATGCCAGGGTCCCGGCCTCGTACAGGCTACGGGTGAGGTGCTGAAGGAAAGTCAAACTCCGGATACAAATACCATAAATGTGGTATTGGTGATATCGATCGGGTAGAATATATTTGTATCACTCCCCTTAAAGCAACAGCTTGCATTACCTCCGGGCTGTTTTTAATCAATTGAGCATAATACTGGAATGAAGTGACTGCGTTGCAGTCGACAGTACTGCAATGCGGTTCGCCACCCTGTTGCGGTATAGTGAATAATATAATTGTATGCCGGCGATGACATAAAGCAAAGGATGATAAGAAACTAACCTCAAAGCAACCAATTAGTTTTTTTATAAATCTAAAAGTTACGCTTATGCGGTTGAAGCTGAAAGCATTTCTATGGATGATGGCAGCAGGGGTTGTATGGATAGGTTGCCGAAAGATGGATCAGGGAATTGGAAATCAAATAACAATGAGTGCAAACGAAACGAATTTTTTTTCTGATCGTAAGTCAGATGATCCTTATGTTCAGTCGCTGGCTGACTATGTTGCCAGGAACAACAGCAAGTATAAATTTGTCGATAAGGTCACCCGACAGATCGGTTATCCTTATTGGGATAAAGCTGTGAGGGTGGAAAGTAAACCCAATGCAGGGGGGCTTTCGGAAACAAATCCGGATAGTGTAAATATTACCTATATCCCTTTTGTGCGGGAAAATGAAAATTTCGTTAATGCCTCACTAATAATTAAGACTACACCAACAGATACTTTCTTCAGGTATCTGCAGGACTGGGAGTACAGAAATTTTAACGGAGACAGTACATCTATGAGCTGGCATGCAGATGATGTATTTAAAGTGTTTGCTACGCTAGACAGGTTTGTCTTTAACAGAACTCAGTTCAGGATTATTGATACAAGCCTTTTTGCACCCCAGGTCAAAGATTATATTCTGGCAAGCGGAAATAATCTGTCACAGGCTGATGTTGTATATAATCTTGAGCCCTCAGCAGGCGGACAATTATCAGAGGTATTAGCACCTTTTGAACTTTGCTACTCCAATTCGGTTTGTATAGCAATGTCAACAACAAGAAATAGCTTAACGGAAACCTCCCTGCCTTCATGTCCTCCCGGATATGGTATGGTTACATTTACAGAGTGTGTTATCATCATGGCTGAAGTAGAAACAGGCGGCGGTGGATATGGAGGAACAAGCGGCACTGGCGGTGCCGGTTCGGGAAGTTCAGGACCTATTTTAGGAGGTGGTAGCGGCAGCAGCGGCGGCGGCGGATGGATACCTCCACCACCCAATTGTACTCCGCCAATACTAGCTGAAGATGTAACGAATCCACCACCCCCTTGCCCGCCGGGATGGACGCCAACTGGTGGGGGATTTCCAACTGTAGAGCCTATTGATTCGCTACTTTTTAAAGCTGCAACTTTATCAAATAAGTATAGAGATTCTCTGAGTGCCATTGCAGAGGCCGACTCAGTTGAAATTTTCTTTAACATTGTTTCTGATACCAGTAACGTATATGATACATTCAGAGTTATTAAAAGCAAGTCTTCGGAGGAAGTAATTCCAAACTATGCTATAGGAAATAGAAACCGTAAAGGAGATTGGCATTATCATATTAAGTATAACGATAGTACTTATGGTTCTTGGCCTTCGGGTGGTGATGTTGTAAAAATTTATGACAAGCCAAAGGGCTATGTAATGATTGTGGATACTTATAATGCCAGGTATGCTTTAGTCGTCGAAGACCCGACAAAAATGGCTTCATTTAAAATGATTATGGGGAATGGTCCGAATACTTTACCCAAAAGGATATGGGACGCAGTATTGACAGATCCAAGAGCATATAGTTCAGGTTCGGTATATGTTGACATGACAAGGGATAAGTTGCTTTCAGTATTAAATCCGTCCAGCAACTGCGGTATCGGTCTCTATGTTGCGTCCTCGTCGCACGGCACATCTTTTATTAAAGTAAACTAAAACATATGAAAAGGAAAATAATTATCTCTTGCCTTATGGTTCAATTTATAAGTAATGTGGTTACTGCAAATTCCTCAATCAATAATGACAGGTATTTCAGTAATTCCCTGGATACTTTGCCTGCCAATGAAATGGCGACTTTTTTGCAGCAAATGAATGTGCAAAGCTATTATGGCAAACCAGTAGATTCATTTTTGGCCGCGATTCCTGCGAACTTTTATAACATGAAAATTTATCCAACTCAAAATAGTAAAGGGGGAAATTGTAAAGCATCATACATGTCAATAAATTTTTCTCCTAACATTTATGGGATGGGTGTTAATATCTACGTCACTGAGTTTACCCATATGAACAGGCGAAGCTCAAATTGTACCTGGGATGTGCTCTTGTTTAGAAAAGAAAAAATAGACCGGATTGATGTGTATAAAAACCAGAACGAATGTATTAATGGCGCTTGTATGCAATAAGAAAATGTATATAGACATGGGGAGAGGACAGGGAGAATGGTATATGAATTCGTTTTCTGGACTATCATATCCTTCCACTTTTCTGCCCATGTCTGCTGTGTGGCGGGCTGGTGTGTAAGGTAGCGCCATTGGGCCTTATAGGAAGCCAGCGTCCCGGACTGGCACAGGCTATGGGGGAGACGCTGGAGGGAACAAGACGCCGGGGGAATATTAGCCACCATCCTTCACCCGCCTGAGCCTTTCGTCTGTTTCATTCCAGCTATTGTCTTTTTCAAATTCACCATTTTCTTTTTGCATGGTGTAAATAATCTTGTCATTTTTTATCAGGAATTTTCGTTGCCTGATCTGCCCGTCCCCGTAGTAGTTTGAATAAACAGTAAAAGTGAGTTGATTGGCCTTTGGATTTTGAATAGCAAATTCTTTTGTTTGCTGCAGTTCATTGCAGCCGATAAAGATGCGTAGCAAGCCACCGGGCGGTCGTTTTATGCTGAGTGAGTGACTGGTTCTTTTTGCTGGTAGGTTGTCTGAACGGTTTGGGCCAAAGTAACAAACGAAGGGAAGGCGTATCGTTAAGCCGGTAAGGTTTTCCCTTTTTAATTCATTGCATGCATAGTCAAGCTGGTCGATGGTAAGGGTATCTGTCTTCATCAACTTCCCGTCGGTGTCGAAATATCTTTTAATATGGCTGAAGCGGAGGGTGAGGGATGTATCGCCGGGCAGCTCTTCTTCGGTAAAGGCTGATTCTACATACGGTTTTTTGGCCAGGTGCGGATTGAGGATAATGGTATCGCCGGCCAGTGTCCACCTGCCTTTTTCGGCAAAGGCCTCCCAGCGATGAAAAGTGGGGTGCTGCTCGTTGGTAGCCCATTCAAATGTAGAATCGGGGTTGAACCTGACCTGCATAGCTGGTATGACTTTGCTGTAGGTACCGGCAACCCTTTGCGCCTGTCCGAATGATATATTCGTAAGCAGCAGGACGATGAAAAGATTATAGTATTGCATAAGCAGACATTTGAGGCTGTGTATTTCTGTGTGGCGGCAGCTTAAAGGTATGCGTTCATTGTTTATCCGGCTTTTATTGCCTCTGTATATATCACTTAGTGAGCGTCTCTTCGCTTATTGGTAGTTCGGCTGCTTCTTTTTTACCGGGAAATAAGTCCCTTGCAGTTAAAACGCCATCCCGCCGGAGTTTAAAAAGCTCCGGAAGGTAATTGCCATAAACGGCGATCGCCGTATCACCAACTCGTTTATAGTAAGGTACCAAATAGCCATCTAAATCTTTTGCAGGCAATGAAATCTCTTCGGCAAAGTCAATCTTCTCTGGCTTTACGGGTGTGTGTTTATTATACATATGCCCGTATTCCCGGGAGTACGGCCCGGCCCACCGGCCATCTTTTGTACGCACCACCTGGTCAAACATGTATTTTTCCTGGTAGTATTTCCCTTCATGTTTGGAAAGATAGAGCAGCACGGTTTTGTATTTTGTAAATCGTGGGACACCGTAATGGTCGTATGCTTCAAATTCAATCTCATCAGCATCGTAGTGGCCGTAAACAGCCTGCAGGATTTTATATCTTGCCTTTATGCCTGTGTCAAAGGCATCCGGGTCGTTGGGAAGGATTGAGAAGTCAATCTTTTCCCCGACAAAGACAAACAGGGTATTCTTTTTCTCTATTTCGTTGGTGGTGTCTTTTTGAATTAGTGGAACCCTGCTGTTTGTTTTATCCGTTGCAGCATTGCCACAGCTGAGTAGTGTGATAAGTAAGGCAGCCATTGAAATTTTAGTGAGGGTTGTCATATTATCAATAAAGGGTTTATGCCGGACAGGCTGACATCAAGGTACAAACAATTTTGAGTGTACAGTTGGAATTGTTTCACCGCCCATTTCCCATCATCCCTTCAAAATAGTATGTTCGCCGAAGAAATGGCCGTACACGGCGAAAAAATAGGGTGAAACTGTTTAGAGTAATTACAAGATGGTAATTTTGAAACAGTAAAACAAAGTTCTTACTTTTTGCAAGCGATACTTCGTCGGGTGAAATCGTGGAAAATTTTAAGCAGAGCGAGGTATGGTAACAGGTACTCATCTAATTGATGCTGCCTTTTTTTGCCATATCCGTTTTGCAGAGATTTCTTAGATTTTAAATCAACGTAATTCATTTTCCATGTCAAAAAAAAGTATCGCCACTCCCGGCAAAAAAGTCAAGAAAACCACTGCCTCCCCAACCAAGCCTGTAAGAAAACACAAAATGCCAGACAGCCACTGGAAGGATAAATACATTGCTGCCCTGGAAGAAACCGTGCTGCTAAAAGAACTTGTCGTGCATATCCACGAACGTATTGACGGATGTTTGGGAAGGTTGAGGGGGAGGAGGTGATAATCAGCGTCAGTCCTTCCAGCTATTTATTCTGGGGAAACCGGGCTGTGCTATCCAGTTGAATCAAGTACAGCTGGTTAGATTTTTTTTTCATTTCCGACCGGAGATCAAAGGAGTCTGATTCTTTATCAATATAGTTTTTTGCAAAGTCAAATGTCGGCAAGGCTACATTCATCAATTGTATGCTGACTTC
>CAYLRV010000088.1:0-8191 GCA_964386395.1 uncultured Chitinophaga sp.
CTGCCCATCAGATTCTTAACAGATTATTGATTAGCAGGGATTAATTGACAAAGCCCCACCATACCCCTACCCGTATTTGCAGGCCTGGCAACGGATAGTCCTGCGCAACTAGATTATTACGGGTAAACCCAAAACCGCCAAGAAAGTTCATGGTGTTCAGGTTTTCTGCCCGGATAAAAAATTTCATCGGCCGTATCCGGAAATGAACATAAGCCGATATATCAGGCAGGTTGTTATTGATACGCACACTATCCTGGTAAAAGAACCGTCCATGCAAGGGAGAATAGCCGTCTGCCTTATAGGCAGCCCGGTAACGAACTTCAGTTCCCATGGCAATATCAAGGTTTTTGAAGCCAAGGTTGCCTTCATAGGCAAAGCGGTTACGGGTATAGATAACCGGTACATTCACTGGCCCATCGCCTACCACTTGCTGGAAATAAACTTCTGTATGCCAGTTCCAGCGTTTACCGACCTTAAATGATTTTTCCACTGCTACCTGCAGCACATTGAAAAGGGAACTTTCCTGCTGCATTTGATAATAGTTGGTAAGATAGGTATAGTTAGACACTAAATAATAATGCCCTGTAATCCTGAACTTAAACGAAGGCAGGTAATAGGATGCATACAGGTGTGTATTATTTTCCTTCTTAAAATTATTTAGTGTTTTAGTGTAATAAAAGCTGCTGCGATTGTCAAATACAAATGATGGGGTCCGGCTGGCATTTTCAAACCCGAGTTTAATATACCCCGCCTTCTTGCCGGCAAAACTTTCAACGCTGATATGGGCATCATAGTCACCGGCATTGAGTCCGGTAAAAAAGAGTTTCCCATACGCACTGATATCCCATCGCTGATTCTTGCTTCTGTTCCTGTATTCAGCATGGCCTGCGGTATTGACAAAATTCTCTTTCCCACCATTGAATTCCCCGGTGAGCAATTGGAGCATGGCCCCAAGTTTGATAAACTGCTGCAGGTTTTTGGCATCCGGAAACTGGTAGATGGAGAAATCATTGGTCAATACCTGCCAGCGGTCTTTTACCACCAGCGTATCAACCGCTTTGTTTAACGATGTATCATACCTGGCTTTATAATATAAGGAGTCGCCTATATAGTCAAGATAAGTATAGCGCTGCTGTTCCAGCTGAATGGTATGTTCAAACCGCAGACGCGGATAAAACAGCGGAATAACTGTCGAGTCGGTAACCACTGAATCCTTTTTACCCAGGTCATATTGCTGGCGCATGAGGGCTGTAAACAGGCTGTATTTGTTGCCGGTCGAAATATTTTTACTGAAGAAATTTGCAGAAAAGTTCTCAGCTGGCCCGATATAGGTTGGAATGATATAACGATCCTTATAATCGGGATTCTGTAATACAGGCGTGGAGAATGTATCTATAATTCCGCCATTCTCCCCCGACAACATTTTATTGCCCAGCAATACAAGGTAATTGTTGTACCGCAGGTTTTTAGTTTGAAACTTAGAAGTCAGCAGGTAGTTGTTGTGATTCGTTTTCTGGCTTTGGAAAAAACCCGGGCTGTTTATCAGCCGGTAATTGAATGCAAAATTCCAGGAAGGCTTTATATTTTGGGTGTGCAGCAATTCGATTACTTGCTCCGCTTTACTGCCCAGCATATAATTAATTTCTGAGTAAGGCCTTGTAGTCTGAAAGAAACGGACTGTCTCCAATTTCCACTGCCAGGCATCAAAGCCATGAAAGCCGGCATCAAAACCTGACTGAAGTATAGGCGAAAAAAGTAATGACCGTGCCGCATTCCCTGTATTGCCCAGATGAATATATGTAGCCGGCAAAGGAAACCGCTTTGTGAAATCGCCAATGGAAGAATCCAGCTTATAGTTTCTGCTGGAATCCAAATAACGGTATGAAATAGTGATAGAGTCCTCATGTTTGTTCCGCTGCTTCAGGCTATCACCGCCGCTACCAGACTGAAATGAGCCCCCAACCTGTCTAAACTTATCGCCAATCTGCCGCACACGATCATTTTGTGCATAGGTAGTAGCCGAAAGCAACAGAAGGCCGGCCACCAGAATGTATGTAAGTTGTTTACCCAGTTGATAATGCTTTAGTAGAGGCCGCAAGATAGCCCGCAAAATTAAAAAGAGCAGATTTAAAACTGTTAATTAACGGGGCTCTTAAAGGTCAGTAACGGGTAAACTTGCAGGACACTTCATCGCACAAAAGCCCTTTTAAAGATGGCGTCGCCAAAACAACCGTGTAATCCATCCATTGGTTATCCACTTTTATTTTTCTGTACACCAGCCGGGCGCCCTGGCTATAATCCACGTACCAGTTTACATGACCGGCATATAATGGCTGTATCGGTTTTCCATCTGGTTTATGCCAGCCATAAATAGCCACCCGGTTCGGTTTTTCATGGTTTGACACGGTTTCACTTATAACCAGGTCTTTTTTTATACCGGCAATTAATCCCTTTTTTCCTTTACGCTGCCCCTCAATAATAAGGTGGTGTTGCCACATAGTAGGGGTACTGTCGCGGTAAGCGTACATGGGCACTGGTTCCAGGTGTACTGTTGCAGCCTTATAAATATCATTCACCATTTTACGTGTGGGTAAAAAGCAAAGCAGGCTGTCCGCTATACGTTGTGCGGCCATGGGTGTAATGCATACCCGTGCCCAATCATCGTTTGTACCAATTGATAAATAATCGGGCGAAACATAAAAAGTAGCATGGACGGTTTTTCCGGTTGCAGTGTCTGTAGCCGCAACCCTAACGGGTAAAAATTTCGTAAGAAAGCCGGGAACGTTGCCAGCCGATACCTCTGCTACCACAAAAGAATCTCTGGCAGCCCAGCCCATAGCGGCCGCCTGCTGGTAAAACTGGCTGCCGGTAAGGGAGGAGTGTCTGTTCTGCACATCTATTTTTACCGCTGTATGACAGGAAATGAACAGGAGCAATATGAAAAGGAACCGTAGCATGCCCGTAAGATAATCCATCCTTAAAAAATCCTATTGACCATTCACTATTCCCTATTCACTATCCTTATCTTCGCCGCACCAAAAGAGTCCTTTGGGGAAAACTTATAAGCTATGAACTTACATGAATACCAGGCTAAAGAATTATTAAAAAAATACAATGTCCCTGTACAGGAGGGTTTTGCCTGCACCACAGTGCAGGAAGCCGAAGATGCCTACCGCCAGATAAAAACGCAGACCGGCAGCAAGTTTGCTGTAGTAAAAGCACAGATACATGCGGGGGGACGTGGTAAAGGTGCCATCAAAGAGAATGGCATCAATGGGGTAAAAGTGGCTAAATCACTGGAAGATGTGCAGGAGTTTGCAGAAAAAATCCTGGGTGGCACACTGGTAACTATCCAAACTGGCCCTGCCGGCAAAGTAGTAAACAAAATATATGTGGCTGCCGATATGTATTACGACGGCCCCAATGAAAGAAAAGAATTTTATCTCTCTATATTGCTCGATCGCAGTAAAGGGCAGAATGTAATCATGTACAGCACCGAGGGTGGCATGAATATCGAAGATGTGGCGCATGATACACCCGAAAAAATATTCAAAGAATGGGTACACCCTTCAGGCGGCCTCCAGGGATTCCAGGCAAGAAAGATTGCTTTCAATCTGGGGCTCAGTGGAGAGGCTTTTAAAAACTGCGTGAAGTTTGTTACCAACCTGTATAATGCCTATGTAGGTTGCGATTGCTCTATGCTGGAAATTAACCCGCTCTTCAAAGCATCGGATGATAAGATCATTGCCGTTGACTGTAAAATGGGGCTGGATGAAAATTCCCTGATGCGTCATGCGGATCTCGCTTCATTGAGGGATGTAACAGAAGAAGACCCGACTGAAGTAGAAGCCGGTAAGCATAACCTGAACTTTGTAAAGCTGGATGGCAACGTGGGTTGTATGGTCAATGGTGCGGGCCTGGCCATGGCTACCATGGATATGATTAAACTGAGTGGCGGTGAGCCTGCCAATTTCCTGGATGTGGGTGGTACAGCCAATGCACAAACGGTTGAAGCTGGTTTTAAAATCATTTTGAAGGACCCGGCTGTAAAAGCCATCCTGATCAACATCTTTGGCGGTATCGTACGTTGCGACCGTGTGGCGCAAGGCGTTATTGATGCCTACAAAAATTTGGGCAATATCAATATCCCTATCATTGTCCGCCTGCAGGGTACCAATGCGGTAGAAGCCAAAAAACTGATTGATGAAAGCGGGCTGAAAGTACAGTCTGCTATCTTGTTGAGTGAGGCGGCGGATTTGGTGAAGAAAGCAGTAGCATAGGCAGATAATAACTGATAGAGAATAGATAATAGTTGATCCCGACCTTACGGTCGGGATTTTTTTGTGCAATATGCCATAAACCTGCATCCTGTCTCTAAACCACTATTATGAGACAGGTCTTCACCTTTCTGTGCCTTTCTATTGCCCTGTATACAACGGCACAAAACAAAAAAAATATTGACAGTAAAATTGACAAGGTCACTGTATTCCTGGAAGGCGCACAAACAGAACGCAGCGCTAAAGTGGCGGTTACTGCCGGCAAACAGGAATTAATTTTTACTAATATTTCCCCTTCCGTAGATAAACAAAGTATCCAGGTAAAAGCGGATGGCAATGTGACCATCCTGTCTGTGATTCATCAAATCAACTACCTGAAAGAACAGCAAAAACAAGATGAGATAAAAGAGGTGGAACAACTCAAAGAGGCCCAGTTGGAAAAAATCGCCCTGCAACGAAATATCCTTAACGTGTATAAACAGGAAGAGACCTTGCTGATTAAAAACCAGCAGGTGGGCGGCGCCAACAATGGTTTAAAAGCCACTGATCTGAAAGATGCAGCGGATTTTCAGCGTACCCGCCTAACAGAAGTGTACCAGAAACAAATGGAAACAGATCGTGCCATTAAAAAACTTGAAACAGAACTGGCCAAAATAAACCGGCAATTGGTGGAACTAAATCAGAAAGCAGATATTTCCACCAGCGAAATACATGTGACGGTATCGGCCAAAGAAATCATCAACAGCAATTTTACCGTAAGCTACCTCGTAAAAAAAGCCGGCTGGTTTCCTACCTATGATATTCGGGTAAAAGATATCAGCAGTCCCATCAACCTGCAATACAAGGCCAATGTATTTCAGCAAAGTGGCGAAGACTGGAAGGATGTAAAACTTTTTCTTTCTACCGGCAATCCCAATGAAAATGGAACGAAACCTGTTGTAAGCCCCTGGTACCTGAAATATTTTTATGCGTACCATCCTGTATCCAATACCATACAAGGTACTTACTCTTCGGGCACTATAACCGGCGTTATAACTGATGAAGCAGGTTATCCGGTACCGGGAGCAACGATAATTATAAAAGGTTCAAGGACCGGTGCGGTGTCGGACAATAATGGTCAGTTTCGGCTTACAGCAAAGCCAGGAGATGTATTGGTTGTGTCGAGTGCCGGTACTAACACCCTTGAAACAACTGTTGGCAATAGTCCGGTTATGACCATTGCTACCACAACCCGGGTAGTCACTGGCGCTGAAGTGGTCGTTACTGCATACGGGAAGGTAAACGATGATTGGGGAGGCTACGACAGGGAAGAAACCCGCAAGTTCAAACAAAAGAAAACTGAAACAGCCATTGCGACTACAGTTGCTTACCAGCCTACCACGACGGTCTATGAAATTAAAGATCCCTACACCGTATTGAACGATGGCAAAACCTATATGGCCGAAATAGACGGCTACGAAATAAAGGCCTTATTTGAATATTATGCGGCGCCGAAAATAGAAACAGACGCTTTTCTGACAGCCAAGATTGCTGACTGGCAAGAATTAAACCTGCTACCGGGCGAGGCTAACCTTTTCTTTGAAGGGACATTCCTCGGCAAATCCATGCTGGATGTGGCTAATGCCAGTGATACACTGAATCTTTCATTGGGTAAAGACAAAGGTGTGGTGGTAAAAAGAACATTGCTGAAGGAGTACAGTTCAAAACGTTTTATCGGCAGCAACCGTACCGATACCAGGCAATATGAAATAGTGGTGCGCAACAACAAGCCGCAGCCTATAAACATTATTATCGAAGATCAGTTCCCCATCAGCACCCAGAAGGAAATTGAAGTACAGGATAAAAAATATGATGGCGCCAAACTGGATGAAGACACGCAGAAAGTAACCTGGCTGTTA
The DNA here is from genome assembly GCA_964386395.1 of uncultured Chitinophaga sp. Lineage (GTDB taxonomy): Bacteria > Bacteroidota > Bacteroidia > Chitinophagales > Chitinophagaceae > JJ008. The sequence continues at coordinate 6,176 of CAYLRV010000088.1, forward strand.
GCTGTTGATTCAAAAAAGGAAAATAAACTCGGATTTAAATACGAAGTAAAATACCCCAAAGACAAAACATTACAACTGGACTAAAGAGCCTGCCTGTCGGCAGTGGTTTCATATTGATGGTTTATCCCCCGCCCTGCGCTTCACCGTCAGAAGCAATGGGCGGGGGTTTTTGTTGAGTATATTTACAGCATGAACATCCGCATAAGGCCGCTTGAGCCTGCTGACAATCCCATCGTTGCAAAAATTATTCGTGATACATTGAAAGAATTTGGGGCGAACAAACCGGGTACGGTTTATTTCGATCCTACTACCGATGATTTATTTACATTATTTCAAAAAGAAAAAGCCTGCTATAATATTGCCGAACTTAATGGCCGAATGGTGGGTGGTGGCGGCATCTACCCCACCGATGGCCTGCCGCCCGATACTTGTGAACTGGTAAAAATGTACCTGCTGCCTGCTGTGAGGGGAACTGGATTAGGGAAACAACTCATCTCGCTATGCCTTGAACAGGCAAAAGCTAATGGTTTCAAAAAAGTGTATTTGGAAACAATGCCGGAACTGCGGCAGGCGTTAGCTATTTATGCGAGGTTTGGTTTCTCCTATTTAACCGCACCTATGGGCAATAGCGGGCATACCGGCTGCAGCCTATGGATGATGAAAGAACTCTAATTGTTCCGGTTGATATGGAAAACAGCTGCAGGCTAATCTTATAGCCATGAGAAAATGTATTCCGGTCCTGCTGCTATTCATTGTAGGCTGCACCGACAATGAATCAAATCAAAAGGCTACTGCGCCTAAAACAGTTAAATCCTCAACGGCAACAACATTTTCACCATCCGTTTACATAGAACCGACCTTTGATTTTGACTACGCCAAACAAAAACAACGCTGCCAGGAACTTTATTTTTTGCAGAAAAAAACAAAAACCCCGGCAGCAGAAAAGAAGTTTATTTCTTTCCTGACAGACTCATTGTTGCCCTGCTGGTATGGTACACCCTGGGATTACAACGGCATAACGGAAGTTCCGGGCAAAGGCAAAATCGCCTGTGGTTATTTTGTCACCACCACACTTCGTGATGCCGGGATGAAAATCAACCGGGTGAAATTGGCGCAATGCGTCAGTGAAAATCTGTTGTGGGATCTGTGTAAAGATTTCAAACGATACAGCGATAAAACACTTGACTATTTTGTAAACGATGTACGCAAAACAGGTTATGGCTTGTACATTGTTGGCCTCGATAACCATACCGGCTATCTGTTTCATGATGGAAAAGAAGTGTGGTTTATTCACGCAGGTGTCTATCCGCCGAAATGTACTATCAAAGAAAAAGCTATCAACTCCATTACACTAAAAAATTCCCGTTACCGTGTTTTTGGAAGAATTGTTTTTGATAAATAATCTCAGGATATCACCGGCTCCACTTCATACACCGGGCTGAATAAGTAGACATTTTTTGTCGTTAGCTCTACACATTTAAACCGCTTGCGCAGCTTCGCTTCTTTTTGAAATACCCGTCCGTCTTTCGTCCGGAACAAGGCTCCCATCGGCAGGTCTTCTACAAGATTTAACCGCCCGTTGTTGGCATCATAGCGCCGCAGCACCCGCTGCAGCCCATCTTCGGCACAACTACTGGCCGCAGGGTTTTGCAAAGATTGTACTAACTCCTTTTCAATATCAGCCGGGAAGACTTTACTGGTAATAAACTGGTGCAGCACCGACCCAAAGACATTTTTCCATTCACGTCCATGTGCCGGTACCCGGTTGCCATATTGCTCAAAGGTGAGCAGGTGTGCCAGTTCATGCAGCAATGTAATCAGGAAAGCATAGGTGTTCAGGTTGCCATTTACACTGATGCGGTGATTGGCCATATTAGTCCGGTGCCTGTAATCACCAAGGACCGATTTTCGTTCCCTTGCTACTGTCAGGTGCACTTTGTACTGGTGTAAGAAAGCCAGTACCCTCTCGGCTGTATTGGGCGGCAGGTAATCTGCCAATGTGGCTACAGGAACTTC
>CAYLRV010000089.1:0-7966 GCA_964386395.1 uncultured Chitinophaga sp.
CCAGCAAACGCCAGCTGCTGTCAATATAAACGGCATTCCAGTAATGGTTAACCATGAATTTGCGCAAGGGCTTTACCGCTGCATTGCGGGCAAATCCGGGGATTATCACAGAACGGACACCTGCGTATTCACACATAGACTGGAACAACCGGGCATACCCATCGCATACTGCTGTACGCCGCTTGATAACGGTTGCGGCCACCCTGTCATTTAGCGGCAATAACGGTGCATTTTCATCCTCCTCTTCTGCATCCGATTCTTCTCCTTTGATAAAACGGCGGGAGGCCGGGCCAATTACGCCATTGAAATTTTTCGGTCGGGTATGGTAGGCGATATTTTTTGTAATCCAGCTGAATATGGCCCTAACCTTTTCCGTATTATCCCCAAGATTAGCAGTGAGCTGTGCTGATAATTCAGCAGCAGTTTGCTGGGCATGGAGCTTACCTGCCAGCACACAAGTCAGTATAAGAAGGAATTTTCGCATGGCTGATCCTAAAGCTACTGCTTATGCAGGATACGAAAAAGGCGTGCTGCGCTGCTTGCGGGCGGGGCAAAAATTTCAAGCCACTTGTCTTGTTTATGTAAAAAAACAATGGCTGAATGCAGTAAGATTTATTGCATCCAGCCATTGCTATTAAAAATCAGTTGAGCCGTTATTTGAGGGTAAATCCTTCGAGGAATTTTGTATTAAAATCACCGGAGCGGAAACGTTCATCCTGCATGAGCTGCAGATGGAATGGTATTGTTGTTTTCACTCCTTCTATTACATACTCACTCAGCGCACGGTACATAGTATCTATAGCTTCATTCCGTGTACGGGCAACTGTTATCAGTTTACCAATCATAGAATCATAGTATGGAGGTATCACATAGCCAGCATACACATGGCTGTCGACCCGCACACCATGGCCGCCCGGCTGGTGCAGCACCGTAATCTTGCCCGGCGAAGGACGGAAATCATTATACGGATCTTCTGCATTGATACGGCATTCGATAGAGTGCATCTGTGGAATATAATCCTGGCCGCTGATGCGTTCGCCCATAGCGATCTTAATCTGCTCTTTTATCAAATCGAAGTTGATGACCTCTTCTGTTACGCAATGCTCTACCTGGATACGGGTGTTCATTTCCATAAAGTAGAAATTGCGGTGTTTATCCACGAGAAATTCAATCGTTCCCACACTTTCATAATTAATGGCTGCCGCCGCTTTCTTGGCCGCCTCTCCCATTTTCATCCGCAGCTCGTCTGTCATAAAAGGTGAAGGAGATTCTTCCACCAGTTTCTGGTGGCGCCGTTGTATGGAGCAATCCCGTTCACTAAGGTGGCATACATTGCCCGACTGGTCGCCGGCAACTTGTATTTCAATATGGCGTGGCTCTTCCACGAATTTTTCCATATACAACCCATCATTCTTGAATGCTGCAGCTGCTTCAGCTTTAGCTGAGTTATAGGCCCTTTCCAACTCACTTTCTTCCCATACCAGGCGCATACCCTTGCCCCCACCACCGGCGGTTGCTTTCATCATAATGGGATACCCAATTTCCCTCGCCGCACCTAATGCATGGTCATAGCTTTGTAACAGGCCTTCTACGCCGGGAACTACAGGCACGCCAGCCTTTATCATGGTTTCTTTGGCCGTTACTTTATCACCCATGGAATTAATCATTTCTGGGGTGGGGCCAATGAATTTTATGTCATGATCATTACATATCTGTGAGAAACGGGCATTCTCTGCCAGGAAACCATAGCCTGGGTGTATCGCATCGGCATTGGTAATTTCAGCCGCTGCCATGATATGCGGAATGTTGAGGTATGAATCAGCGCTGTGCGGCTTACCAATACATACAGCTTCATCAGCGAATTTTACATGCAGGCTGTCGCGGTCGGCCGTGGAGTATACTGCTACGGTTTTAATACCCATTTCACGGCAGGTACGTATAACACGTAAAGCAATTTCACCACGATTAGCAATCAGTATTTTTTTAAACATAAATTATTAATGTGATAATGTGATTAATGTGAATATGAGATAATGTGACAAATTTGGAAATGCGATGATGTGTAAATGAGGCGTAGTTTGTGTCGAATTCCTATACCTCCCAAAACGTACAACCACCAATTTTCTAATTTCCACATTTCCTAATTCTCACATTTTCACATTGAGTGCTTAAGCTGGTTCTACCAGGAAAAGGGGTTGATCGTATTCTACCGGTGTTGCATCATCCACCAACACTTTTACAATTTTACCACTTACCTCGCTTTCAATTTCATTAAAAAGCTTCATGGCTTCAATGATGCAAACCACTTTACCAGGTTTCACTTCTGTACCTACATCAGCAAAATTGGGCTTGTCTGGTCCGGCCTTGCGGTAGAAAGTACCAATCATCGGGCTTTTAATAGTGATGGTGTTTGCCGATGGAGCTGCATCAGCAGGCTTTGCTTTTTCCGCTGCTGGCGCTGCGGCTGCAACAGGTGCGGCCGCCGGGGCAGCTGCATAAACCGGGGCGGCTGCCGGGGCGGCAGATACCACTTGCGTTACATGTTCCTCTTTTTGCTTAATCGTAATTTTAAAATCCTTTTGCTCAATCGTTAATTCACCAATATTCGATTTGTTGATCATCTTGACCAACTCCTGAATTTGTTTAAAGTCCATGTTTTTCAATTTTATAGACATTTTTGCCCGAAGGGATCCTTCGGAAGTTTTGAGAATATTTGTACGCCTAAGTAGGCGGCTAAGGTAAGCAAATCGAAATGAGAAATTAAACGATTTTACCGTGTTTTTTGGCTAAAACCTAACGAAAATGGCCCCGATTTGATTAAATCGGGGCCATTTTGATGAAAATTTCATTATTCTTTTACCCTTTCCACATACTCACCTGTCTTCGTATTAATGCGGATAAGTTCGCCTTCATTTACAAATAACGGCACACCGATATTAGCACCTGTTTCTAGGGTAGCCGGCTTCAGAGTACGGGTGGCCGTATCGCCACGCAGACCGGGCTCTGTGTAAGTAACCTGTAATACGATTTTATCTGGCAGTTCAGCGCCAAGCACCTGGTCATTTTCTGTGTTTATCAACACACCCACTTCCTGGCCTTCTTTCAGGTATTGAGGGGCATCTATGGTACCCTCCTGCAGGGCTACCTGCTCAAAGGTTTCATTATCCATGAAGTTGTAACCAGTGTCATCCTTGTACAGAAATTGGTAATAACGCCTTTCAACACGTACCGGGTGAATATTGTCACCAGAATTCCAGGTTTTCTCTATAGAACGGTTATTATCAACACCTTTTAGTTTAGCCCACACTTTTGCTGCCGCACGGGCGGTCTTGTTTTCACCGAACTCCACTACGGTATACAGGCTGCCTTCTAGGTTGATGATCAGGCCGCGGCTGATGTCTGCTGTTGTTGCCATGTAGAAATTTTAAATCCGAAGGACTTCTTCGGAGGCCGCAAAGATAAGGAGGCGTATCCTGAGTTCAAAGGAATTTAACTGCACATCGGGCCATCGTATCCCTCAATATTTTATCTTGCAGTGCCCCAATGACGTACAGATATAGCCACCATATAACTGCCTCAATACTATTCGTCTTTTGCTGGCTGCCGGTATTCTCCCAACTTACAATCACCCCGCATTCGAATGCACAGGCACTTGCCCAACGGCTGGTGGGTGATGGAGTTAGTATATCAAACGTCACTTTTACCGGCGACCGCCTAATGGCCGGCTTTTTCAATAACCAGGGAGGCAACAATATTTTGATAGACAGCGGGATTGTGCTTACCACAGGAAGGGCAAAAACCATTGATGCATTTAGTGCAGGAGTAGATGGAAACGGAACTACCGTTGCGACAAGTATCACTGCTGATAATCCCTGGGGGCGGCCTGGCGATGCTGACCTGGCCAATGCAATAGGTCAACCGCCAGGCGATCTGAATGATGCCTGTATACTCGAATTCGATTTTGTACCGTTGGGCGACAGCATTCGGTTCAACTACGTTTTCGGATCAGAAGAGTATACACCCGATTATGTTTGCAATTTCAATGATGCATTTGCATTCTTTATCTCCGGGCCTGGTATATCTGGTTTAAAAAATATTGCATTACTGCCCAACAGTACCACACCGGTTTCTATTTTCAATGTAAATAATGTACCGGGTGGCGCATGTCCGAATAATACGTCTTTCTACATCATAAATGAAACGAATACGGTTTATACACACGATGGGCATACGGTTTTGTTAACTGCTAAAGAACGGGTACAACCATGCCAGACCTACCATCTCAAACTGGTCATCTCGGACGTAAGCGACGACCTGCTTGACTCGGGCGTATTTATCGAGGCCCGTAGCCTTTCTTCAAATTCCGTAAAAATTACCAACCTTACACAGGTTGATCCCGCAACCAGCCTAAGCTATTTGGTAGAAGGATGCCAAACAGGCGCATTTGAAATCCGCCGTCCCCGCAAAGACCCTTTTCCCTTAAACGTGGCACTTTCTTACAGCGGTGCGGCCATCAACGGCGTGGATGTACAGGCAATGCCAGCAAATATCGTTATACCAGCCAACGACGATGTTGTGGTTATCAATGTAATTCCTGCGATTGACGGCACTCCGGAAGGAATTGAGCATCTGAAAATATATGCACTGGCAGGTTGTGCAGTGGGGTTTCCTACCGACAGCGCCCTTATACAAATACGGGACTATGATATATTGTCATTAGTACCCGATACAGCGTATATCTGCCGCAATTCATCTGTTCAGCTACTCGCCTCGAATGGTTATACTACTTATCAATGGCAGGCAAACCCGGGGCTTAGTGCCACCAATATTCCCAACCCGCAGGCAACGCCAATCAATGCCTCGACCACCTATATATGTACCGCTACTCTGGGCACCTGCAATGCACAAGATTCGGTTTTTGTTCGCTGGAAGGATATGGAGTTTATTGCCAAACAGGATGTAAACTGCCGCAATGGAAATACCGGCCAGATAAAAGTAGCCGGTGGCGGAGAATGGCAACAACCCGTTTTGTTCTCCATTGACGGCGTCAACTGGCAAACAGACAGCGTATTCAACAACCTCCCTGTTGGGAGCTATTGGGTTAAAATTAAAGACGCTGCCTGTATGGATAGTATCCAGGTAAATATTATACAGGCTTATCCCGATCTGACCATTACGAATGCGGTTACAACAAGTGCCACTTGTTCAGGCCTGCCTGATGGAACGGTAGAACTCATGGCAACCGGCGGTTTGCCTACTTATCAATATTCAAGTGACGGAATTAATTTTCAGTCCTCTTCTGTATTTAACCTGATCAGTGGCAATTACACCTTTACTATAAAAGATGCCAATGGCTGTACTACTACCACAGCCCGTACCATTCCACTCAATGATACAATTACCGTTGACGCCGGTCTTCCACTCACCATTTGCGAAGGCACAGGCGGCACATTTACAGCAACATCAAATGCTGCAGGCTATAGCTGGTCGCCTTCGACAGCACTCAGCAATAGTTCAATATTAACACCTGTAGCATCACCAGTAACCACAACTAAATATTACCTGACTGCCACTACCGGCATCTGCATCCACTCAGATTCGGTAGTGGTAAATGTAAACCCTGCCCCAGTTCCTGATGCGGGTCCTGATGCCTCCTATTGTTTTGGAAAAGACTACCAGTTGCAGGGTGCGGGTGGAGCCACATATACCTGGTCACCTGTTGGGGACATCACTAGTTCACCCGCTTTGCAAAACCCGGCGGCAAAGGCAAGGAGAAATATGGTGTACTCCCTGATGGTTGTTGATGCGCTGGGTTGCAAATCGCTGGTGGCCGACAATGTAAGCATACAGGTAACACCAGCTGTGAAAATATTTGCCGGTAATGATACCATTGCTGCCATAAACCAGCCCATACAATTACAGGTGAGGGAGCTGGGCAATGCCGGTGTAAACAGTTACACATGGGTATCATCACAGTACCTCAACAACCCGGCTGTTAATAACCCGATAGCCATACTGCCGGCAGACACCAGGTATATCGTCACCGGTCGCACCCCGGATGGTTGCGAGGGTTCAGATGATATCCTTATAAAAGTCTATAAAGGCCCGGAAATTTATGTACCTACTGCTTTCACCCCGGATAATAACGGGCTGAATGATTATCTGTCACCAGTATTGGTTGGCATCAGCAAGTTTCATTACATGCGTATTTATAATCGCTGGGGCCAGGTTGTTTATACCATGCAAAATCCATTACCCGGATGGGATGGAAAAATAAGTGGTACGCCACAAGGAACCGGCACTTATGTTTGGGTGGCAGAAGCTACCGACTATAAAGGAAATAATATTACCCGTAAGGGAACTATAACGTTAATCCGATGAGAACTATTTGTAAAATAACAACGGTATTTGTCTCTTTTCTTTTTTTGCTTAGCCCGATAAACGGGCAAATCGCAGACACAGCAAAATTGCCTTATCAAAAATTTCCTTTTTACCCGCCGGTAAAATTGCTGAAGGCTGACAGCAGTGGCTATTATACCCGTGAGAGCCTGCCTAAAAAATCAGCGGTGATGCTTATGCTGTTCAACCCCGACTGTGAACACTGCCAGCATGAAACTGAAGAACTGGTAAAAAACATCGGAGAATTTAAGGATGTCCAGATTGTAATGATCACCAATGTGGCATTGCCCCAGATCCGGAGTTTTATAGACAAGTACGGCCTTTCTGCCTATAAAAATATCGAAGTAACCCAGGACACACATTATTTCCTGATTAGTTATTATGGCCTCCGGAATTTCCCCTTCCTGGCATTTTATAACAAAAAGAAGGAGCTTATTTCTGTATTTCATGGCTCCATGCCGATGGATAAGGTGCTCGCTGAATTAAAGAAGTAGGCCCGGCGCTTACTTTGGGTAAAATAAGCCATAACTGTTACCTTTGCCTCCCAATTAAATTTTCCAGCATGAAGAAGATATTATTTTTTGGAATCCTGTTGGCTGGTCTTGCAGCCTGCAAATCTGAAGATAAGAAGGCTATAAAGCCTACCGGGCAAATGTCAAAAGAGGATATGGCAAAACTGTCTGCCGACAGTACCAAAATGACAAGCATAAAATGGCTTGATTCTACCACCAATAACCTCGGCGACCTGGTGAAAGGACAAGAAGTACAGGTCACATTTCGTTTTAAAAACACCGGTAGTAACCTCTTAGTTGTTGAAAATGTTTCCGCCGGTTGCGGCTGTACCATTCCCGAAAAGCCGGAGCAGCCTTTTGCACCGGATGAAGAGGGTGTAATAAAAGCAACCTTTAATGGCAGCGGTGACGTTGGGCAAACTATATCTAAAAATGTTACAGTTATCGCCAATACAAAACCCGAGAAAGTCCATACCCTTACATTCACCGGCAAAATCATAGAAAAGAAATAATCACTTCACTTAATAACAACACATGAACTCTCTTAAAAAATCACTGGTCGCTGCGACCGCTGTATTGTTTACCCTCTCTTCCTGTATGCCGCAATCGGGCGATGGCAAAGGCGGACAATCAAGTGGCGGCGGACTCGGCCCAATGATATTTCTACCCCTGATGATCCTTGTATTCTGGCTTTTCTTCATTCGCCCACAGGCGAAAAGGGCAAAAAACCAGAAGAAGTTTATCGAAGATTTACAGAAGGGCGATAAAATCGTAACCATTGCCGGTATACATGGCACCATCAATAAAGTAAATGAAGATGGTACACTGAGCATTGAAGTAAGCCCTGGCAGCTACATCAAGATTGAAAAATCGGCAATCAGCATGGACTGGACAGCAGCACTGAACAAGCCAGCTGTAGCAGACAAAAAATAAATGAAACAATTTCAATAACAAATTCCACCCCGGTAGCTATCAGGGTGGAATTTGTATTTTTATGACCAAAGGGATAAATCACTGATGCTAAAAATCGGGTTAACAGGGGGAATCGGAAGCGG
>CAYLRV010000090.1:0-7254 GCA_964386395.1 uncultured Chitinophaga sp.
AGAAGTAAAGAAAATACTGTCCTGGAATAAAGGCGGCACTACGGTGAAAGTAGGCAACCTGAAAATCGTCAACGGTACATTCAAAGCCGATAAGTTTACCGAACGCCCTGCATTCAGTTATTTCGATGGCAAGCATATCCTCTTTACCAATATCAATCTCGATCTGAGCAATGCCGCTTTTGTGGGCGATACGGTTTATTCCAACCTGTCATTAACGGCCAAAGAAAGAAGCGGGCTGGAAGTAAAAGAAATGACAGCCGATATGCGGATGACGCCGCAGGGCATGTACTTCAACAACCTGAACCTGGTTACCAACCGCAGCACCATACGGAATTATTTTTCCATGTCGTATGATGATATGTCAGATATGGGCGACTTTATCCATAAAGTAAAACTGGCCGCTGTATTCGACAGCTCGTATATCGACAGTGATGATATTGCCCTGTTTGCCCCCAACCTCAAAACATGGAAAAAGCAGATAACACTGAAAGGAAAATTCCGCGGGCAGGTAGATGATATGGTGGGCCGTGAAGTACTGGTGCAGGCAGGCAGCAGCACTGTGTTGAATGGCGATATTACTATGACCGGCCTTCCGGATATCAACCAGACCTTTATTGATTTTAAAGCGAACGAATTTAAAACCACTTATGTTGATGCCGTAACGATTGCCCCCGCACTTCGCCGGATAACCAACCCCGACCTGCGGAAGATATCATACGTAAATTTCAAAGGCAACTTCACCGGGTTCATCCGCGACTTTGTAACCTTCGGTACTATACAAACCAACCTGGGTACAGTACGAAGCGATTTGAATATGAAATTGCCGAAGGGCCAGGAACCTGTGTACTCCGGTACCATCAGTACAGATAATTTCCAGCTGGGGCAATTACTGGGCGATAGAAAAATTGGAACGGTATCATTGAATGGTACATTAAAAGGCCGCGGCTTCAGTGAAAAAACGAGGAACACTATCATTGACGGCGAAATAAGCCATATCTATTATAATGGTTACCGCTACAGCAATATCAACATCAATGGCCGCTTAGACAAAATGCTGTTTGAAGGAACAGCATCCATCCGTGACCCCAATGTGGATGCGGAAATAAACGGTACCATTGACCTTGATAAGAAGAACCCGAAATTTAATATCCGCACCACCAATATGGCTACGGCCGATCTGCGGAAGCTGGGCATTACTACCGACAGCATCACTTTTCGTGGTATGGCCGATCTGAACTTTACCGGTAAAAACCTGGATGACTTTATTGGCTACGCAAAAATCAGTGATGCGGAAATCATACACAATGGCAACCGCCTGCCCTTTGATTCTTTGAGCCTCTACACTTCCTTTGAAAACGGCGAACGAAAACTAACAGCCAGCTCCAATGAATTTTATGGTGAGCTTACGGGTACGTACAACCTGCAGCAACTTCCATCAACACTGTTCTGGTATTTAAATAAATACTACCCGGCCCTGGTGAATGCACCTGCCAGGGTACCTGCTGGTCAGAATTTTAAATTCTACATCACCACCTATTATGCAGAAGCATTTTTGCAGGCTATTGATAAACGGCTGACCGGCCTGAACAATGCACACCTCGAAGGAACTATTAATACCGATCAGCAAATCATAGAAGCACTGGGTAAAATTGAACTCTTCAAATTTGGCCAGTACAATTTTGATGATGTGGTGATTGAACTGGATGGCAATGCCGACAGCCTGCATGTAACTGGTATCACCAAAAACATCCAGATCAATGACAGCCTGCGTATACCCGAAGCTGTATTCACCGTACATGCGGGCAACAATGTATCGAGGGTATCCATACAATCAGGCGCCAGCCGCACGGTGGAGAAAGCAGACATCAATGCTATCGTTACCGCACAACGGGATGGTGTGGATATAGACTTCGAACCCTCTGCCTTTACCATCAATGGTAAGCTGTGGACGATAGAAAGAGATGGCCACCTCACCTTCCGGAAAAACAGTCCCGCCGATGGAGAACTGGTACTTACAGAAGGTGAACAAAAGATTGTATTGCGTACAGAAAAATCAACCAAGGGTGAATGGAATGATTTGAAAGTAACCCTTACTAAACTCAACCTCGGTGATATCGGCCCTTACATCATGCCCAAAAACAGGCTGGAAGGATTGCTGTCCGGTAATGTACTGATCGAAAACCCAACGGGCGGTTTGAAAATACGATCCGATGATATACAGACGCAGTACCTGCGTTTGGACAACGACTCATTAGGTGAAGTAAAAGCGAGACTGGTGTATGACAACAATACCAGCCAGCTGGAATTCAACGGGGAAACGCTGAACCAGGAAAACCATTTGGCCTTTGATGGTAAATTATACCTGGGCAAAGACCCGGCAAGAGTGAAGGAAAATAAAATTGCCCTGCAGGCCAGGCGCTTTGAAATAAATATACTGGAGCGTTTCCTGGGCAACCTCTTCAGCGATATGCGTGGATACCTGACAGGTAATGTGGACCTCGAAGGTGCTTTCAACCGCTTAGCCGTAACCGGTAAGGGTCGATTGGAGAATGCGGGCCTGCGGGTGAAGTTCACGCAGTGCTTCTATAAAATAGCCGATACAGAAATTGAACTCACGCCGGAAGAAATCGATCTCGACGGAATTGTATTAACCGATACCGTAACGAAAAATCCTATCTATATCCGCGGTGGTATTCAGCATGAATCCTTCCGCAATATGTTCTATGCGCTGGATATAACCACGAGCAAGCCCAACAGCAGCAACCCCGATGATAACAAACCGGTACTGTTGCTGAACACGACCTATAAAGACAATAAACAATTCTATGGCCGTGTATTTGGCACCGGATCACTCTCACTGGCCGGCTGGCAGCAGGATATGTTTATGACGATAAATGCCAGCGCATCGGAAGTGGACAGCAGCTATGTAACCCTGCCGCCAGCTACCAGCAGGGAATCAGGTATTGCTGACTTCCTGGTAGAACGTAAGTACGGACGTGAAATGACGGACGAAGAAGTGAAAGGCAATGAAACCAATATCATCTACGATGTTAACATAACGGCCAACCCGGCGGTAACGGTAAAAGTGCAACTGGATGAGCTGACGGGTGATGAAATAAAAGGCAAGGGCCGTGGCACACTGAATATGCGCTCCGGTACCACGGAGCCACTCAGCCTGCGTGGCCGCTTTGATATAGAAGAAGGAAACTACATATTCACCTTCCAGTCCTTCTTTAAAAAACCATTTGAATTAAGAAAAGGCGACCGGAACTATATACAATGGGATGGCGATCCATATAAAGCGAATGTGAGCCTGGATGCCTACTACCTGGCGAAGGATGTAAGCTTCCGTCCGCTGACACAGTTATTAAACCTCGACAACAGCAGCCTTGAAAGTTATCGTGATGATGTGTACGTGGCGGCCAATATGCGTGGCGATTTGTTTAAGCCCGACTTCGACTTTAAATTAGACTTCCCTGAATCGGGCCGGGTAAAAAATGATCCTTCACTGGCACTGAGCCTGCAGCAACTGGAAAGCAATACCAATGAAATGAACAAGCAGGTAGCCTACCTGATCGTATTCAACAGTTTTGCACCGGTAGAAAATTCATTTGGCAACACCGTCTTCAATGAACTCTACTACTCCACCCTTTCCGGTTTATTGTTCAATGAAATAAGCAAGGCGGTGAACAATGCTTTTGCCAAAATATTCAACTCCGATAAGATAGGCCTGAACGTGAGTGGCTCGCTGTACAACCGTAACCTTTTATCGCAAAGCGGTGGTGGCCTGATACCTGACCAGGGCCGGCTGGATATCAATATACCTATATCGATTACTGATCGTTTCAATATAACGGTGGGCAGTAAGATAGACGTGGCCCTGCAAAACACCGGCTCCGCATCAGATGCCATGCGCCTGCTGCCCGATGTAACGCTGGAATGGTTGCTGAATGACCGGGGTAACCTGCGTGCCTCCATCTTCTACCGGCAGGACAATGACTTTGTAACCATCAACTCGACAAACACTCCCGGCCGTGCGGAAAGGATTGGCGCCAACCTTTCGCTGCGTTCAGAATCCAATACCATTGGCGGACTGTTTAAGGAATTATTTAAGCGGGGACAAAAGAAGAAAAAAGCAACAACGGAAAATCCTCCTACTCCGCCTGCTAATGTACCAACCGAACAGGAGCTTCCAGCCAAGGGCAATTAAGTTTTCTTCTTCCGGGCGGCTTTCTTCACCATCGGAATTTTCAATTGCTTGGCTTCTTCATTCCATGCGGCGGCGGTGGTAATGAGTTCACGCAGGCCAAACTGCATAATCTCTTTTTTATCAGTAATGGTAACGGTAGCAATTGCCGATCGGTTTTTCAGATCCAGTATGGGAAAAGCTTCCAGTAAATCTTTACCGCGGCAGAAAGCCACATCAATACCCTGTTTGGTATTGTTGAGGTACATAAACATACCGAAGTAATGGTAGAAGGGAATACGGAAGCTGAAGCGTTCTTCCACATCGGGAACGGTTTCTATAATCAGTTCCCGCAGGCAGGCGCAGAGTTCGCTGCGGCCGGCGGGCAGGGCTTCAATATAGGCATCAACTTTTCGCATGTAACAGGCTGCAATATACCGGGCATACGGTATAGGTGCAGTGGCGGGAAACAAATAAATTGCAACAAAATCACCTGTATGCGCCAGTTATTGCTTTTGTTGGTATTGTTAGCCGGTATCAGTGCGGCTGCCCAGAACAGCTACAAAATTGAAAACAATGAGCTGGTAAGTGCAGGTAAAATAATCTTCAAAACCGGTACGGCCACTATCTCCCTTCCCGAGAGTGAAGCGGCGCTGAACCATGTAAAGAGCTACCTGGCCGATAAATCCTATATCAGCACCCTGCGCATAGAAGCCCATGTAAGCGGCACAGCCAATGACCAGGCGCTGAGCGAAAGCCGTGCCCTGGCTGTATACAAATGGCTGGTGAATAATGGCGTGGACTGCAAGCGATTAATTGCTGTTGGCTTTGGCAATACCAAACCAATCGCCGAAGGCGACACTCTCCAAAGCCGGGCTGCCAATACCCGCATCTCCTTCTTCAACGCCGCCCTCCGCGGCCACCTGATCGGCGGTATGCCTGCTGATGGTGGTGGGAAAGTGGTGGGTGATACTTGTTTGTGATCAATCTTCTTTCTCTCGTTGTTTAAAAAATACCATAAATATGGGATGGTGGGATTATTCAGAGAATACTATTTTTAATTAACACTTTTATGAAGTGAGTTGTATTGTTGCTATCGGGTTTTAACCGCGTTTTTTTTAATAACAATTTGTAAAATAGGATTTAATAATCATTGTTTTGGTTGGCTGGTGGTTGTGTGTAATAATATAAGACCCTTATGTTTGTAATCGCTCCTACTGACAATACTTGGTTCCAATTTCTTAGGGACACTGAACTAAACTCCTTTGTTAACTTTTGGACACCTACTCCTTGGAATATTAAAAAATTGAATCAGGGTGAAAGATGGTACTTTCTTTTGAAATCGCCTATCCGACAGCTTGGAGGTTTTGGAGAATTCTATGAGTACAAAAATTTGACAACAAACGAAGCTTGGAAAGAGTTTGGAAAAAGAAATGGCTGTGTTGACAAAGCTCAATTCATTAATAGAATCCAAAATTATATTGACAAAAACAGTGAGTCATTTGGCGGTAAATCAATCGACGTCAATACTTATCAAATTGGATGCATCGTTTTAGTCAATTGCCAATACTGGGACGAAGAAAAGTATCTTAGACCTGAAGATTTTCAAATTGATTTCGCTGCTCAAGTTGTTAAATACAAATACTTTGACCAATACGACCCCTTCACAATTCAAATTGACGGTTCCCACAATTTCAATTTAGTCAATGAACCCAGAGAAGATTTCAAACGAGAAGTCAGTCAACGAAAAGGACAAAGTGAATTCAAAGGGAAAATATTAAAAGCCTATGAAAACAAATGCTGCATAACAGGTGAAGCTTGTCCTGAACTTCTTGAAGCTGCACATTTACAATCTTACTTGACAGAATCTTCAAATCATATTCAAAACGGAGTCTTGCTTAGAGTTGACTTGCATCGTTTGTATGACAGCGGACTTCTGTTTATTGATAGTCACTATATCGTTCACATAAGTTCTTTAATTCAAAGCATAACTTATCAGCAATACAATGGACAAAGAATTTCATTGCCAGACAATCCAAACTCTTATCCATCAAAAGAATCTTTGGAATTAAAAAGACCAAACTTTCGACGATGAAGAAATACAACACACAACACTGGTATCGCCAATAATGGGGCTTGACATTATAGCGATAGCAGCGGCAATTCTGTTATGCTGTGGTTCGGGGCTTGACGAATAAAGTCCGTCTGTAGTTCTTAATATTTAATTAAATCACAAAGCCCGGCTTCAGGACGTGGATACGAAATTCAATTTCCAGGCATAGGCAACATCCGTTCATTTGCGATTAGCATAAAATGGCCTCACACTAAACAAAATACTTAGCGATATGATTATTATGAAAACAAGGATAATTACACTAATCTTTATATTATTTGCGACAGCCTTATCTGCACAAAGTACATCAGATATTCCAACCCAAACCATATCGACGGATAGCAGTGTTGTGTATAGACTCTTTTCGACAAAAAATATTTACACATTTATCAAACTGAACACAAGAAACGGACAAATGTGGCAAGTTCAATGGAGTACAAAAAGCAATCAATTTGAAACTACACTTTCAGACATCTCTCGTGTGGATAAGGATGCAGAGAAGAATGGTAGATTCTTTCTTTATCCAACAACGAACATATATAATTTCATTCTGCTTGATCAAATTGACGGACGAACCTGGCAAGTTCAATGGTCAACTGAGCCTAACGAAAGAATGGTTATTCGTATCTATTAGATTTTCGTTTCCCAATCTCCCCAATGGCCCGTGCGAGGAAGGGACGCGGGCTTCCAGTGATACACCTTTTTCCAACTATTCCTGACCTCCACAAGACCCTCACAAGACCTTCACGAGACCCTCACGAGACGTTACTCCCACTATATAGCCTATATATAGCGGGGCAACCTTGCTTACATAACATAGGTATTAAGAGAAACAAAGACTCACCTCCACCCCCTCGCCTATCCAAACAGCCGCTGATACGTTCCTGAATACTAACGATCACTTCCTTTAGCAGCACCGTTTCTTCCAGGGTGGAAATGTATTTAAGATTCCAGT
>CAYLRV010000091.1:0-6383 GCA_964386395.1 uncultured Chitinophaga sp.
GGCATCACCAATGTGGAAACCAAGGTGGACGAAATATGGGAACTGAAAGCCGGTGTATGCCAGGATTTTGCGCATATACTCTTAGTCATGCTCCGGATGGTGGGTATTCCTGCCCGCTATGTAAGCGGCTATATATGTCCGAAGAACCATGAGCTGCGTGGTGAAGGCGCTACCCATGCCTGGGTGGAAGCCTATATACCGCATCACGGATGGATTGGCCTGGACCCTACCAATGATTGCATTGCCAGCGACCGCCATGTTCGCCTCGCTATCGGCAGAAGTTTCACAGATTGTACGCCCGTAAAAGGAACGTATAAAGGCTCTTCCGAGCATATCCTGGAAGTGTCGGTAACTATAGAAAACGGGCAGCCCAAAATAGAAGATGATACCCTTACGCCGGTGTTCACGTATAAAGTACATACACAGGAAAAAGCACCTACCGATAATTCATACCGCCGTTTTATTGAAATGCAGCAGCAACAGCAATAAGCGGATCATACACTATCTTCGG
Organism: uncultured Chitinophaga sp.; assembly: GCA_964386395.1. GTDB lineage: Bacteria > Bacteroidota > Bacteroidia > Chitinophagales > Chitinophagaceae > JJ008. The sequence goes on from CAYLRV010000091.1 coordinate 512, forward strand.
TTTTCAAAATTTAGTCATGAGCTATCAAACATTGCTTGCCTCTCTCGACAACGGGATATATACGATTACGATCAACCGTCCTGATAAATTGAATGCATTAAACAAAGATGTATTCACTGATCTGAATACAGCCATGGATGAAGTGGCAAGTAATGCCGATATAAAATCCGTTATCATCACCGGTGCCGGTGCCAAGGCATTTGTAGCGGGTGCGGATATCTCCGAGTTCTCAGCATTAAATAAAGAACAGGCCATGGCATTGGCCAAGCGGGGCCAGGACATATTTGCCAAAATTGAAAACTCATCCAAGCCCGTTGTGGCTGCTGTCAATGGATTTGCATTGGGCGGTGGATGCGAATTAGCGATGAGCTGCCATTTCCGTGTAGCAAGTGAAAATGCAAAGTTTGGCCAGCCCGAAGTAAACCTTGGCCTCATCCCCGGTTATGGCGGCACACAGCGCCTTGTGCAACTGATTGGTAAAGGCAAGGCTATGGAACTGCTCATGAGTGCGCATATGATTGATGCTAACGAAGCCAAACAGTTGGGATTAGTAAATTATGTTACAACTGCAGAAACCCTGCTTGAGCATACACAAAAAATACTTGGCGTAATTAATTCAAAAGCGCCGTTGGCAGTAGCCGGTTGCATCAAAGCAGCCAATGCAGTATTTGATGAAAGCAAAGATGGCTATGCGCTGGAGATAGAAGAGTTTGGCAATGCTTTCGCTACGGAAGATATGAAAGAAGGCGTGACAGCTTTTTTGGAAAAGAGAAAAGCCAGCTTCGCAGGTAAATAATTTTTTCCCGCAAAGCCACTAAGAACACAAAGCAGCTATTAAATAGAATATGCGAACTGCTTCAGGCGTATTCTGCCATCCTATAATTAGATTTTATTCATGCGGTTCAATTAAAAAACGAATCCGCAAATACCCTGATCACTTTTACAAAACGTCCCATGTAATATTTGCCCAGCGGGGTGATTACCACTCCGTTTGCTTTGGTACCCGATGAAGAGTGGATAAAATACAACGTATCATTCCTCCAGCTTTCTACAATACCCATATGCCCCACTTTGCGGATGGAACTATCTGTTCCCGTAAATAAAATTAAATCGCCGGGCCTTGCTGCCTTCAATGAAATGGTTTTACCATAATTCGTAAAGTCAATAGACGAGCGGGGAACTTTTTGGTTGAAATGGTTGAATACATAGGTAATAAACCCGGAACAGTCGAAGCCTTTCTTCGGATCGGTGGAAGCGTATAAATAAGGAACCCCTTTCAATGTGCGGGCAAATGCCACCAGGCTATCCGGGTGCAATGTATCACTCAACGGAGGGCTGGGAATTTCCGCAACAGGTTGCGGCGTATCAATAACCACAGCAGCATCAACAGGTACTGGCTGTACTTCTTTAGCCCTCCCCGCATCATCGCATGCCAGGCAAAACAAAGCAATAAATACTGCAAGCGGGGCCGTATGCATAAAGCGTTTAACCATTACTCTTCCACCAGCTTTTCATCAATCAGGTAAGCGGCTACACCACTTATATTATCATTACCCTCCGCATCTTCTAAATAAACACGGAAAGAAGTGATGGATTTTTCCGGAAAAGTGAGGATTCTTTTTCTGCCCACACTGGTACCCTGTATCTCCCCCACCGGCTGGTTACCATTAAACAGCACTACGCTGAAGCGCCGTATCGTCTGGCCCAAATGAATGGCCTCCCGCAACACAATACAGTTTACTTTTTTCGGCGCATTTAACTGCACAATAAAATTCTGCAGGTTCATACCATAATAAGCAGCCGTGGTATCAAAACCACGCAGCAATACCGCACGGTTGCGGATATCTTTCTGGCTGAATTCATAATAACTGTCCGCATCTTTCAGCAGGTTATGACCAAAATTTTCATCCCGCATTTTTCTAAACTCCACCAGGGCCACCGAATCATTCGGGTGTATCCGGCCGTTTCTGTCGGGTGGCACATTCAATAACAAATTGGCCCCACGCCCTACGGATTGCAGGTAAATCTCAAACAGCTTAGCAGGCGTTTTCACCTGGTTATCTTCTTTTGCATGATAAAACCATCCCGGCCGTATGCTTACATCACACTCAGCCGGTATCCAGTACTTACCATTGTAATTACCCATGTTCAGTGTATCCACATGCGGCGCTTTCAGACCGGGTTCAAAACCATCCGTATTGAGAAAATTCCAGTTAGTAGTGCCAGCGACGCCCTGCTCATTACCCACCCAGCGTATATCAGGACCCACATCACTAAATACAACCGTATTGGGTGATAACCTCCGTACCGTCTCTCTAAATTTTTTCCAGTCATATACCTGCTGTTTGCCGTTTGGTCCTTCGCCATTGGCTCCATCCCACCACAGTTCCCAGATGGGGCCATAGTTTGTAAATATTTCCTTCATCATATTTACAAACACATCATTGTACTTATCTGTTCCATAGTCAGGATGGTTCCTGTCCCATGGAGAAATATATACGCCAAACTTCAGCCCGTATTCTTTGCAGGCCTGCGAGAGTTCTTTCAGCACATCACCTTTGCCGTCCTTCCATTTACTCTCACGTACAGTATGTGTGGAGTATTTGCTCGGCCAAAGGCAGAAGCCGTCATGGTGTTTAGCTGTAATAATTATTCCTTTTGCACCTGCTGCTTTGGCAGTACTGGCCCATTGGCGGCAATCAAGTGCGGTTGGAATAAAAATATCTTCCGGTTCTGTGCCCTCGCCCCACTCTTTATCGGTAAAAGTATTCGGTCCAAAATGGGCAAAAAGATAAAACTCCATCTCATGCCAGGAGAGTTGTTTTTTAGCGGGTAAGGGCTGGGCTTTTGCTGCAACGGGTACAATGATGATGGCAGCAAGGAGGTAAATAAATTTCATAAGTAAGACTAAACAGTTAATAACAAGTTAGGTTATTTATCGCCTTCGGCCACTTTTCAGGCGGGCAAATCAAATATCTTTTCCATCAGCACCCATTTTTCGCCGGGCTTAGCCCAGGGCAGGGCCTGCTGGTAATCCCACATCAGGGTTTCCCATGCCTGCACTTTTGGATTGGCCGTATCGGCTGCTGCTTTTTTATCAAATGAAAAAGTATCATTCACTTCCATGATCATAAAAAGCCGGTTGCCCGTGCGGTATATCTCCATATGCTCTATGCCCGCATCGCGGATTGATTGTACAATCTCCGGCCATATCTCATCATGCCATTTTTCATAGGCAGCTATCAGTGAGGGATCATCTTTCAAATCCAGTGCCAGACAGTATTTCTTCATGCTTTATACTATTTATGCCCTGCGCTAAAGATAGCAGAATAACACAAAAAAGTCCTTCGGCTGAAACACCTAAAAACTTCCGTTTTGCGGGCTGGTCTGCTACCCCATACACTTACCTTTGCAAAAAAAATTGACGCATGGAATACAGGATTGAAAAAGATACAATGGGCGAAGTAAAAGTGCCCGTTAATGCCTACTACGGCGCACAAACCCAACGCAGCATCGACAATTTTAAAATAGCGCAGGACATCAACCGGATGCCCAAAGAAATCATCCGGGCATTTGCCTACCTGAAACATGCGGCAGCCATTACCAATAACGAAGCAGGTGTATTACCAAAAAAGAAAGCCGACCTGATTGGCAAAGTGTGTAAAGAAATACTGGAGGGAAAACTGGACGATTATTTTCCACTGGTGGTATGGCAAACGGGCAGCGGCACGCAAAGCAACATGAATGTAAATGAAGTGGTGGCTTACCGTGGTCATGTGATGAATGGTGGCAAACTGGCCGACAAAGACAAGTACCTGCACCCGAATGATGATGTAAACAAATCGCAATCATCAAACGATACCTTCCCTACGGCCATGCATATAGCGGCCTACAAAATACTGGTGGAAGTAACCATACCTGGTATAAAAAAACTGCGGGATACACTGGCCAAGAAAAGCCGCCAGTATATGAAAGTGGTAAAGATTGGCCGTACACATTTTATGGATGCCACACCACTTACAGTCGGACAGGAATTCAGCGGCTATGTATCGCAACTCGATCATGGATTAAAAGCCATCAACAATACGCTGGCACACCTTAGCGAACTGGCACTGGGTGGTACAGCCGTGGGTACAGGCATCAACACACCGCCGGGCTATGATGTAAAAGTGGCAAAGCATATTGCCAAACTGACCAAGCTGCCATTTAAAACAGCGGCCAATAAATTTGAAGCCCTTGCTGCGCACGATGCGATAGTAGAAGCGCATGGCGCTTTGAAAACAGTAGCCGTAAGCCTGATGAAGATGGCGAATGATATACGCATGTTATCATCCGGCCCGCGCAGTGGTATTGGGGAATTGTTTATACCAGACAATGAACCCGGTTCATCCATTATGCCCGGCAAAGTAAACCCCACGCAGTGTGAAGCACTGACCATGATTGCCGCACAGGTAATGGGCAATGACGTGGCGATAAGCGTAGGCGGTGCCAATGGCCATTTTGAGCTGAATGTATTTAAGCCGGTCATGATCTATAACTTCCTGCACAGCGCCCGGTTGATTGGCGATGGCTGTGTAAGCTTCAATGATAAATGTGCTGTGGGTATCGAACCGATCAAAGCAAACATCAAAAAACACGTTGACAATTCATTGATGCTGGTAACAGCATTGAACACAAAGATTGGCTACTACAAAGCCGCGGAAATAGCTCAAAAGGCACATAAAGAAGGAACCACACTTAAAGAAATGGCGGTGAAGCTGGGCTATGTAACACCGAAGGAGTTTGATGAATGGGTGAAGCCGGAGAAGATGGTAGGGAAAATCTAAAAAAAACGTCACTAATTATTTCAATCCCATCGTTTGCTGAGCACCGGTAACGATGGGATTGATGGTTTAAAGATGCGAGGGTAGCGAACAATAAGTTTACGCTCTTTTCTCCCATCGTCTCCCGTGCGAATGCCTGTGTGTGGCAGGGACGATGGGATTACAAATTTAAAGATGCGAGGCATAACCTGTTTGCCTCATTCTTTTCTCCCATCGTCTCCCGTGCGAATGCCTGTGTGTGGCAGGGACGATGGGATTACAAATTTAAAGATGCGAGGCACAGTCTGTTTGCCTCATTCTTTTCTCCCATCGTCTCCCGTGCGAATGCCTGTGTGTGACAGGGACGATGGGATTACAAATTTAAAGATGCGAGGCATAACCTGTTTGCCTCATTCTTTTCTCCCATCGTCTCCCGTGCGAATGCCTGTGTGTGGCAGGGACGATGGGATTACAAATTTAAAGATGCGAGGCACAGTCTGTTTGCCTCATGAAGATTATATAACAAGCCTACCCTATTCCGAATATTTATTTATATAAGCTATGATTGCGTCTAACTGTTCCTCCGAAAACTGAAAATTGTGGGCATTCCCTTCAGATCCCCAGGCCCGCTTTAGCACCACCGCATACTCATCCTTTGCCTGAATGAGCGAATCTTGTTTTGTAATAAATGTCTTGATATAACGAATGCCGAGCTTATCAACAATGCCAGCCAGGTAGTTATCTGTTTTACGAATAGCATGACAGGCACCGCAATTGTTTGTGAACAGCGGCTTTCCGCGATTAATCAGGTTTGTGTCATCCAGGTAATGCAAATCAGTAGAAGCTATTGCATCGGAATGAGCGACATTCTTTGTACTGCCGTCATGGTTTTGGCAGCTGCATATTAATAGCCCTGCAAAAAACAGTAATAACGGAATACCTATTTTCTCATTCAACCGATGCATTTCATATTTCGTTGGATACACCAGCAAAGCTAAACGGTATTCATGTGTCCCTTGTCTTGTCCTGAAATCACTTTACATATTTAGGGTGTAAATATGTAAACTTGA
>CAYLRV010000092.1:0-6048 GCA_964386395.1 uncultured Chitinophaga sp.
TGGCAGACGAAACACCGGAAGGCAAATCAATCATAGAATTGGCTGGCATCAATCCCTTAAGTTATGAAGTAACTAATCCTGAATTTATCCAGTTTACGGCAGAAACAAGAAGCTCCGGTATTAATTATGGATCAGTGCGGATCCGTAAAGGTGCGGCTGATGCCATCCGTAAAATAGCAGAGAAAGCAGGAAATACCATGCCGGCCGATATGGATACGGTGGTCAAAAAAATATCGTCCAACGGAGGAACCCCGCTGGTGGTTACAGAGAATGAAAAAGTGGTGGGTGTGGTAGAACTGCAGGATATTATCAAACCTGGTATACAGGAACGTTTTGAACGCTTGCGCAAAATGGGCGTTAAGACAGTAATGGTAACAGGCGATAATCCTTTAACAGCAAAATACATTGCAGAGAAAGCCGGCGTGGATGATTTTATTGCCGAAGCAAAGCCCGAAGATAAAATGAACTATATACGGGCTGAGCAGCAGGCCGGTAAACTGGTAGCTATGATGGGCGATGGTACAAACGATGCGCCGGCACTGGCACAAGCAGATGTGGGTGTAGCTATGAACAGTGGAACAGCGGCAGCCAAAGAAGCCGGAAACATGGTTGACCTGGATAATGATCCTACTAAATTGATCGAAGTAGTGGAAATAGGCAAACAACTGCTTATTACACGGGGGACATTAACCACGTTTTCCATTGCAAATGATGTGGCAAAATATTTTGCTATTGTACCGGCCCTGTTTATCTCATCTATACCAGCATTGCAGGCATTGAATATCATGCAGCTCAGCAGTCCTGAATCGGCGATATTGGCTGCTGTTATTTTCAATGCAATCATCATTCCTGTGCTGATACCGCTTGCGCTGAAAGGCGTGGCTTACAAACCGATAGGTGCCTCTGCTTTATTACGGAGAAACCTGTTGATTTACGGAATGGGCGGTATCATCATTCCTTTTATCGGTATCAAATTAATAGACATGCTCCTGGGCTTGTTTATGTAAAATATAAAATTCTAAAATGAAAAAGAACTTATTGATATCTGCCAAACTTACCCTCTTTATGATCCTGCTTTGCGGGGGATTGTTCCCTCTGCTGATTTCTTTAATAGGCAAAGCCGGCCCCGGCGGGGGTAAAGGTGAAGTGGTAACGGTCAATGGCAAAGTGGTGGGTTATGCAAACGTGGGCCAGAAATTTACAGACGATAAATATTTCTGGGGGCGCCCGTCCGCAGTGGAGTATAATGGTGCCGGCTCAGGCGGCAGTAATAAAGGTCCGTCAAATCCTGATTACCTTCAGGTAGTAAAGGACCGCATTGATAGTTTTCTTGTACACAATCCCGGCATTGCTAAAAGTGAGATACCGGCGGAAATGGTAACGGCCAGCGGCAGCGGACTTGATCCGCATATCTCACCAGCATCTGCACAAATACAGGTAAAAAGGGTGGCTGCTACCCGCGGTTTACCTGAAGAAAAAGTAAAGGCCCTGGTGGTGGAGCATACCAGTAAAACTTTCTTAGGCCCCGACCTGGTGAATGTGCTCAAACTTAATGTTGCGCTTGATAATTTAAAATGAACTGAAAATAAACGATCATAAATGAAAAAGATAACAATAATCATGAGCCTGCTGGCAGGTATACATGTATGTGCACAGGATTCAACCGGTACACTAACCGTAAGTGGGTATGCTGAAGCCTATTACCAATATGACCTGAATAAACCGGCTGACAATAACCGTCCGGGTTTTATCTATAGCCACAACCGGCACAATGAATTCAACCTGAACCTGGGATTTATAAAAGCAAACTATACGGCTGAACGGGTGCGTGCCAACCTTGCACTCGCAGCGGGAACCTATGTGAACGCCAACTATGCGGCTGAACCCGGTGTACTGAAAAATGTTCTTGAAGCGAACGCAGGCGTGAAAATCAGCAAGAAGAAGAATCTTTGGATAGATGCAGGTATTATGCCTTCGCATATAGGATTTGAAAGCGCCGTCAGCAAAGATTGCTGGAACATCACCCGGAGTATCCTCGCAGAAAACTCACCCTATTTTGAAGCCGGGGCAAAACTTACGTACACGACCGACAATGGAAAATGGATGTTTAGCGGGATGGCCCTGAACGGCTGGCAGCGTATCACACGGGTAAGCGGTAATTCACTGATGAGCTGGGGAACACAGGTCCAGTTCAAACCTTCAGCCAGTGTTTTGTTGAACTACAGCACATTTATCGGCACTGATAAACCGGACAGCGCCAGGCTGAACCGGCAGTTTCATAATATATATGGCGTATTCAATATCACCAGTAAGCTTGGGTTGATAACAGGTTTTGATATAGGCAGCGAAGAAAAGGCCCCGGGCAGTGAAAACAGCAATACCTGGTTTTCGCCGGTGCTGATCCTGAAATATGCATTTGACAACAAATGGGCCATTGCAGCCAGGGCAGAATACTATAGCGATGAGAATGGTGTTATTATCGCAACTGGTACTCCGAATGGATTTAAAACAACGGGCTTTTCCCTGAATGTAGATCATAGCCCCTTTAAAAATGTGTTGTTGCGGTTCGAAGCCAGGAACCTGGTGAGTAAGGATGATATCTTTATAAAATCAGGCGGCGTGACGAACAACAATACTTTCCTGACCACTTCTTTAGCGGTATCATTTTAAGATGGGTGAACTGGAAGCAAATACTTGGCTTGAGCGGGTAAAGCATACTGAAAAAGGTAAGCTGAAAATCTATATCGGTATGAGTGCCGGTGTGGGCAAAACCTTCAGGATGCTGCAGGAAGCACATAATCTTTTGCGCAATAATGTCAACATTAAAGTTGGCTATGTGGAAACGCATAAGCGGAAAGAAACAGAAGCACTGATTGAAGGATTACCCCTTGTGCCCAGGAGAAAAGTATTTTATAAAGGAAAGCAACTGGAGGAACTGGATGTGCAGGCGATCCTGTTGCTGAACCCTTCAGTCGTTATCGTAGATGAACTAGCGCATACGAATATACCCGGCAGTAAAAATGAAAAGCGCTGGCAGGACGTACTGGATATTCTTGAAGCAGGTATTGATGTAATTACGGCCGTAAATATCCAGCATATTGAAAGCATCAACGAAGATGTAAAATCAATCACCGGTGTGGAGGTAAAAGAACGTGTGCCGGATAAGTTGCTGCAAATAGCGGACGAGGTGGTGAATATTGACCTCACGGCCGATGAACTGATAACCCGGTTAAAGGAAGGAAAGATATATGACGAAAGCAAAGTGCAGCAGGCCTTGCAGCATTTTTTCAAGCCTGAGAAAATCCTGCAACTAAGGGAGCTGGCATTAAAAGAGGTGGCGGGACAGGTGGAACGAAAAGTGGATTATGAAGTGGCACCACGGGATAAGAACTGGAAGCATGAGCGTTTCCTGGCCTGTATATCCTCCAACCATGAAATAGCACAGAATATCATCCGCAAAACAGCAAGACTGGCCTCCTATTATAATAGTAAATGGTATGTGCTCTATGTGCAGACGCCCAGGGAATCAACCGATAAAATAAGCCTGGCGGCACAACGGCATCTTATCAATAACTTTAAGAATGCTACCGAATTGGGCGGGGAAGTGATACAGCTAAAGGAGCAGCATGTGGCGAAAGCCATTATACGGATGGTGGAAGAAAAGGAGATCACCACGGTTTGCATTGGTAAACCACACTTAAAGTTGTGGCAGATAATCATAAAAACAAGTGTATTCCGTGAACTCTTGCAAACTTTGTCAAAGAACGACGTTGACCTGGTAATTTTGTCTTAATGAAATCAAGCGTAAAACGAAAGATCAGGGGCGGTACATTTTTCCTGTTTGCCTTATTACTCTTGTCTGGCGGCATAAGTATTTTCCACTTGCTCAGGTTGAAGGCCGACTCGAATGAAATCCTTAAGGACAACTATGAGTCCCTTGATTACGGGCATGGCCTTTTGCGCTCTATCGACAGCCTTACAACTGCGCCGGTGCCATCGCTGGCCCGGATCGACAGCTTGCTTAAATTACAAGAAGGCAACATCACAGAACCAGGTGAGGGAAGTATAACAGCACAGATCCGAAAAGACTTTACACAATACCGCTCAGGTGATAGTTCCGGCATAGCCTTACAGGGAATGAGGGATGGTATCCAGAAAGTATTGGCATTAAATATGTCGGCTATCGAAGTTAAAAATAAGAAGGCCAACAAAACTGCAGACAATGGCCTCATGTACCTTTCACTGCTGGCCGGTATCATCCTGGTAGTTGGATTCACCTTCGCCATTAATTTTCCTTCAGTATTAACCAGTCCGCTGGCTGCATTGGTAGAAGGGCTGGATGAGATCAGTCATAAAAATTATAAGTACCGCATACATGTTGACCGTAAAGATGAATTTGGCCAAATGGCTGGTTCATTTAATGATATGGCGGAAAAGCTGGAGTATTTTGAAAACAGTAACCTGAATAAAATCATATTTGAAAAAACCCGTGCTGAGGCGGTCATAAATAGCCTGAAAGAAGCCAGCATAGGTATGGATAAATCGGAAACTATACTGTTTGCGAATGACCAGGCCCTCCGTCTGCTGGGTTTGGCCAGTAAGGATATCATCGGGCAGCAAGCAAATGCTGTTGGCAAAAACAATGATCTCTTCCGTTTCCTGCTTGAAGAAAAAAGTAGTATGCCCTTTAAAATTGTGGTGGATAACCGGGAAAACTATTTTACAAAGGAAATCATTGATATTGACCAGGAGGGTGGTGGCAGCAAGGTTATCGTGGTGCGCAACATCACTTCATTTAAGGAACTTGATGTTGCCAAGACAAATTTTATTGCCACCATATCACATGAACTGAAAACACCTTTAGCATCGTCAGATTTCAGTCTTAAACTACTGGAAGATGAACGGGTGGGTACACTGTCACCGGATCAAAAGGAATTGTTGCAGAACCTGAAGCAGGATAACCAGCGCATGCTGCGTATACTCAGCGAACTGCTGAATATGGCCCAGGTGGAAGCCGGACGGATTGAACTGGATGCCGTTGAAATGGAACCCGTGAAGATGGTGAATGATGCCATAGACGCTGTGCAGAATACCGCCAGGCAAAAAGGTATCACCATACACAGGGAATATGGAACTGAAATGGCAAAAGTGAAAGCTGATATAGAAAAGACGGGCTGGGTGTTAAACAACTTTTTGACCAATGCCATCAAACATTCACCGGAGCAGGGCATCATTACGGTGAGGGTAGCTCCCAATAATGGGCTTATGGAATTTTCTGTAACAGACCAGGGGCCCGGCATTTCTTCAGAATATTCAGCAAAAGTATTCGAACGCTTCTTCAAAGTGCCTGGGTCAAAAGCCGCGGGTACGGGACTTGGTCTTGCTATCTCAAAAGAATTAATTGAAGCAGAAGCCGGCGAAATCTGGGTGAAAAGCGAAATCGGATCGGGAAGTACATTTGGGTTTAAACTGCCAATCGTATAATTGCGAAAAATAGCGTTGGCTACTAATTAATACAGGCCCTTATTCATCACATGGCCATAAACAGCATCAGAATCACAACAGGGGCTACCACACGTATGGCAAGTATCACAAGTATCTCTTTTACTTTAGGGTTCATTTTATCAGGTTTCAATGTTATAAGTTAATTTTTTTGCGGCCGGCCCATTCACCGGAATAATTTTCCTTTTACCTTTTTTAGGCGAAGACTGCCACCATCAGTATAAACAGGATGATAACGACTACGAGACTTTTCCAGGGATAACCAAAACGAAGCTGATCATCCTCTTTTGTTTCATGTTCTTTCATTGCAAAATATTTGAAACAGGATGGTCTAAAACTGTGCCTGTACCACAAAGAATATGTGGCTTAACAAAACGCTTTGTTTTTTAGCGATTTAGTCCGACAGTTGCTTAATTTGAACGAGTAAACACTCTGCAATACCTTTTCAAAATGAAAAAGTACATTATCATTATGAAAGTAGGGGGAGCTTTTCTAATCCGTGCAGTGGCCCAATCAGGGTGCGTTTCAGTGTAAATTATTTTCCAG
>CAYLRV010000093.1:0-5929 GCA_964386395.1 uncultured Chitinophaga sp.
GCAAAAAGAAGGTGAGACCGGTCGTAAGAAGATTAACCAATACACCCGGTACCTTACTGTAGCGGTGGCTTTCCTGCAGGCATTTGCCTACTATGGTTACCTGACGGATATGGCCAGCAAAGGTGATATCATTATCTACAGTAATTTCCCTTTCATGATCACTACGCTGGTAACACTTACTGCCAGCACCCTGTTTGTAATGTGGATGGGGGAGAAGATTACAGATAAAGGCCTTGGAAACGGTACTTCTCTAATCATCATGATTGGTATCCTTATCAGGCTCCCGGGCGCCTTCCTGGAAGAACTTAGCTCGAAATCTGTTAAGAATGGCCAGATATTGATTTTCATTGTGGAGATAGCCATCCTTATTGCCATCATCATGGGATGTATCCTGCTTATCCAGGGTGTGCGTAAGGTGCCTGTAAACTATGCAAAGCAAATCGTTGGCAACCGTCAACTGGGCGGTGCAAGGCAATTCCTACCCCTGAAAGTGAACAGTGCCGGTGTTATGCCTATTATCTTTGCACAGGCAATCATCTTTATTCCAACCCTGTTTGACTTAAGAAGCCCTGGACGTATCACACAGATATTTAACGACCACAGTAATTTTATTTACATGCTGGTGTATTCTGTAGTGGTTATCGGATTTACATTCCTTTATACCGCCCTGATATTTAATCCGAAGCAAATCGCTGATAACCTGAAGCAGAATAATGGCTTTATTCCTGGTGTAAAACCCGGACAGCCTACAGCAGATTACATCGGTACAATTATGGACCGCATTACCCTTCCCGGCGCTATTTTATTGGCCCTTGTCGGTATTCTGCCCGGTATCGCACAGCGCTTTGGCGTACAGCCTGGATTCTCTACTTTCTTTGGCGGTACATCACTGCTGATTATGGTAGGCGTAATCCTCGACACACTTCAGCAGGTAGAAACTCATCTTATGATGCGTAACTACGATACATTAATGAAGAGCGGACGGATACAAGGTCGTCAGACTGCTTCAGCAGTACAGATGTAATAATAGAAGTAGTTAAAATATAAGAGCCCGGTAAGTGAATGCTTACCGGGTTCGTAATTTTTAAGGATATTTGCAGTATATGATTGTTAAAACAAACGAGCAGGTGGAAATGATGCGCAAAAGCGCATTGCTTGTGAGCCGCACACTCACTGAAGTGGCAGGCCTGCTTAAGCCGGGTATTACCACATTGTTCATTGATGAGTTTATCGGCAATTTCGTTCGGGATCATCATGCTGTACCGTCATTTTTGAATTACCACGGCTATCCGTTTAATTCCTGTATTTCTGTGAATGATGTGGTGGTACATGGATTTCCTGGCAAAACTGAATTAAAGGAAGGAGATATCATATCAGTGGATGTGGGTGTCATACTGAATGGCTGGCACGGCGACCATGCATATACGTTTGCCGTTGGTGATCCCGGCGATGAAATAATGAAGCTAATCCGGGTAACCAAAGAATCACTATATAAAGGCATCGAGAAGGCTATCGCGGGCAATTATACCGGCGACATCGGTTTTGCGATACAGGAGCACACAGAGAAAAAGCATGGATATGGTGTAGTACGTGAACTGGTGGGCCATGGCCTTGGGAAGAGTATGCATGAGGATCCGCAGGTGCCTAATTATGGAAGAAGGGGCAGCGGAAAAAAACTTAAAGACGGACTTGTGCTTGCTATTGAACCAATGATTAACCTCGGCAAGAAAGATGTGTTTACTGAAGATGACGGATGGACTATCCGTACCAAAGATGGTAAACCATCTGTACATTTTGAACATGATGTATGTGTACGAAAAGGTAAGGCTGATATTCTTTCTGATTATTCACCTATTGAAGCGGCAGAGATGGCCAATAGCAACCTGCACTGTGAGGCTAAAGTATCCTGTACTTAATTTCTACCCGGTTGTCCAGCCATATCTCCTGCGGGCTTATATAGGTGTCATTGAACTTAAATACAATACCAGCTTTTGCATATGCATCCCGCACCAGTTCAGAACATATGTAACTTTTATTTTTCTCCCTTTTTCCCCTGCTGAAAAGTATGCGTAGCATAATGCGTATTATTTCCCAGTTGTCATATGGCCGCGTCAGTTCATCCAGTCCAAAACTGATAGCCTTATTAAGTTTTTCCTCTTCTAACTCAAAATTCAGTTTGGCCAGTACAATCTGCCCTTTATACGGCCTTCCTTTTTTGTAATTACGGATATAGTTAGACAATGGTATAAGGCGAATGCCAATACGGGGTTCCGCTTCCAGGATCATAACCCGCCCAAGTTTATCATCACGGTAAACAATGGCCACATGGCTCCAGGCGCTTTTGGTAAGGCGCTGGATAATGCCTGAAAACAAGTAACTGCCTGAGCTGAAAAATATATGACCAGTTTTTAAATGGTCCCTTATTTTTTCATACCGTATTACCGGCAATTGCTTAATCTGTTTTTTAGTAATTGGCGATGCCATACAAGGACGAACTTAGGGAAAATTCAATTTTCTTTGCCTAAATTATTCTTTTGTCAAAACACCTGGTTGTAATAGGAGGCGGGGCCGCCGGTTTTTTCTGTGCTGTAAATGCGGCCAGGCTTAATGCTGATCTGCGTGTTACCATCCTGGAAAAAACAAGCAAGCTTTTATCTAAAGTAAAAATTAGCGGCGGCGGGCGTTGCAATGTAACGCATGCCTGTTTTGATATCGTCGAAATGAGCAGGAAATATCCCCGCGGAGGAAATTTTGTCAAGAAAACCTTTCACCAGTTTTTTACCACGAATACGATAGCATGGTTTGAAGAAAGGGGCGTGAAACTAAAAGCTGAAAAAGACGGCAGGATGTTTCCGGTTACAGACTCATCACAAACTATCGTTGCGTGTTTGTTGAAAGAAGCTGCTAAGTACCAGGTAGAAATTTTATTAAACCGGGAAGTAAAAGAAATAAAGCCTCCCGCTGCCAGCGCTGAAAATATGCCTGGGCAATTTACAATTCACTGTGCCAATAATGAGTTGTTCAAAGCTGATTATATCTGTGTGGCCAGTGGCGGTTATCCTAAAGCAGAAATGTTTGCCTGGTTAAACAGGCTCGGGCATACCATAGCAGAGCCCGTACCATCGCTGTTTACATTTAATATGCCCGGTCATCCAATCAGGGAGTTAATGGGTGTTAGTACAGGACATGTCAAAGTAAAAATTGCCGGAACAAAACTTGAGCAGGAAGGCCCGGTTTTGATTACACATTGGGGATTGAGCGGTCCGGTTATACTGCGTCTCAGTGCCTGGGCCGCAAGGGAGTTGAAAGAAAAGAGCTGGATATTTTCCATTTTAATCAACTGGCTGCCGGCATACAATGAACAATCTATCCGGGAACTGCTGCAGGAATGGCGAAATGTAAATGCCACACAGCGAATAACGGTTAAAAGTAATCTGGAATTACCCGGGCGCTTGTGGGAGTTTTTATGTACTGAGGCCGGCGTTACATCAACCATGCGATGGGCTGATATGCCTGCCGTAGTTCAGAATAAGCTTGCTAAAATATTGTGTAGTTATGAGTGCCGCGTGCAGGGCAAAACCACCTTTAAAGAGGAGTTTGTAACGGCGGGAGGTATAACCCTGTCTGAAGTGGATCCTAATACGATGATGAGCCGGAAGGTTCCCCATCTTTTTTTTGCAGGCGAAGCAATGGATGTGGATGGTATCACCGGTGGATTTAATTTTCAACATGCGTGGACGAGTGGTTGGATTGCAGCGAAAGCAATGATGACCTAAACGTTAGTGAGAATTGCGGTTGATGTAACAAGTAGAATAGCGCTCATTATCAGTAACTGTTTTATTCCATACCCCGGAGCCAGGCCGGGCTGCGCTATTTCGTTCACACTAAACAATAACTCCGCCGCCTGTTGTAAATGCAGTAATAAATACAAAAAATGCTAACAGCATTATGGCCAGTGTTTTTTTTCATTTTTTTTTGATAGGGTAAGTAAATGGCTAAAAAATCGCTTGTATAACTGATAAAAGTTTTTATTGATTGAATTGTGGCCTTAACTGAACATAAGCCCATGCGGTAAACGGGAGGAGCAGTAACAGGGACAGTATCCACCAACAGGATGTGATAAAGCACAAGGTAAGGGTGATGGCCAAAAGATAAATCGGATAGGAGACAAGCAGCAAGGCCACCATCACCGAATCGTAGTGGTCATTACTTTTTGTTCTTTTCCATACAAATTTTTTTATGGGAATATAGAGCGGTGCATGGATTATAAAGCCAATCAGGGCGGGAATAAGCAGTATTATTTTTTTTAAAAGGCCGGATTTAACCTGCAGGTGTTGCTTTCTTTCAGGTAAACCATTGGTCGGTATTTCAAAAACAAGCTGGCTTAATTCCGCATTTAATTTTTCATTGAAGACCTTGTTCCGCGTACCATCTGGTTCATCCATATTTATGGCAGTGGCCGTAATGATATTACCGAAATTGAGAAACACATTTTTACCAAAGCTGCGAAATGAACTGTAGTTGATGCCAACAGGCAGAATTTTTAGCGGGATATGTTCTTCCCATGCCCTGATGGCCAGACGGGCTGTGCCTTTCTTCAGCGGACGAAGATGCCACTCGTTAATACATTTCCCTTCGCTGAAAATTGTTACAATGCTGTTTTCCCTGAATAATCCTATACAGGCTTCGAACGTTTTATAATTCTCCGACAGATTTTCCACTCCCTCACTCGTGCGATACACCGGCAGGATTTTAAGGGCGTTGAGCAGTTTTATGTAAAAAGGCTTTTTAAAAACATCGCCCCGGGCCAGCGACCATACAGGTTGCTGAAATAATGTATCTATAATTACCGAATCGAGAAATGAGTTTGGATGATTACAGGCCAGCAGTAAAGGGCCTTTCTCAGCTAATAATTCCGGCCTATTAATGACAATTTTGCGGCAATAAATCTTAATCGCAATCCGGGAGAGTATTTTGAGAAATTTATAGAGCAAGCCCTGATTTTTGGTGAATATAGCCAATATTTCACCCTTCTTCTGCAATGGTCTTTAAATCAGCCCTTTAGCAGATGATTTGACTAAGAAAAACTATTCGCCAGGGCCATAAAATCCCGAATCTTCATCGTATCTTTGCCGCCCCGAAATATTTAACCCCTTCGGGAACAATTTATGTTTAACAACATTATCGCAAAACAATTAAACGCTGATGCACAGGAGTCTGCTTCTGCACCTGCAGAAGAAACTACAGCGACAACAACTGCACCTGTGGCCGAGCCGGTTGTAGAAACTGCTCATGATGATTTTGACTGGAGCGTTGACAAACGCAGTGTTATTTCTTACACCGCTGAAGAAAGAGAGAAGTACCACAATGTGTATGACAAAACTTTTGTTCAGTTAACTGATGGTGAACTTATCAAAGGTTTAGTAGTGGGCCTCACTAAAACAGATGTGGTATTAAACATCGGTTTCAAAAGTGATGGTCTTATCTCTTTGAATGAATTCCGTGATATCCCTAACCTGGCTGTTGGTGATGAAGTGGAAGTAATGGTAGTGGAAAAAGAAGACAGGGAAGGACACCTGAACCTGAGCCGCAGACAAGCCCGCATTACCCGTGCATGGGAGCGTATTGTGGAAGTTCACAAAACTGGTGAAGTTATCACCGGTACAGTTACATCTAAAACTAAAGGTGGTTTGATTGTGGACGTATTTGGTATGGAAACCTTCCTGCCAGGTTCACAAATAGATGTGAAGCCTGTAACTGATTACGATCAGTTTGTAGGTAAAACAATGGAGTTTAAAGTGGTGAAGATCAACGAAACCATTAAGAACGCTGTTGTATCTCACAAAGCGCTTATCGAAAGCGATATCGAAGCACAACGTGCAGAGATTATGAGCAAACTGGAAAAAGGCCAGGTGCTCGAAGGAACTGT
>CAYLRV010000094.1:0-5554 GCA_964386395.1 uncultured Chitinophaga sp.
GGTAAAGGTCGATATAGCATTCGGTGTTTGCATCCCCACCACTTGTGATGACAGACCTGTTCCGTTTAGTTGTATAGAATTGGCAACTGTACCGCCAATTGTATTCAGTGTCGCGTTCCACACCTTGACTGTACTTGTATTGGCCCGCATACCATATACCAGGAAGGTACCTGAAGCACCGGCATTCGTAACCGATATACCACCTATATTATTATTGTTGGCAGTCCAGTCATCCCCACTGAAGTTAAACATCCCGTATGTATCAGTGGCTGTAGTAGTAGTGGTGGAAAAACTAAGCGATCCTGTAGCTGACTGGCTTCCGATAGTATTATTGTTCGATATAACAAGTCCGTTGATGATCATTATACCCAGCATCGGACTGGAGGTGCTTGTACCGCTGGACGTAACACCGCTCATGCTAACAGCAGCCACCGTATTATTATTAATGTTGGAGACCGTACCGCCGGTGATGCCATTGAATTGAATACCCTGGAATTTACCGGTGCTGCCGGTAAGGGTGTAAACACCGGTTTGCGTATTGGAAGCATAGCCTACGATGTTTCCTGTAATAGTAAAACCCTGTGCACCACTCGTTGTGGTCGTATTATTAATATCAATAGCCCGGTGAATAGCGCCTGTTGTCCAGGTGCGGGTTCCGGTTTGATAGAAGCGGTTGTTGGTAATAGTCCAGGTATTGCAACCACCATTGGTAGCTACGCCGGAACTGGTTACCGCTGCACCAAAGAAATCATGAATATCGTTGTCGGTAATCGTTATTCCACTGTTTCCAATAGCAGTAGTCGTGGTAGAACCATTACCCAAAATTGCTTTGGTAGGTAAATTGGCACCGGAAGGGCCTATATCACAACCGGAGATGGTATTATTATCATTACCATTGGCGGTAACTGCATCGGTTGAAAAGAATATAATCGCACCATTGGTTGCTACCGATGATGAGACAGCACCTTTCAGGCTGCAACGGATAATGGTATTGCCTGTTGCTCCACCAATAAACCGTATAGTAGAAGTTCCTGAAGTTGCAGAAACAGTGGTGTTCTCAATGGTCAGTGAATTGCCTCCGCTGTTCAAGCCGTCAAAGGTTACATTGTCGGCCCCGTTCAGGTCAATAAGGGCGACACCTGCTGTAGCTGCGCCGGAAATAGTGCGGGCGCCACCGGAAGGAGTAATTAGAATAGATGTATAAGATGCTGCCCCTGAACCGCTGGCATTGAGTATGGCACCAGCTGCTGGTTCCGTTGTATTATTTACAATACTAATCGTTACGGCACCTGTATGCGTACCACTGTTAATGGCAGCAAAGGCTGAAGCCAGGTCCGCATAGGATCCTGCTCCGGGGTTGACTGTAACGTTTTGGGCGTGGGTAAAAACTGCAAGCAATAGAGTGCATAGCAGGAAATAGACTTTCCTCATAAACAGAGTTTGGTGGTTGAATGAATGGTGGTTACGGCAAGGCCTTAACCGGCTCAAGATATTTATTTTTTGGTAATAACAAATTTTTATTAAGAATTCAGCATCGTGTTTTTACGTACAGATTTGATCAAATCCTGAAAATAACTGCCCTATAAAATCGTTATTACTGAAATTGCAGGGTAATATGAAGGGTACAAACGCTGGCAGCAGATTACTATTCCTGTTTCCGATATTATTTATTACCGCTTTCTCCGTTGATGCGCAGATGATCACCGGCGTATGGCATGGCCGGATTGACCGCCAAAAGGTGGAACTGAAGATTATTCAAAAAGGCGACAGCCTTACCGGTACTTCCTACTATTACGAATCAGGCAGCAATTACAGGCGATACAGTATTAAAGGCTACTTCGATCAACGGACGAATGAAGTAGTGTGGTGGGATGACAAACTAATCGAAGAAAAATCAGGCCGACTCAGCCTGAGCATACCCGGAAAAGTTCCCATGCTTTCTTCGGCAGATTTTAACTGCCCCGGCGGCGGACGGATGATGCTGGATGGAAAAGCAGAAGCTAAAACCGATGACAGCAACAAAAAAGGAGATGTACACCTGGATAAAACAGGGCGCAGCGAATTTGAAGACGAGTGGGATGTAGTCATTGATAACTATACAGTAGGGGGAAACGATCCTGATGTTATTGACAGCGTGGCAGCCATCGCTTTCCCCGCACCATATATCATGGCCCCGGCTGGAAAACCTTCAGCCCCGGAAACGAAAACAGACGTAGTAATAACCTCTCCGGGTAAGCCTGCCACTCCTGATGCAGTGGCACCGGGAATTATGGCGCCACCTGCGCCTGAAAAAAAACCAGCGATGGTTAATCCACCGCCAGTTGTTGCAGAAAAGAAACCGGTGCGAATTGATCCGCCACTTGTGGAAGAGAAAAAACAGGAAGCCATTAATCCACCAGCCACCAGTGCAGAAAAAAAACCTGAAACTATTAATCCACCTGTGCCAGTAGTGGAGAAAAAACCGGAACCTGTTATCACAACACCTGCCGTAGTTGAAAACAAACCGGAACCAATAAAGACGGATCCTCCCAGAATTGACAAGACGCCTGAACCCGTGAAGCAAGGCCCACCAATTGCTGCCAAGCCTGAACCCGTGAGCACAGAACCGATTGTGGTAGAGAAGAAAATTGAGCCTGTCAAACAAGGTCCTCCTATTGATTTTGAAAGAAAACCCGGACCTCCTGTTCTGGCTGTCGAAAAACAAAAGCCACCTGTCACCCCACCACCAAGTATACAGGAGAAATTTGTGAAAAGGGAAAAGCGCTTTATTAAGGAAATACCTGTTACTGGTGATTCGATAGAAATCCGGTTTTACGATAATGCAGAAGTGGATGGCGATTCCATCTCCCTTTTCCTGGATGGAAAACTAATTTTTGAGCATGTACGCCTGAGCGCCGTACCATATATTGTTAAACTGGCCGTGAGCGATATTCGTGATAACAGCGAACTGGTGATGGTGGCCGAAAACCTGGGCAGTATTCCGCCTAATACCTCCTACATGGCCGCTTATGTGAATGATGAGAAACATGATGCTTTCCTGTCGAGTACAGAAGGCAGCAGTGCGTTAATCAGGCTTCGAAAACTGACGAAGTCCCCTTGATTTTTTATGGGAACGCGGATGACGCTGATTAGGCAGATTGACGCGGATTTTTTTCTAACAGATCGGCGTTCATCATTTCTGCTATCTGGTTATTATTAAAATCCGCGTTGCAATTGCTATACCACTACGTTCACCATTTTGTTTTTTACAAAGATGATTTTCTTGGGCGTTTTGCCTTCCAGCCATTTTTGCACCATCGCATTTTCTAACACCATGGCTTCTACTTCAGGTACGGTTGCATCTAATGATATATTCAGCGTAGTGCGCAGCTTACCATTTACTGAGATGGGGTATTCTTTACTTGTCTCTGCTACATATTTAGCTTCGAATACGGGATAGCTTGCATCCAGCACACTGTCTGTATGACCAAGTAGTGTCCATAATTCAGCAGTGATATGCGGTGCATAAGGAGTAAGCAATACAAGCAGTGGTTCCAGTATGGATCGCTTATGGCATTTCAGATCGTTCAGTTCATTGGTGGCAATCATAAAACCACTTACGCCGGTATTGAAACTAAAACGTTCGGTATCCTGTTCTATTTTTTTGACGGTCTGGTGCAGTACTTTCAGTTCCGCAGCTGTTGGTGCCTCATCCGTAACAATCAAGCCTTTTAGTTCATCGAAGAATAAACGCCAGAATTTTTTAAGGAAGCGGTGTACGCCTTCAATGCCTTTTGTATCCCAGGGCTTGCTCATCTCTACAGGACCCAGGAACATTTCATACATGCGGAAAGTGTCGGCACCGTATTTTGAACATAAATCATCTGGATTAACTGTATTGAAATATCGCTTACTCATTTTCTCTACCTCACCACCACATATATATTTACCTTCTTCGAAAATAAATTCGGCAGCGGCATACTCATCTCTCCACTTCCTAAAAGCATCGATATTCAACTCATACCCATCAACCATATTAACATCAACATGAATTGCATCATGTGAATAGTTATCCTTTAATCCAAAAGAAACAAATTTGTTTTCACCATGTGTCCGATAAACAAACCTGCTACTCCCCTGTATCATCCCCTGGTTCACCAGTCGTTTAAACGGCTCATCAAAACCGATATAACCTAAATCATACAGCGCTTTCGTCCACATACGGCTGTACAATAAATGGCCTACCGCATGTTCTGTACCGCCAATGTATAAGTCAACCTGGTTCCAATAGTCACTTACACTTCTGTCGCAGAATGTTGTATCATTCTTTGGATCCATGTAGCGTAAGAAGTACCAGCTGCTGCCTGCATAGCCGGGCATGGTATTCGTCTCCAATTCCTGTGCCACCCATTCCGGTATATTGGCCAGCGGCCCCTGTCCGTCAGGGCCTGGCCCGTATTTCTCTACATCGGGCAATACCAATGGCAGATCACCAGTCCACTCTTTTGCAATGCCGTCTTTCCAGGTAATCGGAAAAGGCTCGCCCCAATACCGCTGGCGGCTGAATGCTGCATCCCGCATTTTAAAGTTTACTTTTCTTACACCTATCCCTTTTTCCTCAATCGCTTTTATAGCAACTTCCATTGCTTCCTTCATCACCATGCCATTCAGGAAACCACTGTTTTCTAATACAGCTTCTTTGGTCGGGTTGGCTTCTTCACCATTAAAAAGGCTGCCGATTATATTCGTGACAGAAATATTAAAATGCTGCGCAAATTTGAAGTCCCGCTCATCGCCGCAGGGCACCGCCATGATGGCACCTGTGCCGTAGCCTGCTAACACATATTCTGATATCCAGATAGGAATTTCCCTTCCGTCGAATGGATTGATGGCATAGGCGCCTGTAAACACACCGGAGATTTTTTTCTCCGCCATCCGTTCCCGTTCGCTGCGGCTTTTTACATAGGCCAGGTATTCATCCACTGCTGCTGTTTGTTCCGCCGATTTTATTTCATTTACCAAATCCAGTTCGGGTGCTATCACCATAAAATCGACGCCAAAAATCGTGTCAGGCCTGGTAGTATATACTCGCAGTGGTGAGTGGTGAGTGGATTCACCTTTTTTTATCACAAAATCGATTTCTGCCCCACTGCTCTTCCCTATCCAGTTCGTCTGCATTTCCTTCATCGCATCGCTGAAGTCAACGGTATTCAACCCCTGCAATAAACGATCGGCATATTCAGTAATCCGTAAATACCATTGACGCAGTTTCTTTTTTACTACCGGGTGGCCTCCCCTTTCGCTTACACCATTCACCACTTCATCATTGGCCAGTACAGTTCCTAATGCTTCGCACCAGTTTACTTCACCATATCCGCAAAATGCCAGGCGGCAATTCATAAGAATGTCCTGTTGCGTGGCTTCGTCATAATGCTTCCACTCTTCCGCAGAGAAGGAGTACGCAGTGGGCAGTTGGCAGTTGGCAGCTCCTTCAGATTCAAAAATCTTTATCAACCCGGAGATGGGTTTTGCTTTGTTTTCTTTCCGGTCGAAATAGCTGTTGAATAATTGCAGG
>CAYLRV010000095.1:0-5261 GCA_964386395.1 uncultured Chitinophaga sp.
TGATACCCAGAATACAGATGCATGTCCGCCTGCATCCATGGTGCAGTTCATCTATCCCAAAACAAAGGGTAAGGGCAAAATAAAGGTTAACTGGTACGACGGTGGCCTGATGCCACCAAGACCAGATGAACTGTTGCCGGATGAAAAAATGGGCAACTGGGATGGTGGTATATTATTTTATGGCACCAAGGGAAAACTGATGGTGGACACCTATGGTGAAAACCCGCGGCTGCTTCCTACCAGGCTGATGAAAGAAAAGAAAATGCCCGTTGAAAGAATCAAACGTGTACCTGAGGGACACTATGTGCAATGGGTAAACGCATGTATTGCCGGCTATGGTAATGCGCAAACATCTTCTCCGTTTGAATATGCCGGACCATTTACCGAAAGTATATTGATCGGCAACCTGGCTATCCGCAGCTGGATGATGAAGAACCCTAACCTGAAAGGATGGGATGATAAATACCTGGGAAGAAAGAAGCTTTTATGGGATGCCGCCAATATGAAGGTGACCAACTTTGATGAAGCGAACAAGTTCGTAAAAAGGGAATACAGGGAAGGCTGGAAGCTGGAGATGTAGTTTACTCATCCAAGAGGTTCACCAGTGCGATAAGCTCATCTTGCTTATACCTGTCTTTATCGGAGGTAAAACATTTGCTGAATTCCTGCAGCAGATCCTGCACCACCTGCTTATTGCTTTGTGGCCTGAAATAAGCTCCAACGGGAGGGACAGATACCCGTTTGAAATAGCTTTCCACATCCTGGTGTGAGAATACCTGCCCGGATGAAGGATCGATAAAAAACTCAATCTTGTTGACAGGGTTAGGTAAGTTTTCTTCTGAATAGCCGGGTTTAAAATAAGCGAGAATGAATTGCCTGGGTATTTTAATGGCCCGTACGGGAATATCTAGTTGTTCGCAAAGTATAAGGTAGAGTATACCGTTACTGATCTGGTTGCCCCTTTTTGCTTCAATGGTTTTATTCAGTAAAAACTCATTGGGTTCTTTATAATTAGTTTCGCTGCCTTTCAGTCCGTAATAACTATAGAGTATGCTGGTAACAATATTGATCTGCTCCAGCGGTGTAAGGTAGTTGTTCAGTTCGAGCCAGATATTGCGCCTGATTTTTTCTATCTCCTGCAATACCGATGTGGTGGAGAGATCGGGATATTGAAATTTGCTGGTGAGCAGGGAGGCTAATACGAGATCATGATGCCCGGAGACATTCCATTGACGGAAATCCTCGGTGAGATCAGTATAATGTAAACGATGGATCAGTAATTCGATACGGGTCTGCACCTGCTCATCGGGAGTCGTTTCCCAAAGATGTTCGAGGTTGGGGATGATATTGCGTCCGTAGTCAACGATCTTGCCGGAGACTAAGCCGAAGACTTCTTCGTCCGGATCATCCAGCAATGTAAAAAGGGCCGATATTTCTTTGGTGGTTTCCATGGAACTGATTCTTGCACAATATCAAGCGATATACTGAAAACGAATAGTTAAACTTTTCCACAGCAGTGGAGAATGGGGAGTAGTGAGTGGGTGATGGCACTCGTCAATAGTAAACAGAGGGTAAAGTAAAAGACTCACCAATCACCACTTACAACTGACGTTTAGCTACGACCATCCAATCCCATGGTTTAGGTTCGTTGAGCCATTTAGGAGGTTTGAGAAATTCTGTGCTCCAGTCGTATTCGATTTTCTCAATCGCTGTTGCTTTGAAACCAACTTTACTGAGTAATAATCCTAATTCTTCTTTCAGATAGTGTTTATGTGGTACGTCATCGATATCCGCATTGCCTTTGCGGATATTGTTCCATTTGCGCAGTGCTTCCTTACTGTTTTTTTCTGCAGGAAAAATATTATTATCAATGGCGTATTGCTGCTGCAGCACACTGGTAAGCAACCATGATTCTAAGGACGGAATAGTGATAACTATATGGCCGCCTTTTTTTATACAACGCTTTAGCCCATTAAAGAAAATATCCCTTGCTTTAGTATCGGGTGTAAGGATGGCATTGATGCAAATGCCAAAATCGCATGTAGGAATTTTGTTTTTGGTGTCACTCATGTTGGCCCGCAGGTATTCAATATTGTTTAGTTGCGGGTGGAGTGATTTGGCAATGGCCAGGTTTTTCGCTGAAATATCCAAGGCTACTACTTTTTTAAAAAGCGGTGATAATAAAGGAAACCATTTGCCAATGGCACAACCAATATCAATGACTGTCTTTTGTGCAGAAGCATGTTCCTGGATGACGGAGCGGATGAGTGCTTTTTTATCGTTGTGCAATACGTCAAAAATTTCTTCGCTATACGAGGGGGCCATTTTTTCCCAGTAGGATCGCTTCATGGGGCAATACTAAGTTTTCTTTTTGCACAGAAGGCAGGCATGACAACTGTGTTAATAAGTTTGGTACAACCACGCTTATTCCACTGTTATATACGGCGAAATTTTTTGATACACATCCTCCGTAACAGCCATTACTTTTTTTATATCCTCAATGCTGGCGAAACGGCCATGCTGGTTTCGATAGGCGACAAGGGGATTGGCGATGGCCCACCGGATGTAAGGATGTGCTTTCAGTTCGTCAACGGTAGCGGTATTTATATTCAGTTTCTTTACGCTACCGCTTAGTTTCAGGTATTGCTTTATTTTTTGAAAAACAGAATCAGCTAATCCATATGTCTCAGCTACCTGGCTGATGCTATAAAAGCCACCCAGTTTATCTCTGAAACCGATAATACGGTTGGCCAGTTTACTGCCGATACCAGGCAATGCAATCAGTGCAGAGGTATCAGCTGTATTGATGTCAGTAACTGTATAGCTTTGCGCAGCAGGTTTGGAGAAGGGGGGAGATGCTTCGTTTGCAGCAATTTCGTTTTTCTCATGTAGCGATGGTGCAATAATGATATAGGGTGCAATCCTGTCATATTCATCAGGAAAAAGTCCATATATACGCTGCAGGTCTTCCGGTTTTCTGAATCTTCCTCCCTTTGACAAATAGTTTTGAATAGTATGGATGGTTTTATCCCGCAAACCAAGGCGCTGCCAGCCTTCAGCATCTACAGTGTTGGGATCAAAATAAAACAGTTGCCCTTTTTGGATTTCGGGGGGATAGTGGCCGGCAGGCCGGTCGTACTGGTACTGCTGGCTATTCTCATCATCGTCTTCATCAGGGGATTTGGGATGATAGGCGGGCGCCTGTTCCAGTTTTTTCAGCGAGGCAATCCAGGCTGTGTCATTGCCGGTAACAGGCTTGTCGCTGGTCTTCAATACAGGTGGAAGGAAAAAAAGCAGTGCTATAACAGCTAACAGTACAAGAATGGCAATCCGGTCTCTTTTTGAGAAATGCAAATATTCTTTCCAGCTATGGCTGACTGACATTATATTACAATTTAACGCAATGTAATAAAGAGATTTAGAGAGGGAATACCCCAATTTTTAGGGTTTTGGCCGGATTGTTGTGAGCAAACTTTTCTTGGTTGAGAATATAAAATCCGTACTTTTGCAATCCTTTATTTTGGCCAAAAATATTTTGACATCCCAAATCATGCGCAAGTAATTGATATTCATAGGTTTTCATTTTAGACAAAAATGAGAGCTTGTGGGTGATTTGTGTGTCCTCAACGTTGTAAAACCGGTTTTACGCATATGTCTTCAACTAAAGTGAACTCAAGAGTGGATTTCGGTAAAATCAAGCACCTGGCTGAAACTCCCGACCTTCTTGAAGTGCAGATCCAATCGTTCAAAGAATTTTTCCAGTTAGAAACAACGCCTGATAAGCGGAACATCGAAGGATTGTTCCGGGTGTTCAAGGAAAACTTCCCGATTACGGATACACGAAACATTTTTGTGCTCGAATTCCTAGACTACTTTATCGATCCGCCCCGCTACACTATCGAAGAGTGTATGGAGCGTGGATTGACTTACGCTGTGCCGCTGAAAGCAAAACTGCGCCTCAGCTGTAATGATGAGGAGCACGTAGACTTCCAGACCATCGTACAGGACGTATTTCTTGGAAATATCCCGTACATGACCCCCCGCGGTACTTTTGTCATCAATGGTGCAGAAAGGGTGGTGGTATCACAGCTTCACCGTTCACCTGGTGTATTCTTTGGCCAGTCTGTTCACCCGAACGGAACCAAGATATACTCTGCCCGTGTGATTCCTTTCAAAGGTGCATGGATGGAGTTTGCCACAGACATCAATAACGTGATGTATGCTTACATCGATCGTAAGAAAAAATTCCCTGTAACAACCCTGCTCCGTTCAATCGGTTTTGAAACGGATAAAGATATCCTTACACTTTTCGGTATGGCCGATGAAGTAAAAGGAGATAAGAAAACTCTTTCTAAGTATATTGGTAAACGCCTTGCTGCCCGTGTACTCCGTACCTGGGTGGAAGATTTCGTGGATGAAGATACCGGTGAGGTGGTTTCTATCGAGCGGAATGAAATCGTGATGGAAAGGGATACCGTACTGGACGAAGAAGCTATCGACACTATTTCCGATATGGAAGTAGCTTCCGTATTTGTACAAAGAGATGATGTGGGTGGTGATTATGCTATCATCTACAACACGCTGAATAAAGATACTTCGAACAGCGAGCTGGAAGCGGTACAGTTTATCTATCGTCAGCTCCGTGGCGCCGATGCACCGGATAATGAAACAGCCCGTGGTATCATCGACAAATTATTCTTCAGCGATAAGCGTTACGATCTCGGCGAAGTGGGCCGTTACAAAATCAACCGTAAACTGAATGTTGATTTACCACTGACGAAGAAAACATTGACGAAAGAGGACATCATCCTCATCATTAAATACCTGGTACGCCTGACAAACGGTAAAGCGGAGATCGATGATATCGATCACCTGAGCAACCGTCGTGTACGTACCGTGGGCGAGCAGTTATATGCTCAGTTCGGTGTAGGTCTTGCCCGTATGGCCCGTACCATCCGTGAAAGGATGAACGTAAGGGATAACGAGGTATTTACCCCCGTTGATTTGATTAACGCAAGAACATTATCAAGCGTTATCAACTCATTCTTTGGTACATCACAATTGTCACAGTTCCTCGACCAGACGAACCCGCTGTCAGAAATCACGCACAAGCGTCGTATTTCCGCACTCGGGCCCGGTGGTTTGAGCCGTGAACGTGCAGGCTTCGAGGTACGTGACGTACACTACTCACACTATGGCCGTCTGTGTACCATCGAAACACCGGAAGGTCCAAACATCGGTCTTATCTCTACGCTTTGCGT
>CAYLRV010000095.1:5271-5422 GCA_964386395.1 uncultured Chitinophaga sp.
AAGTAAACATGAAGGAACTCAGCTTCCTGAGTGCAGAAGAAGAAGACCTGGCAAAAATTGCACAGGCGAATACGCCATTGGATGAAAAAGGCAACTTTACAGAGGAGAAAATTGTAAGTCGTGAGACTGGCGATTTCCCGATTCTTGATAA
>CAYLRV010000096.1:0-4947 GCA_964386395.1 uncultured Chitinophaga sp.
GTAGCTCCCACATTGGTAGTGTTTGTTGAATTCATCCGTACTTCAAGTCTGTCAGGGAAAGCTGGTGCACCAACTGTTCTTGTCCAGAAAGAGAACACATCTCCGTTCTTAATCGGAAGTGCTGGTGTAATCAACCAGTTACTGATTGTATTGTCACCTGCCACGTTATTAAAGTTGGCAAAGGCATAAGAGTTAGGCGTACCATTCTGTGCAGGTGAGTGAACAGTTGCAGTATTGAATATCCAGGTAGGATTAGTACCGATCGGAGTACTCAGATTTTGCATATTCCAACCTGCTGGCAAACTGGTGCTTTCAAAGCCTTCATTCAGGAGATCAGTGTTACCTAATGTATTAGTAAGTGTCAATTGCTGAACACTACCTGTACAAATTGTAGCAGATGCAGGACTTACTACAGGAACAACTGGTGTTACTGTAAGTGTAGCAGCACCAGAGAAATCTGTAGCAGAACAACCGCCTGTCAGAACAGCCCTGAACTGGTAACCATTATACGTTACCGGAACGTTTGTCATAGTGAGGGTAGCTGAGTTAATACCGCTGAATGGAGCAGCGTTAGGCACAAACTGCCAAGGCGAAGAAGCATTTACCCTGTACTCCCAAACAAATGAAGGAAGGCTTCCGGCCGTTGTTACTGTAAAGGAAGCATTGGCTCCGCAAGCTATAGAAACGTTTGACGGGCTACCAGTTACTGTTACAGGAACGCAAGGCTGAATGTTTACACTGTAATCTTCTGTTTCGCCGAATGCATAACCTAAGCAGGGATCGCCCGGTACAGCAGCAAACCGGATACGTACACGCATCCGTGTAGTGCCAGTAAGTGCAGAAGAAGGGATATTGATAGGACCAGTTACTGAAGGCAGGTTGCCAACAGTACCAATCGTAGTCAACTCAGCTGCTTCGAAGTTACCGTTCTGGTTATAATCAATCCAAACCTGCAGACCTTCTGTAAAGCTGGTTGGTTTGTCGATAGTGATTGGGTTTGTAGCACCAGCGAATACAGTTGGCGCTGCTACAGTAGTCGTATAGTTAGTGTAACCAGCGGGCGGGCCAGTACCACAAGTAGATGCGTTGTCAAGCGTACTGATACGAACCCTCGTGATTACATCATCATCAGTACAGTCAGTTGCACCCGGAATACAATAACATCCTGAAGGCGGAGTAAGCGCAACGCAAACTGGTGTAGATGTAGCCGAGCCGTTACCTGCACAGGTAACTATACACTGATAACAGGTAGCAGCTGACTGAGTTGTTGTAAGTGTTGAACCTGTAGCACCAGCAATATTAGTCCATGGTCCGCTTGTCGCAGGGGCTGATTGCCACTGATAAGTTACACCAGAACCAGAGGTACTATTTTGCAGAGAAAGCGTAAAGCTTATTCCAGGGCATACAGTACTAACTGTGGAAAGTGTATTGCCAGGAGCCGGCGTTGCAGAACAAGGCACTGAAGAACATATAGGCATATCAACTGTCAGTGTATAGTCTGAAGCAGTTTGTAAGGCAGCATTAGGCGTAAAAATCACAAATACTAATGTCTGACCTGCTGCTACGTTTGCGCTACAAGTGGTAACCGTAGGAGGAGTACCACTGCTCAATCCTGGATCAGTAAAGAAGTTTGTACCATAGCTGGCATTATTGAAACTGCCATTCCATACACCAAATTCGATATTGGTTGTGGCATCGGTAGTACTCAACGAAAAGGTTGCGCACTGAGTTAAGCCAGAATTATTTGTCCAGGTATGTACATCATAATAAGAGTTACCTGTCAAAGGAGCAGCCAACGGCTTAGGACCGGGACAAACTCCTTGCACGCCGTTTCTGTTCAGGCGGTTAGTGGTAGTAAGGTCCCCGGGGCCCAGTGAGCCAGTGAAAGTAGCACAAATAGCCTCACTTGGAGACGGAGTTGCGCCCCTTCCCTGCAGAGCAGCCGCATTAGAAATACCTAAGTCATTATTTGCTTGCACAGGTGCAGCTATAGCTGGCCTACCTGTAGCAGCGATGCTCATCTTTTGCTCAATACGACGCTGGTGCTCAGTTGTTCCAAGCTGGCTACCCCTGCGATCGGTTTTTTGAGCAGTTGAAATCAGTGTTGTTAAGGCCGTCAACGTGATGAGCATTGACATCCTCGTAAAGAAGTACACTAAACTTCGATGCGTAAATTTTGGTTGCATAATGAAGATTTTAAATGATTGACAGTTACCCGTCAGTGCGCAGGTAACCCAAAAACTAACGCAAGATAATTTTTTTTTTGACTTCTCGCAGTTTTCCTAAAAATAGTTTTTAACGTATTTACAGATATAGAAACGGGCTGTAATGGGAAAAGAAAAGCCATCCCTGAACCGGGACGGCTTTCAAAAAATATTGCACTGCACTGTTTAGAACAGTTTAAGATATTTTACCATTTATCCACTTCTTCATTTTTGCTTTCCGAACTGGCCTCGGGGGCAGGTTCAGCTGCGGCTACAGGCTCTGAAGCAGCCGCTTCAGCAACTAATGTTTCAGCTGCACCTGGCTCAGCTATAGCTGCCGGGGCACTACCTTCATAATGCCCTTCACCATCTTCATCATGGTTGAATGCGTCAAAATCAAAATCAGGCATCAAGTCAGTCTTTACATAGTCCACCGCTTCACCGAGGGCTTTAATAAATTTATTGAAATCCTCTTTGTAAAGAAATATTTTGTGCCTATCGTAGCCGTTATCATCGAAGCGCTTACGGCTCTCTGTAATAGTGAGGTAGTAATCATTACCTTTTGTTGCCCTTACATCAAAGAAATATGTCCTTCTTTTTCCAGCACGAATACGTTTGCTGTAAATGCTCTCCATTTTCTTGTCATTGTTCTCGTACGCCACAGTAGTAGTGTTTTAGCAGTTTAAAAAGCGGTTGGTTTGGGTCCGGCATACCGGTTATGGCAGGGGACTTACAAATATATAGATGTTTTTGAAACAGCCAAACCGGGTTTTGTTATTCTGGTCTGGCTACGTACCCGAATCGGACTCTCTGGCCTGTTGCCGGCGGAAAAGATTTGCGTAATAGCCGTTTTGCGCTACCAGTTGTTCGTGGCTCCCCTGCTCCAGGATTCGGCCGTCTTCCATAACTATTATACAGTCAAACTGCAGGAGCGACAGTATACGATGGGTGATAAAAACCGCCGTTTTACCGTACAGATATTTGTTAAGTTGAACGGCAATCTCACTCTCCGTTTTATAGTCCACCGCACTCAGGCAGTCATCAAATATGATAAGATTGGCGTCTTTTATCAATGCTCGGGCTATGGATATACGCTGCTTTTGACCCCCGCTAAGGGTTACCCCTCTTTCTCCTATCATTGTTTGATATCCCTCCAAAAAACTCATTATTTCCTTGTCAACCACTGCTTTCCTCGCGGATGCTTCAACCTGCGAAAAGTCTGTTGTAGTGGCGCCAAAATTGATATTGTTTTGGATTGTATCACTAAATAAGAAGACATCCTGTGGTACATAACCTATCTGGCTTCGCAGGCTTTGCAGGTTCCAGTGACGTATATCTTTTCCTTCCAGCAGCAATTGCCCCTCCTGCAGATCATACATTCGGAGTAATAACTGGGCAATGGTTGATTTGCCGCTTCCTGTTCGCCCCAGGATGGCAATCTTTTCCCCTTGCTTTATTTGTAAGGTGAATTGCTGTAATGCTTTAATACCAGAATGCGGATAAGTAAACCCCGCATGATCGAAGTAAATATTTCCCTGGAGTATTGGGGAGGGTTGTATCTCGCCACCAACTATTGCCGGTTGCGTTTGTAAAAATTCATTCAATCTCTTTTGAGAAGCAGATGCACGTTGTATCATACTTGCCGTAAGGCCAATGGCACTTACGGGGAATGTGAGCATGTTCACATACATTACAAACTCAACGATGGTTGAAAGATTAGTACGATCCGGGTGATGGATATAATCAAGGCCGCCAACCATTATAGTCAGGAGTGTGCTAATTCCAATCAGCAGGGTGATGGAAGGGAAGTAAATAGCTTCTACTTTGGCCAGGCTGGTGGCATTGCGTTTATATTCCTCTGCTTTGCCCGAAAAAAAACCGAGTAGTGCTTTCTCCTGTACAAATGATTTTATAACCCGGATGCCTGAATATGATTCCTGGGCGGCCGAAGTAAGGCCGGACAGTGACTCCTGGATGCGTTCGCTTTTCTCGTGTATAACCCGGTTAATAATATAGATGGCAACAGCGAGGATGGGCAAAGGGATAAGCACATATAGTGTAAGTTCAGGGCTGCGCTTCCACATATAAAAAACGCTGAGGGAAATAATAGCCAGCAAATTGGCCAGGTACATTACGGCTGGCCCGGTAAACATACGTACCCGGCTTACATCCTCTGCAATCCTGTTCATCAGATCCCCGGTACTATGCGTTTTATAAAATTCTGTATCCAGCCGCTGATAATGGGCGAATACTTCATTTTTTTGATCATACTCGATATGGCGGCTCATAACGATGACGGTCTGCCGCATCAGGAAAAGAAAGAAGCCACGCAGCAACGCAAGTCCTAGTATCGTGATGCCACATAGTGCCACGACCCTGCCCCAACCTTCTACAGTTTCTGTTTGTCTGATAAACCAATTCACCAGGCCATCGTAAGCTGGTGGCCGGGCTGGAGGTGTATAACCAGGTAGTTGTAATTCCCGCTGGACAAAATCTGTAACAAATCCGGTGATCTGCGGGGTTAGTACAGTAAAATAGTTAGATAAAAAAACAAAGAATATTCCACCAAAGAAGCGGATCCGGTATTTCCAAAAATATTTTAGTAGCGGCCTGAGATGTTTCAAGCAGTTTTTTTTACAAATGTAGCTGAATAACAGTGCAAAGTTTGGCCTGAAAACTTTGCTGCCGTACATTTGCGCCGGAGAGATGGCAGAGCGGTCGAATGCGGCGGTCTTGAAAACCG
>CAYLRV010000097.1:0-4776 GCA_964386395.1 uncultured Chitinophaga sp.
TCAATCTTGTTTTGGGCATCCTGTTCGGCTATTTTCTTTTTCAGTTTAATATGCCGGTAACGGTTGTACAGAAAGGATGCAATGATAATAAAGGAGAGTAAGGAAATAATACTCAGGTATAAGGCAAAATTCCGCTGCCTCTTTTTGATAGCAT
This sequence comes from uncultured Chitinophaga sp., assembly GCA_964386395.1. GTDB lineage: Bacteria > Bacteroidota > Bacteroidia > Chitinophagales > Chitinophagaceae > JJ008. Next base: position 155 of record CAYLRV010000097.1, read on the forward strand.
TATCTTTTTCCAGTTCCTGCACTTTGATTTCTTTTTTGGCAAAATTGAATTTTTGATTAGCCTCGAATATTTTCCCCTGGTTGCTGATAAAATCTAGGGTGTCCCGGGCCGCTTTACTGATGGCGAGATATTGGTAGGCCTTGCTCCAATTATTACTGCTTTTGTAAAAATCCTGCAATAGCTGGGACGTGGTATAAATGAACGGAAGACGGAGCCGCGCCAGGCCGTCGTCTTTTGTTGGGTTAGCCAATATTTCCTGCACCGGGTTTTCCAATAGCTCAACCCCCTCACGTTGTTTTCCCGACTTATACAGGCTGAGTGCTTTATACTTGGTTACGATAAGGCCAATGTAGTCATTGACGGAGAGCTTAGTCTGATTACTTTTTCTAAGAAAGCTGTCACATCGTTCTATCGCTGTTGCATATTCATTTTTACTGTAGGCTTCTATGATGGGGAAAACAATAAAAAATGGGCGGGTTATTTTTTTGCTGCTGCTTAGTGATATAATATCTCTTAAGTTTTTGAGGTAGGCCGTATCATTGTTTTGTTCGAAAAGTGAAAATGTTTGAAGAAATTTTAATCCGGTCGCTTCACTGTACATGTTGTCAACGTCTTTGTCTTTTTTGGGAAGAAGCTCATAATAATACAAAGCACTGTCAGTATAAGTAATGGCTGTTTCAGGTAAATTGATTGTGGTGTAAATAGTAGCCATTGCGTAATAAAGCATGCCGGTGCCAAAAGTATCTTTGGCCGCTATCGATTCGTCCAGTGCGCCATTGATGAAATCAATCGCTTCTTCCTGCCTTCTTAATTTTGATAAAAGTGTACCTTTTAATCGTTGGTGACCGATTTTCAGATAAGGGAAGGAGTCATTAGCGATAGGCAATTTCAATATCTCGTTAGTATAAAAAAGGCTTTTAGTATAGTCGGCTGTCAGATTATAGAAGCTTGTCAGGTTCTTACCGATATTAATTTTTACATCAAGATGCTTAGCGGTGTCAAAATCCCGGCAAAGGGAACTAGCAATAGAGTCGTATACCGGAATGAACTGTTTTTGATTATTGGTCCCGCTGCGAAAGTTGTTGATAAGTGTCCATTTTTCCCTCACTGTTAATATTTTGCCGGGGGATGACAACTTTATTTTATCAGGTAATGAAGCTAAAAATTCTTTACTTAATTGAGCAGCAGGTTTGACAGGGGAAAAAAAGGAGAGTAAGAAAACTGCTGTGAAAATGTTTAACGATTTACACATAGTTTTGGCTTTGAGTTGTTAAAACAAAAGTATCCAATTTTTTTTTTGTAAAAAAGGCAAAAATTTCTGCATAAGGCTGCGCGGGTACCAAGTCGTGCGGCTCTTCTCGTATCAGCCCAGCAGTTGGGTAAGGGTGTAAATAATAAGGCCCACCGTGCCTCCCACCAATGTTCCGTTTATCCGGATGAACTGAAGATCTTTGCCCACTTCCAGTTCCAGTTTTTCACTCAATTGGCGGGAAGGCCAGTTAGCCACCGTCTGGCTGATCATGTCGCCTGCAGTTTTCCTGTATTTCATAATGAGTTTAAAAGCCTGCACCTGCACAAACTGATCAATGCGTTGCTGGCGGGCAGTATCGGTGGCCAAAGATTCACCGGCTTCCAGCAACAGTTTATCTACGTAAGTGGCGATGCCTGAAGCAGGGTCGCTCAAATCGTCAGTAATTTTCTTACGTATATATTGCCAGATCATGGTACTGTATTCTTCCAGGTTTTTGGGAGAGAGCCATTCGTTTTTTAAATTCTCTAACCGCTTCGCCCATTCTTCTTTATGCTGTATATCAGCGGCTATTTCTTCCAGCTTAATGGTTATTTTTTTTCTTACCGGATGATTCAGATCGCTGGTTATTTCATCCATATACCGGATGCCGCCATTGGTTATTTTTTCTGCAATCATATTATCGACAAAACCAGGGATCAGAAAATGGCTTTCCTCTTTTACTTTTTGCTTTACCAGTTCACGGTTTTGCGATAAAAAATCACGGAGGTAAGTGGTAAGGGTAGATATCCATTCCTGGTGCATATTATTCTGCACTACTTTGGCAAGGCCTTCGCCCACCAGTTTATGCGTGGGAATTTTTTGAATTAAGCCTGCAGCCTGGTTATTGATAATACGGGCAATATCTTTATCGTCCATTTTAGCCAGTGCTTCTTTGGCAATGCGTATCAGCTCTGTGGTAAGCCGTTGCCGGTTGCGTTGATTCAGCAACCATTGTCCAAGCCGGGCTGCGATAAAAAACTGTTTTAACCGTGGACGGACGGCTGCAGCATTTAAAAAATTATCGGTTACAAAATTTCCCAGGTTGTTGCCTATTTTTTTCTTGCTCGACTCTATTAAATCTGTATGCGGTATGGGAATACCTAACGGATGGCGGAAAAGCGCCACTACCGCAAACCAGTCGGCCAATGCACCCACCATGCCTGCCTCCGAAAAGGCTTTTAGGTAGCCTGCCCACGCCTGTCCTTTCAGAAAAGCCTCACAAATGATATATACCACGGCCATTAAAAAGAAAAGCATCGTGGCAAACATTTTATGCTTTCTCAGCTGCGCTTTTTTATCCATGCTCCAAAGTTCAGGTTAAGCAAACATATATCCGGTGTTTTTTCGGTGTAGTTCGATGATACAGTGGTAGTATGTGTAGCGCAAAAGACATACCATATATACCTGCGGCAAAATAGTGAAGGATCTACGTTTTAGGGAGCACAGGTCTGCTTATTTTTACGCTGTGAAAGAAAGCGAAAAACTCAGGCTTGACAAATACCTCTGGTCCATCCGGCTTTTTAAAACAAGAAGACTGGCTACAGACGCATGTAATAATGGTAAGGTTAAATACGAGGAAGAGCAGGCCAAGCCTGGCAAGAATGTGCACTTAGGTGACGTATATGATGTGAAGACAGAAAACAAGAAATGGAAGATTAAAGTAATCGGCCTGTTGCATAACCGGGTGAAATATGAAGAGGCGATTAAATTTTATTCAGACATAACACCCGCTGAAGAAATAGAAAGACTCCAATACCAGGCTGCCAGTTTTCATACCGGTAAACGCCCCAGCAAAATTGGAAGACCTACAAAGAAGGAAAGAAGAGATTTGGATGAGTTTACCGGCGGGTAATTATGCTTTCACCGGTACACTATGCACGGCATCACTCATTTCTTTAATTAATGATGCATCTTTTTCAATTGCATTGCCCACCACAATCACATCAGCGCCAGCTTTGCAGTTCAGGTACGCTTTTTCGGGGGTGATAATACCGCCACCAATAATTAATGGCGCTTCGATACAGTCGGCTACCGACTTGATCATACTTTCTGTAATTGGTCTTTTGGCGCCGCTTCCTGCATCCATATAAATCAGCCGCATGCCCAGCATTTCGCCGGCCATAGCCGTACACATGGCGATTTCATTTTTATCGGCTGGTACAGGTGCAGCATTGCTGATATAAGAAACAGTGGTTGGGGCCCCGCCATCCACAACGATATAACCGGTCGGCATAATTTCCAGTCCGCTTTGTTTTACAAATGGGGCAGACACCACATGCTGGCCAATTAATAACTCAGGGTTGCGCCCGGAGATAAGCGATAAATAAAGCAGGGCATCCGCATACTTACTTACCTGGCTGGGGCTTCCGGGAAACAGGATGACCGGAATATCGCAGTGCTGCTTGATATGCTGCACACAAGTGTCCAAATGGTTCGAAATAACCAAACTTCCACCCACCAGGAAATAATCCACCCTGGCAGCTATGGATAGTTCCATGAGCTCGTCCAGCACAGCCGTATCCACCTTATCAGGGTCAATAAGCACCGCAAAGGATTTTTTTCCCTGCCGCTTCTTATCTGTCAATGTGTTATAAATCGCTGACTTCATCCGGTACCTTGCTTGATTGATACAAAAATGCGAAAAAATGTTGGCTTTTTAAGAAGTAATTAAGTGGTCATTATTGTCTGTTTCAGAGTCGTTTTTACCAGTTATTGAATACCTGTTCTTTAATGCCTTGGCTATTCCTTTGGTAATGCCCCTTTTTCAACGGTTATACGGTATTAATTGCCGGCACTGCCGGTAGATGATCTGTTCCGGTATTTTGTACAGGCGAATGCCCACTTGCTTTTTGCGCTAAATCAGTATTGCAGGATTTTTTCGGCATATCATACTACTAGCAACGTAAGATTACCAGTACCCGAACGGGTATAGCACCCGTTAGTCGGTGAAATTATTTTTACACAACCGTCACGAATTAAAACCATTATCTATGATTAAGTATGCACTTTCGGGCCAACTTCAGAGCTCCTGCAAAATCAGGTTCAGCGTACTGTTTGTTTTTTTATTAATGCTTTTGCACCCTTATCGTATGCATGCTCAAAATACAACCGGCAATGCCTGGATAAATTGGGTGGCCGAAAGCGGGGGGGCGAATGCCATTGCGTATAATGCCATTGATGGCAGGGTCGTCGCAACACTTCCCGATAGCGATTCTTACGGTTTGGGTAATGACAGGAGAGGATATATCTACTATGCAGACAATTTAAACTCGGTGATTCTGAGTGCAAACCCCACCACAAAAACGCTGGAAGGTTCATTCGGTTATACATC
>CAYLRV010000098.1:0-4759 GCA_964386395.1 uncultured Chitinophaga sp.
ACATCCTACTACAACCAGAATACCTACTCGGATAATATAAGTAACAGCCATCGGCTGAACCTGAACCTGCTGTGGCAAATTGATACATTTAATTCAATCCGCTTCATTCCTTCACTAAGCTATCAGAAAGTAAACAACCGGTCTAATACTGATTACCAAAACCTGTCCGCCTCCAAATTGCTGAACAGCGAAGGTTTCAGCAACAGTGAATATAACAATGATGGCTATACCTTCCGAAACGAGGTAAGCTGGCGCAGAAAATTCGCCCGTAAAGGCCGCACTTTCTCACTCAGCCTGCAAACCAGCCTGAATGAAAGCGAAGGAGGAGGATCACTATATTCTGTCAACAGCTTTTATAACAACGGCAGTTTAGTCAGACGAGATACATTGAACCAGGTGAATAATACCAGAAGCAACCTGAAAGGCTATACTGCCAGGGCGGTATATACCGAGCCCCTATGGAAAAAAAGCCTGCTGGAGCTGAGTGTTAGCCGTAGCAATACCATAAACCTGTCTGAAAAAGAAACATTTGATTACAACCGGGGGAATGGTAAATATGACCAGGTGAACAACCTGCTGACCAATGATTTTGAAAACACGTATAGCTATACCAATGCCGGGCTGCGTATCCGTACACAAAAGAAAAAATTCAACTACGCATTGGGAGCTGCCTGGCAACAGGCTGACCTGGAAGGGAAAATTATCAGTGGTGTCAAAGACTCGCTTATCAGCAAAAATTTCAGGAATATTTTACCTACGGCCAGGTTCCAGTACAATTTCACCCGTTTCAAGAGCCTTACACTAAACTACAACACAAGTACCACACAGCCCACCATGCAGCAACTGCAGCCTGTGCCTGACAACAGTAATCCCCTGAATATACGCTACGGCAACCCGGATTTAAAACAGGAGTTTACACATGTACTACAGGTTAATCTGAATTTTATAAACCCATACAAAAACAAAAATCTTTTCTTGCTTTTGAATGCCCGCTTTGCAGAAAACAGGATTGTGAATTATGATTCGCTGAATCTGCAGACCGGCGAGCGGAAAACCAGGCCGGTAAATGTGGATGGAGTCAAGAGCATTAATGCCAATATCAGTTACAGTATCCCGGTTAAATTTATAAAAGGAAGTATCGAGCTAAGTAACAATACCAATTTCAGCGTAAACAAACAGTTCATCAATACTTCGTCCGGCAACATTGTGGAGAATACAATTAAGACAACAACCCTGGGGCCTGATTTGCGAATTGATTTTTCTCCCACTCAAAAACTTGGATTTAGTGTGGGTGCCGGCCTGGGTTACAATAAATCAACTTATTCTGCATTGGCTACGGCCCCTGCCGAATTCTTATCACAGGAGTACAGCGCCACCGTAGACTGGGAAATGCCAAAGGGTTTTTATTTCTCCAGTGATTTTACGTATTCCATCAATAGTCAGCGGGCAGCAGGCTTTAATACGAAAATCCCTATCTGGAATGCCAGTTTTAGCAAGCAAATGCTGCGCTTCAACCGGGGCGAGCTGAAACTGACAGCCAGGGACCTGCTGAACAAAAATGTAGGCATTACCCGGAATACCAATAACAACTATATCGAGGACTCAAGAGTACTGACGCTGCGCCAGTTCTTTATGTTAAGCTTTACATACAGCCTGAGCAAGACCGGCTTGAATAATGCAGGTGGCGGCGGTGGTACGATGCGGGTAATAGGCCGGTAAACTATCCTGCGTTTTTCTGCGTATATTTAGGTATAACTTTATGCAGTGAAACAGCTATTTGTATTAGTCATATTACTTAATGCAGCCGTACATGTAAGCGGTCAATCATCATTTTCCATTAATGAAAATTATTTGTCAGGCCTCAGGCCAAAATACAGTGGATTTTGGTTGCAAAAAAATGAAACAACTGAAGTCGAATTGAAGAATAAAAATGCCATTATAGGATGTTTCGGTCCTGTCAGACCATTTTTATCTCAAGTCAGCTATACTAATCCGCTCACCATTTCAGATTATGCGAGTACACTTGGCGTTATATGCAAGCAAGAACTGAAGCTTGACAAAATAACCCCAATGCCTGTTCGTTTCAGGCTCGGCTCTTTAGAATATGTAAACTGGCTGGAAAGAAAACCAAACGCTACGTATAACAGGTAGCCTATTTTGTTACCGCCTGCTCGCTAAGTACCTTATTGATCGCAGCCACCATCTTTGTCCCCTTTTCCTTGATCTGATCATCCGTCCACAGCAGGCTGATGGATGTACATATGCAGCGGCTCATGATGGCATCACTTGCAGCAAATTCTTTATTGGCCTGCTCCATCACCCTTGCTTTTATTTCAGGGCTTAGTGCGTTCAATGTGATTGCATTTTTCAGGTGATCCCATTTGCGGATATAATGCCAGTTATTATCAAACCAGTAAAAACTGCCGGGCAATATACCCTGTGCTTTCATTTCAGCCACTACCGCTTTGGTTATTTCTGCCGTAGGCAGGAACCAGCATACAAAGCTGCAACTATCACCCATTGGGTCGGGTATCCTTCTGAAGCTAACTTCAGGAACTGTAGCAAGTATTTCTTTTAATGCAGTATGGTTTTTCTTTTGGGTGGCAAGAAACTCAGGCAGGCGTTTTACCTGCGCCAGGCCAACTGCCGAATGCAATTCGCTAATGCGGTAGTTGTAGCCTATAAACGGATGCAGGTCTGCACCACGGTCGGCCCCTTTATGATCATGACCATGATCGGTATAACCATCGCTTTTAATATAAACATCTTCCCGGTTGGTCATTATTACACCACCTTCGCCGCATGTCATGGTTTTTACAAAATCAAAACTGAAAGTACCGGCATCGCCAATTGTTCCCAGGTGCTTGCCTTTGTACTTGCCGCCGATGCTCTGGCAGGCATCTTCGAGCAAGATGAGGTTATGTTCTTTGCAAATAGCTATCAGTGCGTCCATGTCGGCCATGCTGCCGCACATATGCACAGGCATAATGGCTTTGGTTTTAGGTGTGATGGCTTTTTTAACCACCTCAGGATCCAATGTCAGTGTATCATCCACATCTACCAGTACGGGTACTGCACCCACACTGAGTACGGCTTCAAAAGAGGCCACAAAGGTGAAAGCGGGCGTAATAACTTCATCGCCGTACCCAATACCAAGAGCACTCATAGCCGTGGTAAGTGCTGATGTGCCACTGGACGTAAGTTGTGCATAGCCCGACCCAAAAGTTTGGCAGATAGCCGCTTCCAGTTCCTTGCTTTTCCAGTGGCCGTTGCGCATACCATCAAAACCATAGCGCATGAGTACGCCAGACTCTACCACATCGTTCAGTTCTTTTCTTTCTATATCACTCCAGAGTTCGTAACCAGGCATAGTGGGAATTTTTGATTTTCGATTTCATATTTTAGATAGCAAAGGTAATTACTGTTCATCAGAAGGTTTTTCACAAATCTTTTAAGGCCTGGAATACCAACCCCTTCCCTGTTTTCCGCATACTCAGGATAAGACCGGTTATGCGAAAAGCCTGCCTACTTGAGCCGCTTTTTCCCGCTCATTTCTTATTGGTTATAAAACTCCCATTTACCATCCGGTTGTACCAGTATGGCTATTTCACTCAGGTCGCTTTCATTGTTGTTTCTGCCAACAGCCGTAATCAGGTAGCGGTACGAAAAATGATTGGGAGAAAGGGTCTCTTGTAAGGTGAACCCAGCCGCATTGGGTACAAACTTCGATATAAACTTAGGCACATTACCGAATGGTTCGCTATGCGAATCGGCAGCATACTGATACACCACATAGTATTTTATATCCACCCTGTTGCGGGGATCTGGTTTTACCACCAGCTTTATGACTGAATCTTTTTCAATCGTTCTTTCCACAATCGGTGGCCAGGGCTTCTCATTATCAATCCAGCGCATGGGTGGCAGCAGTGCGGGGTATTTATAGTAATTATTCTGCAGACTGTCGTTCCATCCATTGGGATTTTTATTAAATGTTTTGCTGCTGAAGTATATACTTCCCTGCACATTGGGATAACGGCGCAGGAGCTTTATCTGGTCGGGTATCTGGGCAGTGTTTTTCCAGGCCAGGTCTTTTTCCGTGCCACGGTATATACCATGGCCAATGTATATATGCCTGCCATAACTGTTTCGGCTCCACCAGTCCAGTAATTTATCATAAGCCATCAGGCTGTCGCCGATAGTGCGGTATAGCTGCGGCGTTACATAATCAATCCAGCCTTTCTTCATCCACAATACAATGTCTGCATACAAATCATCGTAGTTTGTTTGCCCTGCACGGCTGTCACTACCTCTTGGATCCTTGTCTTTATTCCGCCATACTCCAAATGGTGATATACCAAAGCGGCAAAGCTTTTTTTCTTTTTTTATTGCCCTGCTCAGGGCCAGGATAATTGTATCTGTATTGCTGCGGCGCCAGTCATCTTTGCTCAGTGTTGTACCTGATGCTTTGTAAGAAGCGGCATCGGGAAATTCTTTGCCTGGAATACGATACGGGTAAAAATAATCGTCCATATGGATTGCATCCACATTATACCGTTTTACAATATCCTGCACCACATCCACCACAAATTTTTGTGCTTCCTTATTTCCGGGATCAAAATATTTTTTATCGCCATAGGTGAGGAACCACTCCGGATGTGTGCGGGTAATATGGTTGGGGGCGATGCTCGCCGTTTTAATATTAAAGTTGGCCCGGTAAGGGTTTAGCCATGCATGAAATTCCATACCCCGCTTATGTGTT
>CAYLRV010000099.1:0-4753 GCA_964386395.1 uncultured Chitinophaga sp.
GGTGGCCGTTTGCTATCCCAATATGCAATATTCCCACACGCCGCTGGCCAATATTTGTGAAAATACAATTCTGACCATTACCGATACGGTCCGATCGTATTACGATAACTATACTGAGTATAAATGGCAACGCTGGTCGGCTGCCACTTCGGGTCCCTGGACAGATATACCCGGTACCACTACATCGGCTACACCAACATTTACCGGTGGCGCCTATCAGTATGTGGCGAGCTACACCATACCACCGGCTTACACCACGCCAGCCAATGACGGTGACCTGTACAGACTGGTGGTGGCCACTACAAGCACCAACCTCGGTAGTTCCTCCTGCTATCACTCCGATCCTACAACCATTGAAGTGAATATCCTCATCGCCTGCGGACCACCATTGAAAGCTGACCTGATTTCATTTACCGGCAGACTGGCCACTAATACTGCCAATCTTACCTGGGTTACCACCCGTGAAGATGAACCAGTAAACTTCACACTTGAGAAAAGTGAAGATGGTGTGAACTACAGGGCCATTGCACAGGTAAGCGGCTATAACAATGCAAGCGTTGAGCGAAACCAATATCAGTATACCGACCCTGTACCACTTCGTGATAAAACGATCTACCGCATTACTATGACAAATGCAGCCGGTATGAGAAAAGTATCAAGAACGGTATTACTGGATCCGGATGATAAAGACGGGTTTCGTTTTGGTACTGTGGTAAATCCGTTCAGCACAGAAATTTCCTGCCAGGTTATCAGTGCTGAAAATGGCATTGTGCAGATTGAACTTATCAACGAATCAGGTTCAGTACTCAAAAAGCATAGCCAGCGTATATACACAGGAACGAACTCTGTCCAAATCAGTTCCGTTTCTGCCCTGCCGGATGGCGTATATATCCTCAGGATGAGTATGAACGACAAACTATTATTTAAAAAAGTGATGAAACTAGCCAAGTAAATTAACAGGCCTGCTTACAAAAAAGTCCGGAATTATATTCCGGACTTTTTATTTATACTATCCTTCCACTATTTCCATATTTTTACGACTGAATAAAAGCGTATGAGCAACCCACAAAAACCAGTCATCGGTATCACATGCGGCGATTTGAATGGCATTGGAACGGAGCTGATTATCAAAACTTTTGCCGACAGCCGCATCCTAGATCATTGTACCCCTGTACTTTTCACTTCGAATAAGTGTATTAATTTTTACCGTAAAATAATTCCTGAGTATAACCTGAACTACCAGGTTTCAAAAGAGTTTTCCCGCATCAACCCTAAACAAATAAACCTGTTCAGTTGCTGGGAAGAAGAAGTCGCCATCACCCCCGGGCAACTTACTGATACCGGTGGAAAATATGCTGTTCTTTCCCTGCAGACTGCTGTAGCAGCGCTGAAACAAAAACAAATAGACGGGCTTGTCACTGCCCCCATCCACAAAAAAAATATTCAAAGCGCCGATTTTAATTTTACAGGGCATACACCTTACCTGAAGCAAATGTTTGACATGCAGGATGTGGTGATGATGATGTGTGCTGGTGATTTCAGGGTGGCACTGGTAACAGAACATGTACCGGTAACTGAAGTAGCCAAACATATTACCAAAGAAAAAATTCTGAGCAAGCTGCAAATTATTAACAAAAGCCTGCAGAAGGATTTCGGCATTGATAAACCACGTATTGCTGTGCTGGGCCTGAACCCGCATGCCGGTGATGAGGGATTGATCGGCAATGAAGAAGAAACGATAATCAAGCCGGCCATTAAAGAAGCAAAGAATAATAATATAATGGCTATCGGTCCGTATAGTGCGGATGCATTTTTTGCCCGCCGCAGTTTCGAGAAATTTGATGCGGTATTGGCAATGTATCATGACCAGGGTCTGATTCCGTTCAAGTCGCTGGCGTTGGCCGAAGGCATTAATTACACGGCCGGACTGCCTGCAGTACGTACATCACCCGATCATGGTGTGGCATTTGACATAGCAGGTAAAGGCAAAGCTGACCATGCATCATTCGTAGCGGCTGTTTTTGAATGTGCCGCAATTATTAATAGCCGCAATGGCTATGCGGATGCACGCAAAAACCCGATGCGCAAAATGACTGCTGCCTTACTGGCCAATGCCCGGGATGAAATAATTGAAGAAGGATAGTTATTTAAAAACCGTGTCTGCCACTCCTTTGTTGATCGAGTAATCAGTGTACGTGATTTCCACTTTACCCTTCTTTTCCTTGTCTTTATCTTTTTCGGAAGGGGTTTTGCCTGTTCCGTTGTCATAATCAACCGTAATGCCTTTCGGTAATTTATAGTCCTTTGTATTAAAAGTCAGCTGTACCTTATCGGGCAGGCCGTATGAAATATATTTTTTGTAACTCATCACCAGCTCATAAGTACCGTTCTCCTTTGTACTGATAACTGAACGCATCACCAGCATTTGTTTATCATCAATATATAAAGTAGCCCTCGATATATTATCCTCATCATTCAGGGGAAATATCTTCACCACTTTACATTCCACCCCTCCTACTTTCTCCTTCCCTCCGTCCACTGCTTCAAAATCCTTCAATGCCAAAACGTTGTTCATATTTACATTAACAGACCCTTTGGGAATAAAAGAAACACCGCTTTCGTTTTTAATCTTCAGTTTGTCGGGCCGTTTATAATACACTTTTACAGTAGCCACCGGTGCCTTGATAAATACAACATTCGTCTTCATTTTACCGGTGGCCGTGTAGTCATTTACCAGGTCATATTTGGCCTTTACTTTTTTCAACAACTCTTTTACATCCTGCGAAAAAACCAGTCATCGGTATCACATGCGGCGATTTGAATGGCATTGGAACGGAGCTGATTATCAAAACTTTTGCCGACAGCCGCATCCTAGATCATTGTACCCCTGTACTTTTCACTTCGAATAAGTGTATTAATTTTTACCGTAAAATAATTCCTGAGTATAACCTGAACTACCAGGTTTCAAAAGAGTTTTCCCGCATCAACCCTAAACAAATAAACCTGTTCAGTTGCTGGGAAGAAGAAGTCGCCATCACCCCCGGGCAACTTACTGATACCGGTGGAAAATATGCTGTTCTTTCCCTGCAGACTGCTGTAGCAGCGCTGAAACAAAAACAAATAGACGGGCTTGTCACTGCCCCCATCCACAAAAAAAATATTCAAAGCGCCGATTTTAATTTTACAGGGCATACACCTTACCTGAAGCAAATGTTTGACATGCAGGATGTGGTGATGATGATGTGTGCTGGTGATTTCAGGGTGGCACTGGTAACAGAACATGTACCGGTAACTGAAGTAGCCAAACATATTACCAAAGAAAAAATTCTGAGCAAGCTGCAAATTATTAACAAAAGCCTGCAGAAGGATTTCGGCATTGATAAACCACGTATTGCTGTGCTGGGCCTGAACCCGCATGCCGGTGATGAGGGATTGATCGGCAATGAAGAAGAAACGATAATCAAGCCGGCCATTAAAGAAGCAAAGAATAATAATATAATGGCTATCGGTCCGTATAGTGCGGATGCATTTTTTGCCCGCCGCAGTTTCGAGAAATTTGATGCGGTATTGGCAATGTATCATGACCAGGGTCTGATTCCGTTCAAGTCGCTGGCGTTGGCCGAAGGCATTAATTACACGGCCGGACTGCCTGCAGTACGTACATCACCCGATCATGGTGTGGCATTTGACATAGCAGGTAAAGGCAAAGCTGACCATGCATCATTCGTAGCGGCTGTTTTTGAATGTGCCGCAATTATTAATAGCCGCAATGGCTATGCGGATGCACGCAAAAACCCGATGCGCAAAATGACTGCTGCCTTACTGGCCAATGCCCGGGATGAAATAATTGAAGAAGGATAGTTATTTAAAAACCGTGTCTGCCACTCCTTTGTTGATCGAGTAATCAGTGTACGTGATTTCCACTTTACCCTTCTTTTCCTTGTCTTTATCTTTTTCGGAAGGGGTTTTGCCTGTTCCGTTGTCATAATCAACCGTAATGCCTTTCGGTAATTTATAGTCCTTTGTATTAAAAGTCAGCTGTACCTTATCGGGCAGGCCGTATGAAATATATTTTTTGTAACTCATCACCAGCTCATAAGTACCGTTCTCCTTTGTACTGATAACTGAACGCATCACCAGCATTTGTTTATCATCAATATATAAAGTAGCCCTCGATATATTATCCTCATCATTCAGGGGAAATATCTTCACCACTTTACATTCCACCCCTCCTACTTTCTCCTTCCCTCCGTCCACTGCTTCAAAATCCTTCAATGCCAAAACGTTGTTCATATTTACATTAACAGACCCTTTGGGAATAAAAGAAACACCGCTTTCGTTTTTAATCTTCAGTTTGTCGGGCCGTTTATAATACACTTTTACAGTAGCCACCGGTGCCTTGATAAATACAACATTCGTCTTCATTTTACCGGTGGCCGTGTAGTCATTTACCAGGTCATATTTGGCCTTTACTTTTTTCAACAACTCTTTTACATCCTGCGAAAAAACCAGGCAGGGTAACATAAATACGGCCAGTAATAACAGTAGCTTTTCTTTCATATGCTTAACTTAATATATCTTTTCTACGGAAGTACCAGATGGCTATCATTAAGAACAGCACAATGTAACCAAGTAATATCAAACCGCTTTTAACAAGTGCTGCCGGGTTTTCAATCGATCCGTCGATGGTGACTCCTTCCATGTCCACCCCATTGATCAGCGTATTCTCCGGATATTTATTTACATAAAAAAA
>CAYLRV010000100.1:0-4608 GCA_964386395.1 uncultured Chitinophaga sp.
CCGGCAAACACTACAATAACAGAGCTCTGCAATGCCACACAGTTTAAGCTGCCGGACAATTCGGTGGTGCGGCAGTCAGGTATTTACTATACCAGTCATATTACGGCCAACAACTGCGACAGTATTGCGTATCACGATGTACGTTTCCTTGAAAAACCCGTTGTAAACCTCGGCCAGGATATTTGTTTTGGTGATAGCACCCGCCTCACTTTACGTACAGACTCAGGCTATGCGCAATATAACTGGATGGGTACCCTGACACCAGCGCATACATATAACATAACCGTACCGGGTGTATATACCGTATCCGTAACCAATAAATGCGGCATCAGCACGGATGAGATAGAAGCGTTTAAGGAATGCGATTTCCCGGTTGATATTCCTTCGGCTTTTACCCCCAATAATGATGGCCTGAACGATATGTTCATCTATCCCCCGCTGAATAAGAACCGTTTTGTAAGCATGTCGGTTTACAACCGCTGGGGGCAGCAGGTTTTTTATTCCGCCAACGTTGCCCTGGGCTGGGATGGCACTTTCAAAAACAATCCGCAGCCCAATGATGTTTACATATATTTTATACATGTGCGCACCCTGGATGGCAAGCCGCTGATGCGAAAAGGCACCATCACCATCATCCGGTAACACCGAAAACGTTTGCAGCATTTTTCTTTGGCTGGTTGTCATTTTAACGGGTGTATTTTGTCTTTTTTTAGGCAGAAAAACATACCTTTTCAGCCAGAACGATGAGAAAGCTTGCTGCGATACTATTGCTGCTTATATTCTTTTTTAACCTGTGTGGTTATAAAATTCTCATTTCTTTTCTTCAGACAAAGGCCGATCAGCAACTGGAAGCCCTTATTGACAACGAAGAATATGCTGATGACGAACTCATAGAAATGCGTGTTTCGCTCAATATGCCTTACCAGCAGCGCTATACTGAATTTGAACGCCACTACGGCCATATCACTATTGAGGGTAAAGAATACACCTATGTAAAAAGAAAAATTGAAGGCGATATTCTTGTATTGAAATGTATTGCTAATACATCCCGCACACAGTTAAATCAAATAACATCAGATATTGCCAGGTCTAACAATAACAATACGCAGGAGCAGGGACCGGCAAAATCCGCGGTAAAGATTTTCAGTTTTGAATGCGATGATGTTTTCGAAAAATCCGCAATAGCTCACAAACTGATTATACCAACAACCTATCCAACGTTCACAGACGAATTGATGACCAGCGACCTTACGGTTCCCAGCCAGCCGCCCCGGCATGCCATTGCATAACATTAACGATGCTGATCACTGATCAGCAATTTCCTTTATACTTAACAGACGATTTATGTTGCAACGATTACTGGTTGCCTGCACGATACTTTTATTAGTATCCTGCGGCAGCAAAAAGAAAAATTATAGTGCGTATATCCAAAACCCTGTGCTGTACTGCAAAACAGTAAAGCAACTGAACAATGTGGTGTTGCACAATAATTTCCCGCCCATGATTGCCAGCCGTAACTATGCGTATGCCACTATTGCAGCATATGAAGTAGTGGCGGTTTTTGACAACCGTTTCCAATCGCTTGCGGGGCAAATCAAACACCTGCCTGCTTTTCCGAAAACGGATACCACGGACGTTAATTATCAATTGGCCGCCATGCTGGCTTTTTGCAAAGTTGGAGAAGCGGTTACATTTTCCGACCTCATCATGCAGGATTATGTAACAAAGATGAAACAGGATGCCGACAGTGCCGGCATGCCCTCCACTGTTATAAAAGCTTCACAGGCTTTTGCCGATAGCATGGGAAACCACATTCTTCGCTGGAGCAAAAAAGACAATTATGCCCAGTTGCGTACAGCCAGCAAATACACTGTAATAGACACACCAGGAAGATGGGTACCCACCCCTCCTTCCTATACCCAGGCCATAGAACCCCACTGGATGGAAATACGGCCAATTGTGATGGACAGTGCACCCCAGTTTATGCCAGTTCGGCCACCGGCTTATGACATGATTAATAAAAATAGCACATATTATAAGGCACTGACGGAGGTAAAAACTATTGGCGACAGCCTGGATGATGAGCAAAAGCATATTGCTGATTTCTGGGATGACAATCCTTTTAAAATGAATATAGTTGGCCATGTGATGTATGCGACCAAAAAGTTCTCACCGCCCGGCCACTGGATGAATATTGTTGGTATCGGTGCACAAAAAGCCGGTGCTGACTTCTCCACCACCGTTGCCGCATACGCACAAACAGCCATTGCACTTTTCGACGCATTTATCAGTTGCTGGGATGAAAAATACCGCAGCAATTATGTAAGGCCCGAAACAGTTATTAATAAATATATCAGTGCCGGGTGGCAGCCATATATTCAGACGCCACCTTTTCCATCTTACACCAGCGGTCATGCTACAATTTCTGCCGCAGCTGCCGAAACGATGACCAATTGGTTTGGCGACAAGTTGCGATTTACCGACACATCCTTACTGGAGTTTGGTATTAAGAACCGCGAAATACTGTCATTCAGGGATGCAGCCAAAGAAGCAGCTATGTCCCGCTTGTACGGCGGCATCCACTATCGCTTTGATAATGACAATGGCAACGAAGCCGGTACCAGGCTGGGGGCATTTATCGTATCAAGATTAAAAATGAAAAAATGAAAAATTCACTTCAACAAATACTGACAAATTTTAAGATTACAACTGCCATCTTCCTGATAACAAGTATGCCCGGGAAAACACAAACAGATATTGACGGGCTGATGATGGAAAAAAATGCGTTCTGCGTTGGCCCCATGGCTGGTTACAGCAGCTGGAAAAATTATTGGGAAGGAGATCTGAAGAGGGATAACCTGAATTTGGGAACAGTATCCACCACCATGTATAGTATTATGGGCAACTACGGCATCACCAGCAGGCTGAATGTAATGTTTGGTTTGCCCTATATAAAAACAAAGGCATCGGCGGGGCAACTGAAAGGGCTGAAAGGCATACAAGACCTTTCTTTCTGGGTAAAATGGAAAGGCTATAGTAAAAAAATCGGACCAGGGCGATTGTCATTATTTGCTATGGGCGGATATTCTTTCCCTGCTTCGGGCTATACAGCCGACTTCCTGCCCATGTCTATCGGGCTAGAAAGTAAAAATCTTTCTTTTCGTGGTATGGCCGATTATCAACGGGGAGTATGGTTTGTTACCGGTTCCGGCACCTACACCCGGCGAAGTAATATAAAACTGGACCGGGATGCTTATTACACCACAAGGATGCATTATACCAATGAGGTAAAGATGCCGGATATGGCTGCATTTAATGTCCGGGTTGGTTACCGCGACAAAGGCTCCTATGCTGAACTGATTTTTGATAATATGACCACATTAGGCGGGTTTGACATTTCAAGAAACAATATGCCTTTTCCAAGCAATGAGATGAACGCTTCACGAATTGCCTTCAACGGTAAGTATGCAATGCCATTTAAGCCAAACCTGTCCTTAACGGGCGGGGCTTTTACTACAATTGCAGGAAGAAATGTTGGTCAGGCAACGGGTTTTAATGCCGGCATTTTTTATGTAATGGACTTTTCCAGGAAACAAAAGACCGAAGAAAAAAACTAAACCCGCATTTACTGTATTCCGGACTCGTAATATCTAAAAAGGAAAACATTTATTACCATGAAAAAATTACTCTTTATAGTTTCTGTAGCAGTGGTTCTATATTCCTGCTCAAAAGATTTAACTGAAACAAATCTTGAATTTCCGGCGCTTAATCCTGCATCACAGGATTTGAACGCCGGCACCTGGCGCCCTGTATTGTTAACCGGGCCTACCGAGTTTGCCGTACCTGCACCTATTGCCACATCATCACCCGACTATGTAGCACAGATCAATGAAATAAAAACATGGCAGGCCAACCTCACGGGTGAAGAAAAAAGAATAGTAAAATACTGGAGTGCCGGCGCCGTACTCCGCTGGAATGAAATCATGCGTGAGCTTGTGGCAAAGCACAACCGCCCGCCTTTTCAAAATGCAGATGGCACATACCCTGTTCCCAATGCGGCTAACCCATTGGCCTATCCAACATTTCCATTTGCCAACCCGCCATATGCAGCAAGGGCTTACTCATATGTATCAGCCGCCACCTATGATGCACTGGTATCCGCCTGGCATTATAAAACGGTGTACAACAGGCCAGCTCCTTATAATGTTGATGCCAGCCTGCAAGTATTGATTCCAAAAACAACTTTACCTTCTTATCCTTCGGAAGACGGGGTGGTTATTGGTGTAAGTGTGGAAATGCTGAAACTACTCTTCCCGGGCGATCAGGACTTCATTCAACAGAAAGCAGAAGAACACAAGAGGGCAAGAATTCTTTCCGGTGCAAATGTGCGCAGTGATATAGAAGCCGGTGAGGCTTTGGGAAGATCCGTTGCCAATAAGTTTGTTACCAGGGCAAGGGGTGACCGGGCCGGTGCAGCCGTCGGCAATCAAACTATCTGGACCCAAATGGAAAATGATTGCATTGCCCGCGGAGAAACTCCCTGGATAAGCCAGGAAAACCCTAAACGCCCCGGAATGCTTGTTTTGTTTGGCCGTGTACGTACATGGC
>CAYLRV010000101.1:0-4372 GCA_964386395.1 uncultured Chitinophaga sp.
TGACTGTTGACTGTTGACTGTTGACTGTTGACTGTTGACTGTTGACTGTTGACTGAAAATAGAAAAGTAAGTTATCAAATTTCCGCTTCCTTCCGACCTCAGATTTCAGACCTCCGGCCTCAGCGGTCATTTTTTCATCTCCCTGTAAAATATCTTACCGACAATTTTCCAGCCTTCTTTTGTTTTCAACAGGCTCATGATATCGTGAAAATAGAAAGTCGGATATTCAATCGTCAGCTTGGCTACTGCAGCATTGCCGTATACTTCCACGCTTTCAATTTTTGTAGTGCGATCCGCTTTCTTACCACTGTTGGACATGCGGGCCATAAAATCTTTTAGGGAAACCACTACCAATGTGTCATTACGCATATACTGCATTTGCCCACCCGGGCTAAAGGCTTTGGAGAACATGACGCTGTCGCCGTTAGTGCCGCCATCGAGGTAATAATTACAAACAGTTTTGATGGCTTCGATTTCCTGCTCCTTTGTTTGTGCCTGTGCCATGGTACCAACTGTACATACCAGGGCTATCAGAATGATTTTTTTCATTGATCTTAAATTTCAGGAAAATTACCCACCGGCTTTCGGGTGAGATTGTTATTTTACATGAGCGGTTGATTGCCACCGGCTGTTAAAAGTGGCTATGACAAGCATCAGCGTCATCGCTTACCTAATTCAACCACTTCGCAATCTTTCATGTTCTTTCCGTCAATAACCAGGCGGATGATGGTGCGCACTTTATGCCAGCCCTGTTTGCCGGCAGCACCAGGGTTCATGTGCAGGCAATTTATTTTTTCATCATATATTACTTTGAGGATATGGGAGTGTCCGCTGATGAATAATTGCGGCTGATGTATAGCAAGCTCCTTCCTGGTTTCGGGGTTATACTTCGGTGGTGCGCCGCCGATATGACGTATCATAACTTTTACATCTTCACACATAAAAACTAATTGTTCCGGATAAAGGCTGCGGACAGACTGGTTGTCAATATTCCCGTACACACCGTTTAACGGCTTATAATCCTTAAGCTTTTCAGCGGTGTTGTCTCCAAAATCTCCGGCATGCCAGATTTCATCACAGTTTTCAAAATGTTTGAATACTGCTTCATCTAAGTAGCCATGTGTGTCGGATATAAGGCCAATTCGTTTCATTAATCTACCAGGTTATCTGCTTTTAATTTTTCTAAAATCATAATGGCGCCAGGTGCTTTGTTCATCTCCTGCAAATATTCTGCTAAGGTAAAATAGCGGAGTTCTCCGATTTCAGCAGCGGCAACAGGGGTTACCTCCTCCGTAAGCAGGAAACAGTCCTGTTCCATTATGGTACTATTCCCTTCGCCAAAGGCCGGGGCTGTAATATGTGTGTAGTACTGTGTATCACCGGGTGAGAGCTGTACATTCAGCTCTTCGGCAATCTCCCTGCATAGCGCTTCTTTGGGTGTTTCACCGGGATCGATTTTTCCACCGGGCAGGTAGAAGCACTGTTTGTTTTTGCTGAATGCCAGTAATAAGCGGCGGTTGCGGATCACTAAAAGCCCGGCAGTGGGTAATTGCATGGGGCAAAATTCGGGTAAATTGGAACGCAGATAACGCTGATTGTACGGACTATCGCTGATTTTATCAGGGTTATAAACAGGAAAAACTCACTAAATTTGTTTATGCCCTTCCACAGAAATTTTACGTACTACATCGACAAGCGTAAATGGAAATATATTTTCCTGCTTGCCACTCTTGAGCTCTCCCGAAATTAACGGAAACATGCTGCTTTACCGTATTGCTGAACCAGCAGAACGCATAACCCGAAACTCAAAACGTTAAACTCGAAACGATCTCTATGCCGCATTATTATAAACTCGGAACTATTCCGCATAAACGACATACGCAGTACCGCAAACCGGATGGTGGCTTGTACAGCGAACAACTTTTTTCTACAGAAGGCTTCAGTGATGATTATTCGCTGCTCTATCATTGCCATCCACCTACGCAAATTATAAAGACGGAACCGCAACTGGATGTATCGCCCGTGATAGCCGAAGAAAAAATGCTGAAACACCGTTGCTTTGAAGGATTTCATATTAAACCCGGCGGTGAGTATCTGCAAAGCCGTGTACCGGTGCTGGTCAACAATGACTGCCATATTGTATTGGCTGCGCCCGAAAGCGGCACCAAAGATTACTACTATAAAAACACCGATGCCGATGAAATGATTTTTATACATGAAGGCAGTGGTGTGGTGAAAACCCAATATGGGCAATTACCATTTGGTTATGGTGATTATATCATTCTGCCTAGAGGAACTATTTACCAGATAGAATTTACGGATGATAAAAACCGGTTGTTTATTGTTGAGTCTTTTACGCCGCTGCGTTTTCCAAAACGTTACATGAGCCGCTTTGGGCAACTGATGGAACATTCCCCTTATTGTGAAAGGGATATACGTCCACCACAGGATTTGATAACGATTGATGAGAAAGGCGATTTCCTGATTAAGGCCAAAAAGAAAGGCATGTTATACGGCCTGCATTATGGCACGCATCCTTTTGATGTAATAGGCTGGGATGGGTGCTGTTATCCGTATGTTTTCTCTATTCATGATTTTGAACCGATAACCGGAAGGGTACACCAGCCACCGCCGGTGCACCAGACTTTTGAAACCAATGCCTTCGTGGTTTGTTCATTCGTGCCGCGGTTATTTGATTATCATCCGCAGGCCATACCTGCTCCATACAACCATAGTAATATCGACAGCGATGAAGTGATCTATTATGTGGATGGTGATTTTATGAGCCGCAAAAATGTAACCCGTGGTATGATAACCCTGCATCCGGCTGGTATACCGCATGGGCCGCACCCCGGTGCTGTTGAAAAAAGTATTGGGGCAAAAGAAACAAAGGAGCTGGCTGTGATGGTGGATACATTCCGGCCGCTTATGCTGACTAAGCAGGCATTAGAAATAGAGAACAGCGGTTATATTATGTCGTGGGCTGAGTAAATCCCAGGTGTGCATTTATAACGAAGGAGTAATTATCGTTACTCCTTTTTTTGTGTACTTTCTTTCAGTTTCTCCACCGTCTTTTTAATCCAGGGCACCGTATTAAGTGCATATCCGGTAGCATGAAAGGCCACATTGCCTTCAGGCGATACCACAACATTCGTAGGGTATCCGTTTATACCATACTGGCTCGATACAGACCGCCCATCATCAATAACTGTATAGCCAAACGGATGTGTTTTTAAAAACTCTTTCAGCTCATATTTCTGATCAAGGGCAATGGCAAGGAATACTACAGATGAATCGCCTTTATACTGCTCGGAAAGCCTGTTCAGGCCTGGTATTTCATTCCGGCACGGCGGGCAGTTTATAAACCAGAAATTAATGACGAGTATTTTACCGCTGAGTGCCTTTGTATTTATTTTATTACCGTTGATATCCGTTGTGCGGAAATGGGTAAAGCGAGCGCCGGTTTTAAAATATTTACTATCGGCCGGTTTGGGCATATTGGCCAGTTTGCGTTCATACTCTTCTTCGCTCATGCGGGCGATAATGAAGGCTGTGTTCGGATCGCCAGGCTTTTCTTGTTTTATTTTATAGCGTCCCGTAATCAGCAACTGGTTCCAGATCGCATAGGGCAGCTGCATGCCTGTTGTGTCTTTTACTACGGAATTTTCATGCAGTCCTGCTCCCGATGGCTGGCTGCTTGCCTCATTTGAAAGAAGCACAACGAAAAAGAACAGGAGAGGAGTAATGATTTTTTGCATATCCAATTATTTCCGGGTCATTTCCCTGAACTGCTGATCCAATTCCAGCACCTGTGGTATTACAGCAGTGGTTTCATCGTTAACAATACTGAAATTACAACGCTTTAATTTTTCCTCTTCATTCAATTGCCTGCTGATACGCTGCTGCACTTCTTCGGCCGAAATGCCGTCCCGTTGCATTACACGCTGCAACCGCAACGGTAAAGGTGCAGCAACACCAATGATATAATCAAGGTCTTTGTATGAGCCGCTTTCAAACAAGAGGGCCGCTTCTTTAATGACATATGGTGTTGTTTGCCGGCTTATCCATTCTTTTGCATCGGCAATAGTAGCCGGGTGGGTAAGGGAGTTGAGCAATGCCAGTTTTCCCTGGTCCTGGAATACGATGGAAGCAATATGTTTCCGGTTCAGCGTACCGTCGGTATAACTCGCTTCGCCGAAATGTTTTTGAATTGCCTGCATTAATGCCTTATCCGTATTCATCAGGCGTTTTGCCGCATCATCAGCATAGTAAACCGGTATGCCAAGTGTTTCAAACACCTGCGCCACGGTCGATTTGCCGCTTCCGATTCCCCCTGTTAACCCGATTTTTAGCATCAGTGATTTATCCCTTT
>CAYLRV010000102.1:0-4361 GCA_964386395.1 uncultured Chitinophaga sp.
TGTAATCACTTTTGTAGATCATATCCTGGTTACCTAATTGAATAGTTCCCGGAGTGTTTGCTGTTAAATCCGTAATTGCCTTGTTCAGTTCCTCCAGCCATGTATCAAAAAGAACCTGCTGGTTATCATAAGTGGCAGTAAGTACCGGAGGATTAGTTAATAGTCCTATACCTGCTTCTTTATAAACGATAGAACCTACATTGTCACTTAGAACCATTGACGGCTGTATCATAATCGGGTATGTCAGTGCACGTATAGCTGCCAGGGTTTTCTGTTCTTCGGGGCTCTTTGCGTCTATATTTTTCCTTAAGTCAATAATGTTGGGTAACAGGTCATTGTAATTGCGCCAAAAGTCATACGTTGCGCCTACTTCAACAAATGTTTCTGCATTTCCCAAACCTGATGCAGTTACCTGGGCCCAGGGAAAGATGTACCGGAAGTTATTATAGTACCATGGCAGGTAATCCTCGCTGTACATGTTCTTGATGCTCTGCGTAGTTTGAAAACGCACATCTGCGGAGGTTACCGTTGAAGGATTTGAGTTTAGTTCTGCAAACCTGTTTTTATTACATCCGGCAAAAAAGAGAACAGCGCATGCAGTTACTATTTTTATTATACTTTTCATCAGTATATTTTTTTATATTTTTTATTTAAAAATCAAGTGCCAGGGTTAACGAATAGTTTCTTGTATAAGGGATAAAGTTCCTTTCCCTGAACGATTCGGTACTGCTGGTGCCCCTGAAGCTTTCGGGGTTCAGATGATTGGGCAGCGAGTTGTACAGATAAGCAACGTTCCTTATATTCAATGCAAGGTTCGCGTTCCTGATACCAATGCTCCTGAACCAGTTGGCCGGGAGGTTATAACCAATAAAAATGTTCCTTAACGCTATGTATTTCACTTCGCTGAACCAGTCGGAGTTTATTACACCATTACCCCAGTCATTGCTCCTGTAGGTAAAATAACTGGCGTGGGTGGGCTCCACATAACCTTTTTCTAAAGCTTCCTTATAGGTCATGCCGCCTACGTTTTGGGTAGCTCCGCTTGGAGTGGTAACAACAGTTCCTTCTTTAAACACCCCGTCCGGGATAATGCCGTCATCAAACGTCTGTCCTTTGCTGTCGGCATACTGGCTTGTCCAGGCTACACCGCCATGGGCTGCGTCCCGACCTTTTAAAGATGTTTCCAGGAACCCATAAGCTGTTCCGTACCTGTTGGAGTAAGAGGCAAGATAGCCGCCAAACCTTGCATCTAACTGAAAGGATACGCTAAGGGCCTTGTAGGAGAAGTTGTTTATCCAGGAACCTTCAAACTTGGGCTGCATGCTGCCTACCCGCTGTACTTCATAGCTCCTTGCATAATAAGCACCACGCCTTGAATCTACCCAGGTAAGTACTTTCATCCCGTTCCTGCTGTCATTAGGATCGTTCGATTTCCAAACAGCCGGCATAATGTCTGACATCAGCACCCCGTATTCACCGCCACGGTAAGCTACAGAGCCTACTCTGAAGTTACCGTAAGCAATGTCGCCGCCCAATGTTTTATATTCACCATAGCTGTCGTCTAATTCGGTAATCTTTGTTTTATTTTTCCAATAATTGAAAACTGTGTTCCATTTAAAATTGCTGGTCCTGACAGGTGTTGCATTGATGTTTAGCTCAATACCTCTGTTGCGTAAAGTACCTATATTCGTAATCAGCTGGGAAAGCCCTACTATGGGTTCTACCGGGATACTACCGATCTGGTTCCGGATGATGTCATTATAGTAAGAAATGTCGATACCCAGCCTGTCTTTCAGGAAGCGCAGGTCAGCTCCTATTTCAGCTGAGTTTTTCTTTTCGGGTTTAATATCCTTGTTCACATAAATGGGATCAATTCCGTTTGTGTATGCAAATACCCCGTTTTCTAATTCTATCTTGTCTACACTGTAGCCCTTATTGATAAAGAATGGCTCGGTGTCGCTACCTACCTGTGCCCATGAGGCTCTTAGTTTGGCAAAACTAACCCATTCAGGCAGATTAAAGGTTTTATTAACCAGCCATGATGCAGATAAGGATGGGTAGAAATAAGAGTTGTTCCCAAAGCCGGCTGTATAAACCAGTGATGAAGACCAGTCATTCCTGCCGGTTATATCAAGAAACAGGTAATCTTTATACCCGAAATTTGCCAGGAAGTAAGCAGAGCTTATTTGTTTGGTACCGAACACATTGTTGCTTGTTTCTGATATAACTGTTCTTTTAGAGTTACCTAAAAAGAACTCGCCGGGATTGATCAGCCCGCCATCTGTCCAGGAGCCGGTCTTTGTTTTATCCTGTTTCCATATTTCACCGCCCACAATAAGCGTGGAGCTGATGTCTTCGCTCAGCGGTTTGTTGAATGTTGCTGAAATTTTACCGGTTCTGCTTACATCGTCAGTGTGGGACAGTTGGTAATAGCCTCCTTCGTTCAGGTAACCTTGTCCCCATTCTTTTTTCTCAAACCTTGTAGCGTAATAATTCATATTCCCTTCCAGGGCAAGTGTTGCCCAGCTGGCAAGCTTGGCGGAGAGTTTTACTACTGGCCTGGTCACGTATTCTTTTTGCGTTTGGTTGTCCATGTTATAGCGGAACCAGGTACTCTGACCCGGTACATAAGCGTTTGCGTCTCCATACGCTGAATTGGGAATGCCTCCGTGAGAAGCTCTCCAATACTCTTGTTGTTTGTATTTCTTTGTATCGTAGTAGTTCATCCAGGTACCGTCAAGAAATAACTGGGACAGGTCGTTCCTGGGATTTTCAGCTGTAGTAGCAGTAAAAGATACAGAACCTTCGGCTTTCAGCCATTTTGCGAGGTTGTAAGATCCGTTAAGTTGGAGCGCGTTTCTTTCGAATGAGTTCCCCATCAAAACGCCGTTCCTTTTTTGATAAGCATCGGAAAGATAGAAATTACCTTTATCGTTGCCCCCGCTTAAGGCAATGGAGGTGGTATTGCCTATGCCAAGCTGATAAGCATCTAACAGGTTGTTTTTATATGGTATATATGTGGTTTCGGTACCGTCATAATCAATGATTTTACGCCCATCAAATTTAGCACCCCATGCCATGCCGGAAGGATGATTGATCTTGGTTGGAATACCCTTGTCGTTCAGGTTAAATTGTTTGGCATCAAACCGGTAATAATTGCCGTTAGCGTCTTTCTCCCCAAAGTTTACAAACCCGGCCAGGTAACCTTCTCCATATTCATATTGCAGGTCGGGCTGCCCGTACACATGGTCAATGGCAAGCGTGTGTTTTACTGAAATGCCCAGGCCTTTCACACCTGTCCCGTTTTTGGTTTCAATGATAATAGCACCGTTGATACCTCTTGATCCATACAGGGCCGTAGACGCCGCTCCACGCAGTACAGAAACACTTTTAAAATCCTCGGGGTTGAGGTTTTTTAAAATATTCCCATAGTCGTTTGAATTTCCATCCCAGTCGGCTGAATTATTGGAAATAGAGTTTTCAAGGATTACTCCGTCGATTACGAAGATCGGCTGGTTGTTGTTGGAGTTTAAAGACGCAACACCTCTCATCTGAACTTTTGAGTTACCAAAAAGCCCGCCGTCCGAAGTACCGATACTCAGACCTGGCACCTGTCCCTGCAATGCCTGAACCGGGTTTACAGTGTTGGTTTTGGCAATATCTCCGCCACTCAGGGTGGTCATCCCATACCCCAGTTTCCTGTTTTCTCTTTTGATACCTAACGCTGTAACCACAACTTCATCCATCTGTTTACCACCATCCTTTCTTAATACGATGTTCATATCAGTTTTATCTCCGATCTCAATTTCCTGCGTTTGGTAGCCAATATAGCTTAGTTGCAGTACCGAGGTGTTATTGGGTACCGCAACGCTAAAAGCGCCTGATTCGTTTGTTACACCACCGGTGTTGGAGCCTTTGATGGTGTAAGAAACTCCGGTTAGTGCGGCTCCCTGTTCATCCATAACAGTACCGGTTACTGTTCTTTGCTGTGCATAAGAGAGCAGGGACATGCAACTCAACAGCAAAGCAAACAGCACCTTTTTGCATTGTTTTTTCATACTTGTTTTTTTTTGATTTAAAGAATAATGGTAGTTTATTATAATTTACTGGGCTATAAGTTTTTCAGCTTCTTCTTTTATTACAGGAAGCTTCTCATAATTATCCATAACAAGTGCAGCAGCACCTATTATTTCTGCGTTATATCCGAGCGATGAAATTTTTACTTCTGTATGCTCCGCAATTTTGGGAATGCAATGTTCATTAATCGCCTGCTGTATAGGAGCCATCCATACCTTACCCGCAAGAGAGCCTATCCCGCTGATAATGATTTCTTCGGGGTTTAATAAATGGATCAGGATCGC
>CAYLRV010000103.1:0-4327 GCA_964386395.1 uncultured Chitinophaga sp.
TCGTTTTGCCCAATTTCTGTTAGTCCACGCATGAGGTATTGTGTACCGATTAACCCTGTGCTGATATGCCCATGGTTCTCCACATGGATTTTGTGCCGGATCTTTTCAGCAATGGTTTGCTTTACCGAATCCGGTGTGATGCCAAAATACAGCGGCAGCAAGTTGGCTGTCACCGTGTTGTTACTGTATTGTTTCAGTTTTGGGTCATAAAATTTTTGCTGGAAAGCTGTTTTAATTTTACCGGCCAATGCCTCAAATGCCTGCGCATCTTCTTTGTTATTCAGCAAACCAGCAAAACGCTGCATATAGGATAACAGCTTATAATAATACGCAGTGGCGATCAGTTTCCCATCCGTCAGGCGGCTGGAGTCTTTGGCATGGATCAGTTGCAGGTTCTCGGGCGGCACGCACCAGTCTGCATACTTATCCTTCGTCATGATATACTCTTTCATGTACTTGCCTTCCATATAGTGCATCCATTTCTTCATGGCTGCATAGTGTTTTTCTATGGGACGCATATCACCATACTGGTTATAGAGATGATTGGTGATAGTGATAAAAGCCGCAGGCCAGGTGACATCATCGGTGTAATAATTCCAGAATGCTGGTGCCACATCAGGTATGCTGCCTTCTTCGGTCTGGCTCTCTTCTATATCCTGCATCCACTTGGCATATAATTTCGCATTATCAAATAAGTAGCTTTCGCCCATGGCCCCAATAGTGCGGTCGCCGAGCCAGGGCTGGCGTTCGTTCCGCTGCGGGCAATCCACCGGCATCCCTTTGTAATTAGAAGCAATGCCCCACCAGGCATTTTTATGGATGGTATTGATTGTTTTGTCCGAGGTTTCAAATGTGCTGGTATTATCCAGTGCATCATATACTAATTGCCCTTCAAAATTATTGACCGACGGTGCGGCTTTTAATCCAGCCACTTCCACATACCTGAATCCATGATAAACAAAACTGGGGTGCCAGCCCGCTGCCCCAAGGGCCGTATTGCCAAATGTATATTCGTCGGTCACTCTTGCATCACGCAGGTTGGCCGTATATAATTCCCCATTCGGCTGCAGGCTCTCGGCAAACTTCAATACCAGTTTATCACCCTTCTTTCCTGTAATATTTTTTATCGTCAGCCAGCCGGCAAAATTCTGACCCATATCCAGTATATACCGGCCATTACCCATTGATTTTATAGCCAAGGGCTTTATCATCTTCATTACTTTCATCGGCTCACTCATTTGCGCGGTGAGTTTGCCTGCAGGTGCCTGTACGACCTCCGCATTCATCCAGTTTTTATCATTAAATCCTGTCTTGTTCCAGCCAGTAAATTCCTTCGTGGCATCATACTCTTCGCCATCATATTCATTATTCGTTCGTATCGGGCCATCCACATTTAGTTTCCAGCTTTGATCGCTTATGATGGTTTGCCTGCTTCCATTTGCATATTCAATTTCCAATTGCAGCAACAGTTTGGGGTAACCAAACGTATTATGCTTTTGCGTTTTGTAATTCTGCCGCATGGTAAAAAAGCGGCCATTCCCCAATACGGTTGCAATGGCATTAGTGCCGGGCCTAACCAGTGAAGTAACGTCGTAGGTATTGTATAAAACTGATTTCCGGTAGTCCGTGGGATTGGGGGCCAATACCTGGTCGCCCACTTTGGTGCCATTCAGGTATAGTTCATAGAGACCAAGTCCGCATATATATACAGTGGCCCGCTTTATGGCAGTTGAATTTGTAAATTCTTTTCGCAGGTACCTTGCACTCAGCCGGCTCCATTGGGT
This sequence comes from uncultured Chitinophaga sp., assembly GCA_964386395.1. Lineage (GTDB taxonomy): Bacteria > Bacteroidota > Bacteroidia > Chitinophagales > Chitinophagaceae > JJ008. Next base: position 1,785 of record CAYLRV010000103.1, read on the forward strand.
GATGCTATCCCAGGGAGAAGCCTTGTCATACCCAATCCATTTTGCCTTCCATGTTTCCTTGTCAAGTCCGGTAGAAAAATAATTTCCGCCGCCACCTGTAGCTTTGCCTTTATTGGTTGTTACAAGTATCTTCCAAAAGTATTTTGTTCCCGGCCGCAGGGCCTCGCCAGCATAAGCAACCTGGATTGATTGAGATGAATTGACTGCTCCTGAATTCCATATATCGCCTTGTCCGGCGTTGAGTTTTTGTTCGCTGCTGCTGACAATTACCTGGTAAGAAGTTTGCATCACATTCCGCTGCTTGCTTTCCAGTTGCCAGCTAAAGCGGGGTTGCTCCACATCAATACCAAGCGGATTCTTCAGCTGCTCACAGCGCAGGTTGGTAATGCTCACTTGTGCCAGCATACATGTTACCAGTAACAGTGCTGTTATAAGTAATGTTATACGTTTCATAATTACTATATCGATTATAACTTCGACTAACCTTCTCAACCTATTAACTAATTAACTTATCTACTAATCCCCGGAAAAATTAAACCACAACACCATCTTCAGCGCCCTGCCCGGCTCTTTCTCATAATCATAAAAAATATTCTTTAAGCCCATCGGGCCTGTTGTTTCATTGCGTTGGGTCTTGGTACCGATGCTGCTAATGCCCTGCATAAATGAAATATCACCGGAAGGGAACAATGGTTCATAGTTATGCCACTGATCTGTTTTCCATGCCGGCGTGAACAGGCGCAGGAACATATCTTCTGTTTCGGTGGCGACGGTAAAGCCGTTATCTTTTGTAAAGAAATAACCGCTATAAAAATTTGCGTGATAGCCTTTGAATTCCGGATATACCCATGGAGCTTCCCCTGTTTCCGTATTATTATAGGCTTTACTCCATACCCCAAACTGGTTGCCTTTCATCCGGTTCTTCCACACACGGTAAGGGCCATTGCCCATATACATGACTGATTGTATTTCTTTCTCCGGAAAAGAGAAATTGACACCGGCAAAGTTGGTATGGTAAGCGCCGGGGAAGTAATTTACTTCCAGTTGTATCCAGCCAGATGGATATACTGTCCACTTAAGTGTGTTATAGCTTTCCTTTTTATCAAAAGTGGATTCAATGATGTACTTATCTCCTTCCCAGCGGCGTTTGATGGTCTTAAAGTTATTTACTCCTTCCTCTACTACCGGGCCATCTTTAAAAGGTATCACCCCTTTTCTATTGCTGACATTAGTGAGCATGCCTGTCCATTCATTGAATATAAGCCGTACATCTTTGACGTTCACGATGATGGCAGTTGTATCTACTGTTGGTACAACTATTTTATCCTTTCCCTCCTTCGTAACCATCCGCTCAGTTATTTTTTTTGGACTGATGATGGGAAAGCTCTTTGTTATTATCTCCTTGTCATTCCAGTCTTTTACCGTTATGTATAAGACGTCATACTCTTTCCAGTCCTTTGGCAACGGGATATACACTGTCCCCCTGGAGCCCGGATAAATTTCAGGAGACGACATTACTGAAATGACTTCCTTGTCTGTATTTAACCCGAAACGCTTGAGCTTAAACGTAAACCTGCATTTCATCAAATTTGTAAAGTGGTACCTGTTTTCTATCCACATTGTACCTTTAAAATCACTGGTAATTTCTTTCTCTTCAAAATGTACCGGGCTCCATATTTCTTTAATAGCATAAAAACTGCCTTCCTTTTCATGATGCGGGCCAACAATACCATCGGCTGCGCGGTGTTTATCCGTGTCCAGTGAATCATTTTTATCTTTTCGCACCACGGCATTATCTGCAAAATCCCATAAGAAGCCGCCAGCACTTAACGGATTATGCCACATTTTTTCCCAGTAGTCTTCTAAACCGGCACCGTGACCACCATCAAACTGTCCGTGCAGAAACTCAGTAGGCATAACAATCTCTCTACCGTTTTCATAATTACCGATACCATAATTGTATTCCCGGTAATGCTGCGTTTCCACACCATTGAATAATTGCCAGGGGTGCACGACAGGACGTTTTTGTATATCGTACTGCGTAAACAAACTGTCGAGCTCCAGGTTATGCCCGCCTTCGTTGCCATTGGCCCAGAGGACGATGCTTGGATGGTTTACATCATGGTCAATCATTTCTTTGAGCAACTTACTGCCGGTTTTTGTATCATAGTTGCCATGCCAGCCGGCAAGTTCATTCATGACAAACAAACCGAGTGAGTCACATACATCCAGAAAGTGTTCATCCGGTGGATAATGGCTCATCCGCACAGCATTCATATTCATTTCCTTCATCAGCAACACATCTTCTATACTTATTTGTTTGCTGGTGGTGCGGCCTGTTTCCGGACGGAAGGCATGACGGTTAACGCCTTTGAATTTTATTTTCTCGCCGTTTATATAGATACCATCCCGCTGCTTAAGTTCAACGGTACGAAAGCCTATTTTCTTTGAAACCGTATGCACCAACTGTTTATTCTTATACAATTCAAAAACGACAGTATACAATTCAGGTGATTCGGGTGTCCAGGGTTTTGGAGCATCCA
>CAYLRV010000104.1:0-3727 GCA_964386395.1 uncultured Chitinophaga sp.
TCCGCCTTCCACAAATCTTGAGGGAAGCAGAATAGACTTTGACGGAGTTTGTTGTTCCAGTTTTTCCAGCATCCGCCTCATGGCTAATTTTCCAAGGTCGTAGCCGTTAGTTTCGATATGGGTAATTTCCGGGTTAAAGAAACCGGGGATAAAGCCATTACTGATAGCGAGCACAGAAATATCGCCGGGTATTTTCAGTCCTGACTTGTTCAGGCTTTTCATTACGCCAATCAGCAGTTCATCGCTCATACAAAAAATATGATCGGGCCGGTCGTTCACCAATAATGCCTCATTGGTGGCTTCCCAGGCGGCCTCTGTGTTTTTACAAAAGCGATATGTGCATTTGATATCGCCGCCATCTTTATCAAGCACATTGGAGAAGGCTTCTTTTCTTTTTTTTGTAATAGAGAGTTCTTCACCACCAAATACAGCGAAGATGTTTTTCTTCTTATACTTTAGTATGGTATGTGCTGCCAGTGCTCCGGCTTCTTCGTCGGCCATACATACTGTATCCAATTCGCCACCGGTTGGAACCCTGTCAAAAAACAGAATGGGTATGGCTATATCGGTGTATTTGCTGATGTTACCCGCATAGGAATTTCCCGCAACTACAGAGATAAGGATGCCATCAACCCGGTAATGCTTGCAGAGTTTTAAATTCTCTGCTTCTATAGACGGATCATCGGCAGATTGAAGGATCATTAATGAGTACCCGCCTTTGCGGGCTTCATTCTCTGCAGCAGCAATAAAAGAATCGTTGAACATATTGGAAATACTTGGAACGATCAACCCCAGCACTTTGCTCTTGCTGGTACGGAGGTTTATTGCAAAAGCATTCGGTTCATAATCCATAAGAGCGGCCAGTTCTTTCACTTTTTTACGGGTGGCCTCAGAAATATCGGGATGATCCTTTAAAGCCCTCGAAATAGTTGAAATGCTCAGGTTTAGCTGTTCCGAGATTTTCTTGAGTGTTGCTGGTTGTCCCATGAGGTAAGCAAAAGTTTAACAGGCTATTTATCCACCGAAAACATTTCCGCAAACATTTGCGGTAATCTGCGGGTGAAAATAATGCCCTTAAGTGTTTCTTGTACACATATTTATATTCTAAATTTACTTGGTTTTAGTTAAACTTTTATTAACATTCTGCTGTTTTTGAGCAGCAGGCCTATGTTTTTAAATGTCCAATAACCAGCTTGTCCTTGATTTTCAGCCGCCTGGTAAGCGGTTTATAACAGCGAAGATTCACTGATTATAAATATAAAAACCCGATTGCTTATGTCTGCACAAAAACTGCTATCTGCATTATTTAGCATTGTTTTCCTATGTGTCGTTCAGTTGTCCTTTGCTCAGGACAGAACGATCTCCGGAAAAGTTACTGATTCAAAAGACGGTTCGGCGGTATCTGGTGCTTCGGTTCAGGCCAAGGGCACAAGAACAGGTACATCTACAAAAGCCGACGGTTCGTTTTCGCTGAATGTTCCTGCCTCTGCTACTGCTCTAATTATTACTTCTGTTGGTTATGAACCACAGGAAGTAGCTATTAATGGCAATACTGCCGATGTTTCGCTTGTAGCTGCTGCCGGCGGTTTGAGTGAAGTGGTGGTTACTGGTTATGGTACAGCCAGGAAAAAGGATCTTACTGGTTCAGTCGCTTCTATCAAGGCTAAAGATTTCAACAAGGGTGTTGTTACCTCTCCGGATCAGTTGATCCAGGGTAAAGTACCCGGCCTCCAAATTGTAAATAACAACGGGCAGCCCGGCGCTGCGGCTACCATCCGTATCCGCGGTACCAGCTCAGTTCGGTCTGGCAACAATCCGCTGATTGTGGTGGATGGGGTTCCGCTGAGCGGACGTACGGCCCGTCCAGGCAACAGTTTGAACAACATCGGAACCAGTCCGGCATCTAACCCACTGGTATTTGTAAACCCTGCTGATATTGCTTCTATGGATGTATTGAAAGATGCATCTGCAACAGCAATCTACGGCTCGAGGGGTGCAAATGGTGTAATTATTATTACTACTAAAAGACCTACTGGCGGACAGCCAACCCTTGATGTAAACTACACAGTAGGTACAGGTGCTGTAATGAAAAGGCTGGAAACGCTTTCCGGCGATGAATACAGACAAACACTTACTCAGTACGGTCTTACTACGGGCAACTACGGTGGAAATGTTGATGCATTTAATGAAATCATCCGGAAAAGCAGCACACAGAATATTTCAATTTCCGGAAGCGGGGGCAGCGAAAATGCAAAAATCCGCTTCTCTGCCAGTGCTTTAAGCGACAGAGGTATAATCAAACAATCGGAGCTGACAAAATTCACAGTTGGTGTTTCTGGAAATTTTAAATTCCTTGAAAGCAAAAAGCTCGGATTGGATATCATGCTGAATAATACACAGGTTAATGAATCTGTAGTACCTATTACCAATGATGCGGGTTTTGAAGGTAACCTGGTGGGTCAGGCGCTTCAGTGGAACCCTACACATCCATTGAAAAAAGCTGATGGTACATACTGGATCCAGCCGCAGTTTGGTGCTTCGTCCATCAACCCGCTGTGGTTCTTGGAAATGTATGACGATCAGGTAAGATCTAATTTTATCCTGGGAAGTGTTTCTCCATACTATAAATTCACGCCAGACCTGGAGTACCGTATGTTGTACAGTATCTACCAGGGCGATGGCCTTCGCAGGGCAATGATTGGCCGTAACCTGCTGAACATTGACCGTTATAAAGACAGGGGTGCTGCCTATATCGGAGAGGGCAGGGAGAGAAACCAGCAGTTTACGCATACACTTAGCTATAACAAGCAACTTAATTCAAACCTTGGATTGAATGCGGTTGTAGGTTATGAGTACACGAAATTTGAATTCAGGAATTCAGGACAAAGCGCACAGGACTTTATCGACATTGGTATTCCCTATTATAACATGATGGGTTACTCTACGCAGTCGAGCCGTAATGTGTTCAACTTCCAGGATCCATCTAATGAGCTTCAATCTTTCTTTGGCCGGGCTTCTTTTAATTTGAAAGACAAATATTTGCTGACGGCAACATTCAGGGCGGATGGTTCAACCAAGTTTGGTGAAAATAACAAGTATGGTTATTTCCCCTCTGTAGGTGCTGCCTGGAATATCAGCAATGAGAATTTCATGAAGTCAGTTCGTTTTGTAAGTAACATGAAACTTCGCTTGAGTTGGGGCCAGACTGGTAACCAGGAATTCCCTGCTGGTGCTTCTTTAAGAAGGTTTGGTGTAACAGGAATCGGCTCACTGCAACAGTTGAACAATGATAACCCGGATTTGAAATGGGAGACTTCTACCACATTCAATGCGGGGTTGGATTTCTCAGTTTGGAATCGCAGAATAAATGTTTCAGTAGACTACTTCAATAAAGAAACAAAAGACGTTCTCTTTGAACTGGATTACCCTGTACCAGGTGCATCTTCTGCTAAAATCTGGAGAAACCTGCCTGTAGTTATTGAAAACAGCGGGTTAGAACTTGGTATTAATGCCGCTGTAATTGCAAAGCAGTCATTGACATGGAATATAGGTGTAAACCTTACTTTCCTGAAGAATATGCTGGATGGCCTTCAGGGAACATATAATACCGGTGCGTTGCACGGTCAGGGAAGCACAGGTGCCTTTGTACAAAAACTGGCATCAGGTTATCCAATCAACGTGTACTACCTGCGTGAATTCCAGGGAATCGATAAAACAACCGGACAAA
>CAYLRV010000105.1:0-3394 GCA_964386395.1 uncultured Chitinophaga sp.
ATAGCGTGGTAAACCTGGATACAACACTATGTCTTGAATTGCCTAAGATAAAACCATATGTGGATGAAATGAGAAGAGTAATAGCCACAATACTGCGTATCACCGTTGATGATGTATCTATTAAAGCCACCACGACAGAAAAAATGGGCTTTGCAGGGCGTGAAGAAGGCCTCGTGGCTTATGCAACAGTATTGCTGGCAAAAAAATAAACAGCCCGTTTCGCAAAGCTTTCAAAGTTATCTTTGTCCGCATGTCGGCTATACAGATTAATATAATTAACCAGTCCTCTAACCCGCTTCCGGCTTATGCCACAGCGGGCGCATCCGGAATGGATATCCGGGCATCGCTGGATGCATCCATGACCATGCAGCCCATGGAGCGGGCATTAATCCCCACAGGCATATTTATAGAACTGCCGGATGGTTACGAGGCACAAATACGCCCCAGGAGTGGCCTGGCTATCAAACAGGGCATTACCTGCCTCAACACACCCGGCACGATTGATGCAGACTACAGGGGGGAGATTAAGATAATTTTAATCAACCTTTCGCAGGAAGAACAGGTCATACAGCATGGCGACAGGATTGCCCAGCTAGTTATTGCAAAAACAGAAAAAGCAAGCTGGCAGGAAGTGGCTGAAATAACCGTCACAGAAAGAAACGCCGGAGGATTTGGGCATACCGGTAAACAATAATAAAGAGTATGATAAGAGTATTTATAATAGCGATTGTATCAGTATGCCTCCTGAGTGCCTGCAGGTCTACTAAAACAATCCAAAAAGCAATTGGACCCAAGGATGTAAAAGATACAGCTGGTACAGTGGTGAAAATAGATACGGCTGCGATGCTGCACAAAGACTCCATAAATTTTATAAAGGAGCAGTACAACCTGGTCATGGCAAACAGGATTAATTTTTCTTCTTTCTCTGCAAAAATTGATGTGGACTATACCGGCGCTGATGGAAAGAAACAGGATGTAAATGCGCACCTGCGTATGCAAAAAGACAGTGCATTATGGATATCCATCACGGCCATATTGGGCATAGAAGCCATGCGTGCTGTAATCACACAGGACTCTGTTAAGATTTTGGATAAGCTGGGCAAAACATACACAGCGAGGAGTGTTTCTTATTTACAAGAGATAACTGGTTTACCACTCACCATGGCCGATCTGCAGGATCTGCTGATTGGAAACCCGGTATTTTTAAAAGGGGAGTTGCTGTCATACAGCCGTGCTCCAGGCACAATATCCCTGTTCAGCAGAAGTGATTTCTTTAAAAACCTGCTTACAATTGGTGAGACGGATAAATTACAACAAAGTTCTAAGCTGGATGATTTAGATGAGCAGCGTAACCGTACATGCTTCCTTCGTTATAGCGAATATGAAACTAAAAAAGGGCCTGCATTTCCTACCAGGCGGGAAATCAACATATCGGAAAAGACTAAGTTCTCAGTGAAACTCCATTTCAAGCAATATGATTTTAATGAAACGTTAAGTTTCCCCTTTTCCATACCGAAAAACTATAAAGAAAATTGACCGGATAAAATTAAATTTGCCTGAACCCGTTATAGGGTTCCGGCTGGTCTGTACCCTGTTTTTTGTAAAATATTAAATCCCGTAGCATGAGAAAAACAGTTTTCCTCTCTTTTGTATTGATCTGCATAACAGGCGGCTTATTGGCGCAGGATAAAGGCCAGCTGGAAAAAGAACGGCAACAAATAAAAAAAGAACTGGAGGAAATACAGGGGGCTTATAACAAAGTAAAAGGGCAGACGAAACAAACCCTCGGGCAACTGACCGTTTTAAATAAAAAGATTGATCTGCAGGAGCAATACATAGGCAGCATCAATAAAGAACTCCGCACGATAGACGATGATATCTACCTGAGCGAACTTGAAATCTACCGCCTCAATAAACAATTGGATACACTGAAAGGCGAATATGCCCGAACTGTGGTGTATGCGTATAAGAACCGCAGTAATTATAACTACCTCAATTTTATTTTCTCTGCCGATAATTTCAACGATGCGATGAAGCGGGTCCGTTATCTTAAAAGTTATCGCAGCTATCGTGAAAAACAGGTACAGACCATAAAAGAAACACAGTTGCTCATTGCCCAACGTAAGCAACAGCAGATAGGCCGCAAGGATCAAAAGAATGTAGCGCTGGCCAATCAAACCAAGCAGGTAGCTGAACTGGAGGTGCAGAAAAAGGAAAAAGCCACTGTTGTGGCCCAGCTAAAATCAAAAGAGAAAGATCTTTCTAAACAGATAGCAACTAAAAAGAAAAAAGATAAAGACCTGCAAAATGCAATCACGGCCATTGTACGAAGGGAAATCGAAGCGGCCAGGATCAAAGCAAAAGAAATAGCTGATGCGGAAGCAAAAGCAAAAGCAGAAGCGAAGAAAAAAGCAGATGCAGCGAATGTAAAGCCGGTAACAAACCCGGCCACTACCGGAACAGAAACTGGCAAAGTAACCACCCCTGCGGTTACCACCCCAAAGCGTAATGAGCCCACTAAGAAGCCAGAGAGTTATCTTGATCTGAATGCAAAAGACGTGGCACTGAACAGCAGTTTTGCTGCCAACAGGGCCAAACTTCCCTGGCCCGTGGATAACGGTATTTTGACCATGCGTTTTGGTTCAAACAAGATTGAGAATACGTTGCTCACATTCGATAATCCCGGTATTACTATCTCTACTCCTTCATCAGGTGTAACGGTGAAATCTGTATTCGATGGGGAGGTAAGCGGAATCTATAATATGGGCGATGGAATGGCAATTACCATTCGTCATGGTAAATACTTTACCACTTATAGCAATCTCTCTTCAGTAAGTGTAGCTAAGGGGGCTATTGTAAAAACAGGACAGGCCATCGGACGTGCGGGCAAAGATGATGAAGGCGATGGCGGGCAGATAGATTTTATCCTGATGATTGAAACAAAGAATGTTGACCCCATGCCATGGCTCCGCAGATAAGATACAAATCATTATAAAAAAAGCCCCCATAGTTATGTTGGGGGCTTTTTTTATAGAAAACGTTGATAGAGCTTTTCGTAGTCAGGTACGATATTGCTGATATCAAAGAGCCGTGCATGTGCGGCGGCCCTGTCTTTAAATTCTTTCAATACCTCATCATTTTTCAAAACGTCAATAGCCTGCCTGCTCATACCCTCCACATCGCCTACCGCACTCATATAACCTGTTTTCCCATCTACATTAATCTCAGCTAAGCCGCCCGCATTCGTGGAAATAACGGGTACGCCGGCTGCCATTGCTTCCAATGCTGCCAGCCCGAAACTCTCATATTCGGATGTAAGCAGGAATAAATCAGCAATAGCGAGGATATCTTCCATTTGTTCCTGCTTGCCTACAAAGCGTATTTCATCACATAC
>CAYLRV010000106.1:0-3319 GCA_964386395.1 uncultured Chitinophaga sp.
CCACTGTTACCGTGTTTAAAGACGATTACAAAATGCCACAAACATGGAAAACAAGCATCGCTATCGATGTTAAACTTCCTTGGGGCATGATTGCTACTATCGAGGGTATTTACAACCGCGATTACAATGTTACTTATTCAAAAAACATCAACTTAGTGGCACCAACTGCACTGGGTGTGGCTGGTTATCCTGATAACCGCCTCATTTATCCCAATGCTACTGCTGCCAAGTATATCAATAAGCTGATTACTACTGGCCCTGGTATCCTGGTACCAAGCGCTGCTGGTACTACTGCCTTCCAGATGATTGAGACAGGCAATGATAATAAAGGCCATTCAGGATTCCTGACTGCCCGTATCGAAAAGCCTTTCAGAAAAGGTTTCTCTGCGATGATTGCGTACACAAAATCACTGTCTAACAGGTTGTACGATGGTATCGGCGACCAGCCTTTCAATACATGGAGCCTGATACAATCGGTGAATGGTGCTAACTCACCTAACCTGTCTTATGCTGATGATAATATTCCTGACAGGGTACTAGCTTCAGTTTCTTACCGCAAAGAGTGGCTGAAACACCTGGCTACTACCGTATCACTGTTCTACCAGGGAAGCATTGCAGGCCGTTTCACTTATTCATATACATCTGACTTTAACAGGGATGGCACCAATGCTGACCCTATCTATATCCCTAAGGATGCATCTGAAATCACATTCCAGGCGCAAACTGTAAACGGTATCACATACACGCCACAACAGCAGAGCGATTTGTTCTTCGCTTATATCGAGCAAGACAAATACCTGCGTGCACACAAAGGTCAGTATGCTGAAAGAAATGGTGCCCAACTCCCATGGAGAGGCCAGTTGGATTTCCGTGCAGTACAGGAAGTGTTCACCAACATTGGTAAAAACAAAAACACCCTTTCCTTCAGCGTGGATATCTTCAACTTTGGTAACCTGCTGAATCCAAACTGGGGTCGTTTCCGCTCACTGAATGCTACAAACGGACAGATTCTGAACCCAAGGAACACTGCGAGCCTGGTGGCTGGCGGTACAGTTCGTCCTGAGTTCTGGCTGGCTGTTGACCGTGGTCAGCTTATCACCAAAACATTCAGGGACAACCAAACCATCTCTTCTACTTATTTCATGCAGCTCGGTCTTCGTTATTCGTTTAACTAATACCAGCTACAGCTGATAAATAAAAACCCCGCAGTGATACTGCGGGGTTTTTATTTTGTGCATGGCGAAAGTGTGTTTTGAAAAGATGTCTTCTCCCACCCTTCTCTATGCACCCCAGCCCCAGCGCAAAAACTCGGGGAAAGCCCGGCCCCAGGTAGGCACATCATGGCGGCCATCGGTCATTTCGAGATAGTGAATTTGTTTTTCCCGGTCAAAGCCACGGTCTTCCAGTTCCTTAATCAAATCAAGCGTATCATCAATGGAGTCGATAATACCGTTATTATTTCTATCCTTGGTTTCATCCATATTACCACACTGGAAAAAGAAACGCAGCCAGTCGTGGTATTCGCCTGTATTCCGCACCTGCTGGTGCATGATACGGTGCTCATCATCTGAGTAGGTTTCATCATCCTGGTCTACACTGCGCCACCACAACGAACCGGAAAAGATACCGGCCCGAACAAAGTCCTGCGGATTTCGCCATACCATATCCAGTGCACTCAATGCACCCAGCGAAAACCCGGCATATGATTTTTCTTTAAAGGAGGGTATATTATAGGTAACACGTATATAAGGAAGGAGCTCTTCCAGCACAAAGCTGGCATGCAAATCAGCCTTATCCCCCCGGCCCAGGTAATCGGGCATGCCTGCTACCCCATACTCCCGCTTTCTTTCGGCACTGCAATGAATGCCCGCACAAAGCAGTGGCTGTTTACTGCCGGTTTCCTTGTAGAAGTCTTCAAGAATAGTGTCAAAAGGCATTTTAGGCAAATCCTGCCCGTCATTTATCAGCAACAAGGAAAGCTCAGACGGGTCGGCAACATTCTTAGGGAGGTAAAAATCAACTTTAACCGTTCGTTCCAGGAACACTGATTCGAGTTCTGCATTTTCAATATGGATACCAGATACGTTTGTTGTCTGCATCGGGCAAAAATAAAGATTTGCGGCATCCCGGCGCCTGCAAATGGCTGCCATTTTAGGGGTATCCAAATACCTTCTTTTTCGTGTAGTCGCTTACCCATAAATATGAGGATAAGATGGCCTGTATTTTTTGTAATTCTGGATGCGAAAAGATATATTTGGTACATCACCTCATCGTACGTACACTAAACGGCGCTTGCCGGAATTTTTTTATAAAATAAAACTTTGTATATGAAGAAAATTGGTATCCTGCACGGTAAAGAACGTTCTTTCCCTGAAGCTTTTGTAGCCCGGGTAAATAGTAAAAATGTACCCGGTATCATGGCTGAGCCTGTGCGTATTGATAAAGCGATGCAAGGCTACCACAGTGGTTATGCTGTGATATTCGATCGTATATCACAGGACGTACCCTTCTATCGTACCTGGTTGAAAAATGCAGCCGTAACTGGTACAGCCGTTATCAATAACCCCTTCTGGTGGAGTGCTGATGATAAATATTTCAACAACTGCCTGATGACACAGATTGGTGTGCCTGTGCCGAAAACGGCTATCATCCCCTCCCGTGATTTGCCGGATGATACATCCGATGAGTCATTCAGCAACCTGGCTTACCCGCTCGATTGGGAAAATATTTTTAGCTATGTAGGCTTCCCTGCATATATGAAACCATTTGCCGGCGGCGGATGGAAACACGTTTACCGCCTCGACAGTATTGAGGACTTCTTTACCAAACATGCTGAAACCGGGCAACTGGTGATGCTGTTGCAGGAAGAAATTGTATTTACCGAATACTATCGTTGCTATTGCATTGGTGGCAAGTATGTGCGCATCATGCCTTATGAGCCACGCAACCCGCACCACCTGCGCTATGTGGCCAGCTTCACCCCTACACCCGAAAGGCTGCAACAGATGACCGACATCGTACTGAAAATAAATAAATACCTCGGTTATGATTTCAATACCGTGGAACTGGCTGTAAGAGATGGTGTACCCTATGCCATCGACTTCTGCAACCCTGCACCAGATGCTGAAGTAACCAGTGTGGGACAGGAAAATTTTGAATGGGTGGTGGAAACAGCGGCAAACTATGCTATCGAAAAAGCACTGGAACAAAAAGACGGTGCCGATAACCTGACATGGGGTGAATACGTAAAAAGGGGCAGCAATAAGCAACCGTTGCAATAAGGTATGGCGAAGATGACGGTATATAATGTGGAAGAAGA
>CAYLRV010000107.1:0-3255 GCA_964386395.1 uncultured Chitinophaga sp.
GCCGGAGATGTAGTTGTCATGGAATATTTCTTCGATGAAGACCCCGGCTTTGGGAATGGCATACCGGTGAGTTTTACGTCGGCCCCGGATTTGAATAATTTTCTATTCAGTGCTGACATAAGCAGTTTGCCAATTGGTACACATACATTGTTTATTCGTTCTAAGCAAAACCCGTGGAGCCTGGTGGCAGCCAGTGAATTTAATAAGAGTGCAACATTGCCTGTTACGTTACTCAGCTTTACTGGTGCATTATCAGGCAATAATGCAGCGCTGAAATGGATAACCAGCACCGAGCAAAACAGCAGTCATTTTATCGTAGAGCGCAGTACAGATGGTATTAGCTATACAGCGATTGGCAGGGTGGCAGCAGCTGGTAACAGCAGTACACCGAAGCAATACCATTTAACAGATGCGGGTGTAACAGGGGATATGTTGTATTACCGGTTGCAACAGGTAGATATTGATGGACGCACTAAATATTCGCCCGTCATACGTATTCGTTTGTCGGCCGGACAGGATGTAGTGATAGCGCCTAATCCTGTTACCAGCTATTTGCACCTGAACGGGTTAAGTACCGGTACAAGAATATGGATAGTTGATGCCGCTGGCCGTCCGGCATATACTGGCCAATGGAACGGAACATCAATACCGGTTAGCAATTGGGCAAAAGGGATATATACCGTGCAAATACAAATGGCTGCAGGAACGATAACTAAAAAATTTATTAAACAATAGCTTTTTCCTGAAAGCATAGGTGGAATAAACGGCGGTTTTCTAACCGCTGTTTTTATTTGTTCAACCTTCAGGTTTCTTGGATAGCATCAATTTCACCCCTTTTCGCTATTGTGCCGCTTTCAAAGGTTTGTCAATTTTAATGCACAAAACCTGTCTGCATGAAAGCGCTTATTGCTTCTTTTTTTCTCCTTTTTGTTAGCTCTGCTTTACTGGCGCAAAATGTGGGGATTGGCACCAACGAGCCTTATAATAAGTTGCAGGTAAGTGGCAGCTTTCTTGTAAATATACCCTCGGTATTTACTAATACAGCGCCAACAGCAGGGCAAACAAAAACAATTCTAAACGGGGGTACTGTAACATTTTTTTCTGGAGACTCAACAGGATATATATACGATCCGGGTGGTTCGGTAGCTAACTATCTGCCTAATCTTGTGGGGTATGCAAATATCGTTACCGACCTCAACTCGGTTGGTATTGAAATAACTGTACAATCTATGGAGCTGGGTACCGGCGATTCGTTAATTATTAAGGAATCTGGCTCTCCTACGGCAAACACCCTGGTAGCCGTAGGCAATGGCTATACTACTGTTAATAAATGGGTGTTAAACAGCCGGAGCCTCTATATTATTTTTAAAAGCAATGCTGATGCCAATACAGGCAGCGGTTTTTCTCTGCTATTTAAACGGTTGTATGTTAACAGCTCCTCCTTACCAGCGGTAGCAGGAGCCATACATAATGCTTTATACTTCGATGCAAAAAATGGTGCCTTCCGTTCTGGCCGCCAAACAAATTCCGACAGGGGTGTTTTTTCAACGGCTATTGGGTACCAACTTACAGCCAGCGGAGATTATTCAACTGCCATGGGCCAGAATACAACAGCCAGTGGAGAAATTGCAACAGCATTGGGTGTAAATACAATTGCCAGTGGCGACAGGTCGACAGCTTTGGGAGTTAACACTATTGCCAGCGGAGAACGATCCACAGCAATAGGAGTATCCACTAACGCCAGCGGCGAAAATTCAATCTCCATGGGTCAGAACACTATTTCGAATGGGTACGCCAGTACCGTAGTGGGTATGTATAACAATCCGGTTTTAGCCAGCCCGCAAACAACTGTAACGAGTACTACTCCTTTGTGGATTGTAGGAAATGGTAATGACGATGCCAACCGAAGTAATGCCATGATAGTATTAAAAAATGGTAGTACGGGTATCGGTACCGATGTACCCACGGCCACCTTGCATATAAAACATGCCGCAGGGGGAGGGTTATTGCTTGAAAATGCTAATGATGGTAATAAATGGAGAATTTATAGTGCCAGTGGTGATAACCATCTTACATTTTATAATAACGCAGGTACAGAGATTG
The DNA here is from genome assembly GCA_964386395.1 of uncultured Chitinophaga sp. Classification (GTDB taxonomy): domain Bacteria; phylum Bacteroidota; class Bacteroidia; order Chitinophagales; family Chitinophagaceae; genus JJ008. The sequence continues at coordinate 2,104 of CAYLRV010000107.1, forward strand.
CTGACATAGATGATGCAACCGGCACTTTTAATGCCCTCAGCGACATACGGTACAAAAAAAATATACAAAACATGAAGCCGGTACTTCCATTGTTAATGCAATTACGTCCTGCGTACTACCATTTTAACTGGCAGGCGCCAACGGAGCAGTTGCAACTTGGCATGCTGGCACAGGAGGCACACCAGCTTTTTCCTGAGTTAGTTAGCTATAACAAAACTGCTGATGTGTATAAAATGAATTATGCCGGGTTTAGCACAGTGGCTATAAAAGCGATACAGGAACAACAAATACAAATACAAAAGCAACAAAAGCAAATTGATGAATTAACCGCACTGGTTAAGCAGTTGCTCAATAAATAATTGCCCGGTATTAGATATACTGTTACACATGCAGTTTGCACGGCAAAGCCTTTATCTTGAAATACAAATTCGGCCTTGCTCTCTGCTAATTCACCCCTTTTCGCTATTGTGCCGTTTTCAAAGGTTTGTCAATTTTGATGCACAAAACCTGTCTGTATGAAGCAGCTTATCTCAGCTCTTTTTCTTCTCTTTTTAACTGCTGATCTGCTGGCGCAAAATGTAGGTATTGGTACCACTAATCCCAATTCAAAAGCCCAATTAGATATCAGCAGCAGCAATAAAGGGTTCTTATTGCCTTTACTTTCTCAATCTGAACGTCTGGCTATCGCCAGTCCTGCAGACGGGCTCTTTGTATATGACACAACCTTGCAACGGTTTTACCAGTTCCAGGACGGCGTATGGCGTTATATCATCAACAGTGATGTATGGGCAAGGTCAACGAGCAGGGATTACCTGTATAATACAACTGACAGCGTTGGTATCGGGACTTCAGTACCGCAGCATCGTTTGGATGTGAATGGTGATATACGGGCAGATAATACTATTACGGCAGCCGGATCTATCACTGCTGGTGGTACAGCATCCGGTGCTATAGTGCTAGCCAATGGTAATATAACTGCAGCCAGTTCAGCTGTTGTATCAGATAATATTAACGGCGGCGGTGATTTGATCATTGACAATTCCGCTGCAACCCTGCAGTTCAGAAACAGCGGTGTAAACAAAACATATTTTCAATTGTCCGGCAATGACCTGCGCATCGGTACGAACAGCGGGAATGAAGAGGCAAAATTTA
>CAYLRV010000108.1:0-3229 GCA_964386395.1 uncultured Chitinophaga sp.
TACAGTAAATATTACGTCTTTTGGTGCTGCCGGAGGCGGATTTATAGAGGGTAACTTTAATGAAATGATGATGGTATCGGGTACACCAAAGATGGTGAGTTGCACATTCAGGGTGAGAAGAAACTAATTTTATTATAACAACAATAAAAAGCCTTACAAACATGTAAGGCTTTTTTATTAACTAAATTTCGTCTTAGCAAAAAGCCGCAGTGCCGTGAGTCCGGCAATAACAACTGTGGTGTAAAAGAAAATGCGGGTAAATTGTTTTTCTTCTTTAAACATCATTAACAGGGTAGAACAAACCAGCATCAGTCCCAGCAGCAGCACAAAGCCCAGTCTGTTGATACCCTGCCGCATTGCCTTATTGGTGTAGCTGTCTTCCTGCAGGTTTATTTCATGCTTCAGTACGCCCCGCTTCAGGTTATTCATTACCTCTTTCACATCACGGGGAAATTTATCTACAAAATAGATATAATCTTCTGCCGAGCTGGTAATCTTATTGAAGATGGCCTGCCATGTAAACTTCTCTTTGATTTTGTCAATAGCATAGGGCTTTATCATATCGGCCATGGATATACTGGCTTCCAGATTTTCGCCAAATTTCTGGATAGTCGCTATGGTTTTGATCAACATGAAAAGGTTGGCCGGCACATGCAGGTCATATTTGATAATCGTTTTAAAAATCTCCGTCATTACCTGCGATACATTTACCTGGTCGTATGACAGGTAGCTGTAATGTTTGATCGTTTCACCGATTTCAAACTCCAGGTCTTCAAAATGTTTGAAATAGGATACATCGCATAAAGCAAGCATGGCTTTGGTAATCTTTCGTGTGTCCTGTTTGGCAAAGCCCATCATAAAATTGATAAGGGCTTGGATCTGCTTCGGCTTCAGGGTGGCGGCCATACCATGGTCGAGCAACACTATCTGGTTATTGCCGCGGATGAAAATATTACCGGGATGCGGATCAGCATGGAAGAATCCATGCTTTAAGATCATGCGCAGGATGATATTAGTACCGTTCTCAGCTATTTTTTGAGTGCTGAAGCCTGCATCACGCAATACCTGCGGATCATCGGGGCGGTACCCTTCCACATATTCCATAATCAGCAGTTTCTGCGAAGTGTATTGGGATGCCACCATTGGTACATAGCAGGTTTCATCTTCTTTAAACATTTCGGTAAATCGTTTCATGTTGGAAGCCTCGTTGGTGTAATCGAGTTCTTTCATCATATTATTACCGAAATCCTCAACAAAACCCACTACATTAAAGTGCGCCAGTTCCGGATATGAATTGATAGCCTGCTTGGCTAATACTTTCATCAATACAAGGTCCAGCTTAATTTTTTCTTTGATATTTGGGCGCTGCACTTTTACCACGACCTCTTCCCCGGTGAGCAGCACGCCTTTATAAACCTGCCCGATAGATGCGGAAGCGATGGGCTTACTATCCAATTGTGCAAAAACTTTATTGATAGGCTCACCCAGTTCATCTTCTATGATCTTACGGGCTATATAGTCTTCAAAAGGGCGGGCTGAAGCCTGTAGTTTTTTCAGTTCATCTCTAAGCTGCTCTGAGGCAAGGTCAGGTCTGTCGGCCAGTATTTGCCCAAACTTCACAAAAGTGGGGCCCAGGTCTTCAATGATCAACCGTATCCGCTGCGGCCGGGTGGTTAGTTTGTTGCCCTTGGGATCGAAAATGCGGCGAAACCAGCTGTGGTACACCCAGTTTTTAATAAGGTGTTTCAGGAAAATGAAAATAATGGCAATAAGCCTGAACGTATTCCGAAAGAAACTTCTTACCCTGAATATCCACATGTGTAAAGCTTGCTAATGATTAATAGAGCCTGAAAATAAAATTTTTACCCCAGATTTTAACACCTCTACAATGTTTTGCTAAAAACGGGCCAAAAGCACAATACAGATTAAACTGGCATAGTTACTGTTTTTAATCTGTTGTAATAAATGAAGAAAACCACAAACAATTATTCCGTCACATTTATTGCAAACTATTGCCCATGAAACGACAAGTACAAATAAGTGCTGCAGCGCTGCTGCTCTCGCTCTGCCTTATTTTCCAACACAAAACATTTGCGCAGTATTATCCTGATGATAACGGTTATCAGCAGGACAGGGACATTTCCTACCAAACATTTTATGATGAGCTCAGCCCGCATGGACAGTGGGTGGAATACCCCGGCCAGGGTTATGTATGGGTGCCCGATGCGGGTGATGATTTTCAGCCATACAGCACCAATGGTCATTGGGTTTACAATGATGACTACGAGTGGATGTGGGTATCAGATTATGACTGGGGCTGGGCACCGTTTCACTACGGACGCTGGGATTATGATGACTACTATGGCTGGTACTGGGTACCGGGCTATGAGTGGGCACCAGCCTGGGTGGCCTGGCGAGATGGCGGGGAATACTATGGCTGGGCGCCTTTGCGTCCGGGCTTCAGCATCAACATAAACATTGGCGGATATAATCCTCCAAGCCGGTTCTGGTGCTTTACGCCGCGCCGTTATATTACCAATGCCCGCTGGTACGATTACCGGGTAGACTGGAGACAAAATGTAACGATCATCAATTACACCACTATCATTAACTACAATGGTTATAGAAGTGGCTATGGTTTCCGCTGCGGCCCGCGCAGGTATGAGGCAGAAAGGTATTGCGGCCGAATCAATCCTGTACGTTTCCGCGACAGTTATACACCTGGCCGTACATTTTACCGCAATAATGAGGTAAGTATATATCGTCCAAGGGTACAACAAAACAATGGCGGTAGCAGACAGCTTGCACCACGTTCATTCGAAAGATATGATCGCAGTAATGGCAGCAGCTTCCGTGACAGGCAGAATGGAAATAACAATGGCGGTTTCCGTGGTAACAACGGTGGAAACAGTGGTCGCAGTAATGACGGTACAATTCGCCGCCCGGATGATCGTGACCGGATGAACAATAACGGTGGCTTCCGCGGGGGTAATAACAACAATGGCAGAACAGACGGACCAAGCGGCAACAACCGTTTTGAGCGCCAGCAAAGACCTGATATGAATAATAATGGTGGTCGTCCTGATGACCGCAGGGTATACAATCCTGGTGGCAACAGGGGCAACCAGCCGGGCAGCAATGGCAACGACAACCGTTTTGAGCGCAGGAGTATGGACCGGAATAATGGCAACATGCCGCCCAACCGGGAAATACGGCCCAACGAAAACCG
>CAYLRV010000109.1:0-3191 GCA_964386395.1 uncultured Chitinophaga sp.
AGGGGGCCACAATTTTTATCAGCTCTCCATTTGAGAAACTGAGGTCTTTACCCCAAATTTCAGAGCTGTTCTTTTTTGCTTCATCAAAATAAACAGGGAGTACCTGGTTGAGCCGCAACTGCATGGTGCAATAATAAAGAAAAACCACAGGTTTGGCCTGTGGTTTTTGGGGACGAAACTTAAAATTAATTTATTTCTGTGCGGGTTTTACAACCGGGCTGTCCTCCATGGCAGGGGGAGGCATTTCTACTTCTTCGTCATACATCATCATTTTTTTCCGCTGGTTAATCATCGTATTAGCCATAAAGCTGAAGAAACTGTTCAGTTGTTTCAGGCTATTGGTGTTTTTATCCACCATATTTATTTCAGCATAGGTTTCTGTAGCGTCGTTTTTAAACTCGCCGCCATAGAACACAATATCCTGCCAGTATTTCACGGCCTCATTCAGCATTGCCTGCGATGTACTGTCTTGTCCGGCGGCACTGCGTGATCCGCTGAGAAATTTTTGAACATCTATATAACCTCCTGCGGGATGGCCTGCAATTTTGGAGATAAAGGGATGATTGGCATTGCTGGTAAAGAAATTGTTTACCGCACTTGAATCATTGCCGGCTACAAACCAGTTGTCTTTTAGCTGGTAGGGTACCATGTTGCTAATAGCATCGGATGCGCCTTCGCCGTTTTTATCAATTTGCTGGCGCAATACACCCATAAATTTTTCAAAAGCTGCTTTATCATTTACAGATGTGGCAAAAAGGAATTTTGCATCAGGTTTAGTGTCTTTATATACATATGGTTCCCCTTCACCCATCGGGATTGTTACTTCTCTTTCAGCTACTGTAAAATCAGACACGGCCAGCAGTATATCACCCTTGTTGGCTGCTACAAAATCGCCAATGCTAAAGCCGGCCTGGCTCAGGAATATATTCAGCAAACCATCCACACCCAAAACCCGGATAAATTCCTGCAGGCCTTCCGGCGGATAGTTTAAGGCCAGTACAGCCGCTGCATTGCCTGGTATTTTTTTCAGCATACCCTCATCCAGGTTTTTCATCGGGTATTTTTTATAGATAGCTGCGAGGTCTTTATTGTAATAGCTTTTGCCTTTGACTGTAATTTTTCCATTATCAAAAGTCAGCGTACCTGTACTGATATTATCTTCAAATAACAAGGTCATGTTTGTCATGGCCAGCGGACCCGGTAGTGAGCCTGCACCGAAAGCTGAGCCATTGGCCCAGAAATGCATATCGCCTTTATTGTCCAGCAGGGAAGCAAATTTTGAATTGTTGCCCAGGCTTTTTTTACCGCTCAGTCCGTGTATTTCCTTTGCGATATCCGCCAGGCTGTCAATAGCAATGCTTCGGCCCCTTCCTTCGCCAAATGCTGCATTGCTGCTCATTTCCGGGTTATCGGCAATAAAAACAAGCCGGTTGCCCTTCCAGGTTACAACTGCATTGTCGTCATCATTTGGGAGTATAGAAATGTCGCCGTCCTTTTTTATGGCTGCGCCTTCGGCCATTTGTGCGGCAAGTGCCTCAAACTTCTTAACATCTTTCAGGTTGGTTACAAAACCGGTGTAACCACCCCTTCCGCGGGGGGCCACAAAAAAATAGCTGTCGCTGTTCAGATCCAGCCCGCTTTCATCGGGATCGTTCAGTATGGCCTTGGCCGTTGCATCATCTGCTTCTTCCATTGCCGTTTTGAACCATTCACCTTTTTTTACCTCTTCCCAACTCAGTTTAGAACCGATCGATTTTCCATCGATGTGCAGTACAAAAGCTGCATCAGCCGGAACAGGAATACCTGATTTCTTTTTTGAACAGGAGGCAGCCGCCGTTACGAGCAGGATAGCGACTACAGAAAGTTTAATGTATGTTTTCATATAATGAATTTTGCTTTTAGAATTTGTTATATGTTATTCGCCATAAAAATTACCATCGCAGCTGAGACAATTGCCCGATAATTTTTATGGCTCATTTCATTATGCTTATTTTAGTTGGCTTTATTGTGGACTATAAAATTAATCAGTTCAGCCTGATTTATGGTTTGCTGCTGCCCGGAAACGATATTTTTAATATTGCAGGTACCGGATTGCAGCTCTTTTTCGCCAATTATGACCACGAATGGTATGTTTTTCTTTTCGGCGTATTTGAACTGTTTGTCGAATTTCAGGTTTTCGTGGTAGAGTTCAGTGCGAATGCCCTTCTGACGTAATTGTTGGGCCAGTTCAAAGGCTTTTTTGCTTTCCGCTTCGCCGAGATTAAAGAAAAGCACCTGTGTGCCTGTATGTACGTCAGCAGGAAATAGTTTTAATTCTTCCAGCACATCATAAATCCTGTCTACACCAAAGGAAATACCTACGCCGGGAATATTGGGTACGCCAAATAATCCCGTAAGATCATCGTAGCGGCCGCCCCCGCCAATGCTGCCCATTTTTACTTCGGCCGGGCCCTTTGCTTCGAAGATGATGCCGGTGTAGTAATTGAGGCCGCGGGCAAGGGTGGGATCGATAGTGAATGGTGAATGGTGAGTGGTGAGCAGGTAGTTCAGATCACTCAGCCCTTTTTTGCCTGCCGCAGTTTCACCAATCAAAGATGTAAGACCGGCGATTATTTCCTCATTTGTTCCGGAAATGTTCAGGTATTTCTCAATGATTGTTATTTGATCATTGTTCAGGCTTCGTTGTGCCAGTTCTTCTTTCACTTTTTCGATACCGATTTTATCCAGCTTGTCGATGGCTACTGTGATGTCTGTCATCTTATCTGCACCGCCGCACACTTCTGCCAGTGCAGTCAATATCTGCCGGTGATTGATGCGGAGTTCGTATGTTTTTAATCCCAGGCGGTTGAATACTTCATGATAAATCAATGCCAGTTCTATTTCATTTTGTAGAGAAGTGCTCCCCACCACATCTGCATCGCATTGATAAAACTCACGGTAGCGGCCTTTTTGCGGCCGGTCAGCCCGCCATACAGGTTGTATTTGATAGCGCTTGTATGGAAAAGTAAGCTGGTTGTGATTCATGGCCACATAACGGGCAAAGGGAATAGTGAGATCATATTTCAATGCCCTTTCCGTAACGCCTTTTACATTTTTGCCCTCCAATACTTTTTCAAAATCATCCCGCAGTTGTTGTTCTTTATCTTTATTGTCAAGGCCGTTGTTCAGGATTTTAAATATCAGTTTATCAC
>CAYLRV010000110.1:0-2871 GCA_964386395.1 uncultured Chitinophaga sp.
CCTTGCATCCGAAAAAATGGATGCTTTTATCAGTGCAGGCAATACCGGGGCTATGCTGGTCGGGGCTCTATTCAGTATTAAAGCACTGGAAGGTGTAATCCGTCCTACTATTTCCACTATTATTCCTAAAGTAAACGGCGGCACAGGCCTATTACTCGATGTAGGCCTGAATGCAGATTGCAAACCGGAACAATTGAACCAGTTTGCCATTATGGGTTCCGTATATGCACAAATAATACTGGGCATTGACAATCCCAAAACAGGCCTGATCAATGTGGGCGAAGAAGAAGGGAAGGGCAACTTACTGGCGCAGGCCACTTACCCGCTGCTGAAAGAAAACAAACATATAAATTTCATTGGCAACATAGAGGGCAGGGATGTGTTACAGGATAAAGCCGATGTGATGGTATGCGAAGGCTTTACAGGTAATATAATACTGAAACTGGCCGAGTCTTTATATGATATCCGGCAGCAACAGCAAATAGACAACCCGTACCTGGATCGTTTCAATTTTGAAAACTACGGAGGCACCCCTGTATTGGGTGTTGCCAAACCAGTCATCATCGGCCATGGCATATCCGGTGAAAAAGCATTTGGCAATATGCTGAACCTGGCAAAACTGATGCTGGAAAAGGAAGTGATGCAAAGGATGGCAGAAGCGCTAAAATCCTGATACTTATTTACAATTAGCTTAAAAAACTGTTGATAATTACCATAAAAAGTTTTGGCAACAAAGCATTCAACCTGTATTTTTGCACTCCCAAATCCGAAACAGGTTTGCGGAAAATTAAAAGGTCGATCTCGTAGCTCAGTTGGTAGAGCATAACACTTTTAATGTTAGGGCCCTGGGTTCGAGTCCCAGCGGGATCACAACAAAACCCCTCCGTTTGGAGGGGTTTTATCATTTAATAGCGAACAGCTATTTTTAAGTTCCATGACCTACTTTCTTCAAAACATATCCATCCTCTTTCACAAGACTTTTTCTAATCCCATTTTTATTGTGCAGGTAAAACGGGGAAGTAAAAATGGTTTCGGGAAAGGTTAAACATAATTTCCTGGCCGGGTTACAAGATATTATCCCCGTTGTCGAATAAACCATGGAATTATTTATGGTATAAAAGACCAGTACGACTCAACCGTTGTCAAAGCTTCTGCGGGCATACCTGCTGATGTACTGCAAAACATCAATAACGTTTACCGCATCAGCTGATAGCCGGGAGATTATATTCTGCCCTTTGTTTTCCCTGTTTTAAAGTAGGTTTGCAGCAATTACTATCCAGATGTCAAACTATTTTAAAGATAAAGTTGTAGTAGTTACAGGCGGAACCGATGGTATCGGCAAAGCACTGGTTGACTTGCTGCTGAAACAAGGTGCTAAAGTGGCTACTTGTGGCCGCAACCATGATAAGCTGTATGCCTTACAATCAGAATACCCTTCCTTCCCTCTTCATACCATGGTGGCCGATGTAAGCAGTGAGAATGATTGCCGCCGTTTTATGGAAACCACCATCAAATTCTTTGGCGGTATTGATATACTGATCAATAACGCGGGTGTATCTATGCGGGCATTGTTAAAAGAAATGGAAACCGATGTTATTAAGAAAGTCATGGACATCAATTTCTACGGCACTGTCTACTGCACGAAATATGCGCTCGATTCTATCGTTGCGAGAAAAGGGGTAATAGTAGGTATTTCATCTATTGCAGGCTATCGTGGTCTGCCGGGCCGCAGCGGTTATTCAGCCAGCAAATTTGCGGTACAGGGCTGGCTGGAAGCTATACGCACAGAGTTAATGTCCGATGGCGTGCATGTGATGTGGGTATGCCCGGGCTTTACTACATCCAATATCCGCAATGCTGCGCTTGACAACGAAGGCAAATCACATGGCGAAACACCCATGGATGAAGGCAAGATGATGAGCGCAGAAGAATGTGCCCGCCATATTCTACACGCCATTCAAAAAAAGAAAAGGACACTGGTACTCACATTCACAGGCAAACGGACAGTCTTCATGCAAAAATTCTTCCCGAAACTCGCTGATAAACTGGTACAGAAGTTTTTCTTTAAAGATGGAAAACTGGTGAAATAAATAATTGAATATTTTATATTGTAGATTGTATAATTATCCCAAATATTAAATCTTACATATTCAATTAAGCAATGCCTTTAATCACCCTCACATCCGATATTGGAAGCCCGGACTACCTGGTAGGGGCGGTGAAGGCACAACTGCTGCAGCTTAATCCTGAATTCACCCTTATTGATATTTCGCATAATATTCCGCCGTTCAACTATCCGCAGGCAGCTTATGTATGCCGCAGTGCGATCAAAAATTTCCCTGAGTTTACCTACCATATCATTCTGGTCAACCTGTTCGAAAAAAAACCAGAACAACTTTTACTGGCTTTTCACCAAAACCAATACCTGCTCTGCGCTGATAATGGCCTGCTTACCATGATCCTCGAAGAAGCCCCGGAAATGATTATTGGCATTCCGCTGGATAAACTGGCCATTAAAAATACCACCTACCTGACCTCGGTGATGGGAACGGTAGTCAACAAACTCGTAAACGGCGAACCCATCGGCAGTATTGGTATTCCGGATGTATCATATGTAGAAAAACGGCATCTTCGTCCCACACTGGAGAGTAATTCTATAGAAGGCCAGATTGTTTTTATCGACAGTTTTGAAAATGTGATTGTCAATATTACCCACGAGCAATTTGAAGAGCAACGCAAGGGCCGGAGTTTTCGCATTGTATTCAAGCGGGATGAAACCATCGACCGTATCAGCGAAACCTATGCAGATGTAGCGGAAGGTGAAAAACTCGCCCTCTTCAATAGCGCCGGCTATCTCGAGATTGCTGTGAA
>CAYLRV010000111.1:0-2761 GCA_964386395.1 uncultured Chitinophaga sp.
ATCCGAATGATGTGAAGAATATAGAAGTACTGAAAGATGCTTCTGCGACAGCAATATATGGTTCCAGGGGTGCTAATGGTGTCATTATTATCACAACAGAAAAAGGAGCCAGAAACAGAAAGGCAAGGATAAATTACAATTCGTATGTGGGAACGCAATCCATATTTGCCAAATACCCCATGATGGACGGGCCTCAGTTTGTCAAACTTCGTGCTGCCAGGGGGCAATATGCAAATGGCCAGGATGAATCGAACGATATCAGTACTGACTGGCAGGATTTATTTTACAAGACCGGTATTGTTACCGATCACAATGTTGGCTTGTCGGGCGGTACGGAAACAGGCAGCTACAATTTTGGACTGGGTTATTATTTGAACCAGGGTGTTATCCCAACTCAGCAATACAAGCGTTACTCCATGCGTGCTTCGCTTGATCAAATGGTGGGAAAACTTTTCCGTTTCGGGTTTACAACCTATAACAATTATAATGAAAGCCGGGGTAACCAGGTGGGCTTGTATAATACATTAAGTATGTCGCCTATTTCCACTCCGTTTAATCCGGATGGTACTAAAAAACGGGTGATACGAATGGCGGCAGATGATCAGTTTGTCTTTACTAAAGATGTAGTTGAGAATCTTACAGAAACTGATCAATGGATCAATGAAACAAGAGGCTTCGCTTCTTATAATGCGATATATGGCGAAGTAAAAGCACCTTTCCTGACTGGCCTCAAATACCGGGTTAACCTGGGGCTTGATTTTATCCAGGATAACAATGGCGGATACACCGGGCAGGGTGTGGGTAATGTAAATCCTGCTACCATATCTTCTGCCGGTATCAGCAACCAGCATACCTATCACTGGACGCTGGAAAACCTGCTTACCTACGATCGTGTATTTGCCGAAAAGCACAATGTAAGTGTTACAGCCCTGTACTCTGCAGAGCAAAATAAATTTAACAGGTCGGGAATGACGGCGCTGGATATTCCAGCCGATGCATTCCAGTTTTATAATCTCGGACAGGCTGCTGGTCAGATAACTGTTGACCCGGCTAACCAGGGCTACCAGCTCTGGGGCCTTTCTTCATGGATGGGTCGGGTAATGTATTCTTTCAATAACCGGTACATGATTACGGCAGCTGTTCGATCAGACGGATCGTCCAGGCTGGCTAAAGGAAATAAATGGCATACCTATCCAGCGGTTTCTGTTGGATGGAATATTGCCAACGAGGCATTCATGCAAAAGATTTCCTGGATTAATTCCCTTAAGCTTCGTGCGGGTTTTGGTCAAACGTCAAACCAGGCCATAGCCCCTTATGCTACACTGGGTTTATTAAGCACTTCACCATATAATTTTGGACCAACTACATATGGTACTGGTTTTTTTGTGTCGCAGCTTCCTAACCCCAACCTGGGCTGGGAGTATTCCAAGACCTTAAACCTCGGGCTTGATTTTTCCCTCTTTAAAAACAGGTTATCGGGATCGCTGGAATACTACCAAACAAAAACCAATGACATTCTGCTGAACCTTGGCCTTCCGCAAACGTCGGGGGTAAGCGGTTATACGGCCAACATTGGCGCTACAGAAAATAAAGGCTTTGAGCTTAGTTTGAATGGTACAATCATCGACAATAAAAATGGCTGGACATGGGAAGCCGGTTTTAATTTCTATACGAACAATAACAAACTCGTGTCACTTGCATCGGGCCAAACCCGTGATGAAGCAAACTGGTGGTTTGTCGGGCATAATATCAATGCCATTTACGATTATGAGAAAATTGGGCTATGGACAGACACAAGAGATAGCGCCGATAACTATATGGGTGTATTAGAACCCGGCGGTGTTGTTGGTATGATTAAAGTGAAATATACAGGTGGATATGATGCCACTGGTAAACCAGTAAGGGCTATTGGCCCGGCCGACCGGCAGGTAATTGATGTGGATCCTGATTTCCAGGGTGGTTTTAACACTCGGGTGTCTTACAAAGGGTTTGATTTCAGTATCGTTGGATTTTACAGGCATGGTGGTGTTCTCTTCAGCACTATTCATGGCTCAAACGGCTACCTGAATTTGCTCACAGGCCGGAGAAATAATATCAATGTTGATTATTGGACGCCGACTAATACCGGTGCAAAATATCCTAACCCTGCAGGACCGCTGGCCAGTGATAATCCGAAGTATGGAAGTACGCTCAGCTATTTCGATGGGTCATTCCTGAAAATAAGAACAATCACCCTCGGTTATGATCTTAACAGGAGCCTGATTAAAAGTAAGGATATTAAAATGCGTATGTACGTCACCGTACAAAACCCATTTGTCCTTTTCTCACCATTCCATAAGGAGTCCGGACTTGACCCTGAAACGAATTCATTCGGAAATGAGAACGCCGCAGTAAATCTCAGCCAGAGCCTGAGACGGATACTTACAGTTGGGTTTAACACACCTTCAACCCGTAACTATGTGCTGGGTGTTAATTTATCATTTTAAAAATTAGGTTATGAAAGCTTTACAAATAAAATCAATTGCCGTTTTCTTAGTCTCAATTGTATTTTTCTCAGGATGTCAAAAAATCCTGGAAGAACAACCGCGCAGTATTTACACGCCGGAATTTTTTAAAACTGAAAAAGGTGTATTAGGTGGTATCACCTCACAGTATGCCCATCTCCGGTTTATTTATGGTCAGCCATATTATTATAACACCCTGGAGACCGGTACGGATGAATATACCTATGCACAAAGCGCAGATGCGAATTTTCGGGATA
>CAYLRV010000112.1:0-2723 GCA_964386395.1 uncultured Chitinophaga sp.
AGACAGAAGAAGGCGAGGCCAAACGTGATGATGATAACTATGCTTATGTAGCAGCGTGGGAATATGCAGGGGAGAGCAACTGGAATTTACATAAAGAGGCATTGAATTTTGAAATTGCGAAACCGACGCAGCGGAGTTATAAGTGATGAGGAGATGAGGTAATGTGAAAATGTGAGAATGAGTTAATGTGGGAATTCGGAAGTGTAAGAGTAGAGAATTGTGACGCTGTGGAAATTAGGGAATGTTAGAATTGGGGAGTAAGTATTGGGGGAGTGAAATTGAGTAGATATGGGGTAGTGTACAGATAAAGATGACTGTATTTTTAATACAGGTCTAATCTTTAAATGTCACATATGGAAACGAAGAATGTTGTTGTTGAGAAATCACTTGATTTGGGTGTTGCAATTATTAAGTTCTGTGAATTGTTGGATGAGAGAAAGAAGTATGTTGTTTCAAAACAACTTTTGAGAAGTGGTACTTCGGTGGGGGCAAATGTTTTTGAATCGCAGCAAGCTGAAAGTAAAGCGGATTTTATACATAAAATGAAAATCGCCATCAAGGAGGCCAACGAAACATTGTACTGGTTGCTGATTTGCGAACGAAGTGAAAATTATCCGACAAGTAGTTCTTTAAAATTAATGGTAGAAGAGTTGATTCGAATAATATCGAAAATTATTATTTCAAGTAAAGGAAAATTCAGTGGAAGATTTGCGCTAACGATATTCTCTGCATCAGCTTTTCTGTCACTAACAATAAAAAAGTTATTTATGGACCTGTGAGTATTTTCACATTTCCATATTAATCACATTTACATATTATCAGACTATGGAGCACTACACAATGAACCTCACGTTAAAAGTGTGGAGACAGAAAAATGCTAACGACCGCGGCGGATTTGAAACATACCCGGTGAAAAATATTTCTTCGGAAATGTCTTTCCTGGAAATGATCGATGTGTTGAACGAGGAACTGATCCGCGACGGAAAAGATCCAATCGCTTTCGATCACGACTGCCGCGAAGGTATCTGTGGTATGTGTTCTATGTATATAAATGGCCGCCCGCACGGGCCATGGCAGGCGAATACTACCTGCCAGCTCCACATGCGTGCATACAAAGATGGTGATACTATTGTGGTAGAACCGTGGAGGGCCAATGCATTCCCGGTTATTAAAGACTTAGTAGTTGACAGGTCCGCTTTCGATCGCATCATCCAGGCCGGGGGTTACATATCTGTTAATACCGGTAATGCCGTAGATGCAAATTCGATTCCTGTTGAAAAAGATAAAGCAGATGCAGCTTTTGCGGCGGCTGCCTGTATTGGTTGCGGTGCTTGTGTGGCTGCATGTAAAAATTCCTCAGCGATGCTGTTCTTATCAGCCAAAGTATCGCACCTCGCTTTGTTACCACAAGGTGCGCCTGAGAAAAAATCCAGGGCAACCAAAATGGTGGCGCAAATGGACAAAGAAGGCTTTGGTGCTTGTACTAACACCGGCGCCTGCGAAGCAGTTTGCCCGAAAGAAATATCTATTGAAAACATTGCCCGCCTGAACAGAGAATATATGCTGGGCGCCGCTACGGCTGAATAACTCATACCGGAACATGAAAGTCCAGTATTGGCCGTTTAACTTAAAATTTCGTCACCCGTTTACGATCTCAAAGGGAACGAAAACACACCAGCCTACATTGGTGGTGGAGTTAGAACATTTTGGCATCAAGGGTTATGGCGAAGCACCGGCGATTGCCTATTACAATATCCCCGTTGATAAAATGATGGCTGATTTGGAGGCAAAGAAAATCTTTGTCGAAAAATTTGCTTTCACTGAACCTGAACGTTACTGGCATTACCTGCATCATTTGTTTCCGCAAAATAATTTCTTAGTCTGCGCCCTCGATATTGCTGCCTGGGATATCTATGGCAAAATGAAGAACAAGCCCCTTTTTGAATTATGGGGTGGAGATATGTCGAAAAGCGCTGTCTGCGACTATACCATCGGTATTGACAATATTGACAAAATGGTGGCCAAGATGAAGGAACTGCCCTGGCCTATCTATAAAATAAAAGTCGGCACAGCGGATGATATTGCCATTGTAAAAGCATTGCGTGAAAACACAGATGCTACTTTACGGGTGGATGCGAATGCTGCCTGGGATCTGGACACAGCATTAAAACTAATTCCACGATTAAAAGAACTGGGCGTGGAATTGGTAGAACAACCGCTGGCGAAAGATAACTGGGATGGCATGAAAACGCTTTATAAAGAATCATCCCTGCCGCTTTTTGCTGATGAATCATGTGTCGTTGAATCGGATGTCGACAAATGCCTGGATCATTTTCATGGCATCAATATAAAACTGACCAAGTGCAGCGGCATTACCCCGGCACGCCGTATGATAACCCGTGCCCGGGAACTGGACATGCAGGTTATGGTGGGGTGTATGAATGAATCCACCATTGGTTCCGCAGCTATTGCCCACCTGCTGCCATTCATCGACCATGTGGATATGGACGGGCCCTTACTATTGGAGGAAGATCTGGCAACCGGCCTCAGCTATGCGTTCGGAAAAGTAACCTGCTCCACGGCCCCAGGCCTCGGCATAAACTATACCGGCCTTTTTTCCAAACAAGAAGCTTGACTCAGTGGTAGTATTACCCTTTTTATCCCCAAAAATCCAGCTTTCGGCGATTGTTTTTCCAGCCCCGGCTCTTCATAGTTACCTTTGC
>CAYLRV010000113.1:0-2552 GCA_964386395.1 uncultured Chitinophaga sp.
GTAGAAATGACGATGAACTATATGGACTATACGGACGATGCTTGTATGTATATGTTCAGCGCCGGACAAAAATCAAGGATGCTTGCCACTTTTATCAGCGGCGGCCCAAGAAACAGTTTTGCACAACCCTAATAATCGTTTTGCATACCACACACCAATAAAAAGAGCCGCAATTGCGGCTCTTTTACTTACAACTAATGATATCATTACTTTATACTGCTTCCACCAAAATATGGTTGTACCGCTTCAGGAATGCGGATACCTTCCGTTGTTTGGTTATTCTCCAGTATGCAGGCAATAATTCTTGGAAGCGCCAGTGAACTGCCATTAAGTGAATGAACCAACTGTGTTTTACCTTTCTCATCCTTGAAGCGGATCTTCATCCGGTTGGCCTGGTATGATTCAAAATTGGAAACAGAACTTACTTCCAGCCATCTTTCCTGTGCAGCACTGTATACTTCAAAATCATAGGTGATAGCTGATGTAAAACTCATATCTCCCCCGCATAGCCTGAGGATGCGGTAAGGGAGCTCAAGGCTGTTCAATAGTTTCTCAATATGTGCCACCATCTCATCCAATGCTTCATAACTTTTCTCCGGGTGTGTAAGTTGCACGATTTCTACTTTTTCAAACTGGTGAACCCTGTTCAGCCCCCTTACATCTTTTCCAAAACTGCCGGCTTCCCGCCTGAAACAAGGAGAGTAGGCTGTCATTCGTACAGGCAGGTTTTCTCCTTTTAGTATTTCATCACGGTATATATTCGTTACAGGCACCTCTGACGTGGGGATCATATAAAAATTGTCCGCAGGCATATAATACATCTGCCCTTCTTTATCGGGCAATTGGCCAGTGCCAAATGCAGATGCTTCATTCACCATAAAAGGTGGGTGATACTCAGTATAACCTGCTGCGGTATTGAAGTCCAGAAAATACTGTATCAGAGCCCGCTGCAGTTTTGCACCTTGTCCTTTGAACAAAGCAAAACCGCTGCCGGTAATTTTAGCGCCGGTTTCAAAATCGACAATATCATACTGTTTGATCAAATCCCAATGCGGAACAGCACCAGCGGGAAGTTGTAGCTTTACCCCTCCTTCACGTACCACTTGGTTATCGGCAGGCGTTTTTCCAACAGGTACCTGGTCGGCAGGCAGGTTCGGCAGTTTTACCAACTCATCCTGCAATTGCTTTTCTACCTCACCCAGCCTGTCGGAAATAGGCTGTAATGTTGCTTTGAGTGCCGCCACTTCCTGCTTCTTAGCTTCAGCTTCTTCTTTCTGGCCTTTAGCCATCAGGGCACCAATCTCTTTGGAAGCGCTGTTCACTTTCGCTTGGTTGTTATCAAACTCCAGTTGCATTTTTTTGCGCTCATCGTCCAGCGAGATAATAGTATCCACTAATGCTGTTTCTGCAAAATGCTTAATCGCCAGTTTCTTTTTTACTGCCTCTGTGTTTTGTCTTAATACCTGTAACTGCAACATGCCATTTAAATTTTGGTCCGGGAATTTCCTTCGGAGCGCAAAGATAACACAGTCATCATCAACTTACCGGCCCTTATCTTTGCCGCTATGTTTACAAGTGATGATTTGCAGCAGCGCTGGTGGAACCTGGAAGCCAAACTGGTAGAGCGGTTTGGTAAAAAGCCGGATATGGAAACTATTCTTTTCCTGATCGGTGTGCAGGAATTTGGCGATATAAAAGAAAAATTTACAAAAGAGCAAAAACAGGACCTGATGCATATCGCTGTATGCAGCCTGCTTTCGCAAAGCGGCTATTACGAACTCGATCGGGTGGATGAAGACGGATGGCCGCATTTTAAGCAACTAAAAATAGTACCTGATATGACGATGCCTGAACAGGAAGGGTTTTTGAAGGATCATATTCTGTTGTATTTTGAACAAAACGATTTATAAATCTCTATAATGAAAAAAATAACATTCGTAACGTTTCTTGCTTGCTGTTCAATGCTGGCAATAGCCCAAAAAGATTCCACCCTAAAAAAGAAGGACTATAAAATGGATGTGCTGATCCAAACATCCATGGGCGATATGGTGCTCCGACTCTCAGACTCAACCCCCCTGCACCGCAATAACTTTTTAAAGCTGGTAAAAGTTGGTTTTTTCGACAGTATTCTTTTCCACCGGGTGATTAAAGATTTTATGATTCAAAGTGGGGACCCCTTGAGTAAATCAGCTCCGGCCGGACAACCGCTTGGTAATGGTGGACCAGGCTATACCGTACCCGCCGAAATCAAATCATCCCTTTTTCATAAAAGAGGGGCACTGGCCGCAGCCCGCATGGGCGATAATGTAAATCCTAACCGGGAAAGCAGTGGCAGCCAGTTTTATATTGTACATGGAAAAAAATTCACCGCATCTGACCTTGATATTTTAGAAACACGGTCGGGAAAAAAATATTCCCCTGAACAAAGGGCTGCTTATACAACAAACGGAGGCGCCCCGCATTTAGACGGGGGTTACACGGTTTTCGGCGAACTGATCAGCGGGTTTGATGTGCTGGATAAAATAGCAACAACCACTACCAGCAAAGGTATG
>CAYLRV010000114.1:0-2476 GCA_964386395.1 uncultured Chitinophaga sp.
TGGCCGCACTATCCCACATACCTTGTTTGTAAAACCAGTATGCCTGTACTTCAGCAAGATCATTATTCAAACGTTTTGGAAAGGCAGGGTCGTTTCGCAGTGTAACAATCAGGCTGGCTGCTTCGGCCAGTTGATCTTGTACTACGAAATTGCGTATCTGCCAGATAAAGGCATCATTACGGCTGGGTGGCCGGGAGAAAACTTTACGGGGGATGCTTTTCTTTTCTTTCGTAGAAATGCTGTAAGCGGTATTGCCATCTTTATTACTGCCGATAGTTTTGTAATAGCCGTCTTTTTCTTTTGGTGCAAATGTGTAATTGATATACTGCAGCATCAGGTAGGCTGAATCAAACTTCTTTTGCAGGTAGTATGATTTGCCCCAGAGCAGGTACATATTATCCACCCAGTCATTGCGCAAATCATGGAGGGCGATAGCTGACGATGCCTTATACACTACCGAGTCCAGTTGTATGGAATCAGCAGCAGTAACATCAAGCGAATAATTATAAAAGGGGAGGAGGCGAGAATAATCATCCTGGAAAGCGAGTTTCGCTTTTTCTATCACCTCGTTGATCTTATTGTTAGCGTTATAGAAATAGTTGTAATGTGTAACCGTATTCTGGATAAAGCGGCGGGGGATGGTGAATTTTTTCTCACCCGTTTTTTCAGAACGAAGTACTCTTTCCTCGTATTCCTTCGGTTTCTTAATTTTTAAATCCTCGGGTGCGGGCTGCGCAAATGCGATAGCCGGGGCTATAAGCAGGATTAGAAAAGCTAAAGCAGTATTCGTATATCGGTTGAATCGCATTCTCTGTCTCATTCTCGGGCGCAATCTAAAACCTTATTAACTGAATTTCAAATATTTTAGTATGCCAGGCACCTGTTTTTTTCCTCAAAAAATCGGTGAAAAAAGTCCCTGAAACTGGCAAAAACTGGCTTTGCTCCTTACCTTTAGAATCCAAATTATTGGTTATGGTAAAATTAGATGCGGGTAACACCTTGCAGCGGTTGCGTAACCGCTACCGGCTGGTGGTGATGAATGATGATACCTATGAAGAAGTTGTGACCTTTAAGTTATCCAGATTGAGCGTTTATATACTATTGAGCACAATTTTTGTTCTTTTGGTGGGGCTTACGGTGGCACTTATCGTTTTTACCCCGCTTAAGTACTATATTCCCGGCACTAATACTGACTATCAGTCGGCCAATGAGCTTAGAAGCCTGAAAGTGCGGGTAGATGAAACAGAAGCGAAAGTGAAAAAATTTGAGCAATATTACCAGGGATTGAAAAAAGGCCCGTTGAGCAATGGTAATACGATAGTGCTGGATACCAACCGGATTGATGTGCCGAAGCCCGAGCCTTCAGACGATTAAAACCCAACGCTATGTTTAATAAAACCAAACACGACGACGATATGCCAACCTCAGCACCCGGTGGAAGCGCCACACTTATTGGCGCAGGCACCACCCTTACCGGCGACATCAGCAGCAGCGGTGACCTGCGTATTGATGGTAATGTAGCCGGTAATATTACCAGCAAAGCCAAAATTATTATTGGAAACAGTGGTTCAGTTGAAGGCGATATTACCTGCAACCAGGCTGATATTACCGGAAAAGTGGCCGGTAATATCCGGGCAAAGGAACTTTTGCAGCTAAAAGGGAATTGTGTGGTATCAGGTAATTTATATGCAGGCAAATTGCAGGTGGAACCTTCTGCCACCTTCAACGGTCAGTGTCATATGGGTGGAAATGTAGTAGAGATGACAAACAATGAGCAACCAACAGCCGCCGCCCGGTAAGCCGAAAAACATAGCTCCGGATAACCGCAAATTTTTTATGCGGTATGCCAGTCTTGGCTCGCAATTAATAGCAGCCATTGGCCTTGCTGTATTTGTGGGTTTGCAGGCAGATAAATGGCTGCATGCCTCACCGGTATTCGCCTGTGTCTTACCTTTGCTGACCCTGTCGGCCATTTTTTATAAAATATACAGGGAAACGAAGCGTAACAAGAACACATGACGAAAGAATCCCTCCAGCCCATCCGGCCATTATTTTTCCTGTTTGCCGCCTTGTCTGCTTTTTTTATCACCGGTAAAAACTGGCTGCTAAAACAGGGCATTGATCCCAACGTACTCATTATTGGCAACCTGCTGGTTTTTGGGGTCAGCCTGATTGCATGGGCGCTCAACAAAAAATCATTTGAGAATAAAAACCCGAACGCATTTCTCCGTGCCTTGTACGGCGGGTTTATGATTAAATTTTTTGTACTGGCTGCAGCCGCCTTCATTTATATTATGGCGGTAAAGAAAAATGTAAATAAGCCCGGCCTGCTCATCTGCGGGTTGTTTTATATCATTTATACAGCCATTGAAATCCGGGCGTTGATGAAACTGCTGCGCAAGAAAACGAATGCCTAAAAAAGAAGTTCCTGTAGCCACATTGGCAGATTACCTGCCGCCCAATACAGCCGAGAGGG
>CAYLRV010000115.1:0-2277 GCA_964386395.1 uncultured Chitinophaga sp.
GGTTGAATATTTCATTATAGGCAGGCGTACCGGCTTGTGCAAATTTTAATGCATCCCAGGTGCGGCGCAGCGGGTTCATGCTCAGGTATGACTGGTCAAAATAATTACCCGTAAGGCTTACAAACCAAAACTTCGGTGAGCGGTAGCTGATACCAGCACTGTACGCTTCCATCGGCGTAGAAGGAACACGGAAGTTTTCTGCATAGATAATTTGCTGACCTAAAATGGAAGCACTGTTGTCGACTGTAATTACAGCGCTTTGTTTGCTGTCATAGTAATAGCGGCCCACAGCAGCAGCAGCATTTACAGTGATGGTAGAAGAGAGTCTTGCTTCGATTCCAAACTCACCACCAAAATGCAGTTTGTCGATACCACTGATGGCATAGTTTACAAAGTTCTGGTAGCTGTCGTGGTAGAATGACATTACATCCATACCATCTTCAAATTTGGTATAGTAACCACTCAGCCTGATTTTAAATTTAGGCGCATTCATTACATAACCAGCCTCACCGGTCTGTATTGTCTCACTTACAACGTTTGCCTGTTGGGCATTACGTGTACGTGGAGAAACATATACGTTTTCGAAATAAGGTGACCTGGTCTGGTAAGAAGCATTTGCAAAAATGTAGTTACGTCCGTTTATTTTATAGGTTACGCCCGCCTTACCACCATAGTTGGTAAAATCATTGCGGGTGCCTTCGCCTTTAGAATCGTTCGGGAAAAGGCCGTTGCGTACATTGCCTTTGCGGTAAAATTCTGTTTGAGAAATAGTACCGGCCAGGAAGAAATCCACTTTGCTGAATTTAAACACACCTTGTGCCCAGGCAGCTGCACGGCTGATATTAATATTATAGTCATACCCAAACTTGTCTCCTTTATAAAGAATACGGTTAGGGTTGTCGATATCAAACTGGTTTACCACGTTATTAGCGGGGAAGTCACGTTCAGCAAACTGGTTTACGTTCACATAAAACTCACCACCCAGCAGGTCATCCACTTCTTTATAATAGTGGTTATTTTGGAACTGGTAAGAAGCGCCAGCCGTGAAATCTACATTTTCACCAAACTTGGTATTGATAACCGAGTTCGCATTAAAGCGCTGTGTATTGATAATTCTTTCTTCAATGATATAACGGGAGCGGTGTCCGCTAACAGTATTACCCGAAATGCCATTCGCATCATTAATAGTTGAATAGCTGTCGCGGTTAATATCATACAAGCGCTGCCAGTTGATTTGACGATAGTTAATATCATTTTTCATCAACTCATACAACAGCTGGCCTTGTGCTCCGTCGGGGCTGCTTGACCATGTAGAAGTATAGCTGGGCAAATAGCGGTAGTAATCAGGACGCGGATCAGCAGCGTTGTACCAATCCAGTGCGGTTACACTACGGTTGCCAAATGAGAAACCAGCAGCTGTTGTCAGCGTAGTGGTGTTATTCAACCGGTAATCATGTGTAAGGATAAAAACGGGCTGGTGTGTGCGGCCAATGCTTGCATTTCTTTTCTCGCCATTTTGGTAACCCCAGTTTGGGTTATAATAATGTGTGCCTGCAAGATCCATCGACTCTGTTACAGCTGCGCCCTGGCGACCGTTTTCTGTAGGGGCCCCAAAGGCAGTTAACGAAAGCAGGTGGTTCTGGCCAATGCGTTTATCAATAGCTGCGAAATAGGCATACCCATTATAAAAGGTACCTGGTACATACCCTTCATCGGCCCAGCGGCGGCTGCCACTGAGTGTAAAGGCCCATCCTTTTTTACTTAGGCCGGTAGAGTGCGTAATCATCAGCCGGTTATTATAGTTACGGTTAGATCCGGCATAGCCAATGCTCGTTTGCGCCCGTTGACGGCTTGCACGTGAGTCGATATTGGTATTGCTTCCAATATCGCCGAAGGCAAATGTGTTGTGGCGGAGGCCCCATGAAATATCCCTGTTGCGCATAACATCGTTCAATCCTCCCCAAAGACCAAATGGCGTAAAACCATTGTCCAGGTTATCCATCGGGATACCATTCATATATGTACTGAACAGGTCGTTATCATAACCACGGATGCGGAAGCGAACTGAACTGAAGTTGAACTGGGCCGCTGAGTAAAACGGATCCCGTCCTGCTGTAAGCAGTGAGGAGGTTCCTTGTGTACCGCCGTCACCCAAATCATTTTCGTCTAATGATACCACCGGAATATTATCCAGCACTGCATCTTTCACCTCATCGATGATGGACGTGTCTTTTTTCTCTGCAGGGTCAATCTGCGCAAAGGTTGCTGTTCCGGCAT
>CAYLRV010000116.1:0-2023 GCA_964386395.1 uncultured Chitinophaga sp.
ATACTGTGCCGGGACAGGTACAAAAGTAAGCAGCCTGCATTTTTATCTCTTCATCTTTATCAATTAATTATGGCAGAAGGCAAGGTTCGGATATTTGATACCACCCTACGTGACGGCGAGCAAGTTCCCGGTTGTAAACTCAATGCAAAAGAGAAGCTGATGCTGGCACTCCAACTCGAGGATTTAGGCGTGGATATTATCGAAGCCGGCTTTCCAATTTCTTCACCCGGCGATTTTGAATCAGTAAACCAGATTGCAAAAGCGATAAAACATACAACTGTTTGTGGGCTTAGCCGTGCGGTGCAAAAAGATATTGAAGCTGCCGGTGAGGCTTTGAAACATGCAGTAAGGCCACGGATACATACCGGTATCGGCACTTCAGACCTGCATATCAAAGCAAAATTCAATTCTAACCGGGAAGATATATTAGCAAGGGCTGTGCAATGTGTAAAGTGGGCCAGAAACTATACCGATGATGTGGAATTTTATGCTGAAGACGCCGGCCGTACTGATAATGATTACCTGGCACAGGTAATTGAGGCCGTGATTGCAGCAGGTGCCACTACTGTTAACATTCCTGACACAACCGGCTACTGCCTCCCCCATCAGTATGGTGAGAAGATTGCTTACCTGATGAACAATGTGCCCAATATTGACAAGGCATTTATATCCTGCCATTGTCATAACGATCTTGGGTTAGCAACGGCCAACTCAATTGCCGGTGTGATAGCTGGTGCAAGACAAATTGAATGTACCATTAATGGCCTTGGCGAAAGGGCCGGCAACACATCCCTGGAAGAAGTGGTGATGATTCTGAAACAGCACAAACACCTGGGCCTGTACACTGATATCAAAGCAGAAAAATTAAATCCGTTGAGCAGGCTGGTTTCAGATACTATGCGTATGCCGGTGCAGCCCAATAAAGCTATTGTGGGCAGCAACGCCTTCTCACATTCTTCGGGCATTCACCAGGATGGGTTTTTGAAGAATGCAGAGACTTACGAAATAATCAGTCCTGAAGAAGTAGGCGCCGATAGCTCTAAAATTGTATTAACAGCCCGCAGCGGAAGAAGTGCTTTAGCTTTTCGTTTTCAAAAGCTCGGCTTCCAGTTCGACCGCAATGATGTGGATGTTTTATATAGCGAATTCCTGAGAGTGGCTGACAGTAAGAAAGAGGTGGAAGATGCTGATCTGGCTACGATGGCACAGCAATACCAGTCACAGGCAGCGATAGCGTAATATTTTAATTATTGAAACAGCCCCGTGAGGGGCTTTGTTATCACACTATGGGTAAGACTTTATTTGAGAAAATCTGGGAAAAGCATATCGTTAAAACAATTGACGGCGGCCCATCTGTCTTATATATTGACAAACATTTCATTCATGAAGTAACCAGCCCACAGGCATTTACTGGCTTGAATAAAAGAGGCATTAAGGTATTTCGCCCGCAACAAGTGGTAGCCACCGCCGATCATAATGTACCCACATTAGACCAGCACCTGCCCATAAAGGAGGAACTGAGCCGCAAGCAGGTAGATGCATTAATACAAAACTGCGCTGAACACGGTATAGAATTATATGGCCTCGGTCATCCCTTCCAGGGTATTGTGCATGTAATCGGCCCTGAACTGGGTGTTACCCAGCCGGGCATGACGATTGTTTGTGGTGACAGCCATACATCCACGCATGGTGCATTTGGAGCTATTGCCTTTGGTATTGGAACCAGCGAAGTGGAAATGGTAATGGCTACTCAATGTTTGCTGCAAAGCAAACCCAAACTCATGCGCATTAATGTGGATGGTGAATTGAATAAAGGTGTAGTATCAAAAGATATTGTCCTTTACATTCTTTCAAAAATTACGGCCAGTGGCGCTACGGGTTATGCTGTTGAATTTGCCGGGTCAGCCATCCGCAGTTTGTCCATGGAAGCAAGGATGACGATCTGCAATATGAGTATTGAAATGGGCGGCCGTTGTGGTTTGATTGCCCCTGATGAAACAACCTTCTCTTA
Organism: uncultured Chitinophaga sp.; assembly: GCA_964386395.1. Taxonomy (GTDB): domain Bacteria; phylum Bacteroidota; class Bacteroidia; order Chitinophagales; family Chitinophagaceae; genus JJ008. The sequence goes on from CAYLRV010000116.1 coordinate 2,012, forward strand.
TATCAAAGGCAG
>CAYLRV010000117.1:0-1974 GCA_964386395.1 uncultured Chitinophaga sp.
ATGCCGTAAGCAACCGATTCTGTGGCATCCATCCAGTAATCACGGTCAAAATCCTTCATAATCTGCTCCATCGTCTTACCGCAATTCTTCGCCAGGATGCTGGCGCCGATTTCTTTTACACGCAGGGTTTGCCTGGCCTGTATCTCCAGGTCGGCACTGACGCCCTGTATATAGCCACCCAGGCTTGGCTGGTGTATCATCACCTCGCCATGCGGGAAAATATAGCGTTTGCCTTTTACACCGCCGCTGAGCAGGATAGAGCCCATAGAGGCTGCCAGGCCCATACAAATGGTGCTTACCGGGCTTTGAATCATCTGCATGGTATCATACATCACCATGCCACTCGTTACCACGCCACCGGGACTGTTGATGTAAAACTTAATTTCTTCGCCGGGCTTATCCGCATCCAGCAAAAGCAGTTTGCTCACCACATCTTTGGCGCTTTTGTCATCTACCACACCCCAGAGGTATACTGAACGTTTATCAAAGAAGTAACGTTCAAGCTTCTTGTTAAACATACCTGACTCGCTGTCTTGTTTTGGGCGTTCTTCTTTTTCTTCTTCCTCATCTTCCCCACCAAACGGACGGGCAGGCATCCTGAAGTCACCGTATAAAAATTGCTTATGGTTCATTTTCTTGTTTTTTTAAAGTCAGTATATCGTCTTACACTACCCCTTCTCCACTATTATCTATCATCTATTCTTTGTTATCTAAAATCAGTCTTTCTTCTGTTTTCGCGGATTGGTCAGCAGCACTTCATCTACCAGTCCATACTCTTTTGCTTCGGCAGCCGTCATCCAGTTATCCCGGTCAAAATCCTTTTCAATCTGTTCAACCGGTTTGCCGGTGTGAATATTTACCACCTCATACAGTTCTTTTTTCAGTTTACGGATTTCATTTACCGTAATCTGGATATCACTTGCCTGTCCGCCAATAGCGCCGCTTGGCTGGTGCATCATGATGCGGGAATGCTTCAGCGCAGCCCGTTTGCCTTTGGTACCGGCACCCAGCAATACGCAGGCCATAGAGGCAGCCACACCAATACAAATGGTGGCAATATCCGGGCTTACATACTGCATGGTATCATATACACCCAGTCCGCTGTAAACGCTGCCACCGGGGCTGTTGATGTACATATTGATATCACGGGTACGGTCGGTAGAATCGAGGAATAAAAGCTGGGCCGTTACAATATTGGCTATCTCATCATTGATAGGGTAGCCAAGAAAGATAATTCGGTCCATCATCAGGCGGCTGTACACGTCCATCACGGCCACGTTCAGTGAACGCTCTTCGATGATGTTCGGCGTCATAGCTGTCACCAGGTGCGAGGCATAACCGTTTAGCGTATTGCTGGAAATACCATGATGCTTGACGGCGTATTTTTCAAATTCAGAGTTGAAAGTCATGCGGGAAACGTTTAAAGTTTAAGTGTTTAATGTTTAAAGTTCTCTCAAGGCTTGTTTTCTGACAGAATGGTAAATTTCTACTTTTCAGTAAAACCAATGCTCAACTTTAAACATTAGACCTGTAACACCCCAAATATCCGTCCAAATGATAAAACCACAAAATGTGTGTCAACTTGACCGGAGTAAATGACAAAAGGTTGATTAGGCACCGTCCTAATCAACCTTTTAACTAATTCACAGAATAACTACTAATGGTGATCATGCTGGTGCTCTTCCACCATCTTGGTAAAGTCTTCTGCTGAAATTGCTTTATCAGTTGGATTTACCTGCGCAGCTGCCCACTCAAATATTTTTTGTGTCTGTATGCGGTTATAAGATTCTTCCACATACTTCCTGTCTTTCATCATTTTTTCTACATAGTCAGCTACCCAGGGCTGATCGTCGCTCAGGTTGGCGCCGCCCATATAGCTAAACAATTGTTGTTTGGCAAAAGCCCTGACTTCATCCGGATTTACCTGGATAGCATTATCCTGTACGATTTTGTCGGAAATAAGTGTCCATTTCA